>CAYFGK010000033.1:0-53397 GCA_964342305.1 uncultured Saprospiraceae bacterium | reverse complement strand
AAATTATTCACTCCCCTCCGTAACGTAGCACACGAAATCGTGCACCAACAACAGGCTCTCACCCTGGTACAAGCGCTCATCACCCATCCGGGCCTGGTGCCCTTCCAGGATACCCTCTTCTTTCTGCATCAGCTTATGCAGGGTGCGCATCACCTTAAAGTAGCGGATCGGATCGTTGGCCTGCGGCAAATTCCCTACCCCCAGCTTTCGCAAAAGGGTGATCAGCCGTTCCAGGTTGTAGGGCGTGTAATCCGCCGGAAACCGGAACGAGAGATACAGGGAGATCATATCGTAGTCATTCCCGTGATAGTGGTTATTCTCGATGGAGTGAGGATGCCGGTCTTTATACATACTCAACAGTTCGTCACAGTAAAACACAAACCTGTCCATCCGACCATCCACTGATTTTTCCTCGTTGAACAGATCGCGAAAAGCCTGCTTCACATAGTCGGGCTCCATCTCCAGGAACAGCATCATCAACCGTTTGGGCTCAAAAGACTCCCGCTTCCACAGTCGCCGGTTGGTCGTGTTCTGCAGGCAGGCGTCGTACATGGTCAGCCAGTCCTCCGCCTCATTATTCCAGTTTTCCTGAAAAACGGCCTGAGATTCCCAGATATACAGGCGTTTTTCTGCTTCTCGCTTTCGCAAAAAGCGGGCGTATTCCGCGAAGTACTGTTTGACAAGTTTTAGCTGCATTTCACAGGATTGAGGTGCGAGGTTTGAGGTTTGAGAGGTACCTCGGACCTAACCTGACACCTCAAACCTCAAACCTGGTTAAGGCGCCGGATTCGGCAAACGATTATGCACGTCCTCCATGGCCTTCAGCACCTCGGGCGACAAGGTGACATCGATACTGGCGATATTCTCGCGCAGTTGCTCCATGGAGGTGGCTCCGATGATATTGGCCGTAACAAAGGGACGGGTATTCACGAAAGCCAGCGACATTTGTGCCAGACTCAGGCCGTGGGCTTTAGCGATCTCCAGGTAAGCAGCGGTAGCCTCCCGGGTGGTAGCTCCATTGTAGCGGCTCAATTGCCTGAACTTATTGATGCGGTTATCGGGTGTATCCGTACCCTCGTGGTATTTGCCCGACAACAGACCAAAAGCCATGGGCGAATAAGCCAATAAACCGCACTGCTCGCGGATCGACACTTCAGCCATGCCCACCTCGTAGGTACGGTTCAGTAAGCTGTAGGGATTCTGAATGGAAGCAACCCTTGGCAAGTTGTTGGCTTCCGCCAAATGCAGGCAGCGCATAGTCCCCCAGGGGGTTTCGTTGGAAAGCCCGAAGTGACGAATCTTCCCGGCTTGCTGCAAATCCTGCAGGGTGCGTAATATCTCCAGAAAGTTATCTTCCCAGGCATCGTCGGGATTGTGCTGGTACCCTCTTTTGCCAAAGAAATTGGTACTGCGTTCCGGCCAGTGCAGTTGGTAGAGGTCGACGTAGTCGGTTTGCAAACGCTCCAGGCTGCCGTCGATCGCCGTCATGATCTGCTCGCGGGTGTAGCGGAGGGGGTCCCGGATCCAGGTCATTCCCGATGGTCCTGTCACCTTGGTTGCCAGAACAAATGAATCGCGATTTTTTCGGGTGCTGATCCAGGAGCCGATGATTCGCTCCGTGCTGCCCTGGGTTTCCTTGCGGCCCGGTACGGAATACATCTCTGCCGTATCGATAAAGTTGATACCCTGATCCAGCGCAAAATCCAGTTGTTCGTGGCCGTCGGCTTCGGTGTTTTGTTCACCGAACGTCATGGTACCCAGGCAGATCTTGGAAACCCGGATGCCCGTTTGGCCCAGTTGGTCGTATCGCATGTGTTTATTCGTTTGGGGAAAGGTACGGATTCTGCCCGATTCAATCCCGCTCTCCCGCGGAGGAATTAGTGGACCATTACCCGTTCCTGCCAACGGGCGTCAGGGCCGATGACCTCCACCACGTAAACACCAGCCGGCTGATCGGTCAGGTCCAGGTGAATCTGCTGGGAGTAGGATTGACGACGCAACACCTGCTGCCCCGAGGTACTGTACACCTGGATGGTAAAAGGCCCTTCCCAATTGTCGCGCAAACGGATACCCAGTTCTCCGTAACTTGGATTGGGGAAAGCAATCGTTTCCCGCACCTCTCCGTCAGCCGGATCCAGGCCATCGATCCAGGCCGCCAGCGCTTTAATATAGGTCTCGTCGATCAGATTTCGGCCAATGGGCGGCATACGATTCTCGGTCAGACTCGCGTCCCGGATCCAAAACTCGGATATTTCGTGGAAACCCGGTGTTATCACATCCCGGTCGTGATCGGAGGAGGGACTCTGTGTTCGCGTACCGATCAGATTGGTAAATGGCAGGGGTTGGTTAAACCGGAGGTCCATAGTAGAAGTAGGCACGCCACCAGCCCGGTGGCAGGAAGCACAATTGGCATCGAGATACGACCTGATCCGCCGTTCTAAAGAAGCAGTTGAATCCGAAATAGCAGACGCTGCCGGATAAACATCGGAAGGACCTATCCGCTCGGTAAAGATGCCCAATTGGTTCCAACGGTGTAATTGATTCATGCCAAATTCCAATTCCGGATAGGACATGTGACCGTTCAATTGGTGGGTTTTGACCCCCAACACGTAATTAGCATTGGCATTATGGCAGGTGAGACACTGGCTCCGGCTGGGGTAATCCCAGGTTTGCATCATAGCCAACTGCCCCCGCCCGTCGGTTACTTCAAAAGTCCGGGAAGCAGCACCCCCCAGCAGAAAGGCTTCCGTTTGTTCCTCATTCCATTGATACGTCAGGCCGTAGGCTTGCTGTTCCTCACCGATAACGAGAAATCGCGTTTCCAGACGAGTGGCGGGCCCCTCCGGATCCGTGGTAATTGGCAACTCAAAATGCTTAATGAACACAGTACCTTCCGGAAAAATCCATTCGTCCCTGGCCTGGAAAACGACCTGTTCGTCGGGCTGATCGAAATTCCCGTCATTAGGGATAGCGATCCAGCGCTTCTTCAGGGCCCGGTCCGACCAGAGGGGCGATTGTACCCGATACGGCAATATTCCGGCGGAAGGGGTCAGTGATGCCAGATCCTCAAAAACGCCCAGATCGGAGAGTCGGGCGGGGGGATCCGGCACAACCACTTTTTGGCGCAAGCGCAACACCTTTCCGGGGGCAAAATCCTCGGAACGCCCCATCACGCTGACCAGGATCTCACCGTCGGGGAGCGTAAACACCCCCGTAATACCCGGCTGTGGTGGCAAATCAGCTGATTGCCCCCCCAGGTTATCGATAAGTACTTCCCGGACGGGCTCCGCGAAAGGCCCTTCATCACTCAGAGTCATCAGTTTATTGCTGATGAAATCGGCAAAAACATACTTTCCCCTCAGCGCCGGAAAGGTTGTTCCCCGGTATATACCACCTCCGATGACACAGGCGCCAATTGAGCGGTCGTATTCGTAAAAACTGGCCGTTTCGTGGCCGATCAGGTTGTCGGGGCGTTGGTGATCCTCATTCTCCAGACTACCTTCCCGGTAGGGCCATTGTAAATTATTGCCGGCACGTACCTGATTGATCTCCTCCCGTTTACCGGCACCGACATCGGCTACCCAGATCACATCGCGATCACCGTCGTACGTCATAACAAAGGGGCTGCGAAGACCCAGTGCGTAGTATTCTTCCAGTATGCCTCCTGCGGGATCTTGCCAGGGATTATCGTTGGGTATGGAGTACCCCTTGGAGAACGTCTCCCCCCAACCATCGGGAGCCGGTGCATTGGCTTGTGGTTGCCGCCGTATAGGGTGGCTACGGGCGGGATCATTATCCACATCGATCCGAAAAATGCCACTAAAAAACCCGCCGTCAAGTCGTTGGGTGGAGACGGCCTGGTGATCATCCATACCCTCGTCGCCTACTGAAAAATAAAGGAATCCATCGGGTCCGAAGAAAATATCTCCTGAGTTATGCCAGGTACTGCGATCGTATTGCTGGATAAGTATTTCCTCCGTTTCCGGATCAAAGACCTGACGGTCAGGATCCCAATAAAATTTCGACAAGCGGTTAAACCCTTTTTCTGACCAGCTATCGGGTTCCGGCTTGGTACGGTAATACACGAAGACACATTGTTTGTCGGGTTGACCAGGGTCACCGAAGGCCGGATGGAAAGCCATGCCGACGGTACCGGCTTCCCCTTTCTTGAAAGAGCGATCGGTAATGTCGAGCAGCAGGGTCTTGGACTGATCATCGAGATCCAGACGCCAGATCTCTCCGATTTTTCCAAGATAGGCGATATCGTTGGATCCGGGATAAGGCAAAATGCGAACGGGCGGGGGCAATTCCAGATTGGGAAAGGCATCTTCCAGTTCCCAGCTTCCGCCCTCACCGGGAACAACAGACGGAAATACCCCATTCATATAGGGTCCGATCGCACCGGGAGGATTTGGCAAAAATGATTCGAAGGACAGGAACACTCCTGCCAGGATCAAGGGGATGATGACCAGGTGTTTGGGGCGAAGCATATACCTATTTTTTCATTTTTTCCGGATGTCTTGAAAATACATATTTGCCGGTGCTTGCCATCAGGCCCCGCAAGATTATTTGTACAGCGGGCGACTTCCTCCCTCTTATCCATTGTCTTTTGCCGAAAGGCTGAAATCCGACCGGAATTTGATAATTTGTTTCCCGAACCAACTTGAACTACATGGCCCGACAATTGCTTTGCCCAAAATGCGCGCGCCCGGTACCCGCTGCCAATATCAATATCAGCAGCCTGATCGGTAAGTGCGATCACTGTAATTCCGTTTTTGAGGTCAAAGACGAACTCGACAAGCAGGAGGTAGCCGAACGCCCGGTTATTCAACTCCCCAAAGGCTTTGAAGTGCAACGGGGCGTTTCCGAATTACGGATCAGGGTGAAGTGGCGTAAAACGCGTATGGTCTGGTTTTACGTACTATTCTCCGTTTTCTGGAACGCAGTTGTCTTCATCTTTGTGGGTGTGGCAGTGGCGACGAATAACGCGGTCATGGCCCTGGCGATCAGTATCCACTTCATCGTAGGGATCAGTTTTCTGTTGTATACCATTGCGCTGTTCGTCAACACCTCCGAATTGTATGCAACCACCCATGGCCTGCTGGTGAAGCACGGGCCAATCCCCGTCCCTTTTCACCCAAAGCGAGATATTCCCCGGTCCCAACTCGACCAATTGTACGTAGAAGAGTACGTTGCCTCCCGCACCAACGGCAATCCTAATTATGCCTTTCGGCTGTGTGCATCCATCAAGGGGGATGATAAACGGGCCAAACTGATGAAGGGACTGAAAAAGCCGGATCAGGCCCTCTTTCTGGAACACGAAATCGAGAAGTTCATGGGAATAGAAAACCGCAAGATGGTTTGAGTGCGTTGGTCGTTGTACAGGGAATACCCGTAGAAGGACCTTGCGGACACGCTCTTAATCTAGTACCTTGAATGTACTAACAGCAAACAACCACAACCATGGGATTTTTTAATGAGCTAAAGAAAGCCTTGTTTGCCGCCAAATCGGTCTCCAAATCTGCCGCCCACAAGGCGGGAGATAAGGGTCGTGAAATGGGCGAAGAATTATCAAAACGAGGAAGAAAAGCATACGATTCATCCAAAGAAACAATAAACGAGGTGAGTAAAGACATGAAAGACAAGGCGGAAGACTTTTTTGATTTCGCCGAGGATAAAGCCAAAGATGCCCGGGAAAAGGGCAAGGAATACACGGATAAAGCCGGTGATTACCTAAAGCGCAAAAAAGAGGAAGCCATCGACCGGGCCGAAGACCTATTCGGGGATGAAGAGGACGAATACGTTCCTTCCCAGGATAACCCCAAATCGAAATCCGGAGATGATCCACTGGATTTCTCACGCCTGGAAGATACACCCCGCTCCGGGCAAACGGAACGCAATGACGAGTCTGCCGGTGAAGAAAAAGCCAGTGATCGCATTTTGAACTCTACCGCCAGGCTGGGCGACCAGTTGCTCGATAAATCCGGTAAGGCGTTGAATAAATTCGGTGACCTTTCGGAAAAAGTTGGCAAGCGCATCCTGGACAAGGGAGGCGATTTGTGGGAAAAAGCCCAGCAGGCCGGTGAGGATTTTGTAGAAAAAGCCAACGAAGAAGCCAAAAAAGAAAAAGGGGAGAACCTCGACGACCTGACTCGCCAGGCCCAAGAACTCGACCAGGAGCTGGAGGATAAGGTCCAGGAAAAAGACCGCTCCTTCGAAGACAGTTCGGAAGAACTAAAGAAAAGCGAACTGAATAAACACAATGATTTCTTTTCGCGGGCACAACGCTACGCAGAAGGCGACTACCACAATGAAGGTGAAGGCCATATGCGGATCGGGAAGGATAAGAAATACGAGAAGAAAGATAAAGAAGGCCGCACCCACGGTTTTGAGGATCACGACGGGGACGGTGATGACATCATCGATGACGCCATTATCGATGGCGATGAGGATTAATCGGTGATTCTTCCTTCCATCACAAAAAAAGTAAAAGGCCGCTCGCCAGAGGCGAAGCGGCCTTTTCAATACGTACTCATCGAAAAAACCCTAACTTGATTCGTTAGCCTTGAGACGATACGTACTGATCGGGGTAGCGTAGTTTAGTAAAGGGCTAAATGAGGTAATGCTTTCGATCAGTCATACCCTCGTTCTTTTCAACAATAAATATACGTGATTGAGCAGACAAATGAAATAGGGAACGGTATTTTTTTGCCAGAAAACGTGCAATTTCAGCTAGAAAACGGATATGTCGACAAAAAAACAGGACTGGAAGATCATTAAAACAGAAACCGCTATTGATCTGAAGCTTTTTCGGGCCCATTTTACGCATTTTCAAAACCCACGGAACCAAAAAGTGGAGCGAATGATCATCCTGGAGGGTGGCCATTCTGCGAATGTGGTTGCTGTTACCCCAGCAGATGAGATCCTGTTTGTCCGACAATTCCGGGTGGGTATCCGTGAAGAGACACTCGAATTGCCCGGTGGGATCATCGACCCCGGCGAATCACCCGATACGGCGGTTCGCCGCGAATTGGAAGAAGAGACCGGCTACCAGGCCAGCGAATGGGCCCCGTTGGGCAAAGTCGCTTCCAATCCGGTCTTCATGGATGGTTATATTCACCATTTCGCTGCCCTTGATATTGCACCGACGGGCACCGTGCGCCTCGACGATGGTGAAGCCATTGTTCCGGAACTCATTTCCCTATCCCAAACAAAGAAAATGCTGAAAGAGGGACTCTTTCAGCATCCGCACACCATTAGTGCACTGGTCTTGTTTTTCAGCAAACTGGGACAACGCTATTCGGCGGGCGATCCGCTCATCGACTGATAATTACGGGAACCTGCTGTGATCCCCACTGAACCCGGTACGTACCCGGCGGGAGGTGTTCCAGGGAAAGTACCTGTTTTTGATGGCCGGCTTCAAGTTCCCATTCCACCTGATGGACCACTCGTCCGAACAGATCAAGTACCTGACAGCTACCTGTCCATGGCGCCTCTGTCTGCCATTCCAGAATTACGCGGCCCGGACCGGGGTTAGGATAGGCCTTGACCCTTTCCAGCCTGGTCGATTGCTCGACCTGGTTCCCGGATGGCCAGTGGATGGCCGGATACCAACTTTCCGCATCCTGATGGATCTGCAAGGCAAAATCCTCGACCTCTCCCCAATGAAAGGAAGAACACGGATCGGGAGCAGATCCCCACCGCAAAGCAACCCGCATGCGGTAAATCCCCGTTTGTAGGCCACCCGGCAGATTAAAGTTGGCCTGCAGGGTTGTTTCGTAGGCTCTGGCAGCCAGTACCTCCTCTTCTTTTTTAAATGATCCGTCCCGGTCGAAGTCGATCCAAACACGCCAGTACTGATCACTAACACTACGGTTGTGCCCTACCGTCAGGCCCAATCGCATGGGCACGTCGCGGTCTACTGAAACAGGATTCCCGGTGCGGTCAGCATAACCACCGTCATTGCCACTGACATTACGTGTATCGTTCACGCTAACGGCCTCGATCCAGTCGAACGTTGTGACCGAACCGGAAGACCGGCAATAGGTGGGTTCTCCGGCATTCAGGTGAACGGTATAGTCTTCCACTTCTCCGTATGAAAACACACCGCAGGCGCTGGGGTCATCCAGGAAGCGCATGGCTACCCGCATGCGGGTGGTAATGGAATGGCTCATTGCGGGCAGGGTGATCGTTCCGCGGTAATCCCCGCGTTCACGAACGTGCAATACCTGTTCGCCCGGATCGTCGAAGTCGCGGTCACCGTTGAGGTCGATCCAGATGTACCAATTCTCAAAGTACTCCCGCAATCCATAGCCCGGCCGTAAGGTCAGATCGTATTCTTGTCCTGATTTGAGTTCTATGATCTGATTAATGTAATTACCATAACCTCGATCGATGCCGCTTTCATTTTCAAAATTGCCAATACTGATGCCGCGAATCCATTCGTATTCGGCACTGCGCGCATAGTGTTCGCAGTAGGTATCCGAGGATTGTTCGATGGTGAAGGTTGCTTCGGCTGTACAACCCACCGCATCCGTAACGGTTACCGAATAGGTGCCCGCCCCCAGATTGAAGCGCGCGGAGGAGGTTTCCCCCGTATTCCAGGTGTAGGAATACGGCTTTTGTCCACCGGTTGTCTGGACCTCGATGGATCCCAGAATACCAGGCCCGGCGTGCTGGATTTGTCCTTGTACATCAAGGGGCGCGGGGGCATCCAGGGTTACTTCGCCCTCAATGGCACAACCATTTGCATCGGTGATAGTGACGGCATAAGTCCCCGCTGCTACATCGTTGAGTTGTGCTTCCGAAACTCCGTTCGACCAGGCGTAGGCATAAGGCTCCGAACCACCGGTCACCACCGGTAATACAAAGCCATTGGTCTCTCCGGCACAAGCCGGATCGATGGTTTCAAAGGTCAATCCCAGGTTACCGGCCGTTTCGACCTCGAAGCTCGCAGTTGTTGAACATCCTCCAGCATCCGTTACGGTCACCTCGTAGGTACCGGGCGTCAACTGATCAAGATCTGCATCCGACGCACCGTGGCTCCACGTCCAGGTGTAGGGAGATCGTCCGCCACTGACGCTGGCCTGAATGCGACCTTTGGTATTTCCACTACAACTCACATCGGTAACATCAGCCTCGATCTGCATGGGATCGGAATCGGACAGTGTGACCGACTCTATCCAGGCGCACCCATTGGTACTGGTGATGGTAAAGGTGTAGGTGCCCGCGGCAAGACCGGTCTGTATGGGGCCTACGTGGCCATTTGACCAATCGATGGTAAAAGGACCTGCCCCACCCTGCAATTGGATGGTAATCCGGCCATCGTCCGCTCCGGCACAGGAAGGTGCCTGCGTATCGATAATCCATTCGGGTGCAGCCGGTGCTTTCAACTCCGCTTCGCGGATTACGGTACATCCATTTTTATCTGTCACGGTTACATCGTAGGTGCCTTCACCGAGTTGGGACCGTACGGGCAAACTGCCACCAGCCGACCATTTATAGCTGTAATCACCGCTCCCCCCCGTAGCGATTACCCGCAGCCGGCCATCTCTGGATTCCGGACAACTCGGCTGGGTCACTTCCAATTCTACCAGCAGGTCACCGGTGCGCTCGATCTGGACGCTCCGGGACGTTTCACAACCATTAGCATCAGACACAGTGACCTGGTAGGATCCCAGGCGCAGGTTGACGGCTTCGCGTTGGCGGCTACCGTGACTCCACCGGTAGGAGTACGGAGGGGTGCCACCCGTAGTACCGGGGAGGACACGGCCATAGTCCTCACCACAACCTGGCTGGGTTACATCGAGTGTCATTTGTAGTACCCCGGGTTCGGAAATCGTCACCGAAGCTGCTTCACTACAGCCGTTGGCATCCGTGACGATCAGGGTGTAGAGCCCGGGAGCCATGTTCGTTGCGACCCCGTTTTGGAGGTTCACCGGACGATTCCATTGGTACTGATACGGTTGCCTCCCCCCACTGATTGCTACCGCCAACTGGCCATCGTCCGCGCCGGGGCAGGTCACAGGAGTTGATGTGAGCGTGATATCCATTACCGAAGGAGCCATGATAGTCGTTTGATCGACCCAGGTACAACCATTGGCATCCGTCACCGTTACCCGGTACAATCCGGGCGAAAGGTTTGAGCGGGAGGGTTGACGGCGGCCATCGTTCCAGCGGTAGGTATAGGGAGCGTTGCCGCCACTGATCTGCAGTTGAATTGCACCATCGCGATTTGCTGCGCAGGAAACGTCCGTTTTCGACAGACTGCCAACCAGCGGCTCGGGGGCGCGAAGGTTAACTACTGCTTCCAGGCTACAGCCAAAAGCATCGGTTACCGTTGCCCGATAGGTCCCGGCAGGCAGATCTTTAATCTGATCAGTCGATGCCCCCGAAGACCATTGGTATTGATAGGGTTGCTGACCGCCGGTCGTAAGCAGCTTTATGGAACCATTATGAATATCGGCACAGGTGGGGTCCTGGCTTTCCACTTCAAGTTGCAGTGCGTCGGCCTGATCTAACTGCACGGAAGACGTTGCCTGGCAACCATTCGCATCGGTAACGGTGACCTGGTATGAACTCCGTGTCGGTTGATCGATACTGAGTCCGGTTGTACCATCATTCCAGGCAAATGAATAGGGCGGTTGACCGCCCTGAACCAGAGCGCGCAAACGCTTTGCTGACTGTTCGCAAGTTGCTTCCTCCTGAAGGATCTGTACGCTGAGCGGAGCCGGTGCCGTTAGCCTAATCGTCTCGGTTAGCATGCAACCACGGCTGTCGGTAACGGTAACGGTGTAATTCCCCCCTTCTAAATTAGTCAGGTTTGGCCCGGAAATTCCGGTATTCCAATGAATGGTGTAAGGTGACTGCCCACCGGTAACAGAAATTGTGATCTGACCATCCGCAGCGTCGGCACAGGTGGGATCCTGGGTGTTGACCGTCAGGTCAAGGGCAGCGGGTTCGGAAATAGTGGCCGTAGCCACCTGAACGCAGTTGGACGCATCGGTTACCGTCAGGCGGTAGGTGCCCGCCCCCAGATCGCTCAGGTTCGTTCCGATACGTCCGTTACTCCATTGGTAGGTGTAAGGAGGTGTTCCGCCCTGAACCAGAGCATTGATCGACCCCTCACGCCCGCCGGCACACTGGTTATCTTCGCGGATAAGGGTGATCTCCACTGCCTCCGGGTCAGAAAGTTGGTACTGTGCGGTTTTCGTCAGGCTTCCCGCAGTGACCGTTACCGAATAAGTGCCGGCGCTTAGTCCCGTGATGGTTGGTGTATTTTTGCCGTTACTCCACTGGAAATTCTCCTCACCGGCCGCCCCGGTCACGATGGCGGTCAGGGTACCATTGCTTCCGCCGGCACACTGGATGCCCTGGGTTTCCTGGATTTGCACCGCTAATTCGCCGGTTTGGCTCATACAGAATTCTTTGGTGTCCGCTTGCTCAAATTTACCGCCGGCAGCCAACAGGTTACCTTCTTCGTCGAGAACCTGATAGTACCCGTCGCCGCTCGAGCAACATATACCGTCGCCGAAGGCATCGTACATTTTGAAGGTAAAACAACCGGAAGGCAGGCATTCAGAGACTTCCAGTTGTTGATTGGCCATATTTCCGGGGTAAGGACCACCTGACGTGAGCACGGATCCATCTTCCGCCAGGATCTCCCAGGTGGTTTCGGCGGGATAAAAATCGAACTGTAACCGGATAGTCACTTCCCGTTCACAGAAGCGGTGAACATATTTTTGAGCGATGGCCCGGCGCCCGGCCACATTGTTTTGGGCAT
Organism: uncultured Saprospiraceae bacterium; assembly: GCA_964342305.1. Classification (GTDB taxonomy): domain Bacteria; phylum Bacteroidota; class Bacteroidia; order Chitinophagales; family Saprospiraceae; genus DT-110. The sequence continues at coordinate 41,615 of CAYFGK010000033.1, read as the reverse complement.
TACGGGCACAGAGACTGTACCAATTGCTTTCCCAGGCACTGTTTTGCGGAAGCAGGAAGGATGTCGAACCGGTCGAGCCGATTTTTGTCATGAACCCATTCCGCAGTTGGAAAATATCGTAGACGGTAGCCCCCGGAACAGCTTCCCACGTCATTTTAGCGTGTTCGTCATCGTGGTAAGTAAGGTTGAAATCGGGCTGACCGATGATGCCAAAACGCTCACTAACGGCCGACTTGCCCGACCGCCGCAGGCGAAGTCGGGCCGATCCGGTGGCCTGATCGGGGACCTTCCAGGAAAGGTGGCGGGAAGCTGCCGATATATTGGACGACACGTTGGACCAGGTCAGTCCGCCGTTACCGGAATATTGCAACTGAAATGATCCCTGGGCTGGCAAAGCATCCCACCGGACTACCACTTCTTCGCCCGGAACCAACCCTTCCCCTTCGGCGGGATAGGTTATATGCATATCATTATCCTCCAGGAAGTAAACCAGCACATAGTCCTGGGGCCCTTCCGGCAAACGATGCCCTTTGATGGTCAGGGTGTACGTGCCCGGAGTTGGTTGATCGAGGGTTACCTGCTCTACATTATTCAGGTGATCGGCTGCCCGCCAGGCTGGTTTGGTCAGGCTGTCGTAGGAAGATACTGTACTCAGGCGCCAGGGCAGGATATTTTTGCCGAAAGGCGTATTCATGGTCAGGTCCAGATCATTAACCAATGCCTCTCCCGCGAGGGGTGAACCTGCCGGATCGTGCCAGTAAATCATCGCGCGAACCCGTCCCGTGCCCGCTGGAATTTGGATGGTATGTCTTTTGGTCTCTCCATGGCGGATACTGCCTTTAGTGTACTGTTCATTGCGCAGGGCTTCCAGGGCCCGGGCTCCGTTGACCCGGCCCCAACCGTATTCGTAATCCGGACCGGGTCGTCCCAGGTCGTCGGCGGTATTGAGGAGCAACCCTTTGATCAGATCTGAAGTCGGATCCTGATTGGCATGTTCCTGGCGATATGCCTGGTACAACAAAGCGGCCGTACCGGCGAGGGATGGAGCGGCGGCGGAGGTTCCTCCTCCGTATTGATAGGCGCCATCCTCTCCAAGCGTATACTGGCCCTGCCCCATAGCTACAATATCGGGCTTGATGCGACCATCCGAAGCGGGCCCCCGGCTGCTGCGGATCTGGAGATAATCGTAGAGTTCCACGTTTCCAACTGCCAGGACGTTCTTCCCTGCCTTCATTCCCCCGGAAATATTACCGAAGAACAAGCCATCCGGACTCTTAAAATTGGCAAAGCGATTACTACAAGCAAAAGTGGCATTATTACCGGCCGAGAAGACGTGTAGCAAATGCGGATTATCGTGCACCTGATCGTCGATATACCGGGTATTTACGGTATACAGGCCACCACAGCCTTCACCGAAGGAGGTGGAGGTAATAACGACCCGCTCGGATTCGAAATACTCTTCGGCCTTAAAGATTTGAGGATATCCGTCGATATCCAGCAACTTAACCCTGGCTGCCGGAGCCATACCCATAGCCATTGGGTCGAGGTTACCACTACCGGCGAGGATGCCCGTGGTCATTTCAGCATGGATTCCAAAATCGGCTTCGGTAAGGTCGATCAGCCGATCGTTAATATCGGGATGATCCACTCGCCCGTCATCGCCGATGGCAACGGTTACACCGGCACCATCAAGTCCTTCCCCCGGGCCACGGCTCAGGCGATTCAGCCGTTGCATGGCGCGGGCGCGGAGCCCATCGGGCTCGGTTTCGGGCGCGGGTGCCGAAATATCGAGGAACAGGGTAAAAGACTGGCTGGCCAGCCATTGGAGCTCGGTGAGGGGCAGGGAAACCTGCAGGGATTGTTCGCGGGATTGGATGGTATATCCACGCCCCGTAAGGCGTTGACTGATCAGTTCGGGGTCGATATCTGGAAACAGGAATAGGTCCAGCTTGATGGTATTACCCTGGAGGGCGTAGATAGGATAATCACCCTCGAGGAGGGAACGGCTCAGTTTGTGATGAGGTTGCAATGGGAAAACTCCCCGGACGGGTAGCGATTCCAGGGATGCCCCCTGATCGATACGGGCAATAAAGGCAAAATGCGGAACGTACGAGTACAAGGTAACACCTTGTTGGGCAAGCTGCTGACGCTGATAATTATCCGGTATATCGGCGAATTGTACCAACACATAATAGTGGCTGCCAAAGCGTGCAGTTTCGACCGCGGAGCGATCCAGCTCTTCGGGACTACTAACTGAGGTTTCTTCCTGTATACCTGACTTGAAAACCAAAGCGTAATTCACCTGTGCTTGTACCACGACGGATACAAACAGCAATAGTGCTGTACATAGTTTAGACATAGATGTTAGGGTTTTCGCGTGGTCTGCGTCTTCAGGGGATCCTTCGACCAACGCAAGCTGAGTACCCTGAACCAGTTGTTCAGGCAAACGCACAATACGGTTTTGGTGACCTTTCTGTTAAGACGTGAATCGTGTGTGAGGTAAGAACGCGGAGGTGAGTACCGGCAGGGAGGACTGAAGAATAGCTGCTAGTACCACACTCAGGTATCTGAATTTCAAAGATACCAATTTTTTGAATGCATAACAACTAGCATAGAAAAAGATACATATTCCACAATTATGAAATAGATACTGTTTTTCTACACTAGTTCTTACAAAATAATGATAGCTAGATAGTCTCCCAAGCACGGCTCGTGCGATAGACAGTTCCTTTGAAGGACGCCACGAGCTCGTTGTTCTGTTGATGTACTTCTACGAGGTAGGTTCCGATTTTGTTTCCCAAAAAAACCTCTTTTGCGGAAGCAACCAACCGATCACCCGCCCGAACGGCCTGGTGGTGGGCAATCGAGGTTTCGATAGAAACGGCGTGTTGTCCCCGGCTATTGGAAGCAAAAGCAAATGCACTATCGGCCAGGGAAAAGGAGATGCCGCCGTGGGCGATCCCAAAGCCATTGAGCATTGACGGTTTTACCACCATCGACAGGGTGCAAAAGCCGGGGCCTTCTTCCTCACGTTCAACCCCCAACCATTGACTGAAGGCGTCTTTTGCTATCATCTGATCGATTATCTGAGTGGGAGTCGGTAATTCTGCCATTTTTACGGAATTAGATACAAGAAGGGTGGTAAAATAGAATAATTTCCGTGCCCGATACGTTGTGGGATCGTACTGTAGTTTTTGCGCAATTTCTGTACATTGTAGAAACCAAGCAGCGAATCAGGTATTTACCGCCTCTATCACATTGGAGAGGCGATCACCCAAGTAGATCGTCGTGACTGAACAGGACCTCATCAAGGGTTGCATACGAGAAGATCGGGACTGCCAACAGGAAGTCTTCCGACGCTATGCCGGTAAAATGCTGGCCGTTTGCATGCGGTATACCCGCCATCGTATGGAGGCAGAGGATGTGCTGCAGGATGCCTTTATTAAGGTCTTCGACAATCTGGAAAAATTTCAGTTCAAAGGTTCCTTTGAAGGCTGGGTTCGCCGGATCGTCATCAACACGGCGTTGAAAAACTACGACCGCAAGCGGTTCTCACACGAGCAAATTGGTCTGGAACATACCCATGACCAGGCTGCAGATCCGACTATTTACGGACACCTGCAATCCGAAGAGCTCATGCGGCTGATCGCTGCCCTCCCCGATGGTTACCGGGTTGTCTTCAACCTCTATGCTATCGAAGGGTACTCCCACAAAGAAATTGCAGACACCCTGGGCATTCAGGAAAGCACCTCCCGGTCACAACTGGTGAAAGCCCGGAAGATGCTGCAAGCTCAAGTGGAACAGATGCAAAAGATTGCAGTATGAGTGGAAAGCATCCATTAGACGAACTTTTTCGCGAACAGCTACACGACCATAGCTACGAAGCACCTATGCACGTTTGGGACCGGATTGCCGAGCAGCGGCAAACCGTCCAGACTACCCGGCGCTCTAATAAATGGATGCGGTGGGCCGGCCTGTTCCTGATCCTTGCCGGGATAGGAACAATCATCTGGCAAGCAGTGGATCAATCTGATGATTTGCCCATCCCCTCTCCCATTTTTTCAGAACCCGCCCCGGCCATAGCACCGGCTACCGCCGATAAAATTATCCCTCCCCAAGATCCTAATTCCGCAAAAGAACTACTGGCAAATGCCCGGGCTTCCCTGGCTGCTGCCACCTTCACCAAGCAACGGGAGAACCAAGCACCGGTTGTCGCTACTTTGCCCGGCCGTACCGAAGAATCCGTGCGGGCCCGGTCCGTAGTGAGGCACGTCCAAGTTACCCGCTTGCCGATGACTAACCGCCCGCCGACTTACGGAGGCAATGCTAATACCAGTGTCGTATTCCTGCCATCCCGGCAGGCAACTGTTGATAATCCGATTAAGGAAGAAGACCTGGCTTGTGCCAAATTTGAAGAGACCCGGATATGGACTTCGTCCATTGATTTTATGGTCTCGCCGGATATTGTAACCCGGAGCCTGGAACCGGTAAACCCACAATACACCGATTACGCCACAGCTCGTAACGCTACCGAGTCATTCCGCTACGGTTTCAGTGCGGGCGTTCGTTTCTCAACCACCTCCCCCGCAGGTTTTGCCGTGCGTTCCGGTCTGAACTTTTCCCAGATCAACGAACAGTTTGCCTACGAATCTGAGCAGGAAGAACGCATTACGGTAACCATCGCCTATGGCCCCAATGGCCAGGTAATTGGCCGGGATACGGTCGTTGATTTTGTATCAACCCAGCGCTTTAGTAATAATCGCTATTCCACCGTGGATATTCCGCTCCTCGTCGGTTACGAATTTTCTGCGGGCTCAAAGTTTCAGGTTTCCGTGAATGGTGGAACTTTCATTAATATGCTCTTCACCCAGAACGGCGAGTTCCTCTCCCCATCAACCTTCGAACCAGTCGCCTTCTCGGGAGATCGCCCCGATACCTACCACGCTTACCGCAATCGCCTGGGCCTCGCCTTCTACGGTAGCCTGGGGGTTACGTATCGCCTGAACGATCAGTTCGACATCCTGGTAGAGCCCCACTTTAAATGGCGCCCGCAATCAGTAACCGTTCCCGGTTACGTACTGGATCAGCGCTATTTCACATCCGGCCTCTTCATTGGCTTTCGCAAAAAGGTATAGCAGCCATCTGACATTTTTCTGTTTGCCGGGCAACGTTTTCGCAAGTCAGGGTATCTATCTATATGAAATGACCAACACGAAGTGAGTTATCACTGAGTTTTCCTTTATGAAGCGAGGGTCGCCGGTCCATATCCTTTGGGCTGGCGATCTTTTTTTGGACAGGTAATTGTCGCTAATCCGCCAAATTAACATTCAATTAACCTAAATTAACGCTGCACCGGATCTGCTTATCTGACTTATTTCCGATCTCGCAGGGAATAAACCATCGCTCATTAAACAAAAACTATGGGTTTACACTGTATTGGTGCCGGTGCACCAAGAACGGGAACCGCATCCCTGAAAACAGCCTTTGAAACGCTTGGGTTTGGCGAATGCCAGCACATGGAAAGTCTCTTCAATCGCCCCCATTTGGTCGACCATTGGGTGGAGCTCTTTAAAACCGGAAAGACCGATTACCAAAAGCTATTCGAGGGTTTCCAGAGTACTTCCGATTTTCCCGGCTACCTACTGTATCGAAATCTCCTCGACCAGTACCCGGATGCCAAAGTTATATTGACCGTACGCGACCCGGAAGACTGGTACGAGAGTGCCATACGTACCGTACACGCCTATACGCCACAGACTTTCCAGCAGAAATTGAAAATGTTACCCAAACGCATCAAATCAAAGCGATTCCGCGGTATCGCCAAGACACTTCGACTGGTGGAAGTATTCCTCTGGAAAGGATACTTCGAAGGGCGCTTCCACGATAAAGATTTCGCCATCGACAAATACCTGGCATTCATGGAACAGGTTCGCAATGATGTTCCATCCGATCAATTGCTGGAGTACAAGATCAGTGATGGCTGGGAGCCACTGGCTCATTTCCTGGGAGTGGAGGTTCCGGATGTCCCATTCCCTCATCGCAACCAGCGCGATCAGTTTATCGCCCAGCTCACCAAAATGATGCAGGGTGGCGGACCACTTAAGATCAAGTAAATGCACAGAGGCCATCCCTAATACCTATAGGGATGGCCCGCGTATTTATTTCCCGGAAGGGATCAGATTATACCGTTCTCCACGAAAAACCAGATCAAACTGCGCCCAGGAGTTTTGGCCGCTCCCCTTAGCGTCTTTGAACCAGACACTGGCTTCAAAAACCTCCTCGTTGTCGGGATAAGTGATTTCCACCAATTTGGCGTGTGGATCCCGATCGGAAGCACGGACATTACCGGCGATAATAAGCCGGTTATTCGTTTCCGGAAGAACATCCACATCGCTGGTAATCGGTGAGTACAATTCGAGTCCGCGTTCTTTTCCGTATGACCATACTTGCTTTATGGTTTTAGCACCGGGGTCTACTGCATACTCCACGGCCCTTGAGTAGGATGTACCCGGTGTGAAATTGCGCTGTAAGCCGTTGTCAAATAACAACACGTTAGAATTAGGTAATATTTGCACTGCGTGCTGGCCGTAACTCCACTCGAAATCGCTGTGGGATTCCGCTCCTGACTGCACGGAGGTGGGTAGTTGATTCCCCGCTGCATCAATAGCGGTAAGCAGGTAATCGGTAGTTGATAGTCCCTGCCCCATTGGGCCTGCCTGCCCCCAGTTTTTGTGGGGAGCCAAAATCCATTGTAACTCATTGTCGGGGCCTACTTTTGCTACGCCCTGGCTACGCCCGGAAACTATGAGGCCACCGTCGGCAGGATCCTGACCCACAGAGTTGATGTGGAACCAATCCGATTGATAATCCGGGGTATAATCCGGTGGAAAGACAATGCGGTCGACGTCGAAAACATCGCGCATATCCCATTCCTTAATGGCTCGGTTCTGTTGTCGATCCCAAAGCACTACGTGATCGAAGCGGGAGGGAAATGCCTGACCGCGGTGCAGCACCATAGCGTCCTTTTTGGAACCAGCCATTAGCAACTGTCCGTTGGAAAGTTCGATGAGTTCGTGGTTTCCGGCGTGCCCCCACAATTGCTCGCGAGTTACAATACGGCCGAGATCATCGACCTCAATGAGGTCAATCCAGTTCAAATACAGCCAATTACCATTATTAAGGCGATAACTCGTGTAGGTTATTTGCCCGGTTTCGCTCATATCCATCATCCAGCGGTAGGTACCGGTATCGTCAAACATCAGGGTGTAGGCATGAAATTTACCGTTATTCGCGATGAGCATATCGATCAAATGCATGCCGGGTTCCATACGATCCCGTTCTAATTTTTCAATGCTGACAGTTGGCAAAAAATCGGGGATTACCGGGGGTGCGATCGACACCTCTCCGGTATACACCTGACCACCCTCCGTGGTCAATTCCAGAGAAAGAGTATTCGTTGTATCCGGGTATAACCCCAGAATAGGTAATTGATGGTTTCGCGAAAAATTGGCGAATGAACGGGATACGGGATTCGGCCCCTCTACCGTCATTTTCACCTGACATGGTTCCTTTGTGGCAAAGGACATTTCGGCGGAAAGCGGAGCGCGTCCGTGGGGATTAACATTGGTGGTAATTTCACCCAACACAACGTTCTCGAGAGTTTTGGGTCCGGTTTGGCAGCCCACGATAAGCAATGACAGGAACAACCCCAACAGGTTGTTCAATGATGTGTATTTGTTCATAGCACGAGGTTTTCTTGGAATTGCAAAGTAAGGCCTGAACAGCATATTTCCGACCATACCTCTACCATTTTGACAAAGGATGCCCCATGGTAAGCCTTTCATAGGTCAGGAAAGCAGGTGTCGGCCGGGAAAGATTGCCTGCCGACAATCAATGGCCACGAACCTCTATACTTTTTCCACAAAGGCCATATCAATTTTCCGGGTGCCCAGGTTAGCATCTACGACTTTCACCTTAATCGCATCTCCCATATGCAGGACAAGTCCGGTCTTTTGCCCTTCAAGGCTCAGGCGTGAATCGGCCACAATAAAATGGTCATCCATAGTATGCAGCGGCACCATACCTTCACAGCGGCTGTCGGCCAGTTCCACAAAAATGCCCGCATCAATCATACCGGAGATGTATCCCACGAAGGTTTCACCAATGTGGTCCTGAATGAACTCTACCTGCTTGTATTTGACCGACTCCCGTTCGGCATCCATGGCCCGTCGCTCCTGTAGGGAAATATGCTGACACTGTTCCTCCAGTTTGACCGGATTGGTGCGGAAGGTGTTCAACAGGTTTTTCTCCAGCAAGCGGTGCACCAAGACGTCGGAGTAGCGGCGGATCGGAGAGGTAAAGTGGCTGTAGTTTTCAAAGGCCAGACCGTAGTGTCCGATATTCTTGGTAGAATACGCTGCTTTTGCCATCGTTCGGATGGCAATATCCTGCAGGATTTTCAAGGCTTTCTCCCTGGAAGCAGCCTTTACCATGCGGTTGTAGGATTTGGCGATCATTTCGGGGGTACTCACGTCCATATCAAAGCCCATATTACGGGCAAACGCAGCTAATTCCGCAACCTTGTCCGGATCGGGTTCATCGTGAATGCGATAGACAAAGGGTATTTCTTCGCCCTGATCCGCCCCTTTTTGCTGGATAAAGGTCGCAACTTCCCGGTTGGCCAGGAGCATAAAGTCCTCGATCAGCATGTGCGCATCTTTGCGCTCTTTAACGTATACCTCAATTGGCTTACCCTTATCGTCGAGCCGGAATTTTACTTCATCAGATTCAAAGGCAATGGCACCATTCTTGAATTTTTGCTTCCGCAAAATATGGGCAATGCGGTTTAACTCCTTTAATTCATCGGCGTAGTCCCCTTTCCCGGACTCTAGCACTTCCTGGGCTTCCTCGTACGTGAACCGGCGGTCGGAATGCGTAATGGTTTTGCCGAACCACCGCCCCGATATTTTTCCGTTCGGATCGAAGGTAAATACCGCGGAAAAGGTCAGCTTATCTTCGTTGGGACGCAGCGAACAAAGCTCATTGGAAAGACGCTCGGGCAGCATGGGTAAAACCCGGTCTACCAGGTAAACAGAGGTAGAACGCTGGTAAGCTTCTTTATCCAGAGCAGTACCTTCCTTCACGTAATGACTTACATCGGCAATGTGTACCCCGATTTCCAGGTGACCGTTATCCAGGGTACGGATCGAGAGGGCATCGTCGAAATCTTTAGCAGTATCCGGGTCAATGGTAAATGTGGTAATTAGCCGCATATCGCGCCGAATGACTAATTCTGCTTCGGAAGCTTCCTCGGTAAGCGCATTGGCTTCTTTCATTACAGCATCGGGAAAGGTCAGGTCAAAACCGTTGTTGACCAGGATGGACTTCATCTCGATATCGTTGCTGCCTGCTTTTCCCAAGACAGTAGTGACCTTTCCGATGGGATCGGGTAGTTTATCCTTGGTCCATCCGGTGATGGCGAAAACGACCTTATCGCCGTCCTTAGCGTCGAGGCTCAGGTTGTTTTCCACCCGCACATCCCGTGGCACATTATTGCCATCGGGTACGATGATGCCGAATTTGGGGTGTTGCCAGAAGGTCCCTATGTAGTTGCTGGTTGCCCGTTCAACGATTTCTACTACCTCACCTTCGGGTTTGCGCCGACCGCGGGGTGTCCAGACGCGGATCTTAACCGTATCACCGTTCAGGGCGGTATTGAGTTTGGTGGCACCTACGTACACATCATCTTCGCGGTCCTGACAAATGATATAGGCCGCACCGGACCGGGTCATATCTACTTTTCCGACATGCAGGTTGTTGCTGTTGTTCTTAGCAGCGTGGGCGGCTTTATCCAACTTGAATTTGTAATCTTCCAGAGCTACGAGTTCCTTGTCTTCCTGAAGGGTTTCGAGGGCGTGCAGGATAGAATCCTTATTGTTCGCGACCTTCAGTTTGCGAGCAATCTGTTTGGGGTTGAATCGTTTTTTGGGATTCTTGCGAAAGAGCTTCAATACCTCTGTCCGCAGTTGACGGGCCGATAATTTCTGGCCCTTGATTTTCTTTTTTCGTTTACTCATTGGTTGTGTTTAATAATACATCAGCACGATGAATGATCTGTCATGGATCAGCTGAATTTAGCGTTTATACCACCTGGTAGCCGGTATACCTACTGCACGCAAGGTAAAAAGCAACAGTTATTGGTAAAAACATTAGTTGACAGACATGTTCGTGAAAGGAAATGGATCAAGTGCTGACATCCCTGATGGAAAGGGTTATTGATCCAAAGATACGATTTGGCCTTCCGGGAGTAGCTCAAGGCGTGTTGCTTTACTTTTTGCTCCCGTGAATTTAGCGAAATCGTCTTCTTGGGTGTGTCCCGACAATATTAATATTTCAAAATCATCTTCAATTGTCGTAACTGATGTGGTTAACGAATCTCCATCAGTAGAAGTTCCCGCGATCACCTTTTTATCGATAAGCTCTCCATTTTCGGAAATACTGACCATGATGTACTCGTACTGCATCAGGCTCGCTTTCCAGTAAACGAAAGCGTGCATATTGAACGTGTTGGGTAAACGGAAGCAGGGAACAAACTCTGTGAGTTCATCCACCTCCCCTTCTTCCAGAGGGATCAGGTATTGGTCGATCACGGCCCGGGGGAAAGGTTCGTTGCGCTGGGAGAAGATGTGATGCAAATCAGCGGTGATGGTCACCGGCAATTCGATCACGGGAAAAAAGTCCAGGAATTCCGCAATGGGTACTTGTGGATTGGATTCCTTCATAAAATTGGTTCAATCGTTTTTCTTTTTGCGAAAGCAAAAGTTGCGTAATGCTCTTGATACAGATTCAATCGGCCGGCAGTACACAATCTACTTACTACAACGCATTAAAAGCAGGAAAGATGCATAGCCAAAGGGCTGGCCGGTTTAATGATCCGGGGACCTCTCACATAATTTTGAATAATTCTAAATAAAAACGGCCAAATATTATAGCCAAACAAAGATTGGGGGTATGGCCTTTATCCTATAGCTTTGCGAATATCCAAATAGTGTACTTTTCGCTGAATAACCGTTGAAACAACCAATCAAAAATAGTCACACATGAGTTCCACTTCACAGGCAATGAATCCCGCCGGATTGGGATGGTTTGGCCGGTTCCTAACCTCTTCGATCGGCCGCAAACTGGTTATGAGTCTCACGGGGCTGTTCCTTATCTCCTTCTTATTCGTTCACCTGATTGGAAATTTACAACTTCTGATGGGCGACGGTGGAGACACATTTAATGAATACGCCTATTTCATGACCCACAACAAATTCATCAAAACGATCTCGTACCTCCTTTACGCTGGCATCCTGCTCCACGCTATTCAGGGCTGGTTGATCTGGCGCAAAAACCGTGGCGCCCGTGGCCAAAACTACCGGGTGAAGCAGACTCGTGCAGTAAAGACCAATGCCGCAGCGGCAAAGAACATGGCCGCAATGGGAACTATTATTTTCATTTTCATCCTGTTGCACATGTACCAATTCTGGCTGCAGATGAAGTTGGGAGCAGTACCGATGGTAACCATCGGCGGTAAGGAGATCAAAGATTTGTACACGCCCGTAGTTGCTGTTTTTGAGAACCCGGTTTTTGTAGCCATTTACGTCATCTCCATGGTGGTAATTGCTTTCCACCTGTTACACGGTTTTCAGTCGGCCTTTCAAACGCTGGGGCTCAACCATAAAAAATACAATCCACTCATCCGCTTTGTAGGAGTGTTCATCAGTATCGTGATACCTGCCGGTTTTGCGGTCATCCCCGTGGTCATGTATGGCCAGTCAATGGGCTGGTGGTAACTCCCCGTAAGTATAGCGATCTATATATCAGCATTCGATCATCAACCAAACGTCACGAACCATGAGTTTTAACGCAAACGTACCTCCAGGTCCATTGGCCGATAAGTGGACCCAATACCGGTCGACCATGAACCTGGTGGCTCCAAATAACAAACGACGCATCGATATCATCGTCGTAGGTACGGGACTGGCCGGCGCATCTGCTGCCGCCACCCTCGGTGAACTGGGCTATAATGTAAAAGCATTCACCTTCCACGACAGTCCGCGCCGGGCCCACTCCATTGCTGCCCAGGGGGGAATCAATGCCGCCAAGAATTACCAAAACGACGGCGACAGTGTGTACCGCCTCTTTTACGATACCATCAAGGGTGGGGATTACCGCTCCCGGGAATCCAACGTTCACCGCCTGGCCGAGGTAAGTCGCAACATCATCGACCAGGCCGTGGCACAGGGTGTTCCCTTTGCCCGGGAATACGGCGGTCTGCTGGCCAACCGGTCTTTTGGTGGTGTACAGGTGTCACGTACTTTTTACGCGCGTGGACAAACCGGACAACAATTGCTGATCGGTGCCTACCAGGCATTATCGCGGCAGGTAGCCAGCGGTTCGGTACAATTGTACAACCGCCACGAAATGCTCGACCTGGTCATGATCGACGGCAAGGCACGCGGAATTATTTCCCGTAACCTGCTTACGGGTGAGCTGGAGCGCCACGCCGCCCACTGTGTCGTGATCGCCTCGGGTGGGTACGGTAATGTGTTCTACCTGTCGACCAACGCAATGAACTCTAACGGTTCTGCCGCCTGGCGGGCGGTGCGCCGCGGTGCCTACATGGCCAACCCCTGCTTCACCCAAATTCACCCGACCTGTATTCCCGTATCCGGCGACTATCAGTCGAAACTGACACTGATGTCGGAATCCCTGCGAAACGATGGTCGAGTCTGGGTACCCAGGAAGCAGGAAGATGCCAAAGCGATCCGCGAAGGCAATAAATCTCCCCTCGACATTGCCGAGGAAGATCGCGATTACTACCTGGAGCGCCGCTACCCGGCATTCGGGAACCTGGTGCCCCGCGACGTAGCTTCACGGGCTGCCAAGAATGTTTGTGACGAAGGGTTAGGGGTCGCCCCGACCGGACTTGCGGTTTTCCTCGACTTCGAATCCGCCATTGACCGCTACGGTAAATCCCGTGCCCACACCCAGGGTATCGAAAACCCCAGCGATGCGCAGATTAAAGAACTGGGCCAACAGGTCGTCAGTGAGAAATACGGCAACCTGTTCGAAATGTACGAGAAGATCACTGGTGAGGATCCGTATACCGTGCCTATGAAAATTTACCCGGCCGTTCACTACACCATGGGGGGGCTGTGGGTAGACTACAACCTGGAAACGAACCTGCCCGGTTTGTTTGCCATCGGGGAAGCCAACTTCTCTGATCACGGTGCCAACCGCCTGGGAGCCTCAGCCCTGATGCAGGGACTGGCCGACGGCTATTTCGTACTCCCCTATACCATCGGGCAGTTTCTCAGCAAGGAGATCCGTACCCCGCATATCGATCCCGACCAGGAAGCCTTCCACGAAGCAGAAAAGGCTACCCGCGAACGTATTGAGCAATTGATGAACGTCAAGGGCAACCAATCGGTCGAAAGCTTCCACCGCCGTCTGGGTAAGATCATGTGGGATTACTGCGGTATGTCACGTAATGCCGATGGCCTGCGCAGTGCCCGCCAGATGGTGCGTGAACTGCGGGAGGAATTCTATAAGGATGTCTTTGTTCCGGGATCCGATAAGGACTACAATCCCGAGCTGGAAAAAGCACTGCGGGTTGCCGACTTTATGGAACTGGGTGAAACTATGATCCTCGACGCCCTCGACCGGAACGAATCTTGTGGTGGCCACTTCCGCGAAGAATACCAAACGGAAGAGGGAGAAGCCTTGCGCGACGACGAGAATTACGCCTACGTTTCAGCCTGGGAATACAAAAACTGGGAAGAAGATCCGGTGCTTCACAAGGAAGAGCTCGTCTTCGAAAACGTAGAGTTGAAAACCCGTTCGTATAAATAAGATCTGACCGAACCCCGGCAAGTCAATAACTTATCGGGGTTCCAAATCAAACCATTGCCATGAAATTAACACTTAACATATGGCGTCAGGAAAACGCCAATAAGAAAGGGCGGTTCGAGACCTACCAGCTGGCCGACGTGAGTGAACACATGTCGTTCCTGGAAATGCTCGACGTGCTCAACGAAAAACTAATCGCCGAAAAGAAGGAACCCGTCGCTTTCGAACACGACTGCCGGGAAGGTATTTGCGGAACCTGTAGCCTGGTCATCAATGGCCACCCCCACGGTCCCAATGCCGGTACTACTACCTGCCAATTGCACATGCGACACTTTTCTGATGGTGATACTATTACCATTGAGCCCTTCCGGGCCAAAGCCTTTCCGGTCGTGAAAGACCTGGTAACCAACCGCGATGCCTTCGACCGGATCATTCAGGCCGGCGGGTTCATCTCGGTAAACACCGGCCAGGCCCAGGATGGCAACGCTATTCCGGTCGAAAAAGACCAAGCCTCCAGTGCCTTCGATGCGGCTGCCTGTATTGGTTGCGGAGCCTGTGTGGCCGCCTGCCCCAATGCTTCGGCCATGTTGTTTGTCGGTGCTAAGGTTTCTCACCTCGCCCTCTTGCCACAAGGTGAAGTCGAAGCTGATCGCCGCGTCCACAACATGGTTAAACAGATGGACTCCGAAGGCTTCGGGTACTGTTCTAATATTACGGCTTGCGAAGCAGAATGCCCGAAAGAGATCAGCGTAGAGCATATCGCCCGCATGAACCGGGAGTATCTCAGCAGCGCACTGGGAGGACGTGTGGAAGATTAAGACAACAGTTTTCCTACATTTCTGTATGTCAAAAAGGGCTATCCGGTCGGGTAGCCCTTTTGCATTATGTCGCATTGCTGCCGAACATTTCTTTACAAATCCCGTATATTTGTAATACAGTTGCCCTTCAGATACAATTTGTATCCGAAGAATTGGTCCCGGACATGCAAGGTGCCGGGGCTTTTTTTATTCCCGCCTGATTCTTTGGTTAACATGAGTTTGGGCACAAACTATTTCTTAAAGAGAGGATACCAAAGGCCCGACCTCCCGGTACAGGGTAGTTGGTATAGTGTATAGAGATCTGAGCAAGTCCTAATACCCACTACCAATTACAACGGGAGGTGGTGACACTCTGCTCTTTATCAATGGATTAGACCCCAGCCTCACGTTTAGTTAATATCGTTTCCGTAATTCCTCCAGTCCGTGCGTTAATTCCCGCATTATGCCTTTTTCGTGGGGATCGTATACCCAATTGGTATCGAAATGCTCCAGAATACGGGTATTCGGGTCGCTGCTGAGCGTCAGACTGTGGAATTGAGTTCCCTGGTTCAATTGAAAGTGCTGCACGTCCTTCAGTACCTCCTTATCGACCCGGTACATGATAAAATCGGAAATCACCAGAACATCGGCATCCTCGTAGGATTCACTCTTAATTTGACGGATTGCCTCGTACAAAGGCAGGCTGATATCTGTGCCTCCGTGAAAGGACATGGTCAGGAACTGTGCCAGCTCATCAATTGAGTCCGCTATGTCGTAGAGATCAATAGTTTTAATACCAATGGAAAAATTGATAAGATAAGCACGCCGATTTTCCCGAATTGCCATCTTCAGGATACCCAGGGCCAGCACTTTAGCGATCTGCTCCGGCCTGCCCAGCATGGACTCGCTGGTATCCACACAAACAATAAAGGGACCTTTTTCCTTCTGCCGTTTCCGTTGATTTACTTCTACGGATTGGTCGGTATTTTTGATGAGCTTCCGGTCTTCGTACCGGAAGGTCAGTAGGTTCTTTTCAGCAAAACGGGCCAGGAACAGATCCTCCGTTTGCTCGTCACCCAGTAGCCCCGCTTCCGAGCTGAGCATATGGCTCAACTCATCGGATTCGTGAATACCGACTACCTCCGACCGGGAATCCTCATCCGGCACCCATTCCTGGCGGATAATTGTCTTTTCGAAGGTCTCCTCCTCCATATCGATCTCCGCCTCCCGCATACGGCCCAGCAGATCGGCCAGTTCCTGAATGGATTCCTCTTTTTGCAAAAGCTCATTGTATTCCCGCAAAATATCGAAGGAGGTATCTTCCCAAAGCGAGCGCGACATATCCCACCCCAGATAATCTGAAAAAGGAGAGATCAAATGAGTGAGCTGGGTATACTCTTCTACCTTGGCCTCCATCAATTCCTGATAGGCTTGCATCTCTTCTTCCAGGTGTTGCAACTGGTACTCCAGCATACGGGCATTGAGCAGAGCATCCCACTGCGCCAGGAGATCGGTAAGCAATAATTCCAGTCGCTCGCGGTCCTTAGCATTAATCTCGTCGATCGATTTATTGCCGACCAACTCCCTGAAGCGCGTCTGGTAAAACCCGGCATCCAGTTTCTCCCGCGGGTACTCCTGCCGCAGAGTGTTGACGAGGACATGCCACCGTTTTACGAAAATGTGCATGGGAGTGATCGACCACATTTGTAACCGGCTGACCTCCTGTTCAAAAGGATTCTTTGCACGAACCTTATCGTAGGTCTTCCGCATCCAGTACAGGGTGTCCAGTACGACCTGTTCGGTAATGCGTTGGTTGCGGCGCATGACCGGCAGCAGATTTTCCAGATTGAATAAGTTGTCCAGCGCACGCTTAAAGTACTCGTAGTATTGGTCGTGCAGTTCCTCCGGAACATTGAACCGCTTAGGCTCTAATTTATGCCGCAGATACTGGACCAGATATTTACGCGTTTGCCGGTCGAGCAGATTCCCAAACTCGATAAATCGATCGTATTCCTGTTCCAGTTTATCAGGCTGCACGTTCCTTTGCATGTCGTCGTCTTTTACCCGTCGAGGGAAGCGTAAGCGTATTGGATCTTTTCCAGTTTCAACAGTAATTTCCGAAGGGCTTCAGTTACCTCATCCATATTGGAACGAACGATCTCGCTATAGTCGGAATCAACGAAAAGGTTCCGATCCAGGTATGTTAGCTCTGTGGGCGTTTCCTGCTCCATTCGTTCCTGTTGCCGGTGGATGTAGGCAACGAGTCGTTGGTGCCGTTCGTCCCAATATTTAGCGACAACAGCATGAGGTTTCTTGAAAATAATTTCGGATGTTTCCCCCTTTTTTGTGCGCAGGCGATAGGTGTGAATCTCGGAGTTGTATTCCACGTCAATGGTGAACTCGCCTCCTCCCCTTTTGGCTTTCAGCCGATTGCGGAGATTGAGGTCATCATCGTAGAAGTTGGTCACTTCCAGATTTTCCATGCGTAGTGCACGCCACTGCTTGGCCGAGATCAGATTGCCCTCAAAGCGGTTATCGTCGTTGATGAGTTGGTAATATTCCTCCTGGATGGGTAGTAATTGTTCCTCCGTACGGGTATGTTTTACTTTAATCTCTTCCTCCACATCTTGCTCGAAGTCCGTGACCTCCTGGCGTATGGTCTTCAGATTGACCGCCATGGTATACCCGTGTTTTCGAACTGCCTCACTGATCAGGTCCCGCAGGGTTTCGCGTTGACTTGGTCTATTCCACAGGCAGTGCACCATCAGGAAGCAATCCATCAAATCAACTTTTTGACGACCGTTCAGGAAAGCTGATGTACGCATGAGTCGCACCATTTTTTTCCAGCGGCGATCAAAAACCCGAATCTGTTGATCCGCATTATTGGGCCGTGCATTAAACTCATCCAGCTTCATTTTGATCACCTGAATAGTGTTCAGGACCTCAGCTGGAACTTCTACCTCATCGATTTGCACACTCCACTGATCGAGTTCGGCCTCCGTCAATTTCTGGCTCTCTTCAATATCATCCTGATACACATTCTTCGTATCCACGATCATGTTGAGAAAATTCCGGTATTCACGGATATTCCCCATCTCCAGGCGCAACAGGAAGCGGTCCCAAATGGGATCCAGGCTTTGGTTGCGGGGTGGTAATTCGTTGGAAGCGGTAATGATACCCCGGATATTGACTTTCAGATCGATATCTCCGTTGCGGTATATTTTCTCGTTCAGGATAGTCAATAGAGCGTTTTGAATGGCGGGCCCGGCCTTCCAGATTTCGTCGAGGAAAACAATATTTGCGCCCGGCAGGTAGCGCTCGGTAAGCCGCTCGTACTTGTCTTCTTCCTTCAGCTTTTTGATAGAGACCGGACCGAACACCTCATCGGGGGTGCTGAATTTGCTCATTAGATACTCAAAGGAAGTACCGTCCCGGAAAGCGTATTTGAGGCGCCGGGCGATCAGGCTTTTCCCTACCCCCGGCGGGCCAAGCAGAAAAATGCTTTCTCCGGCTACCGTACTCAATAAGGCCAGACGCATGGCTTTTTCCCGTTCGTAAAGTCCATCCCCTAGTGCGTCTAACAGGGTGGCAATGCGGGTGCGAACACCGGTATCTATGGTTGTGCTCATGAAGGCTTCTTTGATGTTAGCTTCCTGTTAACGCGAGGTTGGGGCCGGGCTGTTTGCTAAATAACGGAGTGTCACAACCTCACGATGCTGTTACCGGGTCCGGCGGACCCCGTCTTCCTCTACGTAGTTATTGCGTGCCAACTCTTCCGGGGTGGCCTCCCGGATATTGAGTACTACGCCCCGGAAAAACAGGGATTTCCCGGCCATGGCGTGATTGAAATCGACCTTTACGTAGTTCTGGTCCCATTCTAATACCCTGCCGTTGTGGCTGTGCCCCTGATCGTCGGTCAGGTTCACGTATTTGCCGGCTTCGAGTAGGTCCTGCTGCAGGATTCCCCCGACCTTAAAAACATCGATAGGAACATCGACAATATTCCCCGGCTCGTGGGGGCCATAGGCTTCTTCGGCAGATAGGGTAAAGGAGAACGATTCCCCTTCCTGCAACCCCTGCAACTTTTGCTCAAAGGCGGGCAGCAATTCGCCCTTACCGAACAGAAATTTGAACGGATAATTGGCATCCATGGATTCCAGGATTGCCCCTTTACCATCGTTCTCCTGCACGACATAAGACAGGGTGATTACTTTTCGATCAGAAACAGTCATTCCTCAGATTTATTCCGGCGGTTTCCCGCAAAAAGCAAAGGAACCGCATGCGACTAAACACCTGTTAAACTACCAGAAAAGGGAATTGTTGTGCGGCTAATTAGGAGCATACGATCGCAGGTAAGAGCGTAGCCGGTCGTACTTATGCAGGGTCGCATCGGGAGCTCTCAGCGCCCGTAAACGATCGCGATACAGGGTAGCCAGTCTTTCAAAGTCCGTACGATCGGTCAACCTGGCGAGAACCAACCCACGCAGGCACCGGTTAATCTGATTGTGTACCAGCGGTAAAGGGTGGTGCGGATGGCGGTTGAAGAGCTGTTCCATTTCCTCCAGGCGGTTGTATTTTTCCAGGAAGGAGAACCCACCGTGTGCAAGCTGACCGGCAATTTCATCAAGGGGTCGGCCGACTTCTTCACCGGGAGCTAACTCGAATCGCTGGAACGAATGGCCGTGGAGCTTTGCCAGGGGAGTAACGAGGGTCAAACTGTTTGCCTGAAACCCCATCAAGCCATTGGTAAATGGATAAGCCATATTTTCCACGGCATCCAGACGTATGCCCAGATGCAGTTCAAAAAGACTGGCATCAGGATATTCCGAAACAGATAATATTAAGGATTGGAACCCACCCGGCGTCAGCTTGCGAAACTGCTCCCACTGTGGTGTATAGATATAGTCCTTCCCATCGAGTTTGGCAGCCAAACCCTCAACGAGACGTTTTTTCAACGAATCAGCACCCGAAGTACCGTGGACAGTCATACTATTTGCTACAGTTAATACCGCGTCGGCGGTGGTCTTATTTCAGAAACCCAATGGGTAATTCCTGATTTCATACTTTCGTTCACCTAACAAGGATTTGGTCATTCGGTTTAAAAAATTCCAGATTGATCTACCTTGGCCCAGTAATCTTTAATTGAAATTTAACAGCCAGCCCGACGCCAACCATCAATACTTTTTCCCGTTGGAACGTTACCTAATCGAACACAACTACGAAGAACATCATGAAATACGTACTGACACTTGTGAGTTTGCTGACCCTTTCCTCTATCGGCATTGCTCAGACGAATAACCAGATGACCTCCGCCGCTGACTCCGATCCGCAAGCCAGGGCCGTGCTGGATAAGATGCGCCAGAAATACGAAGGCTTTAACAGTGTCCAGGCTTCTTTTAAACTGGATCTTAATTTTCCGGAACAACCGGTAGAAACTCAGGATATCCAAGTACGACAACAAGGTGAAAAATACCGGGTCGAGATGACGGGCCGCACGATCATTTCCGACGGTTCCGCGATCTGGATGATCCTGCACAGTAATAAGGAAGTTCAGATCAGTCCGATCCCCGAAGACGGCGGAGACATGGGCATTATGTCACCCCAGTCGTTATTCCGCATTTACGAATCGGATGAATTCGTGTACGTATTAGCCGGTCAGACTACCGAAGACGGCAAGGCAGTCCAGCAAATTGAATTCAAGCCTATCGACGAATTTTCGGATTACTCCAAGCTTCGCATGACCCTGTACAAATCAGATGCATCCTTCAAGCGCGTCATTGCTTTCGGTAAAGACGGTTCCCGTTTCACCCTGACCCTCGATTCGTTCAAAGCCAATCCCAGTCTGCACGATGGTACGTTTACCTTTAATGAGGCGGATTATCCGGGGTACTATATTGAGGATTTACGGTAGAAATACACGGATTACGGATTACGGTTCACGGCTTACGATTCACGGATTGAACGTCCCTGGTTAAGGTTGCACCTCAGCACCACAGCTAAAGTAGTGGCCTTAGCAAACGTGACAATCAATACCGTAAACCATGGACCGTGCATGCCTGCCGAAGCCTTGGCGTAGGCAGGGACCTTGAACCGTGGACCATGGACCATGAACCTTGGACCGTGGCGCGTCATCCATCGCCTTTTATTATCTTGCCGGGAGAACAAACGCAGAAGTATACCGCTATGGGATGGAAGTCTTTTTTGATCAAACCCTTTGCTAATAAAATTGCCCGTGATATTGATCGCTGGTCTTCCCGGGCGGTGGAAGAACAGGATCGTATTTTCCACGAACTCATCCGGGTAGGCCGGACAACGGCTTTTGGTAAGGATCACGATTTTGAAAACATCCAGACCTATTCCGATTACACCGAACGGGTACCCATCCGTGATTACGAGGGTCTGCGCCCCTACGTCGACCGGATCAAGGAAGGCGAAAACAATGTGCTTTGGAAGGGGCGGCCACGATATTTTGCTAAAACGTCAGGGACTACTTCCGGTGTAAAATATATTCCCCTGACCAAAGAGAGTATTCCAAATCACTTTGGTACGGCCCGCAATGCGCTATTCAATTACTACGCACGTACGGGAAAGGGCAAGTGGCTCGATGGTAAACTCATTTTCCTGAGTGGTTCTCCGGAACTTACAGAGGTTGCCGGTATTCCTACCGGCCGGCTGTCCGGCATATCTAATCACATGATCCCCGCCTGGCTCAAGACCAGTCAGTTGCCCTCCTACCCTACAAATTGCATCGAGGAGTGGGAGGAAAAGCTGGATGCGATCGTTCAAGAAACGCTTCCCGCTGATATGCGGCTGATCAGTGGTATTCCACCCTGGGTACAGATGTATTACGAGCGCCTGCTCGAGGTGACCGGAAAAGAATACGTGAAGGATATTTTCCCCAACTTCTCGGTCTTTGTCTACGGGGGCGTAAACTACGAACCTTACCGGGCTAAGCTGGAGGCATTAGTTGGTAAGCGGATCGACAGCGTGGAGACGTATCCGGCTTCCGAAGGCTTCATTGCCTTTCAGGACCGGCAAGATGTTGAAGGCCTGCTGTTGAATGCCGCCTCCGGGATTTTCTTTGAATTTGTGCCGGTCGAGGAGGTTTTTGCCGAAAGGCCTACCCGCCTGAACCTGTCACAGGTAGAAGTGGGAGTAAACTACCTGCTCGTCATTAACAGTAATGCCGGGTTGTGGGGATACGACATAGGCGATACGGTACAATTCGTATCCAAGGACCCCTACCGCCTGATCGTAACGGGCCGGATCAAGCATTATATTTCTGCTTTCGGAGAGCACGTCATTGGAAAAGAGGTGGAAGCAGCCCTACTCGAGACGGCTCGTGAAGGAGGGATCCGGATCGTAGAATTTACGGTGGCACCACAGGTGAATCCGCCGGAGGGAGGCACCCCTTATCACGAATGGTTCGTTGAGTTTGATGAAGAACCTGCCGATATGGAGGCTTTCGCCAAAAAAGTGGATACCGCAATGGTCGGGCAAAATATCTACTACGAGGACCTTATCGAGGGAGGTATACTCAGGCCATTAAAAATACGCTCCATGCAACGGGATGCTTTTCGGTCCTACATGAAGAGTCAGGGCAAATTAGGAGGGCAAAACAAGGTACCCCGCCTCTCGAACGATCGCAAAATTGCCGATGCTCTGGCCGATTTTGTAAAGGGGGACTAACACGCACTTATTTTGTGGGATGGAGATGTGGAAAGTGTTCATTTCTTAGTACTTTAAGGACAGACCTAATATCCTTGAATGAAAGTCCTCCACGTCTCCGCGGAATGTTACCCAGCGGCAAAAGCTGGTGGTTTGGGTGATGTTGTTGGTGCCCTGCCAAAATACCTGAATGGGATGGATTGGCCATCGGCCGTCGTCATGCCAAAATACCGTACTCCCTGGGTTAAAGCCCGCGTCTTTGAGCCCTTCTTCACCGGGGTATATGCCATGCACGGTGACTTCGTTCCTTTCTCCATTGAAGTGGCAACCGACGCCGACCTGGGATACCCGCTCTACATGGTCAATATTACCGGCCAGTTCGACCGGCCGGGGATCTACGGCGATAGTCAGTCAGGTTGGTATACCGATAATGAGACGCGTTTCATCCATTTTCAACTGGCCGTTCTGGCCTGGATACAGGCTATGGAAGATCCCCCCGGGGTGGTTCATTGCCACGACTACCATGCGGGCCTCATTCCCTTTTTGCTAAAACACGCTCCTGCTTACCAGGACCTACAGGAGTTGCCGACGGTATTCACTATCCACAATGGCGAATACCACGGCCGGTTTCCGTGGCCGGTAGCCAGTATCCTGCCCGATTTCCCCGTTACCAAACGCGGGTTACTGGAGTGGGATGGCTACGTCAATCCATTAGCCAGTGCCATTAAATGTGCCTGGCGGGTAACTACGGTATCGGAGCAGTACCTGGCCGAACTGGCCGAAGATTCGAACGGCCTGGAAAGCCTTTTTCAGAAAGAAGCAGCCAAGTCGGTAGGAATCCTCAACGGTATTGATGACGTAGTTTGGGACCCCAAAACAGATCCTCTGGTACACTACCACCTGGATACTGACATTGAAGCCTTTAAAAAGAATAATAAAGAAGCCCTGCGGGAACAATTCTTGTTCGATGCCCGTCTGCCGGTAGTAACTTTCATTGGCCGGCTGGTGCGTGAGAAAGGCGCAGATCTGTTGCCCGACCTGATCGATCGCATGTTGCGGTCCGACGCGGATATATGTTTCCTGGTTCTGGGCACGGGCGAACAAACCGTTCACCAGGGTCTGGCTACCCTCAAGGAGGTCTATAACGGACGCTTTGACGTCGCACTCGAATACAATGAACGCCTGGCTCATCAACTCTACGCCGGTTCTGATTTCCTGCTGATGCCCTCGCGGGTGGAGCCCTGTGGCCTGAACCAGATGTACGCCATGCGCTACGGCACGGTCCCCATTGTGCGTTCGGTCGGCGGATTGCAGGACACGGTCATCGACATGCTGGAATCACCAAGCGAGGGCCGTGGTTTTCGGTTCGACACCTTCACGCTGGAAGAGGCCCAGCACGCCATCTGGCGGGCTTACGAATACTACCAGCATCCCGATCGTTTCCAGGCCCTGCGTTCCCGGATTATGGACCTGGATTTCTCCTGGAACCAGGCAGCAAGCAACTACACCGATATCTATAAACAATTTGAAAACCAGCTATCATTATGAACGCAAACATGATCAGCCTGATCCTGGGAGGAGGGGTCGGATCTCGATTGTACCCCCTGACCAGTCAACGATCTAAACCAGCCGTACCCATTGCCGGTAAATACCGCTTGATCGACATACCGATTTCCAATTGCCTAAACTCCGGCCTGAAGCGAATGTTTGTGCTCACACAGTTCAATTCGGCCTCCCTGAATACCCACGTTAAGAATACCTATCACTTCGACTTGTTCAGCCGTGGTTTCGTAGATGTGCTGGCCGCCGAACAAACCCATGATAGTGGTGACTGGTTCCAGGGCACTGCCGATGCCGTCCGTCAATCGATGCACCACCTTATCAACCACGATTTCGACTACGTATTGATCCTGAGTGGTGATCAGTTGTACCAAATGGATTTTCGGGAGCTGTTCCAGAATCACATCGACCAAAAAGCGGACCTGACCATCGCCACCATTCCCGTTACGGAGCGCGATGCTTCGGCTTTCGGCATACTGAAAACCGACGAAAACCAGGTAATCAATAGTTTCACCGAGAAACCGCAAGGGGAAGAGATTAAAAAATGGGCAAGCCCGGTGCAGGAAAAATACGCCGTGCAGGATAAGCTGTACCTGGCTTCCATGGGTATTTACCTGTTTAATAAAAAGGTGCTGAACAAGCTTTTTGCCGACAACGAAAAGGCAGTAGATTTTGGTAAGGAGATCATCCCTAACGCCATAGAATCAGGCTATAAAGTGACCAGCTTCGCCTTCGATAATTACTGGACGGATATCGGTACCATCCGATCCTTCTTTGAAGCCAACATAGCGCTGACCGATCCGATACCGGATTTTAATCTGTTCGATAACGATCGCAATATTTACACCCACCCGCGCCTCCTGGCTCCCTCCAAAATATACGGCACCTTCCTCAACCGGGCACTCCTGGCCGAGGGATGTATTGTCCACGCCAAAAAAGTAGACCGGGCCGTAATCGGCATCCGGTCGCGCATCGGGGATGGCACAGAGATCACTAATAGTATTGTGATGGGTGCCGATTACTACGAAGACATTGAAGAGATCAAGAATCCCAAGCATGGTGCCCCCATAGGGATTGGCGATAATTGCATTATCGAAAACGCCATCATCGATAA
The DNA here is from genome assembly GCA_964342305.1 of uncultured Saprospiraceae bacterium. Classification (GTDB taxonomy): domain Bacteria; phylum Bacteroidota; class Bacteroidia; order Chitinophagales; family Saprospiraceae; genus DT-110. The sequence continues at coordinate 16,583 of CAYFGK010000033.1, read as the reverse complement.
GAACGTCCGGATCGGCCACGACGTTACCATCAAAGGTTCGGTAACACTGGAGGATGGCGAAACGGATACCTATGTGATCCGCGATGGCATCATCGTTATGAAGAAAGGTGCCTACGTACCCAGTGGCACTCAGATCGGCGATGTATAGGAATTCCATCAACAGACCTGCCACGCAAACCGGGGCAGGTCTGTTCTTTCCAATTTCACATGAAAACATGTTCATATGAAGCTTTATTAAACAAAACGGCACCTTGGATGCGTTTTACCGATAAAGCCAATTATGCATATTGAGTCCTATTACGATGAATCCCTGGCCCACGCTTCCTATCTGATCCTCAGCGATAGCGAAGCGATCGTTATTGACCCCCAGCGCGACCCGGCACCTTACCTGGATTTCCTGAAGGCCCGGTCAGCCAAGCTCATCGGGGTTCTGGAAACCCACCCCCACGCTGATTTTGTCAGCAGTCACCTCGAATTGCACCGGCATACGGGAGCTCCCATCTACCACAGCCAGATGCTGGGCGCTCAGTATGAACATACCGCCTTCGACGAAGGGGACACCCTTGCGGTAGGCTCCGTAAGTATACATCCACTGCACACGCCCGGACATTCCCCCGACAGCCTCACCTTTTTACTGAAGGATTCGACGGGCAAGGGAGTGGCCATTTTTACCGGCGACACCTTGTTTATCGGCGATGTTGGTCGTCCCGACCTCCGGGAAAAGGCAGGCCATACCCAGGGAAAACGCGAAGAACTGGCGCATATGATGTACCAAACCATCCAGGAAAAGATCAAACCTCTTGACGACCACCTCATCGTATACCCGGCCCACGGTGCCGGTTCGTTATGCGGTAAAAACATGAGCGACGAGCGCAGCAGTACCCTTGCTCAACAACGGGAAGAAAATTGGGCCTTGCAGGACCTGACCGAGGAAGCCTTCATCCGGGAATTGCTCGATGGGCAGCCCCACATACCGCATTACTTTAGCTACGCCGTTGAACTGAACCGGAAAGGAGCTCCCGATCTCCAACCCAGCCTGGATCGAATCGAGCGGCTTGGACGCCCCGATCAGATTCCCGCCGGAATTCGCATCGTCGATGTCCGCGACCAGGTATCCTTTAAGAATAATCACCTCGAGCATAGCTACAACATCCAGCTGTCGGGTAAGTACGAAACCTGGCTGGGTAGCGTAGTCAAGCCCGACGAGGCATTTTACCTCATTGCCGGCTCTCCGGAAGCACTACAGGAAGCGAAGTACCGGGCTGCCCGCATTGGATACGAAGCCCTGATCAAAGGAGGTCTGGTCTTTGCCGCAACCGCCCGCGCGAATGGTCAGTATCTTGACACGGAGGCTTTCGCCAAAAATACAGAAGACTACACAATCGTAGATATCAGGCAACCCGGCGAGGTAGAGACCAATAAGGTGTTTGACCATGCCATTAATATCCCCTTAGCCGAGTTGCGGGAACGAGCTTCCGAAATTCCTACCGATAAACCCGTCGTGGTGCACTGCGCCGGTGGTTACCGCTCAGCTGTAGGGTACAGTATTCTGGAAGAGGCCCTGCCCCACACCCGGATATTCGACCTGAGTGATGATATAAAGAAATTTCAGTGAAAGAATGTGAGGTTGGGCATAGACTTATCTATAAAGTGATGCTTGTCAAAGCCCAACCTCCCGGTATATAGTAGGAGGTATAGGGTATCGGGATTAAAGCGTGCCCTGCTACCCAATACACTCTACCAAATACGACATTCAATTATTTAGCAAACACACTAGCCCTAACCTTGCGTTAACGAAAGCCAGTTACAAACCAAATGCCTCCGCAAAACGGATGGTACCTTCGTACTCATCAAGAGCACCGGGAACCAATTCATGGACCATGACCGCCTCATCGGGTACCGGGAATGTAACTTTGATCCCGTAGTCCGACGCTTTTTGGTAGCCAAACCTGGGGTAATAGGTTGGATGGCCTATCAAGACGATCAAATGAAAACCCAACTCTGCCGCCCGGCGGTGCGCGTCCCGGATCAGCGCTGCTCCTATCCGGCGACCATGTAATTCAGGTAGCACCGAAACCGGCGCTAAGGCTAGTGCCTCTTTTGACGAGTCACCATAACTAATCTGCACCTTGGTCAGCAGAATGTGCCCGACGACCTTTTGATCCATTTCGGCTACCAGTTCCAGATCGGGGATATAGGCGGGATCCTCCCGCAGACGTCTCACTAAATCAGGTTCGGAATGATCGCTTTCCGGCACTTCTGCAAAAGCTGCTTTGATCAACTCGTACACTGTGTCCACATCGCCCTCCACCAACAAACGTATGGTCACCTCAGATTGCTTATGATCCATAAATGCCATTTATTTCACGAACCCTCTTGGTATCAGAAATAGTTCCGTGGATCAAAATCCAATGGAATTCCCCGAGGTCAGGATTTCAGGTTTTCCATCGGTTACGATCAGCGTGTGTTCGTGCTGGGCAGTAAATCCACCCCGGTTACCGACCAGGGTCCACCCGTTGGCGAGGGTATTCGCTTTGGTCGACCGGTTAGCGATGAAGGTCTCTACCGCAACCACGGTGTTTTTGCGAAAGCGCTCCTTATTAAAACGATCCCGGTAGTTGGGAATTTCGAAAGGCTCCTCGTGTAAGCTACGTCCCACACCGTGTCCCGCCAGGTTTTTAATAACATGGTAGCCGTGTCGTTTGGCCTCACTATGGATAATTCGTCCAATATCCGAGATCCGGACGCCCCCTTTAATCGACTGGATGGCTTTGCGCAAGATCTCCTCGGAAGCATCGACTAATGCCTGGTGTCCGTGTACATCGTTCCCCAGTACAAATGAGCACCCATTATCTGCCCAAAAGCCCTCACATTCGGCGGATACGTCAATGTTGATGAGGTCTCCTTCCCCAAAAATTACATCATAGGAGGGTATACCGTGTGCGAAGGCTTCGTTCACGCTGATGCACGTCCAGCCGGGAAAACCGTAGGTCAGCATAGGGGCACTCCTAGCACCCTCTGCCTGCAGCAATGCAGCTCCGTAGTCATCGAGCTCTTTAGTGGACATACCTGGTTGGGCGTAAGCCCGCATCTGCCTGAGGGTGCTGGCAACAATAGCACTTATGTGTGCCATGCCATCGTACTCGCTGGTGTTTGAAATGGACATAGGTAGTAGCGTAAGATTGATTCAAGATAGTTGCTTCAACGCCCGCCGTAGCTTCACCTTCACCGAAGCGCTCTCGGTCGCCATGGCGGTTTCGCAGCGTTCCAGGAAAGACGAGCGGGCTTGGTCCGAAAGGTACGGAACGATTTTGGCGAAAGCCTCATAAGCCGCGGCACGAACAAAGGGTTTTTCATCCTCCATGGCACTGGCCAGCAAGGGCTCCAGAGAGGAGGCCTGTTCTTTGCTCAGCCTCCACTTCGGAATAAGCTGGAGAATGTGTAATCGAGCCTCCCACTGCTCCAGATTGGAAAAGCCATCCAGTAAAACCTGGACCTGATCCACTGTCAATGCCTGCTTTTGGTCGTAATGGTGCTTTAACAACCAGGTAACCGGCACCTCCCATTCGGGGTGCTCGAGATAGGCGCTCACCAGATAATCCCAAAACTCAGAACGATCCTGGTAGTCCTGGTATAAGCCAATCAGGGGTTCGGTATGTTTTCCGTCCCATTGGGAAAAGACGTCTTGACAGGTCTCCTTCATAGTAGAAAGATACACTTCCTTTGACCAACCTTTATGTTTTATAGAGAATCAGGCCGGTTTCATCTGTTTATCGCTATCGGATGACCCGACCCAATCCGTCACATCTTCCAGCATCATGTACATACATGGCACGATCACCAGAATAATAGCGGTGGCGAACACAATACCGAATCCCAGCGAAATGGCCATCGGGATCAGTTGAGTGGCCTGGGTAGAACGTTCCATAATGATGGGTGCCAAACCACCGAAGGTAGTCAGCGTGGTCAGCAATATTGGCCGGAAACGACGAACGCCCGCCTCGTGAATAGCACTAAAGGCCGACCGCCCCTGTCGTTTCTTGTTGGCATAATCGACCATAATGAGGGAATCATTGACCACCACACCCGACAGGGCAATAACGCCCATCAGGCTAACCAGTGACAGGTCATAGCCCAGCATAATATGCCCGATCACGGCACCTACAATCCCAAACGGGATAGCACCCATCACGATTATCGGCTGGAAGTAATTGCGGAAAGCTACGGCCAGCAGTGCGTAGATCACCAGCATGGCAATGGAGAAGCCTCCCCACAGGGCAGCAGTGGATTCCCGCATTTCGGCATTACTGCCCTCGAAACTCCAGGTGATACCCGGGTAATCATTCTGTAGCGTGGGAAGTACCTCCGATTCGATAGACTCGATCACGCGCGAAACAGCACTTTTAGGCTCCACGTCCATCCCCACCGATACTACGCGTCGGCCATCACGTCGATTAATGCTCGTAAAGGCCTCGCCCTCCTTAAGTCGTACGACATCCATCAGAGGGACTTCCATGCCCGCAGGTGTACGCAGGATTAGGTCTTCGAGATTGTACAGGTCCCGGCGTTCTTCCCGGGGTAATTTTACGCGTATTTCCACTTCATTCGTACCCCGGAGCTGACGCATGGTAAGCGCGCCGAAGAATGCATTGCGGAGCTGGCGCCCCACATCGGCCGAGGTTAGTCCGAGATTTCGGCCTTCCGGCAGCAATTCAAAGTCAAACTGGGATTTTCCCCGATTGTAATTATCGTTCACGTCGCGGGTGGCTTCGTAGGCCTCCATTTCTTTCAGGAAAGCCGTACTGGCTTCTTCCAGCACTCCGATATCCGAGTGGCTAAGGTCAACACTGATATCCTGTTGCCAGCCACCGGGGCCGCGTTCGGCTTCAAAGGTGATCTGATCCACACCGGTGATATCACCAATATTATCGCGCCACAAAGCGATCATTTCACCAGCTACCATGTCGCGCTCGGTCGGTGGCTTCATCACGATCTCCACATCAATAAAGTTCTGATTCCGAACATTGGTCTTGATCCCATCCGCTACTTCGAAGAGGTCGTACTTTTCGAACATGCGGTAGGTGGCATCGGTAATCTCCGCAGCTACCTCCGCCGCCTGTTCGGCCGTAGTACCCACCGGGAGGGACACCCCCGCCTCGATCTCATCGGCTGCTACCTCCGGCATCATAATGATCCCCATATGGTCACTAAGACCATAGGCACCTACCATCACCAGCAAGGCTACGGCAGCACTAAAGGTGATGTACCGATGTTTTAAACATCGCTCCAAAAAGGGACGGTAGTAGCGATCAACAAGGTGATTGAATCCCCTGGCCACCCTCTGCTGCTGGCGATGCAACCAGTTACCCAGCTTGAAATTGGACTTCCGGGAGCCGTGGGCCAGGTGAGCAGGAAGAATAAACAGCGCCTCAAACAGGGAAATGGCCAAAACGACGATAACTACCGCGGGCAGAGGCCACCAGTATTTCCCCGTGGCTCCCGGTATGAACAGTAAGGGTACAAAAGCAATAATGTTGGTGAGAATGCTAAATACGATTGGCCTCGATACATCGCGGGCACCCTCAATGGCAGCCTGCATGAATCCCATCCCCTGCTGCCGGTACTCGTAGATGTTTTCTCCCACCACAATCGCATCATCCACCACAATACCCAGAACCACCAGGAACCCAAACATCGATATCATGTTGATGCTGATACCCAGCATCGGCAGGAACAGGATACCGCCCACAAAGGAAATAGCCATCCCCATCATCACCCAAAAAGCCAACCGGTACTCCAGAAATACGGATAAGATGAGCAATACGATCAGGATGGCCAGGAAACCATTTTCGGTTAGCAACCCCATCCGCTGCCGGTAATCGTTGGCCCGGTTACTATCGATCCGGACCTGAATGCCGGGAGGAAGCGTCGCGCGGAACTGATCCAGCACCTCTTCCACCGTATTTTCAATATCCAGCGGTGATTGGTCACCCACCCGGAAAATTTGTACCTCTACCGATTTCTGTTGATTGAACTGAGCGTGGAAGCCCGTTTCTTCAAATCCATCGCGAATCTCTGCAATATCAGCAAGCGTCACCTTAGCACCATTCGGGTTCGTAACGATGGTGATCTCTTCGAACTGACGGGCCATCTCCTTGCGTTCATTCATCCGGAGCAGGATCTCCCCCGAGCTCGTCTCAACCGATCCCGCCGGAATGTCCTGACTCGACTGCCGGATCAGGTCCGAAACATCCTGGAGTGTTAACCCATACTGGCGCAGCGTATTACGCGGGATCTCCACGTGCGTCACATAATCGGGTACATTACCGATCTCGACCTGGGTAATTCCTTGCGAACTCAACAGCTGATCGCGCAATCGCTCCCCCAGTTTCCGCAGGGTCCAGATGTCGGCTTCGCCGAATAATCCGATCTCCATTACGTCGCGCTGCTGGGCCTGAAGGCGTACCTCCGGCTCTTCGATATCGTCGGGGAAGGTATTGATACGGTTCACTGCCTGGTCGATATCCTGGAATATCTTCATGCGGTCCAGTCCGGTCACCAGTTCAATGGATACCTGACCCGATCCTTCCTCCGCCGTCGAGGTGATCTCTTTTATACCCTGAACACCGCGAATAGCTTCCTCTACGGGCAGAATTATCCCTTGTTCCACCTCCGTCGGAGCGGCTCCGGGATATACTACGCTGACCTCAACAATATCGAGCTGGAACTGAGGGAAAACCTCTTTCTGGATGGAATACATGGTCCAGATACCACCACCGATCAATATGATCATCAACAGATTAGCTGCAATGGAATTCTTGGCCATGTAGGCAATTGGGCCACGGTACTTTTTACCGTTTGGATCTTTTTCAGACATATTGGATCGGGTTATTGGCTACTGGTGAGGGTTGAATCAAGGGGCATTGTGTTTTCGCCTTCCAAACGCAGGGGAGCTCCGTCGACAACGGTCGACAGGTTGGTGGTTACCACTTGATCTCCCTCCTGCAGACCTTGGGAAACGTAGGCATAGCGGGCATCCTTAAAGACGATATCCACCTCGCGGATACGAAGTTCTTTGTCTTCCATCACCCATACTGTTTCGTTTTGCCGCAGGTAATCGCGATTCACCCGCACCACATCCTCGAGCGGGCGGGTAGGGATTCGGGTTTCCACAAAAGATCCGATCATCAATGGGTAGGTATCATCTCCCCGTCGGGACCGATCGAGCGGATCCGGCACCCGTACCATCACCCGCGCCAGGCGTGTTTGCTGGTCGAGGGTCCCCATCAACTGATAAATATACCCTTCCCGGTAGATGCTGTCGGGCCAGGAATTGGCACTTCGCAATTGGACTTTTGCGCCCCGGCCACCACTGCGATTGGGAATATTGATCCGCCCGACCTGAGCCATGGGCACAGAGGCCACCACCCAGTACGCATCCGTCCCGACCAAACGGGCCAACTGGATACCCGGAGAAACTTGTGACCCCACGTTGGCATCGCGGGTTATCACCTGAGCATTAAATGGTGCGCGAATGGTGGTCCGGTCCACCTGTAATTGAGCCTGATCGACCATCGCCTGCGCACCATCCACCGATGCCTGGACCGCATCAAGTTGAGGCTCCCTCAGAGCGAGCGCTTTTTTATCGGCCGACAGTTCCCGGTCGACCAGTTCGTAATCGCGGCGAGCGACCTCCTGCTGGCCCATTTCAATTCGGAGCTGGGCCATAGCCTGTCCCAACTCGCTTTCCCGCATCTTAAGTTGATTCTCATAGTCAGAGGGGTCCAGAGTAAGCAACACCTGCCCCTCGCGCACGATGCCCCCGGGCACGAAACCCGGCGACAAAGAGGTGATCATTCCCTGGATACGTGGACTGAGCAATATGTCTTGTTCCGGCTGCACGACCCCGGTTGTGGTTATAACGGGCGTGAACGTTCCCTCCCGTACAGCCTCCACATTTACGAGCATGGCCGACTCTTTGGTAGCTCCTTCTTTCTGAGCGGTGGGTTCCGTAGAATAGATCAGCGTAGTTACTGCCGCGGCGAAGCCGCAGATAAATAGACAAATCAAAGCTGTTTTTTTCCAGTTCATAACCGTCGGATTTGGGGGATATCAGGATCCCGTTTCTTCTAATTGACGACCGGTAGCAAAGTCTCCGGCCAGTGCCCGGTACAAAGAGATGCGCACATCGACCAATTGCATATTGGCATTGAGTATATCGAATCGAAGCTGTTGTTGCTGGTTCAGGGCGGTGAGCACTTCCAGGTAGTTCGTGATCCCATTGAAGTACTGAATGCGTAGTTGCTCGTAGGTTTGCTCGGCGATTTCGAGTTGCTCTTCCAGGTTGGAAATACGTTCCCGTTGTTTCTCTTCCAGGATCAGGGCATCTTCCACCTCTTGAAAGGCCAGCAGAACGATCTGTCCGTATTCATACCAGCGCTGATTCTTAACGGCTTCGGAGCGTTCGACTTCTGCTTGCAGTTCCTTCCCGTAGTAGATTGGAGCCAATAGGTTCCCCGCAAAGGAATAGGCGAAGTCACGCAACAAATTTTGCAGGTTATTTGACCGCAATGAGGTCGACGCATTAACCGAAAGCCGCGGGTATTTCGCACTGATGGCCCTGGCCAAATCACGGTCGGCTCCCATAAGATTTAAGAATGCGCTACGCACATCCGGTCGGCGATCGACCAATTCACTGGGCAGGCCCGTCGCCGGTACCGGCGGTAAATCAGGCAGGGAATCCACCTGATAGGAAATACCAACCTGAGGTGGTTGCCCGCATAGGACCGCCAATTGATGCTCCAGGGTCTCCACCTGGGCTTCTACGTCTATTCGCCGGCCCCGGGAAGCTTCCACCAATTGCCTTTGCCGCAATATGTCGACGCCGCGAATCTGGCCGTTACCGAACCGGGCCTCCAGTAATTCCAATATTTGCTGGTTGGTAGCGATCTGCAGATCGATCAATGCCAGGCGATTCTCAGCCGTTTGCAGCTGATACCAGGTGCTGGCGATTTGGGCCGACAAAGTGATAGCGGCCGCTTGATAATCAGCACGGGTAGCTTCCAGGCGGTATTGCTCGGCATCGATCTGGGCCTGTATCCGTCCCCAAAGGTCGATCTCGTAATCGGCCGAAAATCCGATCCGCACCAACTCACCACCCACGAAGTCGGGCTGAGGGAAACTTTCCGCCGCATTTACTGATACATCGGCCTTGGGTAGTTTAAACGATTTTTCACGAGTAACGATAGCGCTGTTAGCACGCAGGCGTTCCCAGGCGGTACGCAGGTCAAAATTATTAGCGATGGCCGAATCGACCAGCGTATTCAGTTGTTCGTCCTGGAATACAGTCCACCATTGCTCCGGCGTGACTTCCTGACCGGATACCGAAAAGGGGGTGGTGGTATCGGCCGGTAGGGTAACCGGGGCCGTTTTGGGTGAACATCCCCAAATGAACAGCAGGCAAACAATCCACAAAGGCGTGAATGGATAGCAGATGGAGGAGATCCACCTGCGGTCAGGAGCGTTGGTCTGATTGCGCAAGGTTCATAGCTTTTGTCTATCAACCTAACGGGCTTTCGGTCAAGTGGTTCGGATTGCAGCACATTAATCCATTGACAATCAATTAATCCGGCACAGGCGTGCACCTTATCCCTTTTCCTGCTCCACATTTGGCAGACGTAAGCTTGCCAAGGCACCACCTAATCCGATAATCGACAATATCAGGATGATTCCCTTGATCGAGATGGTAGAGGTCAGCGCAGAACTAAGGAGCAAGGACCGGGCAATGATGAACCGGCGAAAAGTCTGATCGGAGCGAAGGATATGCATTTTGGCGAAAGCCTCCTTCCAGTCATTCCCGCCACCATCCGTCTCTCCCGGAAACTCTTTTACATTGGCAAAAAGCAGGGCGGATTTTATGATAACCCTTGCTTATAAGGCTTTCACTAAAAAGACTACCTCAACCAGTCGGTGAGCTGCGATGAGGTTCAATAAACCGCTTCGTAAAAACATACCCGATGATCGTCACGACTTCGTTGATGATGAACAACAGGCCAATGCCGATAATCGTCTGGTCCAGTACGCCCCGTTGTACCATTAAGTACTCCAGGCCGCCGAACACCGGTCCCCAGAGTAAATAGGGAAACAAGATCAGGTAAAAGAGGAACCACAACCAATGGCGCTTATTGGCAATGGACCGGAAGGCGAGTAGCAGTGGCGGCAGACAAATAATCGTTATCAATATGCCCACGGTCCAGTACACCAGGGGAGTGCTGCCAAACAATTTTGCGGAAGCGTAATACTCGTCGTTCATCCGGAAGAAGGGCATCAGCATCCGCTGCAGGGGGAGCTGGGCCATGATGGTGGCAAATCCCAGATGCTTGCGGTAATTGGTTTTGCCGGTACGCAGCCAGTGCGCACCAACGTACATCATGGCGAAGGTAAATACCGGTCCGGCGTAGGTCGCCAGGTAATTCTTGCGGGTGCCTTCGCAGGCCGTCTCGAAGTAGTTGAATGTTTTATAGCCCCAATCGCCACAAATCAGATAGCCGGCAAAGTGGTGGACCAGTTCGTGCAGAGAGGAGTAGAGCATGACCATACAATAGAAGGCCAGGCAATATCGCCAGGTAATTTTGAGGGTGATCATGTCGGGTGCGGGTGTTGGTTTTTCAGGAGGTATGACGCAGGAGGGACTGTTGGCGGTTTCATCTGCGATGCCATCCCCGATGCCATCTGCCATTTTTGTCAGCTGACTGACATTGTACCACTTTCCCAACCAGACTAAAATCAGATCAGGTTAAGCCCCGCCGAGCATAGCATACTCTTGCCAACCCATTTTGCGGCCCCGCCAACGCGGATACAGGAACAGGCCGACCAACATGATCACAAAACATATCAACAGCACCATTTGCATGGGCCCTTCTCCACTGGCATCCGTAAATTGAATCAGGTGGTGCGACTCCAATCCCATGATGCGATCAAAGTGCACGAAGCCAAGATGAAAGCCCATCCCCACCACAATGGATCTGGTTACAACCCGCAGGTACACCAGAAAAGCTCCGAACAGGACCATGATGATCAGGTACGAGGGCCTTAACCCATTAGAGCCCCCAATAGATATTTCCTCACCCAGCAAAAATCGATTGACCAGATACAAGAACACGGGAACCAGGACGAACAACCCCACCGAGATCAGGCCTGCTAACCATCGGCGGTAAACAGTATTTAAACGATGGAGAATATATCCCCGAACAGCTAATTCCTCCGGTAAAGCCTCGAAAAGGAAGGTAATGGCAAAGCCCGAAAAGACAGATATCAGCACCCCGTTTCCGGCATTGAATTGTACATCCACCCAACCAAATGCCAGGCTAATAACCAGTGTAAGCAGGAAAGGAATAAAGACCAGCCCTAACCCCAGTAGTACATGCCGAATAAAACGCCCGGTTTTCGGAATACCAAGCTGACGTAACGAACAGCTGTCTATCCGGGTTGCCAGCCAAATGATCCCGGGCACCGTAATGCCCGACATAATCAGTGCTTTCAACCAGGTTGCCGTTCGGCCCGACAGACCAAATTGACCTGAATTGGTCAGGAACCAGGAAGAGGCAAACAAAGCAATCGTTATGATAAACCAGCCGATGAGAATAAAACCCCAAGCGCGTTTGACGGGATTTGAGGTGGAGTTGGTAGCGTTGTCCATTGGTACGGGTGATTAGGTGATGAAGCAATGAAGGCCAACAATATAGCGCCCTGCCATTACTGTCGGATGCATACTGGTAAACTGTAACCAGCCCCCCTATTTTTTGCGACCAACCCAATGAATTATTAGATATAAACTACTTATACAAAACTGATTAATAGGCAATTGCGCCGAAAACCACTCCTTCAAGATTGAAAGAAGTGCTACCAAACCTGTACGATTCGCTCCCCAAGGCGGAGCACGGCTGCTTCCAGATCCTGGCGCAGGTGTTCCTGATTGGTTGGCCCGGGATAGGCCAGGAAATGTTCGGCTTGTTCCCAGACCTCCTGCCGCCATTTTCGGATCAGGCGGGAAACCAGATACTCATCGACCCGGCCGAGTAGTCGGTCCATAATGGCTAAGACCGGGTCTCCCGGTTCCAGGATCTCATCCTGGACCTGATCGATGGAGGCACCGATAACCTGATTCACCAGGCAATGGTCCAGATAGCGCGCTTCCCGTTGTTCGGTAGTAAGGGCACTCCACTCCGATTGCAGCATATCCCGCAAGGTGAGTACCAGATCGTAATTGATATGCGCATTAATCCCCAGGAGCAGGCGCTGCAGGTTGTGTAAATCTTCTCCCTGGGTTAACTGATGGGCCACTTTCCAAACCCTGGTCACCGGATCACCACAGTCGTAACAGTGCAAGGCCCGAAAATAGTAATCGGCAAAGCAGTGTAGCAAGGTGTCGATCCATTTACTATCCCGAAAATACCCCTCCTCAATGGCAGTCAGCATATTTCCGGTCATCACCCGATAACAGCGCAGGAACACCCGGCGTCGGTCACCGGTGTGTTCCCAGGCTGCAATCTGATCGTCCATTTGCTGTAGAAGCACCTTTTGTCAGGTTTGAGGTTTGAGGTGTGGGGTTTGAGGTCACCTACCACCTTACCTATAACCTCAAACCCCAAACCTCAAACCTGATTAATTATTCCGCTGCCTCCTCTACTGCGCGCCACACGCGGAAGACATTCTTATAGCATACTTTGGCGATGTCCTCTTCGGAATAGCCGCGACGCAGAAGTTCGGCAATGAGGTTCGGATACTGACTGACATCTTTGAGGCCGGTCGGCAGGGAGTCTCCTACCCCATCAAAATCGGACCCGAGGCCGACGTGATCAATACCGGCCAGTTTAACGACGTGGTCGATGTGGTTGGCCACCATTTGTACATCGGAGTACAGGGTCGGATTATCTTTGCGGAATTGTTCGATGATCGGCTGGGCGGCGTCATCCCGGAAACCCAGGCCTTTGTCTTCCAGCATCTTGGTGAGTTCCTCCCGCTTTTCTTCATTGTTTTTCCGGATTTCGATATCCAGGAAACTAGAGCCGAAGTTGATCTGAATGACCCCTCCGTTTTCGCCTAGGGCCTTGATCATGTCATCGTCCATATTGCGCTCGAAGCCGGGCGTATACTTGCGGCAACTGGAGTGAGAAGCGATCACCGGAACATCCGTCATTTCCATCACCTGCCAGAAGGTGTTATCGCTCACGTGACTGATATCGACCATGATACCCACCCGGTTCATCTCCTTCACCACTTCACGGCCAAAGTCACTCAGACCACCGTAGGTACCCGCATCATCGTAGGAGGAATCACAGATCTGATTATCCTTGGAGTGAGTCAGCGTAACGTAGCGAATGCCGCGATCGTGCCAGTAGGCTACATTTTTCAGATCATCCATGATTGGCGACCCATTTTCCATCCCCATTGGCAGGGAAATGATACCTTTCTTAAAGTTGGCTTCCACCTGATCGGGCGTGGTGGCTACCGCAAATTTATCCGGGTGCTCTTTTGCGATGCCTTCCACCATAGTGATGAGCGAATCGGCCAGCTTGTAGGCTTCCATACCCGTTCCTTTATTCGCGGGAATATAAATCGACATAAATGGTGCGTCGAGGCCACCCTCTTTTGCGCGTACGTAATCAAAATCGCCATCCTCCGTTTCGATGGGAATCCCCAGGTATTCCTTAGTAAACCGGAAGTTCCGGACCTTGAGGCGGTAGGGCAAATCCACGTGTCCGTCGGTAATGATGTACTTTTGGGCCAGTTCATTAGCCTTTTGCTGCACCGCAGCGTCACCTCCCGAATTGGTCGTTTTTTGGCTGCAGCCAAAAACCAAAAGCAGGGCGATCCATAAGTAATTTGCGGGTTGTTTGAACATCTGTTTTGTTTTTTGTGTGTGATACCGGAATGGTCGGGCATCCTGGTCTTCAGACCAGGATAGCTCTAAAACTAAGGAAATCCCGCTAAAAATCCGGATATTCTGCAGCCCCGCTCCGGGGTTCATCCGGCAGAGGGCCAATTAGAACAACATGGAAAAACAAACTGTCATCATCACGGGAGGTAATGCGGGTATTGGTCTGGCTTCCGCCAAAAGTCTGGCACAGTTGGGCTTCCGCCTGATCCTGGCCTGTCGCCGACCCGCCGCGGGCGAAGAAGCAGCCATCGCCATTCGCGGGGAAACGCCCGGAGCGGAGATAGAGGTCTTACAACTCGACCTGGCCAGCCAGGATAACATTCGGGAGGCTTCGCAAATACTGCTCGACAGGGACGAGCGAATCGACGTGCTCCTTAATAATGCCGGACTGTACTCCGCAACCTGGCAAGCGACTGCCGATGGGTACGAATTACAATGGGGAGTCAACCACCTGGGGCACTTCCTCTGGACATTACGATTAATGCCCCTCCTGCAAAAGGCACCCGCAGCCCGAGTGATCAACGTGGCTTCCAAGGCCTATTTGTCTGGAAAAATGACCTATGACGATCTTGACCAATCCATCAGCTCGTACAATGGATTGCGGGCGTATTGCCGATCAAAACTGGCTAATGTCCTATTCACCACGGAGTTGGCCCGGCGCTATCCGAATATCGAAACGTACTGCCTGCATCCGGGTGTGGTGGCCACCGCGATCGGAACTACTTCCGATGCCCGCTGGTACGAACGACTTTTGTGGCGTATTATGAGTGTGCTGGCCTTTCGCAAACCAGACAAAGGGGCTCAGACTTCCATTTTCCTGGCGTCCCAGCCAGACATACCGGCGGCCTCCGGCACCTTTTTCGATGAGAATCAAAAACCCCGATCACTGAATACAGTCGCCAGCGACCCCGAAGCGGCCCGCAAGCACTGGGAATACAGCTTGTACGCAACAAACCTGACCAATCAACAGGAAAAACAGGATTAACCAGACCATATGAATCAAACCAGTACCACCGAATTAGAAGAACTGGAAGCCCTTGCCCGCAGATTAGAAATTCCGGCTGACCAACGACACCGCTGGAATGCAACCGTGATGGAATACGCCGATCAGTTCCTGGATGAATTGCCCGCCCGCAATGCCTTTGATGCCCGTGCTGACCGGGGCGCCCGCCTGAACGATGTGCCCATCGAAAAAGAAGGTAAACCACTGGAGCAACTACTTGCCCTACTGCACGACCACGTAGATCGCAACGGTATTAATCCGGCATCCGGCCGACACCTGGGATATATACCCGGCGGAGGAATCTACCATTCCGCTCTGGGCGATTACCTGGCCGCCGTAACCAACCGGTACGCCGGCATGTTCTTCGCCAGCCCCGGTGCCGTGCGCATCGAGAACAACCTCATCCGGTGGATGTGCCAACTGGTAGGTCTGCCGGAAACGGCTCACGGCAACCTCACTTCCGGCGGTTCCCTGGCCAACCTCATTGCCGTCACTACTGCCCGCGATGCCCGTAATATAAAGGCAGCAGACATGGACAAACAGGTGGTCTACGTGTCCCGGCAAACGCATCATTGCATCCAGAAAGCCTTCCGGATCGCCGGTATGCGGGAAGCACAAATACGGTATATCCCAACCGATGCCCATTTCCGCATGAACGCCGAATTACTCCGGCAAGCCGTCGAGGCTGATATCCGGCACGGATTACAACCCTTCATGATCGTTGGCTCCGGTGGCACCACCGATACCGGGGCGATCGATCCCCTGCACGAACTCGCCAACATTGCCGATGAACATGATATATGGTACCACGTCGATGCTGCCTACGGCGGCTTTTATCTTCTTTCCGAAAAATTTGCACCGCATTTTCGGGGAATCGAACGCGCCCATTCCGTCGTCATTGATCCACACAAAGGACTTTTTGTGCCCTACGGGCTCGGAGTGGTACTGGTACGCGACGTAAAAAATTTGGTGGAATCCTATCACCATACGGCTAGTTACCTGCAGGATGCGCTGGGAGCTACGGAGGAATGGAGTCCTGCCGACCTGTCCCCGGAATTGTCCAAGCATTTTCGGGGGTTACGCCTGTGGCTCCCCCTGCATCTGCTCGGCACTGAGCCATTCCGGGCTGCCCTGGAAGAAAAGGCTCTGCTTTGCCAATACTTTTACCAACGTATTCAGGAGGAGGGATTCAGGGTAGGACCGCCACCGGAATTATCGGTCATGATCTACCGGTACGTACCGAAGCAGGGTGACAGTAATGCCTTCAATGAGGCGCTCGTCCAATACATCCAACAGCAGGGACGCGTATTCCTTTCCTCAACCCGCATTGATGGTGTGTTTTGGATCCGGTTGGCCGTTCTGAGCTTTCGTACCCATCGGGAAGAGATCGACGAGGTGATTCGGGTTTTAAAGGAGGGGGTGGAATTCCTCAGCAACCAATAAAAAAACGTGAGGTTGGGGTCTAATTGATTGATAAAGAGCGGAGTGTCCCCACCTCCCGCTGTATTTGGTAGAGGGTATTAGGTATTAGGTAGTAGGACGTGCTCGAATCTCTATACACTATACCAACTACCCTGTACCGTGAGGTTGGGCCTTAGGTATCCTCTCTTTAAGAAATAGTTTGTGCCCAACCTTACGTTA
>CAYFGK010000032.1:34149-53600 GCA_964342305.1 uncultured Saprospiraceae bacterium | reverse complement strand
TGTCTTTTGCCCAAATGCCCTACCCATATTTTCAAATAACTTAGATTACAGTGTATTGAGGCTAAGATGTTTGTTAAATTAATGCATGTCACAACCTCACCTTGTATTTGGTAGAAGGTATCAGGTAGTAGGACACGCTTTAACCCTGATACCTTATACCCATTACATTGTACCGTGAGGTTGGGCTTTGACTATCCTTACTTTACAGATAAGTGTGTTCCCGACCTCACGTTTATTTAATCGAAGGCGGCAATAACGGAAATTTCCACATTAACGCCCTTAGGTAAGGCAGCTACCTGGACTAACTCCCGCGCCGGAGCCGTTTCTTCGTCGAAGTATTCGGCATAAACGGCGTTGATGCGTGCATAGTTCCCGATATCCGATACGAAGATGCTGCACTTGAGTACGTCGGCAAACGTAAGGTCAGCTTCCTCCAGCAGAGCCTGCACATTCTGCATCACGCGGTGGGTCTCGTTTTCGATGGTATCGGTGACGAGGTCACCGGTTGCGGGATCCAGGGCGATCTGACCGGAAGCGTAGAGGGTATCGTTGTGGATAATGGCCTGGTTATAAGGCCCTACGGGAGCCGGAGCTTTGTCCGTTTGGATTATTTTCTTCATACGGGAATTGGTTTGTGGTTTGGGCAGAGCTATACCGCGTTCGAAGTGGTTTGGTGTCCCAGCACGAAGTACTGCGGCGCAAAACCACTTCGTTGTCGGTACAAAAGCAAAAAGCTCCGCATCAAACCGAACGATTGATGGGAGCTAAGGTATTTTTTTAACCGTACATATCAAGGCCTAGATATCTTCTTCTTCGGCTTTGATCAGCAATTTACCGCGGTAATAGGTATTTCCTTCCGCGTCGGTGTAGGAGCGGTGATACAGGTGCTTTTCACCGGTCGTTTTGCAGGTGGCTACCGTAGGCACCGCAGCTTTCTTATGCGTTCTGCGTTTGTGCTTGCGTTGCTTGGAGATTCTACTCTTAGGATGTGCCATTGTTCTCTGTTTTGGGCGTCGTCCCGGGCACCAGGCCTGGTATTTGACGGCTTATTTATGTTGATTCAATTTCTTTTTCAGTTCATCCCAGATGGGATTCGGGGTTTCCTCCCCGGGATCGGTATCTTCACTTTTCTCGAGGTAGGACAACATCTCTTCGTTGCACGGAGCGTTTTCGTCGTCCTCGCATTCGTACACCTTTACCAGGGGCAAAGATAATACGACGAATTCGTAAACGTATGGTGACACGTCCAGCTCTTCCAGCGTGGGTGCGACGTACACCACTTCAGCTTCATCGGCACGCTCTTCCTCGCTGAATTTAACCACGATCCGGTGTTCACCCGAAACGGGCAGGTTAATATTTTCGAGGCAGCGATCACAAGCTGCACGTACCGTACCCTCTACCGTAAATTCCAGGACAAACATGGCAGGCCGTTTGTGGAAATCCAGGTGAACCCTGAGATCCCCCTCCTCCACCGGAGTGTCGGGGAAGGCTGCCAGAAAGGCCTTGTCTACGGTAAAATCGTACTGATGAAGTCCGTCCCGCAATCCAGAAACCGGAATGCTGAATGGAATTAAGGCTTTCATGGTAAAGAACTTTTAAAAAGCGGGTGCAAAGATAAAAAGAATGGATGAACTAATCAAGCGTAATCAGGTCTGAGGTGTGAGGTTAGGTATTAGGTTACCTCAAACCCCAAACGTCAAACCTACCATTTTCCCTTTTCCATTGCCGGCATTCCTCAACAAACGGTTATCTTCCACCGTTACTCTGCTTTATCCCCAAAAACGTGATCCGATTTTTGCCTTTACAGCGTCCGCAACTTCTCCGTATAGCCTTGATCTGCCTGGCTTCCGGCCTGATATCCGCCATGCAGGGGCAGACCATTTGGCAGGAAAATTTCTCCGCCTACGCCAATGGCACCCAACAAGCCCCCGATGGTAGCTGGACCACCTCCTTCAACGATTGTGATGATCCCGGCCCTTACAACCAGGATGGGGCCTATTGGGGCGTCTACAATGGCGTATTTCGCGTCAATGACATTGAAGGTTTTTCCTGTGATGGCAACCGCGGCAATAACGGAAGTACCTTTTTGACGGAAGTCATAGACATTTCCGGAGCAGGATGTGTCGACCTGTTTGCGACCATTACCAATAATGGTGGTTTAGAGTGTGATTATCCAGCGGGCCCTAATTTCAGTACTACAGGGTTCTTTAGTGGACATGATCAGGCCTATGCGGAATACCAACTAGACGGTGGCTCATGGACGGCCTTCCCGGGCGGGTATTTTTGCGGCAATGACAACGGAACTGCTTCCGCCAATGACCTGACGGGAAATACGGTGCGAATCCGTATTCGCCTGGGTACCCAGGCGAATAATGAAGAATACTATCTGGATAACATTCGGGTTACGGGATCTACCACCACTTATACCATCCCGGATCTGGGTCCGTACTGTTCGAACCAGGGCAACCAAAACTTACCGACGATTATCGATGGGGTATCCGGCACCTGGAGCGGCACGGGTGTTTCGGCCAACCGGTTCAATCCATCCGCCGTCGGGACCGGCAACTACACCCTGATTTTTACGCCGACCGAAGGTAGTTGCGCGATCACTCAATCCACCAATGTCGAAGTGCGTTCGGCCGCTGCTTTTTCTGCGGTCGCCGATCAGATGAGCTGCGGAAACTTTGAGCTGCCGCCTATCCAGGGTTCTAATGTGCCCCCCAATGCGGCCTATTTCACCGGTCCCAACGGGGCGGGAACCCGCTATGAGCCGGGAGACTTCATTACCACGTCGCAACTACTGTATGTCTACGGAGGTACGGGGGGATGCTCCGATCAGGAGTCCTTTCGGATTACTATTACCGAGGCTCCGGCTATTAATGCCCCTGGCGATCAGGAAACCTGCTCATCCTTTACCTTCCCCGATATTACGGGGGCCCGGCTCAACGATCCACGCTATTACACCCAGCCCGGCGGTACTGGTCAGGTTTACGATACGGGCGACAGCTATCTCATTTCCGGCTTGACAACCTTTTATATTTTCGATGAACGTAACTCCTGCTCCGATCAGGTAAGCTTCCAGGTTAATGCCATCCCCCCTCCTGATATTGATCCCATCCCCGCCCAAACGGTTTGTAATGAAGTGGTCTTACCACCTATTTCGGGGACCAACCTGCGCGATCCGGCCTACTATAGCCAGCCCAACGGTAACGGCATTCGCTATGAAGTAGGCGACACCCTCCGGCCCAACTCGGATTTCCGGCGTTTCTATGTCTATGACGGCACGTCGGGATGCTCCGATTCGGAGAACTTCGATGTAACCTTTAACCGTCTGGAGGCTGCGATCGAACTTTTTCGTCCGGTTACCTGCTTCGGTGCAACCGACGGCCAAATAGCGGTGCGAATCACGGAAGGAACGGGGCCTTTTCGGTACAACTGGTCTTCACCGGATAATCCCGCCAACAATCCGCTAAACGGCGTAGGCGCCGGAACCTATTTTCTGACCATTCAATACGCCAGGGTTTGTGTGTACCGGGATTCCATTCGGGTTCCGCAACCCGATAGCCTTACTCTGGCATGCGCGGAGGCACGGGACCTCTCAGCTCCACTGGCTGATGATGGCATTATCTCGGGGTCTTTTGGTGGTGGCACCGGACCGTACTCCGTCTTCCTGACCGGGCCGGTGATCGACAGTTTGACCTTTGCCGCAGCCGACTCCTTTGCCTTTACCGGACTACCTAAGGGTGATTATCAGGTGCTGGTGGTAGATGATCGCGGGTGCTCGGTTGATTGCTTCTCGTTTATCGAAGGGCCCGATTGCAACGTATCCATCGCTCCCCAGATTCAGCTTCCGACCTGTTCCGATAGTGAAGATGGCCGGATCGGACTGCTCGTTTCGGGAGGAACGGCACCTTACATGTATGATTGGACAGAAAACCGGTTCGACGGACGGTCGTTTGCCGAAAACCTCCCCAATGGAACCTACTCCGTCCGGGTCACGGGTGCACGGGGCTGCACCTTTGACACAACGGTCGTATTGCCGGTTATCGATCCACTCGCCTTATCGTGCGGCAACCAAACCGATACTGCCATCCTGGACATTCAGGGTGGCCGGGCTCCTTTTACCGCGATTTTAGCGGGGCCGCAACCCGATACATTCACGATAGCGATGGCCGGGATGGTCGAAATCCCTGCACTTCCTACCGGTGAATACACCTTGACGCTCACCGATGCCTCCGGTTGCCAGCAAGACTGTTCCTTTTTCATACCCGATCCTAACTGTGAACTAATGGTCACTCAGGAAGTAGTCGACGAGTCCTGTACGGTGGCGGGAGACGGACAGATAACCCTGAATATTCAAGGTGCTGCGGGTGCACCGATCATAAACTGGCTGGATGGCGCTACGGATTCGGTGCGGACCGGTCTGTTCCCGGGTTCTTATTCCTATACGGTGGTAGATACCCTTGGCTGTCGCCAAATAGCAACGGTCCGGGTGGGTACTCAAAATATTGCGCCTTTTTTCACCCTCATTAGCGATGACCGGAGGGTGTGCGCAAACGGGTGTGACTCCGTGGAGATTTCAGCTTTGGGAAGGGCCCCCTTTTCCTTTACGCTGGAAGTGCAGGCCTCGGATACTACGGTTAATTATCCCTTTACAGTGACCGACTCTGTCTCGACGGTTCCCTTTTGTTTGCCGCCGTTGGGATTAGCGGATAGCCTGGTGACTTATCGGGTAACTGAGTTTCGGGATTCCGTTTGTCCGGCGGGATTGGAAGATTCATTCGATCGATCACTAATACCCTTAGATACCCAACGGGTGCAACCCCTGATCTGCCCCTCCGATTCGATCGTATTTGCGGGTGAGGTGTTTAACCGGGATAACCCGTCGGGCGCCGTACTATTGCCCGGACCTGGGACGTCATGTGATTCGATACTGCGGGTAGACCTGCAGTTTTATAAACCGGACACCGGGTTGATCACCACCACACTGTGTTTCGAAGATACCCTGGTTGTGGGCGATCAGGTATTTGAGGCCGGACGCCCCGGCGGGCTGGTATGGCTACCAATGGCCGATCGTCGGGGATGTGATAGCTTGGTAATGGTAGATCTGATCTTTTCACCGCCTGCCACCCGGGAAGTTCGGGACACCCTCTGTCCGGGCGACTCCCTGTTAGTTGGGAATGTCTGGTTTACCGAGGCAAACCCGGTCGGCACCCTTCGCATTCCCGGCACCAGCCCTTCCGTATGTGATTCTCTGCTGGAGGTGAGCATCGTCTTTCGGGATTCCATAATTCTTACGGCTACCGAGCCGGAGCCGGTTTGTGCGGGGACTCCAAGCCAGTTTACCCTCACCACCAGTATATCCGGGGTTGATTTAACCTGGGAAAACGACTGGTCAGGTTTCGGGCAAACCTTTACCCAAACGACTGGCTCAGTGTCCTATTCCTTTTCCGGTCAGGCCCTTGATACGCTTCGGTTGCTGGAAGTCTTTGATCCGGTTTCCGGCTGTCGCCAAAATAGTCCCCTTACCATTACTCCGGCAATCAGTCGACCCGTGGTATCCCTCGAAACAGATAGTTCGTACAACGGCCAGGTCATTTCCTGTGCGGGGAATAGCGACGGGCAGTTACGCTCCGAAGTGACCGGTGCTACCGGGGCCATCCAATATCAATGGAGTGATGGGATCGACGGTTTCCCGGAACGTACCAGTCTTGGGGCGGGTACTTACCGGGTCACCATAACGGATGCTGCGGGCTGCACGGATAGTGCTGCATTCACCCTTACGGAACCTGATCCCTTGTCCATAGAAATGGACGCCACGCCACCCTCCTGTGTTGGTCAAACCAATGGCTCAATCACCATCAGTACT
The DNA here is from genome assembly GCA_964342305.1 of uncultured Saprospiraceae bacterium. GTDB lineage: Bacteria > Bacteroidota > Bacteroidia > Chitinophagales > Saprospiraceae > DT-110. Next base: position 47,731 of record CAYFGK010000032.1, on the reverse strand, counting down.
ATTAATGGGGGCACGCCGGAATACAGTTACACCCTGCTTCCCGGCGGGGAGGAGGCCCGGCCGCTGCCATCGCGGTTATCTGGCTTGGCCGCAGGCAGTTACACCCTCACCGCGATCGATATAAATAATTGCCGGATAAGCCGGGACATCATTATACCTGAGCCTCCAGCCCAATTAGTAGACCTTCCGGCCGAAATTGAACTAAATCTGGGCGATAGCGTATTACTCGACCCCGTATTCTCTTTTTCACCCTCCCAAATCAACTGGACGAGCCGCCCCGATCTCGGGATTCCTTCGGTCGCCACACCGGTCGTCAGACCCACCCAGACCACCGAGGTCCGACTATCCGCCAGTGATAGCACCGAATGTTCGGTCACCGCCACTGTCCGATTACTCGTCGACCGGCAATTGAAGGTATACGCACCTACCGCCTTTCGGCCCGGCCGGGATGGACCCAATGGACAGTTCAGGCTCTACGGCGGCAACCAGGTAGAGCAAGTCAATTTCCTTCGGATATTCGATCGATGGGGACAATTGCTGTTTGAAGCACAAAACCTGCCCCCCGATGCTGATCGGGCTGGCTGGGACGGACGAGTCAATGGCCAACTTATGCCAACTGGAGTCTACGTGTTTGTCGCTCAGGTAACCCTGGCCGACGGACGAGTGGAATCGATTAGTGGTGATGTAACCCTCCTGCGTTAATTTCGCTCCGCAAATCAGGACTGTACGAAACACGATCGATAGTGCTTTTTTGGGCAAAACCCACCTTCTGACTCCCTTTTTCGAAGGGAGAGAGGATAATTTCCGTCCTTCGATGATGATATTAATAAAAACAACTAATAAACTTCGAAAGAACTTCCCCTTCCTGCGCTTAGCTTCAGCGGGCGCAGAGGGGATGGGTTTTAAAATTTGACGTTTCGTACCGTCGTGTCCGCTAAATAAAGAATGCACATACGAAGCGCAGGGAGTTGACTGCGGTAATGGGCAGCACCACTGGGGACCGGCCCTCCCCTTAAACTAGATCTGTCGCGTTGGGGCCACCTCTGGTAACAGGAAGGACAGGACCTTCTGGTTGAATTCTTCGTACTGTTCAATATTGCAGATATGTCCGCATTTATCAAAGATGACGAGATGAGCTTTGGCATGAGTATTTGCAAATCGCCGCGCCGCCTGGAAAAAGACGTGATCTTCGGCTCCCATCGCCACCAGGCTAAGTGTTCTCAACTCCCGGTTGAAGAAATTTTTCAGCAGCCGGAAGAAATCCTTATAGAGGCCGATCCACTTATAGTATTCATTCGGAGCCAGTTTTTGCGACTGCATGCGAAAAATGCGTCGTGAGTGCGCGTGGTTCTTCTTTGGCAGTACGACAAATGAAAACAAATTGTACATGGTGCGGTAGGGCAGAAAGTTGGACAGGAATTTTGCGGAGTGGACGAACAACTTAATCTTCCAGGTGGCCCGAAAAACGCCACCAGCCATGATCATCTTATCGATTAGTTCCGGTCGTTTTTCGTCGATTTTCTGAAGGATCACACTACCCAGTGACATGGACATGAAGTGGGCTTTAGTGAGCCCCAGGTGATCGATGACCCGAAGAATATCGTCGCTGACGATATCGAAATCGTAATTTTCAAAAGCCGGCTGCAGGTTCTTGGATTTTCCGTGATCGCGCAAATCCAGGAGCAACAGGTTAAAGTAGGGCTTAAAAGCCTCTACCTGATATTTCCAGGTGGCGATACTGCCTCCGGCACCGTGTATAAAGACCAGCCATTCGGAAGAACGCTCCTGGCGGTAAATCTGATGATGTAATAAACTTCGTTCCAACTCCAATTGTGCTTCTGGTTCGACAATGAGGGCATTGCGAATACCCTCAAGGGAAATTCCAGGATGCCCAAAAAAGTTTACTCCCGACGCATAATAAATGCATCTTCGGCAAATTCGCGACGCGCCAGGCGCAACGCAGCCTGCACTTCGCTCTGTTCCTGGTAGGATAATTGTATGCCCACCCGGGTGCTGCCATTGCCCTCGTTGAGGTAGGGTTCGTACCCGGCGGCGTAGATTCGCTCGACGAGTTTGTTTACGTTGTTTGCGTCGCGGAATACGCCGATGGCGATAACTGCCGATTTTTGGTTTGGTGGAGGTGTACTGGCTTCGGTTTCGCTGTCCTCGTAGTCATCTTCTTCCATGGGTGGCGAATCGTTCTCCCCGGCCGGATCTTGCTCCTGCCCACTACTGTTCTCGGGGAAATCGAGCGCGGGTACATCCTCTAACATACTGGAATCGCCGGAAGGGGGTGGAGGTACATTGGTTCGGGTTTCCGGCAAATTGGCGGTTGGATCGGGTTCGGCGGGTTTAAAGAACCTTGGATACAGGATGGTAAACAGGATAGCAACTACCACTACGATAGCAATGCCGATGATCAGACCGAGGTTGCGCCGAAAGAAAGCCCCGGCGCCGGAATCAGATGCTGCCGGACCGTAGTCGGGTACCGTAGACGGTTTTTCGGTTTCGGTCTTTTGCACCGGAATCGCTTGCACGGCCGGAAGACCAAAGGTATCAGTATTAAAATTGGTAGTATCGGGAAGAAATTGCAGGGTATTCTCAAAATCGACGTACAGGCGACCCACCTGATCGATGATCACAATATCCTTTTGCCGGAGTTTGGCCTTTTGCTTCTCGACGTAGTCGCGTATGGCCTGGCGGGCCTCATCTTCCGTTTGATTGGTCTTTTCGCTGAGGTAACGAACAAAGAGGCCATCGTCGGCAGCTACTTGTTCGTTGAAAGAGATGGATTTTGCTGGGGGTTGGATCTTACCCTGGACGGGATCGATATTCGATGCTTTATAAGCCAGGGAAAAGGCACCCAAACCCGGAACGATCACCTCATCGTGCTCGTAGAGCAACTCAGCGATACAGGTATTGATTTGTTTTTCCATGGGATTGCCTTTTCGGCAAAAATAGGATATTTAACGCAATTCTTTACGGATACCGGCCTCTCTCGCGTAGACCGACAAAAAATCGCCAAACCATTTTGACTTTTTTCGCGCTTTTACCACCTCCTCCACGTATCCGGAGCCATTTACGGAAAGCAGGCCGACTCCCTGATGGCGACATATTTTAAGGAGAGCGGTTCGCTTTTCCTGAGACAGCGACCCCAGGGAATCCCTCGAGACAGCCAGCCACCGGAAGTTAGCGGGATACTGGGTTAGTTGCCGGATCATATCGACCGTCAAATGACCGTAGTGATTACGGGTAAGTGCTCCGTACAGGAGGGCACCGATTACCATGGTGTTGATGGGAATGGCAAATTGCCAGTAGGTATCTTCGAAGCGGTACCAGGTGAAAAACGCTCCGCTGAGAACGCAAATGATAAATCCGGCACGGGCACAATTCCCCAGGAACTGCCATACATGCAGGCGGGGTCGGATGGCCCGCAGGGTATTATACGACTTGGCTTCCATACTTACCACCCGGGTCCCGCCGATCCAGGATCGATAGGCCAGCAAGCCATCGGCACGTTTACCACCTGCCTTACGACGGGTGTGGACTTCGATATCAGAGAAGACGCGGCCACCCCGGGCCCAGCGCTGGTATTTGCGTTCCAGATATTGAAGGGCGGCTATTTGCACCCGCGTTTCGGAAAGTCGGGTCATGTTTTTCCCGTAAAAATACAAGAAAAACAAATATATTCATACGCGAAACAAATTATTTTTCACCACCCTGCTTTGTTTACGGATTATTGACAGGCATGGGTGTCCCGTCGATAAACAAAAATGTACTTTTGTCGTTCGGGCATTCGCCAGAAACAAAACAAGGAGAACCACATGGAAGTAAGCAAACAGATCAACCGACAAACATCTGCCGACCTTTTCGAGGAAGCCAAGCACTATTTTCCCGGAGGAGTGAATTCCCCGGTACGAGCTTTCAAATCGGTTTCCGGTCCTCCTCTTTTCATTAAGGAAGGACAGGGAGCCCGCATTACTGACGAGGACGACAATGAGTTCATTGATTTTTGCTGCTCCTGGGGCCCCCTTATCCTTGGTCATAATAACGATCAGGTTCGGGAAGAAGTGCTGCAGACTGTTGCTAAGGGAACGTCCTTCGGGACCCCCACCCGTTTGGGGAATAAACTGGGAAAACTCATTACGGAGAACCACAACTACATCGATAAGATCCGTTTTGTCAGTTCGGGAACGGAAGCGGTCATGTCGGCCCTGCGTCTGGCCCGCGGGATCACCGGAAAGAGTAAAGTGATCAAGTTTGAAGGTTGTTACCACGGACACGTCGACTCCCTGCTGGTAAAGGCAGGTTCCGGACTGGCAACTTTTGGCGTAAGCACCTCAGCGGGTATTCCTCCCAGCTTTGCGCAGGAAACCATCGTTTTGCCACTAAATGATCGCAAAGCACTCGATGAGACCCTGCAGGAACACGCCGACGATATTGCCTGTATCATTGTGGAACCCATCCCCGCAAATAATGGATTGCTGATTCAGGACCGTTCGTTTCTGGAATGTCTGCGCCTGAAAGCCTATAAATACGGTGTGTTACTGATCTTCGACGAGGTGATCTCCGGATTCAGGGTCGGTTTTGAGGGTGCCGCCGGTTACTACGACATCCAGCCCGACATTCTGACCTTCGGAAAGATCATCGGAGGGGGTATGCCGGTCGGGGCCTATGCGGGCAGCCACGAAGTCATGAGCCACATTGCTCCGGATGGTCCAGTATACCAGGCGGGGACCCTGAGTGCCAATCCCGTAGCTATGGCCGCCGGCTATGCCACCCTGAAGCAGCTGCTCGAACCTGGATTCTACGATGACCTGGAGGCAAAAACGGCTGGCTTTGTGCAAAAGATCCAGGATCATTGCGACGAAAAGGGGTACGAAATCCATTTGCAACAGATGGCCTCGATTTTCTGGTTGGCCTTTACCCGTGAGCGGATCATCCGGTCCGACCAGATCGAAGCGGCCAGTATGGAAACATTTAAAAAGGTTCATCACGAACTGTTACAACGCGGTGTTTACCTCGGACCTTCCGGGTACGAAGTCGGATTTGTAAGTGCAGCCCATTCCCAATCTGATCTGGATGAAGCCGCCGGCCTTGTAACGGAAGTACTGGACCTAATCCATTAATATGGACAGTAAGCAGAATATTCGGTTGCGTTTGTTATCCTACGCCGTGATTGCCTACATGCTGCTGGCATTCACCTGGTGGTCGGTGCTTCTGTACGAAAAAAACCGGGATGCTTACTACGCTAAGCGAGAGTTGATGCTAATCGGGATGGTAGCTGAAGGCCGGGTCTCCGGACAGGTGGATTTTCAGCAGACGCCCGAGTTTCTCGATTTACAGCGCAAATACCAGGCTCAAAAATACATGATCATGGGTGAGGCGGCCGTCTTTGTGGCTAGTCTGCTCGTTGGCATGTACTTGATCAATCGCGGCTATCACAAGGAGATTGAATCTGCCCGCCAACGCCGGAATTTCTTGCTATCCATAACCCACGAACTGAAATCGCCCATTGCCTCCATTCAATTGGTCCTGGAAACCATGAAAAGAAGAGCCACCCTCAAACCGGAAATGAAGGACCGCCTGGTGGAAAATGCCCTCAGCGATACCGATCGCTTGCACGGGCTGGTGAATGATCTCTTACTCTCAGCTAAATTGGAAACGGCCTACCAACCCTTTCAGGAGCACATTGATCTCAGCGAACTAATGGATGACCTGATCGAAAAGATGCGGCATAAATACCCAAGGGTTAAGTTCGTGTACGCTCAGGACGGCAACATACCCATGGTATACGGCGATAAAACCGGACTTACTTCCGTGGCCCTGAACCTGCTGGAAAATGCGGTGAAATATAGCACACCACCCATCCGGATCGAAACCAACCTCCATTTCCTGACGGATGATGTGGTTCTCGAGGTGGCGGATAACGGGATCGGCATTGATGATAAAGAGAAGAAATACATCTTTGATAAATTTTACCGGGTCGGTAATGAAGACACCCGTAAAACCAAAGGTACCGGATTGGGGCTGTACATTGTGGCAGAGATCGTTCGCGCCCATAAAGGAACCATTATTGTGCTGGACAACGATCCGCAGGGAACCCGCTTCAGGATCACCTTGCCCACCGGTGTATCCAGTAGTCAACCAAACAAGAAGTCACTCAAAGCAAGCTAAAACCTTTCCCGGAATTTGGCGTTGTTTCAATACATTCTGAATAAAATAAAGTATGAATCGAATCCTGCTGGTTGAAGATGAGGAAAACATTCGCGACGTAGTTAAGCTCAACCTCGAAATGGAAGATTTCGAGGTAGTCGCAACCGGTACCGGAAAGGAAGCCCTGAAGCACTTTAAGGAGCAACATTTTGACCTGATCATCCTGGATGTAATGCTGCCCGAGGTGGATGGTTTCCAGGTATGCGAGCAGATCCGGCTGACCAATATGGATGTGCCCATCATTTTCCTCACTGCTAAGGATGCTTCGCAGGACCGGATTCAGGGGTTGAAAAAAGGTGGTGATGACTATCTCACCAAGCCGTTTGTGCTGGAAGAGCTGTTGCTACGGGTCAACAACCTGATCAAACGGACCAGCAAAACACCGGAAAACAGTCCGGAAACATATGCTTTTGGTGGTAACTCCGTCAATTTTGTCACCTACGAAGCGAGTGGTAATCCCGGGGAGTTTACCCTCACCAAGAAGGAAGCAATGCTCCTCAAATTACTGGTAGACCGACGCAACGAAGTGGTTTCCCGACAGCAAATCCTGCAGTCGGTCTGGGGGTACGATGTATATCCATCGACCCGTACGATCGACAACTTTATCCTTTCCTTCCGGAAGTACTTCGAAAAAGATCCCAAGAACCCCGAGTTCTTTCTCAGTGTACGGGGTGTGGGTTACAAATTTGTGGGATGAGTATTACGCTCCTTCGATTCCCTCTCCGAAACTAATCCGATAGCCGTCCGGATCGCGAACATCGAAGTCTTTCATACCATACGCTCTTTCTCCTAAAGGAGTATCAATGGTCACATCAGCCTGCTGCAACTGTTCGTAGAATGGCTCTATCCGATGGACAAAGAGATACAGGACGGTATGGTCATTTGGGGGAACAGCCCCGTCGCTCAGCGTGAGGTGTAGATGGATCTTTTCCTGGTAGTTGAGTACAGCATAGTTCAAGGGTTCTCCCCATTGAAACGTACAGGTGAACCCTAGCTTATGGGTATACCAATCAATAGCGGCCTGCACATCTCTGGCGGGTAAAACAATAGCTCCATGGGAAATTCCGGTTTTTTTTGACATACAGCGGGTGAGTTAAGGGTATTATGCAAATTGAGGCTTTTCGCCCTTGCGGAGGTGTTTCAGACTTTCGGTAGCTGCGGCGATCGTACCCAGCGGAAGAGCGACAATAAAACCAATGACGGTGAAGTACAGGAACAGGTACACCGCTCCGTTCCCAATGGCCAGTCCGCGATGATCGCGTACAAAGGAAATACTGCCGCGTACCCGGTAATATCGCTCCAGGGTAAAATCCATATTACCGAAACCGGCGTAGTAAGCTTGCACGATGAAGATCAGGAAGGGAATGACCGGAGCGAAGATGGGGATCAGCCCGATCAGCACCAGGACCAGCGTAATCCCGAGTTCCCGGGCGATCAACCGGATGGCGATCCGGATTCCCCGGACCAGGTCGCTGATCGCCTGGGAAACACTAAATGTAGGACTTTCTCCGCCGTATAATTTCCGTTCGATTTTTTCCGAAAGGAAACTCATAAAAGGTGATGCCAGGGCGATGACCAGGTTTTTGAACAGGATGAGCCCGAGAGCTGCCAGCAGTACACCTCCCAGAACCTGACTCACCCGTTCAACCACCGCCTGCCCCCGCTCGAACGGATAGATCTGCATGATCCACCCACTGATGTTATCGGACAATCCGTAGGCAGTATAAAAGATGGCACCACCAAGGATGAGGCTGATCAGGACGGGAATCACAAAGTAGCCCCACAAATTCCAGCGGATAGTTAATTGCAGGGCACGGGCATAAGCCCCAATCGCTTGTAAGCCTTGTTTCAACATACGTTCAGTGCGTTATCGGTATGGTGCTAAAGCTAAGCGATTAGACCGTTCCATGCCAGTACCTTCTATTAAAGGTTAGCAGAAATCGACTAGTCGATTTTGGTGAACCGGTTTAGTAGCTGACGAACTTCCTGGACGGATAGCACATTGTACTTAGCTACCGAATTACTCAGGCCTACCTTGATGGTGTAGGCATCATCGGGCAGGGCCTTGAAGGTATCTTCATCCGTGTGATCATCGCCCAGGGCCATAATGAAATCCCAGTCTTCTTCGTCGACCCAGTTGAGGGTAGCTTTGCCCTTGTTAACGCCGGCATTCTTGATTTCCACGACTTTATTACCTTCCAGCACCTGCAGGTCGAGGTTGGCGGTCAGATACAGGAGTACATCACGGAATTCCCGCACCCTTTTCTCACCAAACTCCTTATCGATCCGGCGGTAGTGCCAGGCGATGGAAAAGTCTTTTTCCTCAATGAAAGAACCGGGTGTCCGCTCGACCATATTCTCGAGGACGTCACGGATCTCTGATTTCCAATCGGAGGCTAGCCCGGGATTCAGAGCCCAATCACCGTTGCGCTTGATCCACACCCCGTGCTCGGCGGCCATATCAATTTCCAGTGGTCCCAGCCATTCCTGCAGGGTATCCCGGTCACGACCGCTATTGACGATCAATTTAGTCTGTGGGCTGGCTTTGAGAGATTTCAGCAGGTGGATCAATTCATCGTCGGGAACTACGGCCTGCGGATCCGGCTTAAAGTCCATCAGCGTGCCATCGTAATCAAGGATGATGAGGCGCTTATTAGCTTCGCGAAAAGCCCGGTATAATTCATCGAGTTGTCGTTCTTCCATTCGACTGATATTCTGTTGTTCTTGTTGCTTCATGAAGTTTTGCTGATCGGTCAGGAACGTGTTTGCCCAGTGTTCCACATTGTAGATCTTCAATTTAGACTGCATGCTTTTCAGGCGCCTCTCCTGATCAGATGGTGGCATATCCAGTGCGCGTTGCAAGGCATCGGCCATCCCCTGAATGTCCTGGGGGTTGACCATAATGGCCTCGGTCAACTCATTAGCTGCTCCGGCCATTTCACTCAGGATCAACACGCCCTGCTTACTTTCTTCTTTACTGGCTACGAATTCTTTGGCTACCAGGTTCATCCCATCGCGTAAGGGGGTGATCATAGCAATATGCGCGGCTTTATAAAGGCCGGTCAATTCACTGAAATTCAGCGACCGGTAGAAATAGCGTATGGGGGTCCAGTCGAAACTGCCAAAGCGGCCATTGATACTACCTACCAACTCATCGACCTGGTGTTTCAACTCCTGATACTGATCCACATTGGAGCGTGAGGGTACTACGATAAGCACCAGGGTCACTTTACCGTGTTGGTCGGGGTAGGTTTGCAGGAACCGTTCAAAAGCCTGCAAACGTGTCGGGATGCCTTTAGTGTAATCGAGTCGGTCGATGGATATCACCAGTTTGATCCTCTTGGCCAGGTCCCTGATCTTGCGCACCTCTTCATCTTGCGGACTCGGATCCGTGTGGGCGTACTTTTGGTAGTCGATCCCCATTGGAAAGACATCCACGTTAACCGCCCGATTATTTACCGATAACATCCCCACCGAGTGTTCGTGCCCCGTAATACGGTAAGCAGCGCTCAGGAAGTGACGCATATATCCAAAGGTGTGGAAGCCGATCTGATCAGCACCGAGGATTCCGTTGAGCAATTGCTCCCGCCAGGGCAGGATCCGGAATACCTCGTAGGAAGGAAAGGGAATGTGCAAAAAGAATCCGATGGAAATACTGGGATGAGCCTGCCGGATCATTTCGGGGACCAGCAGCAATTGGTAGTCGTGTACCCAGACCATATCCCCCGGCTGGATGTGGGGAATAACCACGTCGGCAAACTTGCGGTTTACGGCTTTGTAAGCCTCCCAGGCAGATTCATCGTAGGTGGTAAACTGAGTAAAGTAGTGGAAATGCGGCCAGATAGTCTTATTGCTAAAGCCTTCGTAGTAGAGCTTTATTTCTTTTTTACTCAGAAAAACCGGGACCAGATCCTGATCGGCCAGGTCTTTGCGCACCGCCTCCTGCTCCCATTCATCCCGAATGTCTTTCCCCGGCCAACCGATCCAGATTTTATTGATAGAGTCATCGAGAGAATTCAAGCCGGTGGCGAGGCCTCCGGCACTGGGATGATAAATAAGCTCGCCCCCCTCCTTCTTTCCAATGGTGACGGGTAAGCGATTAGAAACGATAATCAGGCGCGACATGTGCGATGTTGGTTTTGTCGAAAGGCACTATGGGTCCGTTCGGATTGCGGTTTTACGTGGCGGCTGGGAACTCTAATATAACGTGAGTTTGGGGCTAAGGTGTTTGCTAAACAACTGAATGTCAAAACCTCACGTTGTATTTGGTAAAGAGTATCAGGTAGCAGGACACACTATACCTACTACTCTGTACCGGGAGGTTGGGCTTTGACTCTTATCACTTTACGGATTGGTCTATACCCGACCTCCCGTTAATATAACGAAAATCGTCGGAGGGTGTTCGAGATTCTGTTTCTGCCTTCCGGCAAAAGTATACCATACGGAAAAGGGCTACCCTCCCGCACGGGGGTAGCCCTTTTATAAGACTTTGGTTATCAGCATGCTTTCGCAAAAAACTGAACTAGGTGGTTGACGGTTTCTTTTTCTTCCGGCGCGTTTTGAAGAGTTCTTTGATCTCTTTCTCTTTGAGGAAGCCGAAATCCAGGAATGCCGTTGAAACGAACTTTTTGATATCCTGATAATCCTTTCCGCGCTTATCGGTATAATGCTTGAGGAGGCGCTTGACGTAGGCCATCGACAGTTCCTTAAGGTTTTGATTAAACTGCTGATTGGCAAAGATGCCCATGTACACCGGATAGAGTCGGGAGATCTCAAAGAAATCCACGTAGGAGGTCACCTCCAGGTTGCTTACAAAACGACGGAAGTACCCGAAGATCGTCTGGCGAACACATTCGTTGATGGTTGACAGACCTTCGTACTGGCTGCAAAAATTCTTCACTGCCTCCTGCACTTCCTCCTGGTTATATCCCTTATCGTGGATGGCATCGATCAGGGTGTAGTATTTACTCAAGTCATCCTTGAGGGTTTTATCCATAATGGCCGACATATTCCGGTCGGCTTCCGGAGTGACTTCGAGATCGTCTCCCAGGTGAAGGGATAGGAGGTATTCCAGGAAATATTCGACGAAACGATCCTCTTTTTGGCGAATGCCGTTCAGTTCTTCACTGACCAGGATCATGTCGTCGTCATCCATATCGTAATACATGCTGAACAGCATCATCATTTGCAGATGCTCCTCCGTACCCTTGAAGTCCTTATTGGTAATGAATTCGCGGATGGGGGTCATCAGGCTGCTGTTATCTTCCCCCAAATTGGCGCGGTAGATGATAAAATTGCGCAGCGAGGAAAAAAGCACCTTCAGTTCGGCCATATCGGTGGGAAAGTCAGCCGTGTGGAAAACATCGGTCCGGAACTGGCGCTGGTAGCGTACCAATCCGGATCGACGGGCTTCCTCGGTGCGATAGCGCTCCAGTTTTTGGGCCTGCAGGTAATAGCGTACCCGTTTGTTGGTAAAGGAGTTGATCAGGCTGGTTACCCAAATATCACTACTCAGGGCAAAACCGATCTGGATAGACTGCCCGATCCGTTTTTTCAGAATATCGAAGTTAGCTGATTCACAAATGGCCGAAAGTACTTCCCGGAAGTGTTCCTGCGGGCGTACGTACTTCATTTTTTCGTTGACCTCTCCGCGCAGTACCGAATAACCCAAAATTTTGGGAAGGAAAAGTCCCTCAAAGTAATCCTCCAGCAAGACCAGCTCGAACGAAATGATCTGAAGTGGTTTTTGGCGGGCAACTTCATCGTAGATCAGAGCGATTCGCGGCTCGAATGCTTCCTTTAACTGGTGGTAGTCTTCATCTTCTTCTGATTCCAGGTAACGCTCTAATTCTTCGGACTCCTGGATCTCGCCAGCTAATTCTTCCAGCTGTTTGAGGTATTTTGGGTCTAATTCGTTCATGACATGACCACATTTTAAAGGTAAACCTGATAGTGCAATCGAGGCACTACCAGGTCCACTTAATATATTTAGAAATAAAGTATAGCCTTAGTAACGCTACAAATATACTCCTTACTGTTCAATTGTTCAAATCTACGCCCCGGGAAGTCGGAAGTCGGAGGTCAGAGGTCTGAAAAACACTGCGAATCACCGCCCGTACGGGCTGCGCTCACTGCGTGAAAAAGGCAAATTTAGACTTTAGACTAAAGATTAAAGACTGGAGACTGAAATCGGAAATCGGAAATAAACTGCCGACTGCCAACTGAAGACTGCCAACTGCCGCCCTTTTGGCGAAAGCCAAGCCAATCCTGCCCCATTGAGCATTTATCATTGAGCATTGAGCATTGAGCATTGGGCACTAAGCATTGCCAACTGGAGACTGCCTACTGAGAACTGTCAAATACGGACGCTCCGAAATGGGCCGACGAACCACAGGAAAGATTGGACGGGTAATGACTTCGCTCCCACCCCTGAAGCGGATGGGCTTAAACTGCCAACTGCCGCCCCTTTGGCGAAAGCCAAGCCAATCCTGTCCCATTGAGCATTGAGCATTGCCAACTGGAGACTACAAAAAAACCTTTCGCCCCGTACGGAACGAAAGGTCTGTTGAAGGAAGGAAAGGGAAGGTTACCCTTCTTATTTCTTTTCTTCGTCACCGCCTTCTTCAGAGGCAGCTTCTTCCTCGGTAGCTTCTTCTTTAGCAGCCTCCTCTTCAGCAGGAGCTTCTTCAGTTGCTTCCTCGGCGGCGTCAGCTGTTTCTTCTGCGGCCTGAGTTTCTTCAGCTGCTTCGGCAGTTGCTGCTGCTTCTTCGGCAACCTCTTCGGTCACCTCTTCTTCAGCAGCTTCTTCTTCCACAACTGGTGCTTCTACAACGGGAGCCTGGCCGGACACAGCAGAATGGTACTCCGCCTTTTCCTGAGCAGATTGCTCAAAACGAGCCGCAATGCGGGATTCTTTTTGATCAATCCATTCCTGGTACATCTTGTCAGCCTCTTCCTGAGTCAAGGCGCCTTTTTTCACACCGCGCATCAAGTGCTTCTTGTAGTAAATCCCTTTGAATTTGAGGATGGCACGGGCAGTATCGGTTGGTTGTGCACCTTTCATCAACCAATCGTAGGCTTTATCACGATCGATGTCGATCGTAGCCGGCTTGGTCATGGGGTTGTACATACCGATACGCTCAATGTACTTTCCGTCGCGGGGAGCTCGTACATCAGCAATAACGATGTGGTAATAAGGGCGCTTCTTACGACCCTTGCGTTGCAATCTGATTTTAACAGGCATGTTAAAATTTGTTATGTGGTGAAACCATACCCACGTACCTAGCGAGCTAGCGGTGGGTTTTTAACGGCCGCAAAGATATGCATTAGTCAGCATAAAAGCAATTTATGCCAGGTTTGAGGTTTG
>CAYFGK010000032.1:0-34049 GCA_964342305.1 uncultured Saprospiraceae bacterium | reverse complement strand
TGAGGTTTGAGGTAACCTCTAAACTAACCTCACACCCCAAACCTCAAACCTATCACCTCTCATACGGGTCAATAATCTCCGTGTCCTCCGTCTGTTGGACAGGATCCAGGCCCACACCTTTCAGAATAAAGTACAGGAGTATTATGGCCCCTATGATAAGCAGAAACACCTCGAAGCGGGAAAGCAATCGTTTTCTGGGCTTTTCGTCTGACATTTGAACAGCTTCTGAATTTGGCGGAAAGGTAGTTCATTTCTGTTTGTCAAAAAAGGTAAAGCACCTCTTCCGGCAAACCTGTCGTAGGTGGTCCTTAACTTTTAAAAGAAGCATTCAGGTCAATCGGTACCGCACTCAGGGCTTTGGAGATCGGGCAGTTCTTTTTGGCGCCTTCGGCGAGTTCCATGAATTTGCTTTCCGACATACCGGAGACGGCTCCTTTTACCTCGAGGGTAATCTTAGTGACGGCAAATCCCCCGTCTGCCTGATCCAGTTGTACGATTGCTTCGGCATCGACCTGATCGGGGGTGAAGCCAGCTTGTTCGATCGCTACACTGAGGGCCATAGCGTAGCATCCGGAATGGGCAGCGGCGATTAGCTCTTCGGGGTTGGTACCGTTCTTCCCGGATTCATCCTTAAAACGAAGTTTAAAACTGTAGGGCGTTTCATCAAGTACGCCACTCGTAGTTGTCAAAGATCCTTCGCCATTTGTTCCGTTACCCTTCCATCGGGCATTTGCTTTGCGCTTCATAGGTGCGTTTTTCAAAGATTAGAGAATACGAGGAGGTAATCGCCTTATCAATTCAGGCTTACACTCATCCCTGTAAAGGAAAAAAGCGCCTGAAGTTCACCCGATAAGGCACAAAGCACTTTAAAAGTCGAAACGCAGGCGCAGGTTGATACGCCGGGAAGTCAGGTAGTTCGGAATGGCGTATTGCTGTTCGAAGACCGTCTTGATCCAGGTATTACTGGCCTGATTTTGGACTTGCATCAGGTTAAAGACTTCCAGGCTGGCCCACGCATTGCGGGTAAAGCCCAACCAGTGATTGGGCTTTTGCTGCCGCCGCTCTTCATCGAATAACTGAAATGAGAATCCGATATCAACCCGGTGGTAGGGATTAAACCGGTAAGTATTGCGGTATACCCGGTTATTACCCCGCAGGCCAAAGGGCAAGCCCGTACCCACGGTGAAATTCAGGTGCATTTTGAAGCGGTCGTTCTTGGGGAGGTAATCCTGAAAAAAGACCGACAATGTCATCAATTGATCCGTAGGCCGGGGTACGTCGTCGACCGGGGTACCTTCCTCCTCCCCTACTTCGCGCTCCAGGTGTTGCACATCGTTAAGGGATTCGCGGGCACGCAGAAATGACAGGTTGATCCAGCTTTCAGCATCGGGGACAAATTCGCCATTGAGGCGAAAGTCGATGCCCGTAACGTATCCGGTAGCATCATTTTCGCCGGAATAACGGATCCGTACGTTGTCGATATCGTAGGAAACGAGGTCCCACATGTTCTTGTAGTAAGCCTCCGTGATGAAGCGGAATTTCTTGGGATTATTTTTACCCAGGTAAAAATCAAAGGTCATCCCCCCCACGATATGGATAGACTTCTGTGATTGCAGATCGGTGTTTACTGTCCCGTCGGGACGTCGCAGTTCCCGGTAAAAGGGCGATTGATTGTATACACCCGCCGCCAACCGATAGCTGATATCACTGTCGCTGCCGAGGGGCTTGTACAGCAGTTGAGCCCGGGGCGAAAAGAAGAGTTCATCGTTCAGATCCCAGTAGGACGCCCGGACACCGGCGGATAATTTCCACTCGGCCTTATTTTCGTTGCGGAAGGTATAGGTATCCTGAATATAGGCAGTAAACCGATTCGAATTCAGCTGATTGCGGGTCTTTAGTACACTGAATAGCTGTACCTCTTCGGGATCAAAAGGCAGGGAATAGCCGGCCGAATCAAGTCGTTCCCATTCGTTGATGCGGTCATCGATCAATTCCCGCTGATACTTGGCACTCCACTGCAGGAAGTGGGAAGAAGTAATTTCGGGATTGCTATGGCCCACCTGCAGTTCCAGGCCGCCTTTATGTTCCAGATTCTG
This sequence comes from uncultured Saprospiraceae bacterium, assembly GCA_964342305.1. Lineage (GTDB taxonomy): Bacteria > Bacteroidota > Bacteroidia > Chitinophagales > Saprospiraceae > DT-110. Next base: position 31,953 of record CAYFGK010000032.1, on the reverse strand, counting down.
CACTTCGATATCCAGGAAGTTCCGCACGTAATTATGCTGCGTCCCGGTCCCCAATTCGGCCAGGACTTCGCCGAAATCACCACTTCCCAGATTGGATTCAATTTGGCGCAAGCTGTAATCACCGATAATATCAAAGCGTTCATTCTCATCGGACCGATAGGTGGAGCCCAATAACTTCAGGAACAGCGGATTTTTAGACCGGTCGGGAATATAGGTCAGGGAGACCCCGCCCAGGGCGGTCGTGAAATCATCGACTTCCTGTCCTTCAAAAACCGAGAATAACTGCAGGGCAAAATTTACCAGACCAAAGCCTGTTTCGCGGGAGACCGGTTGGAAGCTGTATTCGGCCCGATTGTAATTCGCTAAAACCCCCAGTTGCAGGTCGCGACTGATATCGTAGGTAAGGTAGGTCTGGAGGTCGTAAAAATTGGGGACGTACTCTCCGGTGACGTCCAGGGTCCCCAACAGGTAGTTGGTTGTCTTGTAGCGAGCACCGACCAGGTAGCGGAATTTCCGGTAACCATCACCTCCGACATCGAAGCTTCCTTCCAGGTGTCCGGTCGCCCCCAGCAGGCTGGCGCTCACCGAGCCACGCAGGGAATCGGGGCGCTTGTATTTAATATCCAGCACCGAAGACAGTTTATCCCCATAGCGGGCTTCGAATCCACCGGAGGAGAACGACAGGTCCCGAATCAGGTCGATATTAGGAAAGCTAAGCCCCTCCTGTTGTCCGGTGCGGATCAGTTGGGGGCGATAGATGGCAAAATCATTTACGTAGACCAGGTTTTCGTCGTAGTTACCTCCGCGGACGTTGTACTGTGAACTCAACTCACCGCCGGTACCCGAGCTGGTACCCAGTGCTATTGATGGCAACAGGCTTTCAAAACTACCGGAAGTGGTGGGTATCAATTTGAGCGCCTCCACGGTTTCCCGGACCATGCCTGCCTCCTGAAGTTTGCTGGCACGTACGACGACCTCCAGGTCGCTTTCGCGGGGCGCCAGGGCAACATCGATCTGCCGGGAGGAGCCCGCAGGCATAGGTTCGATCTCGACTCTTGACTCCTTATAGCCGATCCTGGTAAAAATGAGGACAAGGGCCTGTTCGGCAGGCAAATTGATGCTGTACCGTCCATTCTCAGCCGATTCCACTGCGGTTGTTTTACCTTCTATATATATGGTGACCAATTCGACGGGATTCTCCGAAAGGGCGTCGGTAACGATTCCGGTAATTTGCGGCTGGTCCTGGGCGGAGACCACCCCGACACCAAAAAGCAGAGAGAGCAGGGAAATAACTAGTGAGCGCATCAAGCAGCTATCTTTTTTTGCGAAAGCATAACATGGAAAAAACTACGAGAAGAAAACGTCCACCCACGAAACGTGGTATAATGAAGGCAATCCTTAATCAGGCAAATCGCATGACTTCGCCACCAACATCTTTGAGTTGGTGAATGGCTTGGGGAGGATCTTCCGCTTTAAATACACTGCTACCGGCGACGAGTACATTAGCACCGGCCTGCAGAAGCTTCTCGGCGTTTTGCAATCCCACACCGCCATCGATCTCAATGTGAGGAGCGAGATTTCGCACGGCACACATCTCTTTCAATTGCTGCACCTTGGGAATGGTCCGATAGATGAATTTTTGGCCACCGAAGCCGGGGTTAACCGACATGAGGCAAACGAGATCCAGATCTTCGAGGACATCTTCCAGCAATTGCACGGGTGTGTGGGGATTGATGGCAACCCCGGCTTTGGCACCGCTATCTTTTATTTGTTGCAGGGTACGGTGCAGGTGGGGGCATGCCTCATAGTGAACCGTAATTACGTCGGCACCGGCTTTCCGAAAATCAGTTACGTAGCGTCCGGGATCTTCGATCATCAGGTGAACATCGAGCGGTTTGGAGCAAATGCGGTTAATGGCATCGATGACAAACATCCCAAAAGTGATGTTCGGCACGAACCGGCCATCCATTACATCCAGGTGAAGCCAGTCGGCCTCACTTTCATTTATCATGGATATTTCGTCGGGAAGCTTGGAAAAATCTGCGGCCAGCAAGGACGGAGCAACGAGGTGCTTATTCATGGCAGGCAGTGTTTTTGCGCCATTGGCTTGAATAATGAGCCCTTTTAATGTATCTTGGGCTCGTTCTAAACGTGCCGCTAAGGTATAAAAAAACCGGTCAGGAGACCTAACCGGTTACAAAAAGAGCTTTGAGAGGCTATCTACATACCATTCGGTGTCTCATTCGACATCCGAATATTTCTTGATTATGATTTGTTCGTATCAGCCGCGGCACTAACCTGCGGTTTGATACAGCGAATGTTTTTTCATTTCTCTTTGCGGGCCGTCTTTCCTTCCCGCTGACAATACAAATGTGCTACAAATTCCACCGCTTTAGAAGTACATTTTCATGATTTACTGGCCGCCCAATCCACAATCTTTTCATCTCTTCTAGTTGATTATCAGTCTTTTGCAGCAAAACATTAACTCCAATACTGGGATTTAAAGGCTATTTTTTGGCCCTAAATCGACCCATTTTTTTTTAATTTTTTTTCTATTTGCTCCATTTCCACACCTTTGGGAATATTTCATTCCCTCAGCCGTCATTTGCAAAATAAAAATAGGCTTGATGGATTCTTGCAGAAGAATCTACCAAGCCTGCGTAGGTATGGTGTTGGCAACAAGGACTAATCGGTTGAAAAAGTGGAATCGGTTTGTAACCTGGGAGGGAGGGCTCCGTAAAAGACAAATAGCGAATGAAAGAAGTACTAAACTACAAGTGCTTGAGAGGCTATAAAAATTCTTGTCTTGATTTGAAGTTCGGTAGATAATGCCGAACTTTTTTTTTGGTTAGATTGGAAAAAAAGGGTACCGAAAATTAGCATTTACGATACCCTTTCAACGCACTCATGAGATTATAACCTGTTTTTTTGACCCCCCAAAGGGGGCCTTTCACTGGGATTTTGATTTGTTAGTAGTGGTCGTCTAAAGGTCGTCGTTTTTCAAGGAATTATAACTTGCTTATGAGTCGCGTGAGGTCGCTGTAATGGGGGCTTTCCCCCTGCGTTCAATACAAAAGTGCTGCAATTGTCACACTTTCCTAAGTACAATTCACTAACTTACTGGACCAGCTAAATGGCACCATTAAACCATAAATTCATGATTATCAGATTTTTATCAAAAAACCTATCGTCCATTTCTGACTTTTAACCCCCGGAAATTACTATGGAACAGAGCAAAATAGTTCAGTATATCTCTAAAATGGAGCGTAAAGACCAGGACAAATTCACCCAATTTGTCGAAAGTCCCTACTTCAACCAGCACGAAGCGACCCGCGAAATGCTCCACCTTATACTAAAGGAGACCAAACGCAAAAAGCCCCGCCTCGGTAAAGAATACGTTTTTGGAAAATTATTTCCGGGAGAGCCTTTCGACGAACAGAAGCTCTATAACCTCATGTCTAATCTGAAAAAACTTCTGCACCGGTTCCTGGCCCAGCAGGAATACGAAGAGCAGCCCTTTCAGGAAGACCTACACACGGTTAACTGGGCTTACGCCAAAAACCAGTTCGACCTGTTTACCAACCGCGCCAAAAACCTTCACAAGAAACTGGAGAAGATACCCTATCGCAATGAAGACTACTACTACACCAAATACCGACTCCAGTTTATGCTGGGTTACTACGGCGGGCAATACGTAGACCGGTCGAAATCCGATCGCCTGCAACGCATGATGGATCACCTCGACAAATATTACATTCTGGAAAAGCTGCGCAACTCATGTCATCTTACGGCTCACGAGTTTTTGATGAATACCACGTACAACTTTAGTCTCCTGGATCAGGTGATCGGATATGTAGAGGAAAATCTGCCCGAGTACAAGGATGACTCTTCCATTATGCTCTATTATTATGTATTACTGACTTTGCGGCACGATAGCTCCGAATACTACCAGGAACTCAAAAAGATCATGCAGGGTGGTTACGACCGATTGTCTCCGCTCGAACAGCAAGACCTGTATTCCTTTTCCCAGAATTATTGTATCCGTAAGATCAATCAGGGGCAGTATGCCTACCAGCTGGAATTGTTCCAATTGTATAAACAGGGACTTACCAGTGGAATACTCCTGACCAATGGGGTTATCAACGAATGGGATTATAAAAACATCACTACCCTGGCCTGCGGGCTGAAAGAATTTGCCTGGACCGAAAACTTCATTAACAAGTACAAGAACCACATCCCTGCCCACCAGCGGGAGAATGCCTATAACTACAATCTCGCCAACCTGTACTACAATAAAAAACTGTACGATAAGGCAATCGAGACGCTAAACCAGGTACAATACACCGATATTAAGTATCACCTCAATGGTAACGACCTGCTGCTACGGACATTCTACGCAAAAAAGGATATTGAAGCGGTATTATCCCTGATCGATACCTTCCGGCTATTCATTTTCCGGAACAAAAAAATTACAACCGTTCAAAAAAAGGGATACACCACCTTCCTGCGATTCACCAAACGCCTGGTCCTGCTGAAGAACAGTAAATCAACCTTCACGCGTAAGGAATACCAGCAACGGATGGAGAAATTGCACGGCCAGATCAGCGAGAATAAGGAGGTCATCAATAAGAAATGGCTAATCCGCGAAACCGGTCTGGATCAGGGCCAGGAGCAGCAGGCTATGTATTAGATTGAGGTTAAAACCTTGGACCTTCGACCAAAATATTTCCGACTTCAAACTTCGAAATTGCCTGTTTCACGCGGTGAGCGCAGCCCGTACGGGCGGTGATTCGCAGTGTTTTTCAAATTCCTGACCTCTGATCTCTGCTTTCCGACTTCCCCAGCCCTACCCTCTTTCATCCACGTGGGTATACTGATCCTCATTCAGTAATGGCTTACGCTGGAAGCGACGGAAGAGTTGAATAGTGGCCAACACATCTTTTTCGCAATAGTGGGCGATCCGTGGCAGATCCTGTTCCTGCCAATATACTCGCCCTACGTCACTGCCATCGATATCGTCTTTCGGGGAGGGAAAGCCCAGCAGGGCTGCCAGCAGTTTCAGAGAGGTAAAGTTCTTGCGGTCTCCAAACTTCCAAAACTCCATGGTGTCGAGCAGGTGTTTGGTTTCCCAGGGTTTTTTGCCCGCAATTTGCAGGGGGGCAGGAAACGCAAGACCGTGAACCACCATGCGGCGGCAGATGTAGGGAATATCGAACTCCTTTATATTATGCCCACAGATGAATTGCTGGTGGACATTGTTGTAATATTGGTTCAATAGCTCGGCAAAAGCACTCAGGAGAGCGGCCTCATCGTCGTCGGCAAATGATTTTAACCGAACTTTAACACAGTCCTTTTCCTTGTCCCAGTAGGCTACTCCGACGCTGATACAAACGATCTTACCAAACTCTGCAAAAATCCCCGCCCGGTCCTGATAGCTATCCCGCACCAGCTCTTCGGTAAGTTCGGATTCATCAATGCGCAATACCTGCCGGCTTTTCAGGCGCCACAAGGCCTGCATATCTTCCGAAAGGTCATCGTAAGTAGCTGCCCCTGAAACGCATTCAGCGTCCAGGAACAATACTTTTGCCATATCAATTTGCTCGATCATCACGTTATTTGTTTCTGTAAATTGGGGGTTTAAAAGGGATAAAAAACGAATTGAAATGGTACTCGTTTTGTACTCTGACAGACAATTTAACCATTTTCATCGCGTTTCCACTTTTGTAGTTCCCGGTGACTACAACTACATAATCTCGTCGTAATGGCGGGTTGTTAACCAGAAACTGATTTTTATTCATTAAAATGCTTTTTAACCATGGCAACAGATGCTGGGTCAAATTCACAACGCAAATTACTGCCAATCGCAGTTGCAATTATCGCTGTCTTGCTGATTGTCAATGTGATTTTGTTGGTAGGCCGCAACCGTGCCGCTAACACAAACAAGGAACTCACTTCACAACTGGATGAGTCCGAACAGCTGAAAGCCGAACTAGAGAAGGAGTACTACGAAGCTCTCTCCGAACTGGAAGAGATGCGCGGTAGTAACGAAGAGCTCAACGCACTGATCGAGAAACAGAAAGAAGAGTTGAAAGAGTCCAAAACACAGATCGAAGGTTTGCTGCGCAACAAGAGCCAATTGGCGCAAGCTCGTCGTGAAATCCAGAACATGAATACACAAGTTCAGGAATACATTGCCGAGATCAATAAGCTGAAGCAGGAAAACCAGGAACTGATGGCGACGACAGACTCGCTTTCCACCGAGAACAGAACACTGGCTACCAATTTGAGCTCCCAGCAGGACTCAACCCGTCGCCTCGTTTCTGCCCGGGAAGCACTCCTGACAGAAAAAGAAGAGCTCATGCAAACCAAGGAAGAATTGTCCAAAAAGGTCAATATTGCTTCCGTGGTTAAGGTGAAGAACATCGAAGTGGAAGGACAAAAAGTCCGTAATAACGGTAAAACGGCTTCCCGTGGATCCGCCAAGAACGTGGAGCAAATTCAGGTCTGCTTCGAAACGACCGCCAACGATGTAACGGAAAACCCAACCGAGCTTTTCCTGGTGCGTATCATCAATCCCAACGGCGAGACCCTCGCTATTGAATCCCTGGGATCCGGTACTTTTCAGGATAACAGCAACATGGAAACTGTTCGCTTTACTAAGATGACGGAAATGCCCTACGACAACGATGTTGCCAAACAGTGCACCGTCTGGAGTCCCGGACAACCGTTCTCCGAAGGTCAGTATACGGTAGAGATCTACAACAAAGGCTATCTCGCCGGTACCAGCACCTTCGAATTCCGCTAGTCGGCTCTATTAGTTTTCAGGGTCGGTAAGTATACCGGCAGCAATACTCCCGCAAGCATCTGCGATCGCTTGCGGGAGTTTGTTTTTGGTGCGATCTTGCAGTCATGGACCAAGTACTTTCTTTCCTGGAAGAGATGCCCGATACCAAGCAACGCGAGCTCGCTATGCTTGTCCACGATGACCTGCTCGATTGGTTGTTTCCCTGTGAAACAGCTATCAAATGGCAGATCCCCTTTTTTATGCATTACGGCAACCTCTGCTACCTCAACCCCGTACCCAACGGAGAGCTCACCCTTGGTTTTATGCGCGGAGCTGCTCTGAGCGATCCGGGTGGTTTACTGGTTGCCCGGGACCGGAAAACGATTCGGCACCTGGTATTATCGGGTCCGGAAGCCTGGTACCGCCCCGGCGTACGGGAGCTCGTTCTGGAAGCCGCAGCCCTCAATGAACAATACCAAAAGGCTTAGGTTACTCTACCACCCATTGGTCACATGGAAAACAGGAAACGGATTATGAAAAACGATAATCAAAAGAATCAGGAAAAAGAGGCCGCAAACCCCATCGATCCCGACAAGATTACGGAGACCCCGCACATCCTCCCCTACGCCCATACGGTAGGTGGCGTGGAGATTAAACCCATTGATAAAGGCAGAGTCAAAGGGCGGGCCGTTTCCTCCATGTACGAACAAACGGATATGCAACTCAACCAGATCCGTAAACAGATCGAACTGCTTGCCCAACAGGCCAGGGATATACACAAGCGGGTAGTCATCTCCGAACGGATCTACGAAGCAGATATGAATTTTGAACCCCTCGTTGGCTTCACCTACCACCTCTACCAAAAGGGAAACGGGGCCTACGTTGTCTCCATGGTGGCACCCGATGAGTGGGGAAGTCGCTCCCCCTACACCTTTATTGCAACCGTCAGGATGTTGGCTGACCATACCTGGGAGATACTGGAAGAGGGCGAAATTGACGATTTATTATGATCCATCTCTTCCTGTATTGTGCTTTCTCCGTGGCCGGCATCCATTGGCTTACGCCCACTGATCACGACTTTGGTACCGTTCGGCGCGGAGAGTCGGTTTCTCACCATTTCGTATACCAGAATAACACCACCGGACCGATCGTGATCGATAATGTCCGGACCACCTGCGGTTGCACAGCACCGGATTGGTCTGCTTCGGCTCTGGCACCGGGTGCTACCGATACGCTGCGCATTGTTTTTCAGGGCCAGAAGAAAGGTTCTTTTCGCAAGCAGATCAAAGTGTATTTTAGTGCCCAACGCCGTGCCGAACGGCTACAGATCACCGGGACCGTCGAATAAATCTGCCCGCTCGTCGGGCACACTCTTCCCTACGACCATCTTAACGAAGTTCTAACAGTACCAAGACACCTATTTGGACTATCTTTGGACCTACAGTGAATTTCGCTCTGATATTGGAATTGAGCATGCTCAATCCATTTTACAAGCGGTATATTTGCTATTTTTGCATGCTCAGACTAAGCTTACCCTATGATATTTTTGCTTGTATATTATGTGTTGTTGAGTGCCGGCCTGTACGTTACCTTTCAAAAAGCCGGCAAACAAGCCTGGAAGGCACTTATTCCCGGCTGGAATTTTGTGGAATGGTGTACACTGGTGGGCAGGCATCCCGCCCATGCACTTTGGCTGCTTTTCCCGATAGTTAATCTATTCATTTTCGCCGGGTTGGCCATTGACCTGGTCCGCTCCTTTGGTAAGCATTTGTTTTGGCACTCCGTGGTGGCCGTTGTCTTTGCCCCCTTGTACTTCCTTTTTATTGGTCTGAATAAAGACGATAAATACGAAGGACCCATTCTGGATAAAGAACGCGCCTACAAACAGCAAATCCAGGAAGCAAAAGAACAAGGTAAAGAGCGGCAGGTACGCAAGCTGGAACAAAAAAATCCATTCAAAAAATCACCGACCCGGGAGTGGGTGGAAGCCGTTATTTTTGCAGTATTTGCAGCGGCTTTCATACGCATGTTCCTGATTGAGGCTTACGTTATTCCGACCTCCTCGATGGAAGGGTCCCTGCTGGTGGGCGACTTCCTGTTCGTTAGTAAGGCGCACTACGGCATACGGACACCCCAGACGATCGCTATGATCCCCCTGCTGCACAATCGGGTCCCCGTCGTTGGCGGCGAATCGTACCTCGAGAAGCCCAAGCTACCCTACTATCGGTTACCCGCCCTCGAAAAAATTGACCGCAATGATCCCGTAGTATTCAATTATCCGGAAGGTGACAGTGTATATATTTTTCCTTACCGGACCTGGAGTGTGCACGATTTGAAGCGCGGGGCTATTCCGCCTCAGGAGACCAGGCTGATCGAATCGGGAAGGGTTCCACTGGTTACCAGGCCCATTGATAAGAAAGACCACTACATTAAACGCTGCATTGCGATCCCCGGCGACAGTTTGCAGATCATCGATCGCCAGGTGTATATCAATGGTGAACCGGCACAGAATCCCCGGAAGATCCAATACGTCTATCAGGTGCAAAGCCCGACCGCCATCAATACCCGTAATTTCACCCAATGGGGTATCTCAGAAGAAGATGTGCTGCAAGTACAACAGGGTGAGGGGAATACCGGCATGGCCATGGCGGTGGTACTCAATCAAGATCAGATCGATAAGTTGAAAGGAATGGATCCCGGCATTCAGGTTGAGGTAGTGGAATACGGACAGGCCACCCAGGATCGGGCGGCCCTCTTTCCCCACGATTCCCAGCATTTCGGGGGATGGACCGTCGATAACTTCGGGCCCATTTATATTCCCAAGGCTGGTGCTACCGTCAAGTTATCGCCCTCCACCATTGCTCCTTACCGCCGCATTATTGAGGTATACGAAGGGAATGAGCTGGACGAACGCAACGGTAAGATATTCATTAACGGAGAGGAAGCTACCGAATATACCTTCCAGATGGATTATTACTGGATGATGGGGGACAACCGGCACAATTCGGAAGACTCCCGGGTATGGGGGTACGTTCCGGAAAATCACGTGGTCGGTAAACCTCTATTTATCTGGTTCTCCACCCGCGAAGGCAGTATCAGTAAGGGGATTAACTGGAAACGTATCTTCAAATCGGCCAGCAGTCGCAACTAGGGCAGCTATAGCGTGAGGCTGGGCCTTGATGATTTTGTAAAATGCGGACTTCAAGGCCCAACCTTACGCAACCATGAAATCCGGGCTGATCATTCGGGGGAAAGAATAAGACCCTTGGCCCCTGGGACCTTGAACCATACCCCAAGGGCTACTTTACCATTTCCGAGTACAATACCCCTTTGCGGTATTCTTTCAGGACGTGCTGCACGGTCTCGGTAAGATTAGGTGGCAATTGGTCCAGATAGAACCATTCGGCTTCTTTGAACTTTTTGGTTTCCCGGGCTTTAAGGTTGCCTTCCCAGCGATAGGCTTTGAAATACAATACAATCCGGACCTGCCCTTTTTTGAGCTTATGCAAAACGTGCACCAGACGCAGGTCGGCGGATTTTAACCGGATGCCTGCTTCTTCGTAGCTTTCGCGAATAAGGCAGTCACGGGCCGTTTCTTTGGTTTCTACGGTACCCCCGACCAGGGTGTAGTTTCCACCGTTCGGCTTGGTTTGCCGTAGCAGTAGAATTTTGCCTTTATGGTATAAAATGAGTCGTGCTTTAACCGAGATTCCCGCCATATCTTAACCTTCCATTCAAATAAGCGACGAAAATACGGGTGGCATGTAAACTACATGTTAAATCACGGCCTGTTATTGAGGAGATAGCCCCGGCAGAAGGAAAAAGTTGTTAAAACAAGTAATTTTGCCATTGTATACCGAAACGTGCGCAATACGTATAGGCTAATGGGGGCCGGCTTATTGTGGGTCTTGGGGGCCGTAGAAAGCGAATTTTTTCGCACTCTGGCACATGTACGAGGATCGTTAATTGATTTTTGTCACTTTTAAAAATGGGCAGTTGTTAGTATTATTGCATATGATAATCAGTTCTTTCAGGTAGCAAAAGCCTGCTGTTTCGACTGTTTTTTAAAGCTAAAATGGCCAGCGAAACACCCCCTGAAGCGCTTTTACAATACAATTACTGATTGCCCAAACATTGCGCGCGAAATCTCCATCAGCCTGCACAAAGCCAAGTTCATCAAACCATTACAAAAACAAACGTAGTGCCTATGTTCTACGAGAATGTATTGGAAACCATTGGTAAAACACCACTCATTAAGCTGTCAAATATTGCTGGTGAGTTGCCCGCAACGGTCTTCGGGAAAGTAGAAGCCTATAACCCCGGGCAATCGGCAAAAGACCGTACAGCTTTGTATATGGTACAGCAAGCCGAACTTCGGGGTGACCTGAAGCCCGGCAGCACCATTATCGAAGCAACCTCCGGAAACACCGGATATAGCCTGGCCATGGTATGCGCCCTAAAGGGATATCACTGCGTGCTAACGGTTTCCAGTAAAGCTTCCAAGGAAAAACTCGCCTTACTGCGATCCCTGGGAGCCGAAGTAGTTATCTGCCCGGCGAACGTAGAGCCGGAAGATCCTCGTTCCTACTATTCCCGTGCGGAACAGCTATCCAGGGAAATTCCCGGCGCCTACTACCTGGCCCAGAATTTCAACCTCGATAATCAGGGAGCACACTACGCTACCACTGGTCCGGAAATCTGGGAACAAACTGGTGGAAAGATCACCCACTACGTCTGTTGTGCCGGAACCGGCGGCACCCTCTCGGGAACCGCTCAGTTCCTGAAGGAGAAAAATCCCGATATCCGGATCATTGCCGTGGATGCCTACGGGTCAGTGCTCAAGAAATTTTGGGAAACCGGCACCTTTGATCATGATGAGATCTATCCTTATAAGGTCGAAGGATTAGGTAAAACCATTATTCCCGATAACGTCGACTTCAAGGTCATTGATGATTTTATTAAAGTAACGGATAAAGATTCGGCCATTCAGGCGCGCAACCTGGCCCGGCGGGAAGGCCTCCTGGTAGGATATTCCGCCGGATCGGCCATGCAGGCCGTTTTCCAACTGCGTGACCAGCTCACAGCCGAGGATGTCGTGGTCGTACTATTTCCCGATCACGGAACTCGTTACCTGGGTAAAGTGTATAGTGATGAGTGGATGCGTGAACAGGGATTCCTGCAAACAGACCTGGATATTCCGGTCGGCATCGGTGAACGCCAAACGGATGATGCCAACCCGTACAGCCTCTACCGATACGAAGCAGTAAAAAAGAAGTACAAAACTTACTACCGAACTTACCGGATGAAGTATAAACGGTATATTCGGCAAACTCGGGAATCACTGGGATTGTAATGTATATGTGGAAAGCCTGTACGAGAACTTCCCGAAGTTCGTTATTCTACTGAACGGGTAATTTGCCTGTTTTCGTCCTTATTGCGAAAGTCTGCATGAAACATTATGCCACGGTAGTGGTTTTTCCGTTAAATCCAAATTATCAATAGATGAGTACGCCAAAAAGCCGTAAAAACTTTGTATCCAATGAGGACATTTCCGTTCCATTGTTTAAGAACAAGTGGCTTGATAAGCTGACCAGAACACATATTTCCATCCCCGTCAGCCTGTTCATATTGTATGCGATAGGGTTGATTATCTACACCAAATACACAACTGACCTGTCTAATTTGCAGGTAGTCGGATTATTCTTCGGAGGGTGGTTCTTCTTTACCTTTGCGGAGTACATGGTTCACAAAAATGTGTACCATATGAAACCCAAGACCAAGTGGCGTAAGAAGGTAACCTATACCATGCACGGTATTCACCACGATTACCCCAAGGATAAAAGCCGCCTGGCAATGCCCCCGGTTCTGAGTATTTTCATCGGTACCGTTCTGCTGCTGATCTTTGAACTTATCCTGGATATTTATTCTTTTTCCTTTTTGGCCGGGTTCCTGGTAGGGTATGCCGGATACCTGCTGGTTCACTACACCGTGCACGTTTTCCATCCGCCGAATAACGCATTCAAAGCGCTGTGGACCAATCACGCCATCCATCACTACCAAAACCCACAGGTGCTCTTTGGAGTCTCCTCTCCATTATGGGATTATATTCTGGGGACTATCCCCAAAGAGAAGAATGCCCGTAAACAGGTCGAAGTGTCCGGTGGCGTCTAAGTCCACTCTTTTCACTGAAGACTAAAACGGGTGATCCCACTATTTGGGGTCACCCGTTTTTTGATACCGGCCCGGCCCAGAAAAACGTGTACTTTAGCATGAAGTTGGGCATAGATAGTTCTGTAAAATGCAGATAATCAAGGCTCAACCTCCCATTTGAATAACATCTGATTATTATGCGACTGAATATCTTCCTTTGCCTGCTCTTTATTTTGGTGGCTTGCGCCAAAAATAACACAAATGAATCCCGCGCATCCGGTACCCCATCACCCGATGCCTTCTCCTCTTCCGCCCTGCAAACAGCCTATCAAAAATATCAGGAGCAGCGCTCCGATACCTTGCCCGCCTATCAGGTTCGGGAAGCCGGCAAACTCTATCCGGTCGATCAGGCCCCACGGGATACGGCATTCTTTGTTTTCCGCGAACAATTGCGAGAAGCTGTCCGCCAACGCAATATTTTTCCGATTATGGAGGCTCTCCACCCCGAAGTAAAAGTGAGCTTCGGCAGCGAATACGGTCCGGAAGGGTTCATCGAAATTTGGGGGCTCCAGTCCGAAGAACAAACGGTCCAATCGAACTTGTGGACGGTGCTCGGCCGGGTGCTGGATAGTGGTGGAGTTTTTCAGAATGGGGGTAAGACGTTCATTGCGCCTTATGTGTTCGCCACCTGGCCCGATTCCGAAGACGCTTTTGACCGGGCCGCCATCACCGGAGCGGGAGTTCGGGTCCGTAGCCAGCCTAACCTGCAATCCCGGATCATTACGTCCCTGTCGTACGATATCGTAGATTTTATTCAGCGGACCGACCAGGAACTTACCATTGATAATGAAACCCACAACTGGATGAAAATCCGAACGCTGGATGGACAGGAAGGCTTCGCATGGGGAAAATACGTGGCCTCCCCCATCGGTTACCGGGCCGGATTTGAACGCCAGCCCGATGGCCAGTGGCTGATGACCTTCTTTCTGGCTGGTGATTAGCCAATCTTTTTTACCTGCCCGTAGAAACATTCAATTGGTTGCATCGTTAGGGAAAGCGAAACAAACCAATGAACCATGAAAACAATGAAATGTATCGCCCTGTGCGCAGCCATGTTAATGGGATACGCAGCACAGGCACAGTTAACCATCCGCCCGCAAGTTGGCGTCAACTCTTCCAGCTTGAGCAGTGACGACGAACTGGTCGATTTTAACGCCGGAACCGGTTTCCAGGTGGGTGTCGACTTCCAGATCGGTAACAAAGTGTACTTCCAGCCGGGTATCCAGTTGGAGTTCCTGAAAAACCGAGTTGAATTCGGGAATGGTGCCGCGATCGAAGAGTCTGATTACGACCGTACCGGTATCCGAGTTCCTTTGATGATCGGATTCCGTGCGGTGGAGGATCCGGATTCGGATCTGAATCTGCGCCTCTTTACCGGCCCCAATGCCCTCTTGCAGCTTTCCCAGGATTCGGATGAAGGCATCTTCGACGATGTCGACGACGATGACCTGAAAGATCTGGTGTTCGGCTGGAATGTAGGTGCCGGGGTGGATTTCTCCATCCTGTTCTTTGACATCGGTTATCAGTTCGGTATCTCCGAAATTTTTGATGACGCCGATTCCGCACCGCGCAACAACTTGTTTTACGGTAACCTCGGACTTCGCATTAACTTGTAAGAGAAGGTCCGTATCAGCTAAAAAAGGCCACTATTCGGTAATGAATAGTGGCCTTTTCTTTTGCCGAAAGGCTGAAACCCCGAACTAGGAGGGTGTCGGGGATTTTTTATCCATGCCCAGCAGATAGAGCGTATAGGCGATCACCATCACCAGGGAACAACCGATCAGATTGAGCCACAAATAGGCCAGATTGATAATCCCCTGACTGGTGAGGTAAAAGATGACCAGTACGATCGCCTCGCCGATCAAAGCCCCCAGGAATACTGCCCGGCTGCCTACCTGCTTCAGGAAAAAAGCAACGAGGAAGATCCCCAGAATTGCTCCGTAAAACAGGGAACCAATGATATTTACTGCCTGTATCAGGTTCTCAAATAAGTTGGCGGTCAGGGCAAATATCAGGGCAATAACGCCCCACATCACCGTAAACCAGCGCGAAGCCCGCAGGTAGTGCCCGTCGGATTTATCCTTCGATAGCGATCGCCGGTACAAATCGATCACCGTAGTTGTCGCCAGCGCATTCAATTCCGAAGAGGTCGAAGACATAGCCGCCGAAAAAATGACAGCCAGTAGTAACCCGACTAATCCCACCGGAAGATAATTGATGACAAAGGTGATAAAGACGTAGTCCGTATCTTCGGTCTTCGAGGTTGGGTCGACGGTCAGGATCAGGTCTTTGACCTCCGAACGGATGGCTTCATCCTGAGCATCCAATTCGGCAATTTGACTCTGAGCGGCGGAAATAGCCGCTTCGTCGTCCTGGCGAATGGCCCCAACCATATTCTCGATGACCCCCTGGCGCTCGTCGAAGATCGCTGTATGTTGTTGTTCCAATTGAGCCAGATCCTCCTCGTAGACCGTTCCTTCAATTTTATCCAGATTGGCACTGTTGAAGTGAACGGGCGGACGGTGAAACTGAAAAAAGATGAATACCAGGATACCCACAAAGAGTACGAGGAATTGCATGGGTACCTTGAAAATACCATTGAAAAGCAGGCCCAACCGGCTCTCGGTAAGGCTCTTCCCCGACAGATAGCGCTGAACCTGGGATTGGTCGGTCCCGAAATAGGAAAGAAATAAAAAGGTACCGCCCAGCATGCCGGACCAAAAGGTATACCGGTTGTCCAGGTCAAAGGTGAAATCTACCACATTGAGCTTACCCATCTTTCCGGCCACCCCGACGGCATCGGAAAAGCGCAATCCTTCGGGAAACTGATACACCAGGATGATCGCCGCCACGAACATACCCGTCAGGATTACGATCATTTGTTGCTTCTGTGTGACGCTAACGGCCTTGGTACCGCCGGCCACCGTATAGATGATCACCAGTATGCCGATCAGAAAGACGGTATAGGTGAGCGGCCATTGCAGGATACTGGATAAAATTATGGCCGGAGCGTAGATGGTCAGCCCCGCTGCCAGGCCGCGCTGAATAAGGAATAGTATGGCGGTGAAGGTACGCGTTCGCAGATCAAAGCGGGATTCCAGGTATTCGTAGGCCGTGTACACATTTAATTTGTAATAAATGGGTAACACAAAAACAGCCAGGATCACCATCGCTACCGGTAACCCGAAATAGAATTGAGCAAAGCGCATCCCGTCCTGGTATGCTTGTCCGGGCGTGGAAAGAAAGGTGATGGCACTGGCCTGAGTAGCCATTATGGACAATCCGATTGTCCACCAGGGCAGGTCTTTATCGCCCATCAGATACGAACGGACGTTGTTGACGTTACGGGTTTTCCACACCCCGAAAGCTACAATAAACAATAAGGTTCCCCCCATTACGATCCAGTCAATAGTCGTCATACAGCTGCGTTATCGTTTTGAAAAAGGCCAGGTGTTAGGAATAAGCCTGGGTAAACAGATAGAAAAGCGTAATAATGATAGCGTGAAGAATCAGTACAAGGGCATACATCTGATTCCAGCTTTTTAAGATGGGAGGACGTTCTTCGTCCAGTTCAGTTTGTTCTGGTTTGGTCATAGTTTCTTTGTCGATTTATCGTTTGACCCAACAAAAATAGGGTTTACCCGCGGATTACCACATGGATTGGCCGATATATCGCCCGTTTTCCTCGATATTGCCCGTAAACAAGACAGCCCCGTACCTTTTTTTAGGCACGGGGCTGTTCTGTTTTTCAATCGACCGGCAGCAGACTTACGGACGCGGTGCTTCCCCGATCGAGATCATATTGGCGAACAGCCGGTAAGCTCCGACCACTCCGGCCGGTAATTCACGGAACCAACTGTAGCCCGTATAGATGTAGTGCCCTTCTCCGTAGCGGGTTACCAGCAACCCTCCATCTTTGGGGTCTTCACCCGGATCATTAGCACTCAGAATGGGCGTGTACTCCTCCGACCATTCGTTGGGGAAATACAGGCCGCGCTCCTGAACCCATCCGGCGAAGTCTTCCTCCGTTATTTGATTAGGGAAATTCAGGATGGGATGGTCGGGTTCCAGAAAACGTATTTCCGCTTCTTCCACCGTCACCCGGTCCCGTGATAACTGAAAGGTATACGGCCCCAGATCCTTAGAAGGGATACGCAGGCCACGGGTGGTATTATACTGTACGATCATAGTACCGCCCTGCTTCACGTATTCCAGCATGGCCGGATTGGCAAACTCAATACGGTTGACCGTATTGTACGCACGTACCCCCAAAATGAGGGCGTCGTATTCCTGTAAGGCAGGCAAGGTAACCTCCGACACATCCAGTAAGTCTACCTGATAACCAATCTGCTCCAGACTGGCCGGGATCTCATCGCCGGCCCCCATGATGTAAGCGATCCGTTCGCCCCGCTTTTCGATATCCAGTTTGGCGACGCGCGCACCGGCCGGGCGCAGAATGGTTTGGGTGGGAATATGGTCGTATTCGATCAGGACCATTTCGCGTTGGTAATCAGTACCATCGGCGGTAGTGAAAACGGGTTTCAATTGGCCCGCACTACCCTTCTGAGTGGGGAAGACGTTGAAGGTAAAAGCTTGCTCAGCACCTTTGTTCTCCACCAGTACGTCGTGCATGGCCGGTTCACTTCGCCAACCGGCGGGTAGTTCAATCGCGAGTTTACCCTGCAGGCTATCCTGGCCGCTTTTCACCAATACGGTTACCTCGCGGGGTTCCTGAGTAGAGAAAATATAGACTGGCTCCGCCACCCGAACGGCGGCAGCAGGTATCACCTCGAAAGGCCGATATACTTCGCCCTTGACGGGATCGGTACGTTTGTAGACGATGTCCTTACTGATCATCATCGGCTCACCGCTGATGGTCAGCATGAAGACGACCTTATTGGGCCGAGGGGTTTCCGGCAGGCCACGCAGTAACTGTTCCTCCACTTTGTACATACCCAGTGAGCCTTCCTCTTCCAGCCAATAGGCATTGGTATATCCGAGGGTAGCCGGAACGTGCAGATTGCGGTAAATGCGGTTGGCCACATTGTTCTCGAGCGTCATATTAAGCGAGGTATCGCCCCCGGCCGGCAGTATACGGACCGAACGCACCTTAACCGGAATATCGGAGCGATTGATCATTTCCAGCGCCAACTCCAGTTCCTGTCCGGGAGTGGCTGAGTAATCTTCCGCCACGGCTTCCAGGTACAGGCCGGTACAGGCTTCGATGATACGCTCCACTTCAGCCAGTTTCACTTTTTTCCAGTAGCCTTCCGGCAAACCTGCGATCATCTGGCGGGCCCGCAGGAGGTCAGCAACGCTGGCCGATGGATTTTCGTAATTAAAGTTTTCCTCCACCCTGGCCAGCAACTCACCAATCGGCTTACCGCCATCGACCCGGGTCCAGGTCGTATTGATACCGGCAAAGATCTCGTCGGTTTCCGGCATATCGCCCTTTAACAGTTCCAGGTATTCCGATTCCTCTCCCCGGCTGCCGGAGGAGCCGAATCCCTGACACTTGTGCATGGAACGGCTTTCGGCAGCGATCTCCGTATTGGATTTTCCTTTACGTGGGTAATACACACCCACATCGACACTGATCAGGTTGGATTTATCAGCTTTCTCGAAATTCTCCTGACTCCCGTAAAACCACCAGGAAGTATTAAAGAAGAGGCGCCGGGGACGCCAGGTATCGACGGTTTTCAATTGCTCGCGAAAAGCCTGAGAATTGCTGGCCAGATCAAAAGCTTCCACCGACAACATAGCCGATGCCGTATGGTGACCGTGAGTACTGCCGGGCGAGCGGTGATCAAAACGATTGATGATCACGTCGGGTTGCCATTTGCGTATTGCCCACACCAGATCCGACATCACCTGGTCTTTATCCCAGATATTGAAGGTCTCATCGGGGTGTTTAGAGTATCCAAAATCATTGGCCCTGGTGAAGAACTGATTACCGCCGTCAACGCGGCGGGCAGCCAGTAATTCCTGGGTGCGGATCACGCCCAGTAGTTCCCGGATCTCCGGACCAATGAGGTTTTGACCACCATCGCCGCGGGTCATCGAGCAATAGGCCGTTTCCGCTTTTACCTCATTGGCCAGATAGGCGATCAGGCGCGTATTCTCATCATCGGGGTGGGCAGCCACGTAGAGTGCTGACCCCAGAAAATTTAGTTTTTGAATAGCTTCGTGGATCTCGGCCGAGGTCCATTTGTCGGGAGCCTGTGCCTGCACGGCCCGGGGTGTAAATCCTGCAAGCAGGATGCATAGGATGGTAATAAATCGCTTAGCCATCGTTTTTGTTTTTTGTCAAGCGTTAATTGGGATTGACTGGTGCCGTTGGCTGTTCTTTTCCAGACAGTCAATTAGGTTATGTACGCCCGAATATACGATTACGGGATGGAAACGCCAGATCGACCCTTCCGGTTTTTGGCGAAAGCCGGAAAGTAAGCCATGAGCTCCCCGCAGGTGTTCACCTGACCCCGAAACGCATTGACCGTTGTATCAAAAAAAGTCAGAGGGGATATATGCCGGGATCTCGGCCTGCCTCCGCCAATTTGACGTTTGTAATTCGCAGATATACCGACAACGAAGTGGTTTAGGATGCCAAACCACTTCGAGTGGAGTATATACTCGCGTGGAAGGGTGGGCTAAGCCCAAACCTTTT
This sequence comes from uncultured Saprospiraceae bacterium, assembly GCA_964342305.1. Lineage (GTDB taxonomy): Bacteria > Bacteroidota > Bacteroidia > Chitinophagales > Saprospiraceae > DT-110. The sequence continues at coordinate 12,295 of CAYFGK010000032.1, read as the reverse complement.
CGGAAGCGGTATAATACATGCGGGCGTGCGGATCAAGGTCCAAGCTAAAACGTATATTGGGAACGCAAAACACAAAAACCATGGCTGACCCCCATAAGAAATACGTTTGTATTCACGGCCACTTTTACCAGCCACCACGTGAGAATGCCTGGCTGGAGATCATTGAGCAACAAGACTCCGCCGCCCCTTTCCACGATTGGAACGACCGGATCAATTTCGAGTGCTATGCACCTAATACTTCGGCACGGCTACTCGATAGTGAGGACGCTATTGTCGGTATCCATAGTAACTATTCCCGCATTAGCTTCAACTTTGGTGCGACGCTTCTTTCCTGGTTGAAAGAAGCTGACCCTTCTACTTACCAGGCTATTATTGATTCTGACAAACGGAGTCAGCAACGTTTTTCCGGCCACGGCTCAGCTCTCGCTCAGGTGTACAACCACCTGATTATGCCACTGGCCAACAAGCGCGACAAAGAATCACAGATTATCTGGGGGATTCGCGACTTTGAGTTTCGGTTCGGACGTAAACCGGAGGGCATGTGGCTAGCCGAAACAGCCGTCGATACGGAGACCCTCGATCTGTTAGCCAAGCACGGGATTACCTATACGATCCTGGCTCCGCGCCAGGGCAAAGCCGTGCGTAAGGCCGGCACCAAAAAATGGGAGCAATTACCCCCCGACAGCATTGATCCCCGTCGGCCCTACTTGTACAAGTTGCCTTCCGGCAAAACCATTACCCTCTTTTTCTACCACGGAGGCATAGCCCAGGCAGTCGCTTTTCAGGGACTGCTGAATGACGGAGTGCGTTTCGCTCACGCCTTCGACGAGGTATTTACCCAATCCGACGAGCCCCAACTGGCCCACATTGCTACGGACGGGGAAAGCTACGGCCACCACCACCGGCACGGGGAGATGGCTCTGGCTGCCTGCTTACGACATTTTGAGGAGCGCGATGATCTCGTTCTCACCAATTACGGACAGTTCCTGGAGTGGTTCCCGCCTACCTGGGAAGTGCAGATCCACGAGAACAGTTCGTGGAGTTGTGTGCACGGGGTAGAACGCTGGCGCAGTAACTGCGGTTGCAATACCGGCGGGCATCCCGATTGGAATCAGGAGTGGCGGGCTCCTCTGCGCAAAAGCCTCGACTGGCTGCGCGATACCATTATTCCGGTCTACGAACGGGAGAGTGAAAAACACCTGAAAGACCCCTGGGCGGCCCGCAATGATTATATCGACCTCATCCTGGACCGTACGGAGGAAAAGATCCGGGCCTTCCTGGAAAAGCATGCTAAAAATCCGCAAGTCTCCACGGAGAACCGCATCCAAATCATGCGGTTACTCGAAATGCAGCGGTTTGCTATGCTGATGTACACCAGCTGTGGCTGGTTCTTCGATGAGATCTCCGGTATTGAAACCGACCAGATCTTGCAGTACGCTGCCAGGGTCATTCACTTTTCCAAGCAAACAGCTGGCCTGAATTTGCAACATTCGTTTCTGGACCGCCTGCGCAAAGCGCCCAGTAACATCCACCCGCACGGTGCCTGGTCGTACGAAAAACACATCCTGCCCAATCAGGTAAACCTGGTGGGCATGGCCATGCACTACGCAGCTTCTTCCCTCTTCGAAGAACACCCCGAACACCTCGACATCTTCAATTACCGGGCGGATAGCGAAGTATTACACCGCCTGCAGGCAGGCATGCAAAAACTGAACATCGGCCGGACTACCGTGCGTTCCAAAACCACCTTCTCCGAGAAGCATTTTAGCTTCGCCGTACTCTACCTGGGCCAACAAAACCTGATCGGAAATATTTCCATCAACATGGACCGATCGGACTTTGACCAGATGACCAGCCGGCTTAGCGAGGCGTTTCACCACTCTAATCTGGGCGAAGTTATTGGCCTTATGCAAGAATCTTTCGGCCCCGAAAAATTCACCCTGGCGCAGCTGTTCCAAGAAGAGAAACGCTCCTTCCTGAAGGACATAACCGATCAAAACCTCAAAGGCATTGAGCAGTCTTTCCGGGAGATTTACAACGAGAATTACCAGCTGATGACCAGCCATCAGCACAGTAATATTCCGGTACCGGCTCCCTTCCTCAACGCAGTTCAGTACATTCTCAACCTCGACCTGTTGCGCTTTTTTGAGCAACCCAACGCATCCCGGCAGAATCTTATCCAGCTACTGGGCGAATTCAAAAAATGGGAGATCTCCATTGAAAATACCCCTGCCCTCGCACTGAAAGCAGGTGAATATATCTACCGGGAATTACAACGCATCCTGAAGATCGGTATTCCCAACAGCTTGCCGGAATTAAGCAATCTGCAACGCATGATCGCAACCGTGGAAGAATCACTTCCCGTCGAAATCGATTTCTGGAAATCCCAAAACCTGTTTTTTTCAATCCTGAAAAACTACCGCCGACTCGATCCCGATCAGCAGGATGAAGAATGGGGAAAGCAACTAAGCAAACTGGGAATCCTGCTGCGCTTCCAGATGCAGGATTAAATGTACAGGTGTGAGGTGTGAGGTTTGAGGTGAGGTAAGTGGGTAAACCCTCATTGCTCTCCAGTCTCTTGAGTCGTCACTCCGGGTCCTTACCGGCGCTGACTACCGGCGCTTCCCTGAACGATCTGACCGAGGATGTCCTCGACGGAAATACCATTATCATCCAGATCATCTTCATCGTGGGCCGGTTGCACCTCTTTGACCCGCAATTTGGGGTTTACGAATTCGTAATCAGCTTCGTCGTACTCGTAGATCGACCAGTTGCCCCATTTGTATTCGAGCGTGGTCAGATTTTCAATCCAGTCACCCGAATTGAGGTACGTGACCTGGCGCCCTTTGGCATCGACGGTGCGCATTTGCGGGCGGTGGATGTGGCCGCAGACAACGTAATCGTATTCCTGCTCGGCCGCCAGTTGGATAGCCGTATTTTCAAAATCGCTGATAAACTTAACCGCTTCCTTTACACTGTTCTTTACCCTTTTGGCGATCGACATGCGCGGCATACCGAAGGCAGAACGGATATTATTGATGAAGCGATTAAACAGGATAAGCCAATCGTAGGACTTCCCGCCCAGTTTGGAGATCAGGGGGGAATATTTGATGAACACATCAAAGATGTCACCGTGGAAGATCCAGTAGGATTTGCCTTTCAGTTTCAGAACTAATTTATCGCGCAGGTGAATGTTGCCACTGGAAAAATCGGAATACCTGCGCAGGGCATCATCGTGGTTACCCGTGATGTAGTATACGCGCGTCCCCTTGGCAGCCATTTTCAGGATGCGTTGGATCACCTGCATATGTTCTCGGGGAAAATAGCGTTTGCGAAACTGCCACATGTCGATGAAGTCCCCATTGAGGATAAGGGTATCGACCTTGATGCTTTTCAGGTAGTTTAGAAGTTCCTTGGCGTGGCATCCGTACGTACCTAGATGTACGTCGGATAAAATTACCATATCCAGTTCTCTCTTCATGGCCTTTACAGTCGTCGTGGTATTACAATCATTTATCCCGCAAATTGACCATTAAATGTAAAGTGCACGTAAACGCTTATTTATGAAATAATTAAGCCATACGTTCCATATGTAACATACTGGATACTTAGCAACAATCAAGTACGAAATGTGAAATCGATAAACTAACGCGAAGTTGGGCTTGAATGATTTCGTAAAATCCACGTGAGGTTGGGCACTGACATACCCATAAAGTGATGATAGTCAAAGCCCTACCTCCCGGTATAGGGTAACGGGGTTAAATCGTGTCCTACTACCTGATACCCTTTACCAAATTCAGAAGCATCTCAACCTAAGGTTATTACACTCCGTTATTTAGCCAACAGATCGGACCTCTCTGCTCGCAGTAACGAATTGAAGGTGAGAACCTTACGGCAAATTAAGTACACTACTCCTTCACGGATACCAAAACTCTTGGAAAACTATTGGCGTCGGGGCGTTGTGGATAGAGGATCAGGGTGTCGGCCGACAGGTATTCGATGGTGTTCACCTGGTCGGATCCGGTGAGGTTAATGATGAGTTCATTCCCCTTATTTTGCAAGCTCCAGGTGCCCGACTCTTCCAGACCATCCATGGCGAGTTCCATGGAACCATCCCGGTTAAAGACTACCCGGGCCTGATTCAGGGTATTAAGGATGCTTTCCATGTAGTTGATCTCGCTCGGGCTAGCCTCCCGGTTCGACATTTCCAGGCGCGTAGCTTCCAGGTCATACGCCCATGGCCCCACGATTTGTTGGCGGATTTGTTTTTCCTGACAGGCACTTACCAGGAGCGTTAACAGCAATAGTGTTAGGCATCTGCGTCGCATACATCATTGATTTGTTAGCAGCCAAGGGGGATTATCGGATCACCTTGGTACGTTTTTTACGGAAATCCCGGGGCGTCGTTCCGCTAATCTTGCGGAATTGTTTGTTAAAGTGCGAGAGGTTATTGAATCCGCTCTCGAAAGAGACCTCGGCAATACTGCGGTGCTCGTCGGCCAGCAGCTGGCAGGCATGGGCTACCCTGAACTCATTCACGAACTGGGTAAAGGTCTTGCCGGTCCATCGTTTCAAATACCGACAAAAGGCTGGCACGGTCATATTGATCAGTTTGGCCACTTCCTCCAGGTGGATTTGATCTTTAAAATTAGCTCCTACAAATTCGTAAATCGTTTGAATGCGTTCAAATTGCTGGGCATCAACCTCCAGCGGAAGTCCTTCTACGCCCAACAGGTCATACTCCTCGGTACACGCAAGTTCATTCAGGATATCCAGCAAATACAACAGACGATCAAATCCCGGCAGATCAAAAAGTTTGCGCAATCGCTCCCCGATGCGGGCCCGGATGGCAGGATGAAAACTGATCCCCTGCTTTGACCGTTCGAACAACTGCTTAATGGCACTCATTTCGGGGCGATCCAGGAAATGGTCCCCCACAAAATTTTCGGTCATCTGCAAGACGATCTCCTGGTGATCATCCCTGATCTCTTCGGAAAAACCAAAGTGCGGCAGGTCCGGCCCCAGGAAAATCAGGTCGCCATCGTTAAAATAGGAAATATGGCTTCCAATGTGCCGCTTCCCGCGTCCATTGGAGATATATACGATTTCGTACTCGGGGTGAAAGTGCCATTGCGTATTACAATTTTCCTGATTGGAAAAACGACGCAAGGTGAAAGAACTCCCGAACCCCGGCTCAATACGCTCTAATTGTGCTTTCATGCTTACACTTATTTAACACCAGTACAACACCTAAACTCCAAAGAAGTTAATTTGGCATTAATAACAGCCAAAATGCTGGTAGAATTGCCTGGCGCCGGCTGGTAATTTTGTGGCATAAGTTTCATACAGCATTCATTGATGAGCAGTGATACGCCTTATCCAGGGCGTATCACTTTTTTATACCGACCCGAAGTGGTTTGGAGTTCCAAACCACTTCGAGTCGAGTATATGCTCGCGTGAAAAGGTTTGGGCTTCGCCAAACCTTTTCGTAAGCGGTATAATTGAATTATGGTAAGAACCCCAAGCATCAAAAAGGACTATCGATTTTTTCTGGGTACAGGACTCATCTTCTTCGCGATGAACGTTCTGCTGGGAAGCTGGCTCACCCGATTACCCGATCTTCAGCTGCGCCTGCAACTGACCGAAGGTCAGCTGGGCGTTTCTTTGCTCGGCCTGCCCCTCGGCGCCTTGGTTGGCAATGCATGGTCGCGCTACTGGCTGGCGCGTTACCGAGTGGGTCAGGTAGCCTTCATCGGGATCCACCTGATGATGGCGGGCGTCCTGCTTTTATCCACTGCTTTTTCCATGTACAGCATCCTGGTCTGTCTGTTTCTGGTAGGTGTTGCCGATGGTGCAACTAACGTGGCCATGAACACTACGGCCGACACCCTCGAGCGGCGGTACCGCATGCAGATAATGTCATCCTGCCACGGCATGTTCAGCCTTGGTGGATTCGTAGGCGCCATTTGTGGCGGGCTGGCCTCCTCCATTGGACTACCACTGCCCTGGCAAATGCTGATCCTGGCTCTCGGTCTGGCCTTTTTCCTGAACCGCTATCGGAGATATGTCTGGAAAGTCTCCACTATACCGTCCGCATCCGACCCGGAGCAACCCAAACGATTGGGCTGGCAACGCATACAAATCCTGCTCTGGCCGGCATTGATCGGTTTTTGTATCATGATCGGTGAGGGTGCTATATCGGACTGGAGTCCCTTGTTTATGCGTCAGGAGCGTGCCAGCGGCCCCTTATTGGCGGCTATGGCCTACGGTGGATTTTCCTTCTTTATGGCCTTAGGCCGCTTCAGTGGTGACCGGATTCGCCAGCGTGCTTCCGCGACGCAACTGCTGAACGGTGGCACCCTGCTGGGATTGGCAGGCCTGGTCATTGCGTTGGGTCTGCCCTGGGCCTGGACCGGACTTCTCGGCTTTAGCCTGGCGGGACTCGGGTTTTCCATTGTCGTTCCCGTACTCTTTTCATTGGCTGCCCGGTTGGTGCCTCACCGGCCGGATCAGGGTATTGCCTTTATCGCCAATACCGCCGTGGTAGGTTTCCTGATGGCTCCGCCGACCATTGGCTTTCTGGCGGAACATTTTGGGCTGAGGATTGCACTAAGCCTGTTGATCGGTCTGACCCTCATTGCGTGGATCGGTACGCGCATGCTCGCCCAACGGGTGAAAGCGGGGCGAGCTACTCCGTAAATCGCCAGTCGATCCCTATCCGCAGGTTTGATCCCCGTGGATAGGGATAAAAGGCGGTTTGGTAGTATAAACGATCCGATAGCAGGACTTCCGTCAAATTGAACCAACGCACGAAGGCCCGGAATTTGGTCACCTTCAGGCTGAAGAAGGCGTCGACGGAGGGATAGAAATCAACTTGCTGTTCATTCTGCAAGCGAAAGTTGCCCACCACGGGCGCATAGGTATCGGAGAAATAGGCGGTATTATACCGCAGATCAAAACCGATCCGGCTTTCCAGCACCTGAAAGAGATCCCCCGCAAAGAACAGGCTGTGCTTGCCATGAATCTCGGGCAGCCGGATGAAGGACTCCGAAGCGACCTGGAACCCAACCTGATTGGTCAGGAAGAATTTGCCAACCCGGAAGGTGTTCTCCACCATCAACTGTCCGATACTAATGGGGGTGCGGGTTTGCTGCACCAGCCCTTCCTCGTCGTAGTAGATGTAGTTATTGATAAGGTGATATCCTCCCGTAAGACGCAGTTTCCAACTGGGAATACCAAAGGTTGCGGATATATTGGTTTCCAGCGTCTTGGCAAAGTTGTTATTCCACAGCTGTACTTCAGAAATATAAAAGCGATCCTGAATAACGCTCGGTGTGTACAATTGATTCACGACCTGCCCCGTCAGCGTAAATGGGTCACCCAGGTCCAGGATCAGATTACCCTGGAGGCGATAATCACCCGCATGGTCCAGTAATCCGAAATGACCGCTTGACTCCAGGCGCACTTTATCGCCCAGGGCAACGTCCCAGCGGCCGGTCAGAAAGAGATTCTGCACCGTGGAATCGGCCGCTTCCATATCGAGCCAGTGGACCTGATGCTGCAGTCCGACTTCCAGCAACCCACGACTCGACCGGGGGTCGCGATATCCGACCTTTTCGGGCCGGAATGTCAGAAGTTTCAGGTGATTCTCCAGGCTTTGCTTTCGCAAAAAATTGCGCAATCCACGCGGGTCGGTATAGAATGGTCCGTAGACCGAGCTATCGGAACGCACATCAGTGTCGAAAAAAGTGTACCTGTTGGAATAATAGGAGATGGAGTGGCCGACCCAGTACTGTTGCCGGTTATTGCCGGAGGCAACCGGAGGTGGCGGATCCGGGGTTGGTTCCGGAGGTAGTTGCATACTATCCGGACGCAGGGAATCGGGTTGTACGAGCGGGCGCCGAAAGTCAACCGGTGGTGCTTGCTTTTTGCCCGAAAGGGGCAGATTCCCAATGCGCAGGTATTGCGTATAACGGAAGGCCGAGTGTTGGTACCGGGTGCCCGTATTATCGAGGAATACTACGGCTGATCCGGGGGTTGAGAAACCATTGTCTTCATCGTTCACCGGCTCTTCGGCGATCCCACCGTTATTATCGTGTTCAAACTTATTGGTGGCCATCAACAGGAAAGCCATGTACCGGCTATCCAGCCCACCAATCCAAAACCCCAGACCGAGGCTGGTATTCCGGGTGTTTTGTTCCGGGAATAAGGTCCTCGTTCCCAGATAAGCCAGGCGGCGGTAGTCGAGGGAGAAGTTGAGCCCATTGGCAAAATTCCGGCTGAATTTGGCCGTGAAATACCCATTCGCCTGCTCGCCGCCGGTATAGTAAGCGGTTTGGGTAAATGCTTTTTCCAGCCGATAATGACGAATACTATCGATCGAAATGTGGTACAGGTCGTACTGATGGAACCCCACATCTAGCCCCCGGCGCCAGGTGGGGCGATACCATAAAGGAGTCGCCGCCGATCCATTTACCCCCAGGTGCCGGTATTCGTTCGACAATTTCCGGTTGGGTTCATTTTGCCGAAAGGCAATATCCAGCAGCGTATCCGAAAAAGCCTTTTCCTGAAAAAAACGATCGGCCTGAAAGTAAAAAATGGGGAAGGTATCGACCAGGATTTCACCCTGGGGCACCGTGTCGGTAAAGCCCCCCGGCCTCTGACCGGGGAACCGCCCGCCCGTCCGCTGTGCAGATAGCGGTAACACTACCCACATCAGGCAACACAACACCCCCAACCAACTCACGATTCGCCTCATATGTGTAAAACAGGACTCCGGACCCAGGTCTGAGGTTGGGTCCGGAGTGTATATTTTGGTAACGGTATCCGAATAAACTTATTCTTCCAGTCCCAAAACGGCCGGATTCATTCCCATGCTGGAAAAGCCACCGTCGTGGTACAGGTTTTGCATGGTGACCCGCTTGGTCAGGTCCGAGAACAAGGTAATGCAGTAATCGGCACAGTCTTCAGCCGATGCATTTCCCAGCGGTGACATTTTCTCTGCGTAGTTGAAGAACTCTTCAAATCCCTTCACCCCGCTACCGGCCGTGGTCCAGGTCGGTGACTGAGATACCGTGTTTACCCGTACGTTGCGCTGGGCAAAGTGGTAACCAAAGCTGCGGGCAAAAGATTCCAGCAAGGCTTTGGATTCAGCCATTTCGCTGTAATCCGGGAATACCCGCTGGGCTGCAATGTAGCTGAGTCCCAGAATGGACCCCCATTCGTTCATCGCATCGAGCTTCCACAGAGATTGCATCATCTTGTGGAAACTGATCGCCGACACATCGAAGGTCTTCTGCATCCAATCGTATTTCAGATCGGTATAGTGACGGTTCTTACGCACGTTTACGGACATCCCGATCGCGTGTAACACAAAGTCGATCCTACCGCCCAGCACCTCCATGGACTTTTCGAAGAGGGCATCCAGATCTTCCATGCTGGTCGCGTCAGCAGGGATAATTTCGGCGTTCAGCTTCTCCCCCAGGTCCTGTAATTCTCCTAACCGCATAGCCACCGGTGCGTTGGTCAAGGTGATGGTAGCGCCCTGCTCTACACAGCGCTCGGCCACTTTCCAGGCAATGGAATCCTTATTCAGTGCTCCGAAGACCACTCCGCGTTTTCCGGCTAACAACTTGGTACTCATATAACTTGTTTTATGTTTTCGTTTTATGCTTGGCTCAATAGCTCTTTTGCATTTTCAATAGCGGACGCACTGGGTGGATCCTGACTCAACATAGTAGCGATGGCCTGTATCCTCGCCTCTTCCTCTAACAGTCGAACCTGGGTTACCGTGCGATCCTCTTTAATATCTTTAAAGACGAAGTAGTGTCGGTCAGCCCGCGAAGCGATCTGCGGTGAATGTGTAATGGTGATCACCTGATGTTCATTAGATAGCTTACGCAAAATAGTTCCCATCTTCAAGGCTACGTCGCCGGAAATACCCGAGTCGATCTCGTCAAATATCAGGGAAGGCAGCGGAATCGCAGAGGCAACCAGTGATTTTATCACGAGGGCCAGTCGCGATAATTCACCGCCCGAAGCTACATCTTTTATTTCCTGCAGCCGGCTTCCCTTATTGGCGGCAAACAGGAAACGCACCTCGTCCCAACCATTGGGTCCGAGATCCTGCATGACGGAGAATTGCACATCGATGCGGGCGTGGGGCATCGCCAACTGGGCCAGCATATCCTCCACCTGTTTGCTAAATGCATCGACCACCGACTTGCGGCGCTCACTCAGGCTCTCGGCCAATTTAACTAATTGTGCTTCGCGTTCCTCAATCCGTGCCTCCAACTGATAGATGCCGTCACTCAGATCCTGGTACGTTGCTAACTGCCGTTGGAGGGTTTCCTGAATATTCAGGAGCTCCTCGACGGTGGCCACCGAGTGTTTGTTCTGTAGGCGGTAAATAAGATCGAGGCGGCTTTGCACTTCCTGGATTCGTTCGGGATCGTGTTCGGTGTCCTCCCCGATCTGCTCAAATTCCCCCGCCAGATCATTCAACTCCAGCAACAGGCTATCGAAACGTTCCTGGAGTTTGCGTAGTTCCTGATCGAAATCGCTGACCTGCTGCAGGGCCGATTGCAATTGATCGAGCTGTCCGATGATGGAGGTTTCGCGTTCGCTCAGCGACTGATAGACTTCGTGGAGGGTTTGCTTGATGTCTTCAGCATTGGTAAGGCGGCTGAGTTCGTCTTCCAGTTCTTCCTGTTCTCCGGCCACCAATTCGGCTTCATTGAATTCATTGAGTTGGAATTCGATGAAATCCACCTCTTTCCGTCCCTGCTCGTCGAGTTTACGTCGCTCGGCCAGTTCTTTTTTATCGGCTTGGTATTTTTGGTACCCCTGCCGGTAGGAGCGCAACAATTCTTTATTATTGGCCAGGGCATCCACCATCTTCAGTTGAAAGGACATGCTGTTGATATCCAGCGTATCGAACTGCTGGTGCAGATCGACCAGCTCGCCGGTCAGGGCTTGCAACACTTTCAGTGTGGTTGGCGTATCGTTGACGAAGGCCCGGCTTTTGCCGGAAGGCGTAATTTCCCTCCGAATGACCAGCTCCTCGTCGTAATCGATATCTTCCGCTTCGAAGAAGGACCGCAATTCGTAGCGCCCGATGGAAAAATAGGCTTCGACTACGCACTTTTCCTCCTCCACGTACAGTGATTTGGTATCGGCACGTTTACCCATGATCAGACCCAGGGCGCCCAGTAAAATAGACTTCCCAGCTCCCGTTTCACCAGTGATGATGGTTAATCCATCGGCGAAATCGATGGCTAATTCATCAATAATGGCGTAATTTTTAATGTAAAGTCGCTGGACCATAGATGGTAGTTCGAGTCTTTTATACCTGCGACGAAGTGGCTGGTTGTTCCAACCACCGGTAGTCGGGTATCTAGTCGCTGCAAAAGGATCGGCTGCGCCCAAAACTTATCGGAAGCCGTAAAGTCGCTGGCCGTCTTAGTCTCAGGCATGCTCCTGAATGCTGAGCACGGCCGGATGCCAAGTATGGTGGTAAAAATAAGTGATTTGGTATTAAATACCTTATTTTTGGCGTTTCAAGAACATGTAACACCAAAGCAATATAGGCATGAAAAAAAGGTTGGTTGTAATCGCAATTTTAGGGACACTGTTGATGGGATGCCAAAATGACAATAAAAACAATTGGCAGCCATTGGATTTGTTGGAGTACGGATTACCAATTACGGTCCAGGCGCCGGATAGTACTACTGTGAATGCTTCCGATCTGGGAATCATGCAGGATGTAACGCTGGAGGGTGTGTCCGATCCCGATTACTATATCCAGATCTACGCTTCCAAAGCGAATAATACCGACATTGCCCAGATCAAAGCTGATCAGGTCAGTGATGTGCGGAGTAATCCATACTTTTCGCGTATTGTAGAAGAAGACGAAGAGGGATTTATTTACGAAACGGCCATTGACAGTACGAATTACTACAGCTTCCGGTACATCTATCTGCAGGGAGATACGGAGTTTATCTTTACTACTGGTCTGGCAAAAACGTTTAACCAGGAGCAAGTCCGGCAGATGTACGAAGGTGTGCGGCAGGATGGTCAAAAATAAGCGACAATCCTATCGAAATTCGCGCTTTGCTTCCATGCGGTAATACACAATCAGGATCACCAATAGTACGAGTGGAATGATCATGGGTGTTGGATTTGGGGATTTTGTAATATGTTCATGTACTCCTATAAAATACGCGATTTCCACCCTGAGCGCAAGAGAAAATCACACTTGTAACGTATCATTAACAAGGCAGTTCAGGTGTGTAAA
>CAYFGK010000031.1:29688-53636 GCA_964342305.1 uncultured Saprospiraceae bacterium | reverse complement strand
CGGCGTGGGGCAGAAAAAGAACTCCGGTGACGTTGACTTTTTGAGGAAGCCCTAGTTAACCTCGTGACTGAGATACAGGATAAAGGAGCAGGGCTGAAATCACTCAATGACTCCATTGATACAACTACCCCTCAGGGCAAGCTGACCTTTCATCTATTTGCAGCACTTGCTGAGTTCGAGCGAGACATCATTAGTGAGCGTACCAAGGCAGGGTTGGAATCTGCCCGTGCCAGAGGGAGAAAAGGTGGCCGCCCAAAGGGGCTTTCTAAAGAAGCGCAAAGAAAAGCAATGGCTGCTGAAGCTCTCTATAAGCAGGGTAGAAATGCCGATGACAAAGAGATTCTTTCCATTTCAGAAATTTCCAGGGAACTAAGCATTTCTAGAAGTACCTTATACTGTTATCTCAGGTTCAGAGGGGTAGATATCGCAAGCTAGAATTGCTTATATTTGGTAACTATTTGAAGCATTTTTTTAATTATTTAGAATACAGATATATCGAGTTTAAATGGCTAATCGAGTATCGAGGAATTTAACTTATGACCGACTTGCAGACCAAGTCAAAATAGAATATGAGATAGGTAAATCAAGAGGGTCAGTTGCTGACCAAGGGTTTGCGCTACTTTGTGATTTTGCTTATGAAGAAAATGACCATTTAAAAAAAGTTGAAGTACTGTTCCAAGGTCTCACAGATAAAGAGGTCAAAGTTTCTAATGTGCTCGAATACTCCTTATTGTTACATCTAAAAAGTCTACACGATAAGAAGGTTAGTTCTGAAATTCTGGATAAAGTAAAATACTATTTGCAGGAATTGTTAAAGTCTCAGTCATATCCGATTGGGAATAAAGGGCTGATTCTGTTTTTGATAAAAGATGTACCTGAGTTAAAAGCAATAGCCCAGGTTATGAATAGTTCTCTGTTAAAAAGGGCAGCTTCCCTCTTTAATGATAACAGGAAAATTGAACTAGTCATTGATACCTGTTTTGCATGTGAAGATCAGGAAGGGAAACTCTCGGCAATTGATTTGCATAATGAACTGAAGGAGAAGTTAAACGATCTATCGAGGGATAAAGTAGCTAAGGCATTACTGTATTTGTCAAAGGTTGAGGAACTGGACTTATCAGAGCTTATTGATGGGTTGGAAGAGAAAATAAATCAGGACTTCTCAAATTGGATCAAGCCAGACATTTGGTTAGCTATTATCGAGAGTGAAAAACTCGTTAACTCAAATCTTCCACAGGAAGAGTTGGAGAAAATTCTTAAGAACCTAAAGGAAAGTAAATCCGACTGGTCTCAAAAGATAGAGTCGATTGAAAAAGGTGGTGTCTTTTTAAATCTTGGAGAGATAAGCCGTTCACCCAACTTTTCACCATTGGAGGACAGCTTATCCCTCTTTGCACTAAATAGACTGGGGAAAGACAAAGTGATCCAGCTTTCTCAGAGAGACGTGGAGGATTTTAAGACCTATAAGACCTTAGATAAGAAAGGGCTTATTACCGATCTAAAGTCAGTTAATAGTTTTGGGTTTTTCATTATGCTTAATATCGTCTCGTGTGCAGCTATTCTCTTATTCTATCTTGATTCATTGAATGAATTATTTGTTTCATTCTGGGAAACTAAGACTAATCCGAAATCACCGAAGGAAATTATATCATATATCTTTAATCCAGTCGTTATCATATTGATCAATTTCTGGTGGCTATATTTTGTGTGGAGAAGGCTTACTCAAAATAGGACCCTCACCTGGAAAGAGATATTGCTGGATTACCCTATAGTAAAATACCTGATTAAATTCTTTCACCTCGGAAAACAACCCTAATGAAGCTGAATGTTTGGAAGATTCAAGAACTGCCTTCTAAGGTCTGGAAAGTCAAAGCCAAAAAGAATCGTAATGCTGTTAGAATGAAGCTGAAAGAGGATTATGTTAATGGCTATATTTTCCACAAAGGGTATGCGAGCATAATAGGAGATAAGGATAGGCTCGGAAAGAGCTTTAATTATCAGGAGGGAGAGTTCAAGGATTTATCGCAAGAGCATCAGAAATCATTACTGTATCATATCATTGATGATACTCTAAAAAAGAAAGGGTTTAAGTTTATCAAGCGGCAGCGCATATTTTTTCTTCCAAAAGAGGTTTCAACTGACCTTCTTAAGATTAGTGCAGATCGGGACATCTATATGAATATCGGGTTCAAATATTCAATCTCGATCCTGAATAACCGGTTATTGTTCCTGGTAAACCCTACTCAGGTTATCACCAGTGACGGTTCTACCTATGATAATAAGTTTGCATTCGACCAGAATGCGAAGGTCTTGAGTGACCCTAAACTAAAGTCTAGATATTCGTATAACTGCCAGATTCTGGATAAGGTCATAGAAATTATGAAGGCCGGAGCTGGATCAATTGTCTATGATTATGGTGAAAATGGCAGATTAGTCTTAGAAGACTCTAGTGAAGTCGAAATACAGGTATTTTCTGAACCTGAAATAGATTTTGGGAAAGGAAACTATCACACCTGGGCTAAAAGCGGCCTAAATAGATACGGCCCCCTAGATTATAACGAAGGTCATGTGACTAAGCCTGATAAGATAAAAGTATCGCTTATTGGTACTAGTCAGTCCTTTAGCCTTTTGGAAACTATGTATAAAGGAGAAGAAGGTAAAGAATATCCGTTCAAAGGGTTTAAGCAGATATTCAAGACTGACCTACAGATGGGCAGCGAAAGGTTCGTACAACTTTCAGATACAGAAGTTTCGGGTGCAAACTCCACAGATGAGGTTGTGGAACTCATCTTATCCAAAGCTATCAACCTACAGAATCAGCAGATTGATTTTGATATATGTTTGGTCGAGCTAGTACCGGGGTGGGAGAGGTTTTTTATCAACCAGGAGAAAGATTTGCGTGATCTTTTAAAAGTAAAAGCTTGGAAAAACCGGATAAAAACTCAGCTCTACACTAAGAGGACCAATGAGGTAGTTTCTACTGAAACCTTGAATAATCTTTCCTTAGGAATTTATTATAAAGCGGGTGGCAATCCTTGGAGGATGAGAACCAAATTTACTGATACTGCCTATATCGGGATTTCCTTCGGATACTCAGAAACTGACAAGAAGAGATTAGTTGGAGTTGCAGAGATCTTTGATAATTATGGGCAGTTCATCTCTTTAAGGTCAGTAACTGTTAAAGAAGTATCCTTAGATGAAAGGATCGAAGAAAAAAGAGACGTACATCTTACCACCGAACAACTTGAAAAATTGGTGGGTGCTCTTTTAGAGGACTACTATACCACCATGGACAGTTCATACCCTGAAAGTCTCATCATCCATAAGACAACCTATTTCAATAAATTTGAAAAGGCGTGTCTCAAGACTTTAGGTCAGTTCCCAATTAACTTCTCTTTAGTCCATCTTCAAAGAGACCATAGCTGGAATTTAATCACGGATGATGGTAAGGAGCCAACTAGAGGAAGTTACTTCAGACTGAATAACAATAAGGCAATTCTTTACACTTCTGGGCTTTTGGGAAATCAGAAACATTATTTCCTTCCTGGCACTCCTAGGCCATACTTGGTAAACTTGGAGAGTGAAAGTAACTTTACTATTAAGCAGATCTGCCAACAGGTTTTGGAGCTTACGAAGTTGAATTTCAACTCGACTAATACTTATTCTAAAGAACCAGTAACGTTACTGCATTCTAGGGATATTGTAGACCTTTTACGAGTTGGTCTAGAGCCAATAAATATCCCTAGTGATCCAAGGTATTTCCTGTAATAAAGGAAGTTTTGCTTTTTAATAAGCCTTTCTCATCTGAGCAATTTCGGAAAATAATAAAATCTCTTCTTTGTGATCAACGAAGTGTAATAGCCACGACTTGATCTGGCAGTGGCATAGTTTCGGGACTTAAAAATTGTCCGATAAATTGGGTGTGTTCAATCAGGCTTAACTTAACTCGCCAGACTATTCCAATCCACCATTAGCCATCCCCGACCTTTTCAGTTGCTTAAGAGTGCTGCCTAACCGACTACACTGCAACTATTTGTACAAAATTAGTCAGGGGTACAAGAAGACAAAGCCCCCCCAACCAACTTAGGTAATTGAATTACTCAGAAACTTCTTCTGCATTAAAGCCTGCCTTCGCTACTGATTGACTGACTTCCTCAGCGGACATTCCTTCGGTCTTAACTGTTAAGATCCTATCATTACTTTGGAGATCAACCTCCCAGGCCTGGATCTTTTCCTCCTTATCAAGTACGGGCTTCACTTTCGACAGACATCCAGTACAGTTAATATTACTTTTGAATTTTAACTCCTTCATTGAATTGGAATTTTATATGGTGATTAGAAAATCATAATTTGGCACTTCTCAAGCGCAAACTATTTCCTACTACCGAAACAGAACTTAATGCCATTGCTGCCCCTGCTATCATAGGGTCAAGCAAAAAGCCGTTGATCGGATATAGTAAACCTGCTGCAACAGGAATACCGATAACATTGTAGATAAATGCCCAGAACAGATTCTGACGAATCCCCATTACAGTTCTCTGGGATAGCTTTAATGCTTTAGGTATGGCCTGTAGATCAGAAGTAATCAAAGTCATCTTAGCTACGTCCATTGCAATGTCCGAGCCTTTACCCATCGCGATGCTGACATCAGCTTGCGCTAAAGCGTGACTATCGTTGATGCCGTCACCGACCATTGCAACAACTTTTCCTTGCTGTTGCAACTTCTTTACAAAACCTGCTTTATCCGAAGGCATTACTTCGGCTTCAAAGTGTTGTAACCCGACTTGTTTGGCTACTTCGGCTGCCGTTTGTTTATTATCCCCTGTGAGCATATACACCTCAATGCCTCTTTGCTGCAAAGTCTGAATGGCTGACTTCGAGGTCGCTTTTATCTTATCGGCAATTGCCAGTACTGCCAGTACTTCTTGACTATTGGAAAATAGAATTGTGGTTTTTGCTTCTCCTTGCCATAGACTTAAAAGGTCTTTGGCAATGGTAGGTATGTTTATTTTATTCGTTTTCATCAGGCGTTCATTCCCGATAAAATACTGTTCCCCATTCTTATCAAAAGCAGTTACTCCTTGTCCTGTAAGACTATTGAAGCCTTCTATTAGAGTGGGTTTAATTTCATCTGACTTAAGATGATTGGCGACAGCTTCTGCTAATGGATGTTCGGACTGACTTTCCATCGCCAGTAAAATGGAACTTAACTGCTCTGTTTTACTTTCATCTATCCATTCGATGTGGGTCACTACTGGTTTCCCTTCGGTTACAGTTCCTGTTTTATCCAGAACGATGGCACCCACTTGATGACCCAATTCCAAACTTTCGGCATCCTTAATCAGGATGTTGTTTTCTGCTCCCTTACCGATGCCGACCATGATAGCAGTTGGTGTAGCAAGTCCTAATGCACAAGGACATGCAATGACCAGGACAGCTACGGACGTTAGTAAAGCACGAGTAAAGGCGTCATCCCCACCGATGAGCACCCAAGTGAGAAATGTAATAATAGAAATGGCAATAACAATGGGTACGAATATACCCGCAATTTTATCTACGAGTTTTTGAACAGGGGCTTTACTACCTTGAGCTTCCTGTACCATCTGAATTATTTGCGACAATAAAGTAGCCCCGCCTACCTTTTCGGCTATAAATTTGAAGCTACCTTTTTGATTGACCGTTCCTGCAAATACTTCCTCCCCCTTTGATTTTTTTACAGGAATAGGCTCTCCGGTTATCATACTTTCATCCACATATGATGTTCCATCTATCACTTTCCCATCTACGGGTATTTTCTCACCAGGCCGTACAACAATCGTATGACCAACTTTTACCTGATTAATAGGCATTACTACTTCTTCACCGTTGAGCATTACTTTCAGGGTCTTAGGCTGTAAGCCCATTAGTTTTTTGATAGCGGAAGACGTGTTGGACTTAGCTCTTTCTTCCAGTAGCTTACCAAAAGTGATAAAGGTGATAATTACCGTAGCAGCTTCGTAATAGACATGTGGATGAATACCCCTTGTGTGCCAAAAGTCAGGAAAAAGCGTATTGAAAACGCTATATATAAAAGCAACCCCAGTACTCAAAGCAACTAACGTATCCATATTGGCTTTTCCGTATTTGGCTTGCTTCCACGCGTTCACGAAAAAGGACCGCCCCAACCAAAACAAAATTGGTATGGTCAATACCAGAGATATCCATCTCCCAGGTATCCAGTCCATGAAGAACATTCCGATAATGAATACAGGCAAGGTCAGGATAGCCGACCAAATAGTACGGCGCTTAATATCCTGATAATGTTTTTCTTGAAAGTCTTCCTGAATTTCGGAAGAATGCTCTGCATTGAGAATTAAATCATAACCAACGGCCTGAAGTGCTTTTTGCAATTCTTCCGGGTTAATGGTTTCATCATACTCTACCAATGCTGTATTATTGGCAAAATTTACATTTGCCTTAATAACGCCTCCCGTATTTTTGAGAATCGTTTCTACACTGTTGGCACATGCAGCACAGGTCATACCTGTAACTGGTATAGACTGTTTTTGTGCTTTGCTCTTTTCTATTACTATATTTTCAGACATGTTTTGCACATTTATTCAATTTAGTATAGTGCAAATTTCGTCCGAAGTATCTATAAACGTATTATACCATTTTGGGAATAGCTTACATCTTTTTGGAGCTATACATCATCGAGTGAATTTCGGGAATGTTGACGAAGATTTTTAAAGGTCGTCGGTGACATTCCGGTAACTTTTTTGAATTGTGCCGATAGATGTGCTGAACTGCTATAGTCTAATTGGAAAGCTATCTCAGAAACCGTTAATTCTCCATAAATCAAAAGTTCTTTTACTCGTTCAACCTTCTGTAGAATGATGAATTTTTCAATGGTGATACCTTCAATCGAAGAGAACAACTTACTTAGACCATAGTAATTAACACCTACCTGCTGCTCCAAAAAATCCGAGAAGTTAGTGGATGCAGGCTTATGTTTGTTGTGATGAACGTGCTCAATAATTATTGTCTTTACCTGCTCAATAATCTGCCGTTGCCGGTCATTTATCAATTCAAATCCTCCTGACAGTAATACCTTTTCTACTTGCATGAGGTCCGATTCCGATAACTCTCCATCGAGCACTGCTTTTCCCAATTCAATGGACTCAATGCCAATCCCTAACTTCTCCAAGTCCTCTTTAACTACTCGGATGCAACGATTGCATACCATGTTTTTAATATATATCGTGGCCTTCTTCATAAACAATATTGTTAAATAACCTCAACGTCAAAAGACACTTTCTTGTGTTCCCACATTATCGAAATAGTGCCCTTGTTCCCTTCTTTGGGTTTTACCTCATATGTGAGTGATTCTACTATTTCTGGTAATTCTTCAGGAACCACCTGGAAGCGAAGTACATCTTCTGCTTCATTGTAATCATCGGCTAGATGCTGCTCATGATTTGTGTTTAGAAGAATCGTCCATTCCTCCTTACCCGGTATGGTGAAAAAACCATAGGTTCCGGCAGATATTGGTTCTCCATTGACCTTCACATCTTTATTAAAATTTATGGAGGTAGCTTTATGCGCACCAGTCACCCAGACCTGATCGTAGGCTACAAGTCCTCCCCAAATAGTACGGCCACGTACTCCTGGTGACGAATAATCAATATGTATATGGGCGTCTCCGATATTAGCCATTGCATTAGTTCTTGGACTTAGCGGCTTTTTGGCAGGTTCTTCTTCTGCGGCGTTTTGAGATAGATGCTCATGATGCTCAGCATCTTCAGTTGCTTGTTTGCCTTGTTCTTGACTACAACTAATTCCCAGAAACAAAAAAGAGATTAAAAACAGAATGATTGTACGGTTCATTATTGGTTGATTTTAATGGTGAAATTTAGGTTAATTCTCTCTTTAAAAGCTGTGCGTTAATAGCCACAATCACAGTGCTAAGGCTCATAAGGGCAGCACCGATAGCGGGTGAAATCATAATGCCCCAACTGTTCAAAACACCTGCGGCAAGAGGGATCGCAATAATATTGTAAGCAGTAGCCCAGATTAAATTCTGTATCATTTTTTGGTACGTAGCTTTCCCAAAGAGAATTAAATTAGTAATGTCTTTAGGATTACTGTTTACCAGAATGATGTCAGCAGTTTCAGCGGCTACATCGGTACCGCTACCAACTGCAATGCCTACGTCGGCTTGAGCCAGAGCAGGCGCATCATTAACGCCGTCACCGGTCATGGCCACGTATTCATTCTGATCTTGTAGCTCCTTAATCTTCTGTAATTTTTGATCCGGTAACACTTCTGCATAGAAGTCATCCATCTCTAAGGTTGTACTTACTTTTTCGGCAACGGCCTTATTGTCACCAGTAAGCATGACGGTCTTGATCTCGTTTCGATGTAGGGTTTCGATAGCTGAGGCACTTTCTGGTCTGATTTGATCGGCAAGAGATATAAATCCAGCCAGTTCGTTTTCCACCAGTACGAAGACGATGGTTTCACTTCCATCGTTTTGCGCGGATTCTGGAATGGGTATATCATTTTCTGCTAAATAGCCTGGACTAACTACTTTAACCGACTTACCCTCGACACTCGCCTCTACTCCTTTGCCGGTGATGGCAGTAAATTTTTCGGCATCAGGTACTGGAATTTCGAGGTCTTTGACCTTTTCCATGATTCCTTCAGCAATCGGATGCTCAGAATTGGCTTCTAAAGCACTGGCTAATCTTAATAGCTCCTTATCCTCCAATCCATCTTGAATGCTTTCAAAACGATTAACGCCAAATTCTCCAGTCGTCAGCGTCCCCGTTTTATCGAAGACCAGTGTAGTGATCTTACGGGCATTCTCGAAAGCGGTGCGGTTACGAATCAGCAATCCGTTTTGTGCTGAAACAGCAGTAGAAATGGCAGTAACCAAAGGAATGGCTAAGCCCAGTGCATGAGGACAAGATATGACCATCACGGTTACCATTCGTTCCAAAGCGAATGCAAAATCTTTTCCTAATATCAGCCAAACAGCCAGTGTTCCAAAGCCAACCGTCAATGCTAGAATCGTTAGCCAAAAAGCAGCACGATCTGCCAGCTTTTGGGTTTTAGATTTTCGCCCTTGAGCTTCTCGAACCATGGTGATTACCTTTGATAAATAGGTATCTTCTCCAGTGCCCTGTACTTTGACTTTTAACGAACCGTTACCATTAATTGCCCCACCGATTACAGTATCCCCTTTACTTTTACTTACAGGTTTGCTTTCGCCGGTAAGCATACTCTCATTTAGATTGCTCTCTCCCTCGATGATAATTCCATCTGCGGGAATCTTTTCTCCCGGCTTTATCAGGATGATATCCTCTTTCTTTAGCTCACTGACTTTCACGTCTATGATATGATCATCGTGAACCAAATGGGCATCATCGGGCATGAGCGCCATCAGCTTTTCAAGTGCTCTGGATGCACCTAAGACCGATTTCATCTCAATCCAATGCCCAAGTAGCATTACAACGATAAGTGTAGCCAATTCCCAAAAAAAAGTCTTTCCTTCCAGGCCGAAAACGACAGCAGTGCTGTATGCGTATGCTACGGTAATGGCAATGGCAATCAGGGTCATCATACCCGGGGCCTTTTGTTTTAACTCATCGATCAACCCCTTTAAAAATGGATAACCACCATAGAAAAATATAATACTAGATAAAACAAACAGGACATATTTGTCGCCGCTGAATTGCCAATCCAGACCAAACCATTGCTGGATCATCGGCGACAAAAGCAGCACTGGGACAGTGAGAATTAGGGAGATCCAAAATCGCTTTTTGAAATCTTCAATCATCATCTTGTGATGATCGTGATGATCGTGCTGGTGCCCTCCATGCTGATGGTGGGAATGAGAGTCTTTGGATTGATTGTGCTGATGATCCATAACTAAATTATTTTAATTGCCAATTGTAAACCTTCGCGATGGAAAAACCTGCCAAGCCGCCAAGAATAAAAGTGAAAAGGATACCTGTGAAGATTTGAGAAACGGGATAAGACATCCGAAGGATGGTCGACACATCCAGGCCGTGAAGCAAGCTGTTGAAAAAGTAAACTGTTCCTTTTTGACCGAGGGCTAGCATGATCAAAATACATCCCAAATAGAATACTACGCCTGCGCTTCCTACAGCGATGCTAAATTTTTTTGGATTGAGTTTCATGATGTAATGTTTGATTATAGTTTAAATGATACCGTTTTTACCGTTGTAATAGAATCAACCATCGTCCAGGCAAGCAGGAAGTCCTGCTCTAATTTTTCTAATATTGGAAATCCACTTTGTCTTGAAATACCTGTTTGGGTGGCAATAATACTTTCGCCGATTTTCCCTTCAGCACTCACTTTCGCCAGGCGTATTTCTCCTCCTTTCTCTACTTGTTCTATCCAAGAAACCAACGCCATTTCAGGCTTAGCAAAGACGACATCTACCCGCCCAATTGGGTCTCCATCATCTATTCGAATAGGATCAGTAAACGTTTTTCCTGCATCTTTTGAGAAGATCACATTGACTTGACCTTTGTTTTCAGGAGCAGAAAACCAAGCTATAGCGATGTTATTGCCTTGGGCTGCTATGCCGGGGCCATTGACCGGGCACCCAGAAATTTCCCAGTTGTCTTCGTGTACCCTTTTTGGTGCTGACCATTGACCATTTACTTTTCTGACAATAGCTATATCCCTGATCTCTTCATCCGATCGATCCCGATAAACGACCACTGGCCCGGAATCTGTCAGTACTGCATCGGTTTGGCAACAGTCACATACCCTTGCGTCCAATTCTGCTTCTTCGGAAAGGTTCCCCGCTTCGTCAAACTCAGCGGTTCTTAATGTCATTGCTCCACTATGGGCATGAGAATCATTATGTCCTTCTGAGCCTTTTGTATTCCGGCCATCAAGCCAGACGGCAAACATGCGTCCGTTCTGGAGAGGGAACATCGTGACGAAACCATGCTCGGCGGCTGCCCCATCCCTGTGCGGGATGAAGGAAGGAACCCAATGTTGGCCGCCATCACCTGAGAGAGCAATCCGTACATCGTAATCATACGTGCCATTGGCACTTTTTTGCAGCCAGTGTGCAGCTACATTATCTGGCTTTCTATAAAAAGTTGCAAGTGAGGGGAAATCGGCCCAGTTGACAAACCAGTCTGAACCATTTGCGATTTCATTAGGCTCACTCCATTTACCTTTTTCCAGTTTGGAAAACAGTAAAGCATCAGTGGTGTCATTAAGGTATTCTACCCAGGAGAGCATTATTTGTTCGTTTCCTGAGACAAAGAGGTTAGGTGCCCCACCTTCAATCACAGGTGTGGGAATTTCTTTAAAGACAAGTTCTTCTGTATTAGAATACTCAGTCTCGTTTTGACAGGCAAATAGACCTATTAACAAACCTAGAATAAAATGTTTTTTCATTTGCTTAAAGTTTAATGGGCGGAATTAGAAGGCCGATCGATGCAGCCTTCTAATCCACGAAAAGGGACTAATGGGTATGTCCATCCTTGGTATGTTCCTGTTGCGCAACATAATCCATTCCACATACCGGACATTTGCCCGGGTCCTCGCTGCCGCTTCCTTCGCAGTGCATTGGGCAGACATAAGCGGAAGTGTATTCCTTACCTTCACCATGATGGGATTCCATATGAGTGGCATCATGGTCAGTATGGTTTTCAGTAGCGTTGTTTCCTCCGCAAGACCATACCATTAAAGCCAACCCGAAGAATAAAACGAGTAAACTGAAAGATTTCAATGATTTCATTTTCGACAATTTTTTGATTTGAAAAATTATTTGTTTTGTTCGATCTTCTCGATCAAGTTATTCATAAGTTCTATTTCACGTTTTTGGGCCTCAATAATTTCCTTGGCTAATTTTTTCACTTCAGGATCTTTAAGATTCGCTTTTTGACTTACCATGATTGCGGATGAATGGTGAGGTATCATTGCCTTCATGTATTGGATGTCGCTGATCAATGTTTGATTGCGAAGCATCAGCAACGTGAATACAAAAACCACTACTGCTGCTCCCATAGTGATATAATTGATAATTTTCCTTTTATACATACCCCACATGAAGCCCATCATAATCAGGATCATCGGAGCAATCATCAAAATCGTCATATAGGTTCTTGTGTTACTCAGCATGACATGGGCGAATTGGTCAGCATTCAAGAACATTACGCCGTACATTACGATGAATGATACGGCCATCATGAGTGAAAATTTTTGGTAACTGTTCATTTTTCGAATTTTTTAGTGTTGATTTTTAGCGAAAAGTAAAGTCCAAGAATCGTGTCTACACCGATACAAAATATTTCGTATCCTTCTGGCAGAGATATATTCTTAATAGATAATAGGTGTAGTAAATCCCATAGCCCGTGAGTAATAAGACCAAAGCCGATCAACGATTTATATTTAGTTATTCCGAAATAGGCAATTAGAAGGAACAGGATTGCTTGCCCACCTTCGATTAGAATAGCGGTTAAGTTATTGCCAGCAAACCCTACGTAGATGAAAGCAATTGCTGTCAAAACCAATCCACCGATTAAATCCCTTTTTAATCGAAAGAATTCGACGGCAGCAATAATTGCGCCTACAGTACAGATGATAAGGAATAACAAATTCATTGTTAATGATTGTGTGTTGTCATCGGAGTGCTGTTCATTTCCTCCATTACAGGGTTTTTGAAATCCTTGGTTATTGTCTCCTGCACTAGGCCACACGTCAGCATTTTGTCTCCGAAGTAGGGGTTTTTAATTTCTTCCACACTGCTAATCCAATCTGCTCCCGCATTATCGAAAGCCATTGGGCAGTGCTGGACATAGAAAGTGTCGTTTGGTATTCCAAATACTTTTATAGCGTTGATAAGAGCTTGTGAAAGGAAATCAAACTGTTTGCGTTGCTCCTCTATATTTTCCAATTCTGTTATTTGCTGACCATGTGCCTGAAGTGCTTTTTGTTGTTCCATCCAATACAGGTGAACATCACCTTTTACAAGAGACATGTCGACCTGAGAAAGCTTTTCAAGCATCTTTGAAGCACTGTAGCTTGCCTGAATAGGATCAGTAGCTACAAGAGCGTCTTTTAAGGCCAGGTACTCTTGAGTAAGCTCAACTAATTGTTCCTTAAAAGCAGTTGGAGTATTTTCTGTATAATCAGGTAGATGCTGTGCATGATCCGCTCCTTTTAGCATTACATTCTTATTCATCATGCTGGCTTGGTTATTCAATTGAGCTGCCGCATCGATGGCAAAGTTTCCATAGGTAACCACCTCTTCCCCCGGCTCTAATCCACTTTCTACCAGGTAATTTTCACCTACTCTTTCTCCTAATTTCACCTCTCGGAATTGAAAGGAAGGGATATTAGTGTTTGGAATTTTTACATACACTACTGATCGCGGTCCTGTCCATAGAATGGCCGATTTTGGAACCAACAACTGTTTGGTTGCGGAAAGTTGGGCTTGCAACTTACCCCGCACAAACATTTCCGGCTTAAGCACATTACCGGGATTGCGTAATTCACCCCTCAGAGAAGCTACTCTTGTTGTCGGATTGATAACAGGATCAATAAATGTAATACGAGTCGAAAACATTCTGTTTTGAATTGCCGGAGTGGTAAATTCAATTCTATCACCAACATCAATGGAGGCCAGATCCTCCTCATACGCGTCAAAAAGTACCCAGACCCGGTTAAGACTAACGATATCGAATAATACTTCACCCTGCTTCACATAATCTCCCACTGACACTCTACGGTTAGTGACGACCCCTGAGGCATCCGCTAAAACGGTAAAAGTCTCCTGAATTTGCCCGCTTTCTTCGATGACTCGAATTTGTTCCGCAGGGATCTTCCAGTATTCCAGTTTCTTCCGAGCAGCTTTTACTAAATCTGCATTGACATCTTGGATCTTTAGAGCTTCCAACAACTCCTGTTGAGCAGTTACTAACTTGGGAGAATAGAGCGTAGCCAATTTCTGCCCCTGTCGAACCTGCTCGCCGGTAAACGTAACAAACAGTTTTTCTATTCGACCTGGGATATGGGCCACCTGGCTGGCGGCAAGCCTTTCATCCTCCTTTATTTTCCCCGATAAGCTGAAGCTTTTTTCAGGAGTTCCGGTCGAGCCGATGATAGTCGTTTCTACGTTGGCTAACTTGACAGCCTCTTGTGTCATCTCCAAGACGAGTGGATCGTTAGAGCTGGCTTCATCAAGGGGGATCAGCTCCATCCCACAAATAGGACAATCACCTGGCTCATCTTGTCTGATCTGGGGATGCATCGAGCAGGTCCATATCTGACCTTTTTGAGTGTCAGATATGACTTCCGTCGAATGATCATGATCGTCAGAAGAAGATGAATTATTTTGCATTGTTCCAAACAATAGATAACCAGCCCCCAAACCGACAATTAGAGTGACTAATACAATGAGAATGATTTTATAATTTTTCATTTTATAATTTTTTAAAATGTGATGTATCGCTCAACAACAGCCTGAGCGATCTGGCTTTGAACGATTGCTTCCAGAGTTTTTAGATTGTAATCTACCAGCTCTTTTTCGAGCCTAAGCAATTCATCAAAGTTGTTACCCGACGAGCTGTAGTCCGTTTGTAAAATTTGGATGGCAGCTCTTGTGGTAGCTATCTGTTGAGTATATAAATCACGCCTAAGACGAGCAGTCTCGTAATCTGAGAAGGCCTTCTCGATCATGGAAAGGAAACGAGTCTCTAGATCAAGCTTTCGATTTTCTAGAGCAGCAATCTTCAAGTTCTCTTCCCGTTCTCTTGCTCTATATTTATCACGCCACAACGGAATACTGACTCTCGCACTTAATTGGAAAATGTCTCTTCCATTATTCATCGGCATAGCATCGGATCGAGGGCTGACCAGTATATAATCCATTCCTAAACCGAAGGATGGCCTTCCTTCTAGTTCATTAAGCTCAATAACTTTTCTGGAGGCTTCCTGTTGGAGCGCAAACATCCTGAGCATTGGATGAGTATTGCGGATATTGTTAAGCAGGGTATCCTTATTAAAAGGCATCTGAGCAAACTCAAGGGTATCCTGTACCTCCACTGGTGAATCAAGTGGGCGATTTAGTACCTGATTAAGGTCGGCTAATGGCTTATCTAATTGGTTGGCGAGAATCAGAAGTTCCTGTTCTAACTCCTGAATCTTTAAGTCTACTCGCAATACGTCAGCCGCAGTGGCTTTACCACTCTCTACTTTAGCCAAAGAAAGTCGGCGAAGTGATGCCAGGATTCTGATGTTTTCCTGGACTATATTCTGAGCAGTTTGGATCTCATACAGTTGGTAATACGCCCTTTTCACCTGAAAATCTAATTCCAAGGTAGTACTGGCTACTTTTTCAAAAATCGCTTGGGCGTTGGTTAGAACCACCTGTTCTCTTGCTTCCAATGTCCCAAACCAAGGAAACATTTGGGAAACCCCAATCCTTGCTTGCTGCGCGCCAAGGCGTGTTTCCACTGGAGATATAAATGCCCCTATTCCAACGTCTGGGTCAGGAAGTTGACTTACCTGTGGCCCTTTTTCCAAAGCGGCAAGATATTCCTGGTGCAAAGCCTGTAATTCTAGATTATCGTTTCTAGCAATATTCAATAAATGATTAAGGGGTTGTCCGATTCCCAATAAGGGAGCCAACAACAGCAAAATGCTAATTCGTATTATAAGCTGATCTACCATTATTTCAATTTTGAGTTTGAAAACGACTTTCCCATCTAAGTTTCCATTCCTGCCAAAGGGAATACAGAACTGGTACAGTAAACATGGTTATGGTCTGTATCAACATTCCTCCGAAAGAGGGGATAGCCATAGGTAACATTACATCTGCACCTCTACCAGTGGAGGTTAATACTGGCAGTAAGGCCAAAATAGTTGTAGCCGTCGTCATTACAGCCGGACGAACCCGTCGCAAGCCCCCCTCGACAACAGCATCCCGAATAGCTGGAATAGAGTTCGGTTTGTTCGCTTTAAAACTGTCTTTCAAAAAGGTGGCTACTAATACTCCATCATCAGTAGCAATACCGAACAATGCCAAGAATCCTACCCATACGGCCACACTTAGGTTAACGGTACGAATTTGGAACAGATCCCTCATGTTTGTACCGAACAATTCGAAGTTCAGAAACCAGGGTTGATCATATAACCCGATTAAAATGAACCCCCCGGAGAAAGCAATAAATACTCCAGTGAATACCATTGTAGATATGGTGACTGAACTAAATTGGAAATACAGGATTAAGAAAATAATGGCTAAAGCAATTGGGACAACGATGGCAAGTCGCTTGCTTGCTCTGACCTGTTGTTCGTAGTTCCCGGCAAAACGATAGCTGATCCCGGCAGGTACTTCTAATTTGCCTTGGCGAATTTGTTCTTCTAGGTAACGTTGTGCATTGTTCACTACTTCTACTTCAGAATACTCTTTTTCTCGGTCAAAGAGGACATAGCCGATTAAAAAACCATCCTCACTTTTGATGGACTGCGGTCCTTGCTCGTATTTTATTTTAACTAACTCTCCAAGAGGGATCTGCCCTCCATTCTCCGAGGGCAAGTAAATTCGTTTCAGCATTTCTGGATCATCCCGCATTTCTCTGGGATATCTTATTCGGATGGCATACCGTTCCCTGCCTTCGACAGTGGTGGTCATGGTCATCCCTCCGATTGCAGCCTGAATATGGCGTTGAACTCCTTCGATAGTTAATCCGTGGCGACTTATAGCATCACGGTCAATATCGAGCAGCAAATACGGTTTACCAACGATTCGATCTGCAAAAACTGCTGCATCCTTTACTCCTTCAACCTCTTTGAGTTGCTTTTCTAAATCGAGTCCAAAAGCCTCGATTTGTTGCAGGTCTGATCCTCGGACTTTAATGCCCATTGGTGCGCGCATACCGGTCTGCAACATGACCAAACGTGTTTCAATAGGCTGTAATTTCGGAGCAGAAGTCACTCCGGGTATTTTTGTTGCTTTGACTATCTCATTCCAGATATCATCCGGATTTTGGATCTGGTCACGCCATTGTCGGTAATACTGGCCATTTTTATCTGGAATCAACTCATCGTTTTCATCTCTAACGTATCCACCATTTTCATCGACTTTAAATCGTATTCGGTGTCCTTGCTTATCCGTTCTGTACTCCGACTTATATAGAATAACATTTTCGTACATTGACATAGGGGCCGGGTCAAGCGCACTTTCCACCCGACCAGCTTTTCCAACGACAGTTTCTACTTCAGGAATGGCAGTCACGGCCATATCCAGCAGACGTAAATTTTTGATATTTTCCTGCATACCCGAATGGGGCATAGAGGTAGGCATCAACAAGAATGATCCCTCATCCAAAGCGGGCATAAATTCTTCACCAGTCTGCTGAAAAACAACAAACCCTTGATAGACTAGGAAGGTAACCGCCGCAATAAATAAAAGCTTGAATCTCAGAAGAAATCGAAGAATCCTTTCATAGAAATAGATAACTAAATAAAAGAAGGTGATCAATATACCAATAATACCGCCTACGAAAATAAAATTGGTAGCTACGCTTTCGGTTACCCCCAATGGCATCCATACGCGGGCTAGCAGAAAAGTTACGACCGCCGCATAAATAATGTTTTTAAACCAGTCAAACCCTTTAGTGTATCTGGGGAACGATCTTTGAATAAATGTCCCCAACAGACCGGCTATACCAATAAGAATAACTATCAAACCTAAAGTCGGCTGTACCAGATAAGTTGCGATAATCCCAGCTATGATCAATAGCCCATTTCCAATGTAGCGAAAGATATTTTTATTGGTGCGCACGGAAAACAGTGAATGTGCGAGCGCAGGGATAACCGTAATAGCGATAATTATAGAGGCAACAAGGGCGAATGTTTTAGTAAAAGCAAGGGGTCTAAAAAGCTTACCTTCGGCAGCCTCCATAGTAAAAACCGGGATGAAACTGATCACTGTAGTTGCAACGGCTGTAATTACAGCGGAAGCCACTTCAATGGTCGCTTCATATATAGTGGTAAGCAAATTCTCTCCTTCAGGAGCAGACTCCATTCGATTAACCATGCTCTCCGCTAACACAATGCCCATATCTACCATTGTTCCGATCGCAATGGCAATTCCTGATAAGGCAACGATATTTGCATCTACTCCAAAGTACCTCATCGCGATGAAACACATTAAGACTGCTACCGGTAATGAGGCAGATACCAGAAAAGAAGACTTCAGGTTTAAGAGCATTAGGATCACTACAATAATAGTGATCAATATTTCTAATGTAAGTGCTTCCTGAAGGGTGCCTATCGTTTCATTAATCAGTTGGGTTCGGTCATAAAATGGAATGATCTTGACTTGCGAAACAGTACCATCTGCCAGTGTTTTGGTGGGAAGCCCAGGCTCTATTTCGCGAATCTTTTCTTTTACATTTTGGATAACAGCTAAAGGATTAGCTCCGTATCGTGCTACTACGACGCCACCAACGGCTTCCGCGCCGGATTTATCCAGTACACCTCGCCGAGTAGCCGGGCCAAGGCTAACTCTAGCAATATCACCGATGCGAATAGGTACATTATTTTTCGCTCGGATTACGCCTTTTTCAATGTCTTCAATGGTTTCAACATAGCCAAGGCCTCTGACGAAATACTCAGCCATATTGATTTCAATCGTTTGGGCTCCAACATCCAGGTTGCTACTTCGTATCGCTCGCATTACCTGGTCTAGGCTGATGCCATACGTTTTCATAGCATCAGGATCAACATCCACCTGATATTCCTTAACAAAGCCCCCAATAGAAGCTACCTCCGATACTCCCTCAGCAGAAGACAAACCATAGCGAATGTAAAAGTCTTGTATGCTTCGTAATTCGTGAGGATTCCATCCTCCTGTCGGGTTTCCTTCCGCATCTCTGCCTTCGAGTGTATACCAGAAAATCTGCCCCAAAGCTGTGGCGTCTGGCCCTAATGTAGGCTGTACGCCTTCGGGTAAGGTGTTAGCAGGTAGAGAATTCAATTTTTCAAGAATGCGGCTTCGGCTCCAATAAAAATCCACTTGATCATTGAAAATGACGTAAATACTGGAAAAGCCGAACATGGAGTTACTACGGATGCTCTTTACCCCTGGAATTCCCAGCAGAGCCGTAGTTAATGGATAGGTAATTTGGTCTTCTACATCTTGTGGAGATCGCCCCATCCATTTGGTAAAGACAATTTGCTGGTTCTCCCCAATGTCAGGAATAGCGTCTACCGCAACCGGGTCACGGGGTAACCAATCCATGCCAAAATCAAAGGGAGCGGTCGCCAATCCCCATCCAACAAAAACGAGAAGCAGTAGCCATGCTACCAACTTATTCTCTAGGAAGAATCGAATATATTTTGCTAACATATAAGATCATTTTCAGCTTAGCTATTATGGTACGACCTGACGCCACTAGGCGAGGAAGTACAAAAACACAACAAGCCACTACAATGCACCTGACATTGAGTGGTAAAAAATGAAAATGAAATGCTAGCAAAGGAACGTCTGTAACCTAACCGGTAAGTCACAGACAATCAAGGGAGGCTTATAGTTTAGATACTGAATAGATCGGGTATCTATTGAAGGCAGTTCAATTTGAAGCGCCACGAACAAGACACTTAGAAGAACCGGATTGAAATTGATCTCGGTTTCATTGGCCTGGACAAATTGCTCTGTTTCAGACTTTACGTACTGTGTTTCGTCGTCACAGCAGCCTTGCGATTCCTTTTCTCCGTGGTGAGATTCGGAACTATGCATAGGACAACTGGCCATTGCTTTTTCTTGATGGCAAGCTTCTGCCTCAAGAAAAATTGCCATGCTCTTCAGTTCATCCTGGCAGTAGTGCATATTGAGCACTATACCAGTGGAACTGATAAAGATGAGCAAAGCAAGTATGGTATGTCCTAATTTATTGATCAATTAAGAGATTTTTGCAAAAGTACAAATAATTCAGGAAGAAGACATTACATAATTTTGGGGCTTATTTATAAAATATTGGGCTACTTCTATCACTTCTTATTGACACACATTCCCAATGCTTAAAATCTTCAAGACTTTCCCCACCAAGATGGATCTGCCTTGTAGGGAAGTTCACTTTACACCTTTGGTTTATGGTTTTGTATGAGTCGTTTCCACTCTTGAGCTACTTACTACAAATTTTCACCCTACCTCAAGCTCCCCCTAAACTGTCACGGTTCTAGCTTAAAAACCGCTGCCAGTTCAGGAACCAGGGGAGCGTCGTCGGTGTGATGGTCGACTACATAAATCTGCTTGTGTCGTGTCCTGCCTCCGCCTTGGTTCCGGTCTCATCTCATTCCTTCGTCTAAGGAAGCTACGCCCTGCAATATAGAAAAGGGACGCTATGCTTTCGGGACGATTTTTTGTTCGTGCCTCTCAAATAATAGCCCCTCACCCTTGTCTATATTTTGTTCTCCGCTACCATGACTGCGTAACGGGAGGATACCTCATTTACAAGGCTTGGTCATATGCAGAAAACTCAAGCCAAGCTGATTTCCTCCGCTCCTGGGTCGGGAGTTTCCTTTTTAGCAAATGCAGAAAGCAATTAAACTGTATAGAAGTGGCGGTATAGGCTTGCTCTAAATAGAATTCCGCAGCAGCTCGTCGCATACTACGGAATTCTATCTGACGCAGGTCTCTTTTGTGAGAAAAGCAAATCCTCCGTTCTAACTTCGGCTTGTGCTTTTCCGGTCAGACATTGCCCTTTTGAGCCTGTTGATCTTGTGCTTATTCCGAAAATCCAATAACTCAGCCCTTGCATATCGCTTCTCTTTCATGTGGTGGTAAACGGTGAAATGCCCCTCATTGACTAAATAGCGGAGTTGCTTCGAGCACATACCGAGCAGGCGGCAGGCGGTGCCGGTACTAACCAGGTCATCTTCCCCGACAACCCGCTGTACTTCTTCATTGACCGCTTCAAATTCTTCGCGGATCATTTCCCGCAAAATCTCCTTCAATTGGTGCGGTGTAATAGAGTGTAACATAACGTTGTTTTCCATAATATTCTGATTGTTTTTGATGAATTTCTTGCAATCTATGAAAAACTAATATTCGATACAAATAACTGAAAATCAGTTAATAATGGCTCTATTTGACATCAAATGGTACAATCTGACATCATTAAATTTTAGCTCTGAGACCATCTGTTACCAAGTGGGGTAATCTGGGAAATTCCGGAAAGGGGCTAAAACGCCAAACTTTAACAGTTTTTAACATTTCAGCCCCAGATTTATAGAGAAAGGTCGAGCAGTTCAGCCAGGAGAAGGTGCCGTAATAATTGCACCATCTGAAACCGTCTTTTATTGTCAGTAGTCGATTTAAGCGTAGTTTGGTGAGGTGGTTTCCCCTCCTCTTCCCGCTTCCTGTTCTTCTCTAGAGAATTCAGGTATCGCTCTTTAAAGCGTTTTTCTAGCCTGGAAAGATTATGCCTGAGATAGGAGTCATCTTTATCCAGTTCCACACCGTAGAAAATTAAGGGCTTGTTCAGCCCCCCGTCCGAAGGATCGACGGAGGGCTTTATGCGTTTCCCTCCAAAAGCCCTTTTAGTTCTGATAGAAGCTTTGCGAGCTCTTTATCTTCTTCGGAAGGTTCAGGCTGTTCTTCTTTTGGTTCAAGAAGAGATTTTATCTCTTCACCCTGTTCTTCCCCTATCCCTTTGATGAAATTATTTAGGTCATTTTTGGCGGTATAGAATTGTCCTACCTGCTGCCATCTTTCCTGATCCTGGAATAGCTCCATCTGAGTAGAAAAGATGGTCTCCCTAAGTATCATTATCTCAATCACCCAGCCGATAAGCATGAGCGTACAAACAGAGACTATCCAAGAAACACCAAAGGGATAAAGTACAAGGCAAGCTTCCGCTATGGAAAGCAATAGCAATACAGTTGCAGCGATGATACCGAACGAAAATCTCCCCTGGATATGAGCAGGGTTTAGCTGGAAGAAGAAAACCAGCGTTCCCCTGCCCGCTTGTATTGCCAGTGGCACCAGAAAGGCAGCTATCGTGAAGCCGATATTGGGAGCATTCTGAGTATGGAAGATGCCCATGATAATCGCTGAAATAAGATAAGTAGCAATGAGCAGCCCGAAGCTGAGTTTAGGCAATATTGAGCGCAGCCGCTTTATCGACCTGCTGAAATCATCATTGATGAGAGTATTATTTGAATTATTCATTTCTTTTTTCTTTTCAGGAGCACTTAAATAATTAGCCGTTCACGATCCGTAGGTCGGAACCGTGCCGATAAGTACCGGCCTGTTTTTGTTGCATGATCTGAAGAGCTATTTCCTCCGCGTTCATCTCGCCGTCTATGCCGATATATTTCCTAAGCTGCGATTCGGTCGCATGGCCGGTCATCGGCATGATTTGGGCGAGACTGTAGCCCATTCGGTATAGATTGGTGGCAAAGCTTCTGCGGCAGATGTGAGAAGAGACCAGCTCGTATTTTGGCGCGAAGGATTTCTTTACCGCCGCCTTACGCCCGATATACTGTTCTACTACGAGCAGGCGTTCGTCGAAGCCTGCCAGTTCACAAAGCTGCTTTAGGCCGTCATTGAACTTCTGCATTGACATTTTGGGAGTAGCGTAATCGTTCCGCTCCAAAACAGGAAGTAGCCAGGGGAAGAGATTGACAGGTACTTTGACTGGTGTATCGGTCTTGGTCGAAATAACTGAAAGAATGGTCACACCTTTTAAAGTGCGGTAGAAGTGATCCTGACTGTAGCGCGAAAAGTCGCTCCATCGTTGTCCTGTCCCTGCCCCGATCAGACATATATCTCTGACCTTAGCTAGAAAGCCAGCCAGCTTCATTTCGGCTAGGATGCTAAGTTCATCATTGGAGAGTGTTACCAGTTGCCCTTCTGCTTTCTTCTTCGAAACAACCCACCCTTCCCCTAGATAATCGGTATGAGAATGGAGTTTCTTTCGTCGCGCCCGCTCCAAAAATTGCCGCAGGACTTTCAGCGTCTTATTGCCGTATTCTAGTTGAGCGTCCCGCTTCGCTAACCAGTCGATCAGTTCTAAGCGGAAATTCCAGTCTACATCCTCATAAGTGAAGCCGCGATTGCCATAAACATCGGTTGCGAATTTCTTCAGCCGACCGGCATGTAGCTCGAAGACCTTCCAGCTACCACGCTTCATTTTGGCAGCTTTCATTTCAGCTACCTCGATGTCGAGGAACTCAAGAAAAGTTGGTCTAGTGTCAGGATCGGCTTTTAAAGACTCAGGAGTGCTGTTTTTTTTATTTCGCTGGTTTAACCTTTCGCGGAAGTCTTTCAGGGATACAGCGATGCCCCCTGTCTCAATAAAGATATTGAGACAATGGGTAGCTAATTCATCGAGTTGTCGCCTGATCTCGAAGAGGTCAGCACGTCCGGTTTGGATGATCGGACGTTGAGTCTCAGCATCCCAGTCTTGTGGGTGAATGGAATAGCCCGTAGAGTAAACAAGCCGCTTTCCGCAATAGCTTACCATCAAAGAGATAAGCGTCTCAGAATCGCCATTAGGCAGGCGTAAATAAAACTTAGGTTTGGGCAGTTTTGCCATGTTGGTCGTGGTTTATGGTTTCGAAAATAATTTTCGATTCCCACGCCAACTGCGTTGACGGAATAGTTGACAGAAGTGTTCCTGCCTTTTCCGCTTCAAGAAGAGATTTCGCTAAAATTGGAGCAAAAAAGAGGGGTTTTTAGGTAAAAATACCGGATTATCCCGTATAATTGCATTGATATGTGGACCTAGTGGGTCTACGGAGAAAAAGGTCAGATGCGGTAGCGTCTGGCCTTTTTTCGTAGTAGGCCCGCCAGGGCGAGAAGTTTATCCCGTGCGAACGAAACGCAGTGAAGTGAAGTCGGGAAGTCCTAGTGGGTCTACGGAGAAAAAGGTCAGATGCGGTAGCGTCTGGCCTTTTTTCG
>CAYFGK010000031.1:0-29588 GCA_964342305.1 uncultured Saprospiraceae bacterium | reverse complement strand
TAGTAGGCCCGCTAGAACTCGACGTTTATCCCTTGCGAACGAAACGCAGTGAAGTGAAGTCGGGAAGTCCCAATGGGTCTACGAAAATTAAAGGGTAAAACTGGCTAACGCCGGTTTTACCCTTTTGCATTTTCAGTACTGGGCGCAACACACTGCATCATTCACAATTGGATAGATTTTCAACGGTTCCAATGCCCCGAAAAAGTAGCCCAAAGTAGCACATACATAGTATCTTGGTTTTAAAGGAAATACCGTCCTCTTTCTCCGTGGCATTAAAAAGTCGTTTTTTTAGGCTAAATTTTGTTCTTATGAACACTAAATCTGACAACGATCTTTTTGCCTTACTGAGGAAGGGTGACGAATCTGCGCTTTCGGAACTCTTCACCAGGCATTATGACTATTTACTTCATTACGGTTGTCAGATAACCCCTCAGGAGTCTCAGGTAGAAGAATGCATACAGGAATTGTTCCTTTACTTGTTCGAATCCTATCATCGTTTGGGTGATGTGAGAAACGTAAAGGCCTATTTATTCAGCAGTCTTCGCAGAAGGATTATTGACAGAGTAAAAACGGACCGGAAGCGACACTATTCAACGGAATCCTCCCTCCCCGCCACCGATATCCTATTTCAAGAGGATGCTATTGTATTGGAAGAACAGGAAATGCGCCGGGTTTTAATGGAGGCGTTAAACAGTCTTCCGTGGCAACAAAGAGAGGCTATATACCTCAAGTATTACAATCATTTGAGCACCAGGGAAATTGCCGAAGTACTAGGTATAGCCAATCAAACGGTTTTGAACACTCTCTATATCGCCTTGAAGAAAATCAGGAAGAATCCCTCCTTACGGGAATTGATGGGCTTTCTGCTGCCATTGTCAGGTTTGCTCCTCTACCTTAGTTAACCGAAACGCCACCTGCTCCTGAGGCAGATCACGCTACCACTGCGAACTGTTTTTCAAAAAAAATAAAGTTTTTTGAAATCCCATTGGTATAAAACTATCAAGTGGCCCTCTATACTAATAAAGAATAATCATAGGCTTATTAAATCAGCAGATCCTTTTCGATAAACCAACAGTGTGTATAGAAACAGCCTCCCAAACACAGGTCTTCTTATGCAACATCTATAACCTCGGAATCAAATAAACATGACGTTTAACGACCACGAAAAAGAGATACTAAGTCAGTGGCTGGAAGACCCAACTTTCATCAATTGGGCGAAAAAACTGAACACCCAGGATATGGCCAAATGGGAGCAATATTTCAATTTGCATCCCCAGTACTGGGAATTGGGCAAGGTGGGCCGTGAGTTGGCAATTGGGATTCCCTTTAGCGAAATCCCTACTAATGAGCGTAAAAAGGAAGAGGCATTAGGTCGGTTGACAAATCGATTAGAAAGCCCCACGAAAAGCAAGCATCCTGTACCAACTATCAGAAGAATTACGGGATCCAGATTTAGGCTAGCGGCAGCTGCTATCACTTTAGCACTGGTGGCATCAGGCATCTTATACCTCCAGTTTTTCTACAACCCCCAAGTCATCCTTGCTACCGATTTCGGGGAACAATTAGAGCATGTCCTTCCCGATGGGTCACGGGTTACCCTAAATGCTAATTCTACTCTGAAGTACTACACCCGGACTCCAAGATCCGTCCGGTTAGATGGAGAAGCCTTCTTTGAAATAAAAAGAATGGTCGAGACAAAAGAAAAATTCAATGTCTGGACAACAGACCTCGCAGTAACCGTTCTGGGCACTTCTTTCAACGTAAATACGCGCAATAATAAAACACAGGTCTACTTAGAAGAGGGCAAGGTGACTTTGGCATTAGAGGAAAAAGCGTCCGAAATCATTGAATTGGAGCCTGGTGATGTCATTGCCTATTCAAAGAAGAATAAGACTCTCAGTGAAAAGAAAAAGAATGTTTCTGCGCTGGAAAATGCCTCTTGGAAAGAAGGAAGTCTGATCTTCAAAGACACTCCTCTGGCAAAGGCTTTATCTGACATTGAAGACATATACGGGATACAGTTCGTGTATCAACAAAAAGACGTGGCAGGAGAAGTTATTTCGGGCGGTGTTCCGATTAAAAACCTGGAAGTGACACTCGTAACGCTCAGCGAAGTATACGGAATTAAGATAGAAAAAAAGGGCAATAGATATGTCTTAAACGTAGTAGACAATTAATCTTTTGCCCGGGTTTTAAAACTGGAGAGACCCTAACGGGTCAACTCCAGGGAAAATAAATGTAATAAACACTCAAAAGTATGAAACTTACCGCAGGTTTCAGTCAACTCCTATTGGCTGTTGTCTTTTTCACCTGTCACTGTCCTGTCAATGCTGGGACATTGCCTTCCGATCAGGTGAAACCTTTAAGCGAGGTATTGGATAAAATCGGAGAAAAATACCGGGTAATTATTACTTACGACTCCAAGCTAGTGGCTGGTATTGAGGTTCACTTCGAGTTTGTCCGGGGAGAAGATATGGAGAGTGCTGTCAATCGAGCCCTTGACAAAACCGGACTGAAATACAAACAACTCACCGATAAATATTATATCGTTTACAAAAAAGCGCTGACCAGCAAGAAAAAGATCCAAAAGATCAAACGAAAGTTTGAACAGATTGAAAAACTCGAAGAGAGCGGCAACATTGACATCAGGCGGAGTCACAGCGAACAGCACACCAACATCCATAACATTTTCCAGGCAGCCGAACAAGTGCTGGTTGATAAAACGATCTCGGGTAAAGTAGTTTCTGAAGAAGGGGAGCCCTTAATCGGCGCCAACATTATGGTTAAGGGAACCCAGATAGGAGCGATAACCGATGTTGACGGTACCTTTTCCATATCTGTGCCTGAAAGTAGTGAAACACTTATTATCTCTTACGTCGGGTACACGGTCAAGGAGGTTGCTATCGGGAACCAGACGTACTTCGAGATCGCCTTGTCGGCTTATGCATCTCAACTGGATGAGGTACTGGTTGTCGGGTTTGGTACCCAAAAAAGAAAATTCACCACTGGTGCTATCTCAAAACTGAGAGGGGAAGAAATTGAGAATGCGGTACAAACTTCTGTTGACGGTGCATTACAGGGCCGTGTAGCCGGTGTTCAGGTCATCACCTCCAATGCAATGGCCGGCTCCCCGGTAACCATTCGGGTAAGAGGAACATCCTCCATACAAGCTAGTAGCGAACCCCTTTACGTGGTAGATGGTGTTCCCGTAGTTTCCGGTAATTTTTCAAAAAACAATGCCAGCAACTGGCGGCTGGCAACCGCGAATGAATCAAATGCCCTCGTCCAGCTCAACCCGGCCGACATCGAGTCTATCGAAGTACTCAAAGACGCTTCCGCTGCTGCTATTTACGGTTCAAGGGGCTCCAACGGCGTAGTTTTGATAACCACCAAAAAAGGGCAGCAGGGTAAAACCAAATTCAATTTAGGCGTTCAGTCTGGCCTCTCAACGGAAACCAACCGGATCGACTTGCTGGATGGCCCCACCTATTTAGAATTAGCCAAAGAAGCCTGGACAAATTCTTATAATGATGCGCTGGCTGATGGAGACCCGTCCAATGACAGCCGGTATGATATCAGCAACGATTATCAAAAATTTTGGGAGGCGGTCCTTCCCCCCGGGCTTAGTCGGGAAAGAGCCGAACAAACCTCAACGGACTGGATCGATAAAGCATTGAGGAACGGCAGTTTTCAGTCGCTCAATCTATCGGCTTCGGGTGGAGACCAAAAGACACAATTTTACCTTGGCGGATCCTACCGGGATGAAACGGGCATTTATGTAGGGAACAACTTTCAGCGGTATAGTGCTCGTGTAAATATTGATCATCACCCTACTGACTTTTTATCCATCGGCGCACGATCATCTTTCACCCTGACCGATAATGATATTATCCCAATTGCCTGGGCAGGCGGACTGGGCACTGCACAGAGCACTGCCCTACCCTTCTGGCCGGTGTACAATGAGGACGGCACTTATTTCAATGCCCAAACCGGTAATAATGTAGTTGCCGAACTGGATAATACAGAAATGAACCAGAAAGGAACGTCCATTCTGGGTAACGTATACGCCAACCTGAACATTCTGGAACACTTGACCCTTCGGTCTGAATTCGGAATCAATAATATTTACAACAAGGAGTTTTACTACCGGTCAGCAATTGTCGAACCGGCAGCTATCGCCACTTCCGTTCTATCGGAAAGCAGGAACTGGAATACCAACAATACGCTTTCTTACTCTAACACCTTCGGTCGGCACGCCGTGGATGTATTGGCTGGTATGAATGCGACGCGTAACGACTATTTCTCAAATGTAATTGACGGAGAAACCTTCCCGAATCCCGCCCTGAAAAACCCCGAAAATGCAGCGGTTCAAACGGCTACGGTCAATGCCACTCAGTTTAGCTTTTTATCATTTCTAGGCCGGATTAACTACCGTTTTGCCGATAAATATTTATTGGGTTTAAGCATCAGGCGGGATGGTTCTTCGCGCTTTGGTCAGAGCAGTCGCTGGGGTACCTTCCCGGCCGTATCTCTGGGGTGGATCATTTCCGAGGAACCCTTTTTATCGGGGAATGAAACACTTACGTTTCTAAAACTACGAATGAGCTACGGCGTGACCGGAAATGCGGAGATCGGTAATTTTGAATACTTCGGCTCTTTCAGAAGCAGCAATTATGTTGATATGCCCGGTATCGTGGTGGAGGAGATCGACAATCCCCGCCTCGGTTGGGAATCCACCCAACAATTTGACATCGGACTAGATTTTGGACTTTGGAACAGCCGTATTGAAGGAGGTATAGATTTTTATTTCAAGGAGACCACCAATCTGTTAAACGTTATTGATGTTTCCTCGCTTTCCGGGGTAAACGAGGTGACCAATAATATCGGATCGCTGGAAAATAAAGGAATTGACTTTTCGCTTACCAGCCGAAATACCATCGGAGAATTTCGTTGGACTACCACTGCCACATTAGGGTACAACATAAATGAGATTACTTCGCTGGGAGGACGAGCGTTCTTCCCTCCCCGCGGTTTGGGTGGTGGCGCAGTCTCAGTAGGTCATCCCGTCGGTGCACGGTATACCTTTCCCTGGGCGGGCATCGCCGCTAATGACCGTGTCCTTACGGTCACCAACCCACAGAACATGGAACAGGAAGAGATCCAGGTCAGGGGTGGTGATGAGCTATTCATCAATCAGTTTGGTGAACTAACCAATTTCATTAGTCCGGACGACCAGGTCTTTTTGGGTAACCCTAATCCTAAATGGATAGGAGGTATAACCAATACATTTACCTGGAAAAATATCGACTTGAACGTGTTATTCACTTTTGCCATGGGTCACGACCTGGCGAATGAAGAGCAGAGGTATCAGTTCAATGGCTTCGGATACGGCTGGAATATGTGGTCCAGTGTCCTCAATCGCTGGCAAGCTGCGGGCGATAATACCGATGTACAAAGGCTTACCTGGGCCCCCGAGCGTCCGGGTTCCAGCAGATACATTTATGATGCAGATTTTATCCGTCTTAAAAATATCACCCTTGGATATACTCTACCTAGCTCCGTATTAAAAAAGTACGGCCTCGGAAGTATGCGGATATACACTCAGGGTAATAACCTGCTAACCTTCACCGATTACCCCGGTTGGGACCCTGAATACAACCGGGACGGGGCAGGAAATACAGGACAGGGTAGTTCCTGGTTACCGGCCCCCCAGGCAATGGGAGTCACCTTCGGCTTGAATATAACTTTCTAGTAAGCAACGGGCCGAAAAATTAATGGATACAAAGCTTATTAACATGAAACATAGTCAGCATAAACATATTGCCGGTTTGGGTATAACTCCTTTCCTTTTGATCATGGTAGTGATGGGGTTATGTTCCTGTGAGGATTTTCTGGCCCTCGAGCCCGAAACCAGTTTATCCAGTGCCAAAGCGTTTGACAATATTGAAGGAGTGGAAGCTGGCATAAACGGTGCCTACAGCACCCTCCACCAGGAGTGGGTGGAACGGCAATATGTATTTGCGGAATGCCTGGCAGGAAATGTTTTTGAAGTCAATTCGCTAAGCAACGGTAATTATCAAACAGCTCTAAGACACCAGGACTGGACCGACCTGTTTAACATCGGCAACTTCATGTGGGGGCTTTCTTATCAGGCGATTGATCTTTCCAACCAGGTGATCGTCTCCCTGCCTAGTATTCCCGAACCGAACCAACAGGTTAGCATTAGCAAGGACAGACTTCTTGGCGAAGCATATTTTATCCGGGGCTTGAATTACTTCGTACTGAATCGTTTTTTCGGTCAGCCCAAAAACGGACTATCTGTCCCCGTGCTGACGGAGCCATTTCAACCCGGTGATCAGCCCGTCCGTGCGTCCATTGAAGAAACGAAAAGCAGGGTCATTGCTGACCTCGAAGAGGCGGAGGAATTGATGAAAAATGTTGAAAGCAATAGCGGCCGGGCTACCATCTGGGCCGTAAAAGCACTGTTGGCCCGAGTTCATTTTGAGTACAAAAACTACCAACAGGCTGCGGTCTATGCCGATGATGTTATTAGTAATGGCCGGGTGGAAGGACGAAATCTGGCCCTTTTAGCAGGTGATGTAACGCCTCCTTTTAGTGCCGGTATTTCGACGGAGAACATCTTTACATTCATGGGCAATCCAAGGGATCGTGCCAATATCCGTCTTTTTGAAATTTTCAGCCTTTCCAGTAGTGCCGTCGAGCTCTCCATTTCGGACTCCTTTTGGGAGATCATAGCACAAGAGCCGCAAGATTTGCGCTTGCAACAATTACACGAAGACTTCCAGGTAGCTCGGGCCTGTCATAAATACAATGACCGCGATATGAACATTCCTTACATCCGATTGCCGGAAATGTACCTCATCCGGGCGGAGTCAAATGCTATGCGGGGCAACCTGGATGTAGCCCTTGCCGACCTAAACACGCTGAGACAAAGAGCAGGTCTTTCGCCTACCTCTTACGACAGCCTGGAAGACTTATTAGATAAACTATTCCGGGAGCGTAGCCTGGAGTTATCCATGGAAGGTGATCATTTTCACAATTTAAAACGTCTGGAGCAACCAATTGACGGGATTCCGTGGGAAGAAGCATCCTATAAGCTGGTATTATTCATTCCTGAACGAGAGGTTCAAATTAACCCTAATCTGATCCAAAATGACATCTGGTAAAAACATCTGTCTGGTGGGGTTGCTGTTATTAATCATTGGTCCCGTTGGTGGTTTTGGCCAAATGCAATTCTCTGAAATAACGAGGGAAGCAGGCATTGACCATCACTACCTCAGCGTAAATGAAATGGGCGGTGGAGCAGCTTTCTTCGATATGGATAACGATGGCGATCAAGACCTTTGGATTTCCGGAGGCATGCAGTGGGATAAGCTGTACGAGAATGATGGTACCGGTCATTTTACGGACATAAGCTGGGACGCCGGGGTGCCGATCACCAAAAACTATATTACTACGGGGGTTATAACGGGTGATCTGGATAATGATGGATTTGAAGATGTCCTTTTACTCACACACATTGGGTTCCCGAACGTACTTTTGAGAAACAATGGCGATAAGACCTTTTCCAATGTCACCCTGTCATCCGGATTAGGTGCTTACGAGGCGTATAATGTCTCGGCGGCCTTAGGGGATATCAATATGGACGGTTATCTGGATATTTATGCCGCCAATTACATTGATCGCCCGGCTCTGATCTACAACGCTACGCGGGACACCGTCCTTGGCTTTCAGCATACCTGTCACTCCAATAAGCTTTTCATCAATAATGGTGACTGGACGTTCACGGAAAAAACCAGCCAATATAATGCGGACGATACCGGTTGTGCCCTGGCAACTGCTATAACCGATTTCGATGGGGATCACGATCCGGATATTATGCTCAGCAATGATTTCGGTAGCTGGGTGACCCCCAATGCCCTATTGCAAAACCAATATCCCGATACCGTGCTGTCAAACGTCAGCAAAATCACGGGTACGGATATTGAGATCTACGGTATGGGCATCGCCATCGGTGATTACGATAACGATCTGGATTTAGATTATTATTTAACTAATCTGGGTCGAAATGTATTATTGCAAAATCAGGGAAACGCTTCCTTCATTGATCTTTCCACGGAGGCAGGGGTAGAAGACACCTACGAAAAAGACAGTCTTTTTGCCGTTGGTTGGGGTACTGTTTTTGCCGATTTTGATAACGATGCGGATCTGGATTTATACATCGTAAATGGTCATGTTTCCGCTGCTCCCTTTATTCTAAACGGAGAAAAAAACACTAATCACTTATATGAAAATGATGGAAATGGATATTTCCATCAAGTTACCTTACCGGAGTCCCTGCAAAGTTACCAGCGAGGACGCGGCCTGGCGAGTGCAGATATTGACGGAGACGGAGATATTGATTTCTTGGTAGTTCCCGTAAATCGCCAGGCTACTCCGGATACCCTGCAAAAAGTACAATTATTCCGAAACGACCTTCAGGATACGAATAACTGGATTTCCATCGCATTGGAAAGTGAGAGCTACAACCGGTATGGTATTGGTAGTATGCTATACCTCGAGGCCGGCGGTAAAAAATATATGCAGGAAGTTAATGGAGGGTACGGCACCCACGCCTCCCAACACAGCAGGATCATTCATTTTGGTCTGGGTTCAGCTACCTTAATTGATAGCCTGATCGTCGTTTGGCCGGGCGGAAAAAAGCA
Organism: uncultured Saprospiraceae bacterium; assembly: GCA_964342305.1. Classification (GTDB taxonomy): domain Bacteria; phylum Bacteroidota; class Bacteroidia; order Chitinophagales; family Saprospiraceae; genus DT-110. The sequence continues at coordinate 20,862 of CAYFGK010000031.1, read as the reverse complement.
AGTGCATCATTCGTTACCCGTCAATCAATTGCTGACCATACAGGAGGAAGGATTGGCTACGTCTGTAAATACGTCAATTACATCCGAGGGAGTTGATCTGGCCTGTTTTCCCAACCCTTTTTCACAACAAATCCGGATCGATTATCGGGTGCCCGCATCCGGGTGGTCGGAGCTGACCATATTCGACTCTATGGGTCGTACGGTATTCCGTGAAAGAGGTAAAGCATTTCCCAACCAACATCAACAACTGGTCTGGCGATCGCCTCACCCAGGAACCTATATTCTACGCCTGCAGACTGCGAAGCACCGTGCGTATCGAACAATAATTTCGAACTAAAAATTTTCACAAAAAACATTAGGTATGAAAAAGTATTACCTGCTTTTCCTTTTTTCACTCCTGCTAACGTTTACCTACGCGCAGGAAGAGGAACTTATCCCGGGCGCTTTAATCGGAACCTGCCTGGAACCAGACTCCAACCTGGTCACCATAGTCTTTGATTATAGCAAAAACTGTCCGGAGGCTGACCCCCAAATGGCATTGGCCGGTGCTGAAGAGCTTGGTTTTCACTCCGGTATCAATGACTGGTCTACCATCGTCGCGTTTGATGCTGCCGAAGCCACAACTGTTCAGCATTTAGGTAATGGCATTTACTCCCTTACCCTGAATACCCTTGACTATTATGGGAGTGCTTTAGCAGATATTGACAACATTAATTTTATACTTCGATCTGCCAATTCTAATGATCCGTGGGATGCTGCCTGTCGGGACGATAAAGGAGGTGGCGGCTTTGGAGGTGATGAGCCTTGTAATGACTTTCAATTAGTTATTGCCAATATGCTTTCTTGTTCCGAATTGGAGCAAGAGTCCAGTGCCTCGCTCCTGGGAGCCACCACCGCTGCTAATTCATGTGTAGACACCATCAACGGAACCGTTACCATCGACTTTGATCAAAGTCTTAATTGCCCCGAGGCAGATACCGCAAATGTTCTGGCTGGTGTATCTGCCCTGGGCTTCCAGTCTGGTGCTAACGACTGGGCTCAGGTCGTGGCCTGGGACGATGAAGGAGCAATGAATGCCACAAACAATGGCAACAATATTTTTAGTGTTACCGTCAATGTTCAGGAATACTATGGTATCCCACTGGATAGTCTTCGCAACATTAAAATGGTCATGAATAATGGTATTGAAACCCCGGATGATCCCTGGTTAATAACCGGCAGGGACGAAAGGGATGGTGGCTTCGGAGGCACGGAACCGTGCTCCGACCTGGTATTCCTGATTTCTGAAGCACCTGCTTGTCCGGTCGAACCCGAAATCATTACCAGCACCGCTTTATTATCCGCTACCGATACGGTCCAGACCTGTGTAGATCCAAACACTGGCCGCGCAAGGATTGCCTTTGATAATAGTTTGAACTGCCCCGAGGCAGATACGGCGGGAGTGCTTGCCGGACAACCTTTACTTGGATTTCATTCCGGTATCAACGAATGGGCCCAAACGGTAAGCTGGGATGATGAAAGCGCGGTACAGGCGATGAATAACGGAGCGGATATTTTCTACACCATGATCGATATTGAAGCATACTACGGAGTGGCATTCGACAGTGTGGAGAACATCCGATTGATCCTCAATAATGGTGTCGCTAACCCCGGTGCAGCCTGGGATGTTACCGGTAGAGATGATCGGGACGCTGAATCGTTTGGCAACATTCAACCTTGTTCCGATCTGATCCTGGACTTTTCAGAAGCCCCTACCTGTGATTTGAGTGATGCTCCTGAGTTCAATACCAGCAAGGCCCTGTTCAGCGAAGCAGCGGGTTCCTGTGTAGACCGTAATAGTGGTCTGATCAAAGTGGCTTTTGACAACAGTCTGAATTGCCCGGAAGCGGATACGGCAAATATTCTGGCGGGTGCTTCTGCACTTGGTTTCCATTCTGGTGTTAACAACTGGTCGTCGACCGTTTCCTGGGATGATGAAGGGGCTACACAAGCCGTGAATGATGGCAATGGCGTATTTAGTGTGGTCATTGACCCGGCTACCTATTACGGTACGCCGATGGATAGTATTTCTACTATTAATATTGTCATGAACAACGGCATTATGAATCCCGGTGGTGCCTGGGATGTAACGGCCAGGGACGACCGGAACGGTGGTTTCGGGGGCAATGAGCCCTGTTCTGATCTCATTTTCCATATCGATGAAGCTCCCGTTTGTGACCTGATGGTGGTTAATACAGTTGATCAAAAACTGGAAAATAGCCTCAAGGTTTATCCGAATCCTTTCAGTAACCAGGTCCGCATTGAGTTCGATAATCCAACTAACGAGGAATTTGACCTGACTATTCACGATATCTCGGGTAGAGTCATGCGTCGGATGAGCCATATTTCAGGGACCCAGTTGATCCTAGAAAAACAAGATCTTCAGGCAGGAGTCTACTTTGCCGTCCTCAGGGGGAAAGACGGACGCTTTGCTACCACTAAATTACTAGTCAATTAACAGGCGAAACCGCTAAGTTTCATACTTTATTACAGAAGGGCCGGGCGAGAAACAGCTCGCCGGCTCTTCTATTTGATGCACCTACCAATACGACTCCAAATGATAAATAGTGGTCCTGGCTTAGCTTTTCTCCGTTTCACTTTCTGGCTTATATTATTACCGGCAGGGCTTTTCGCCCAACCTCAGACTTTCGTAAACCCCATTATTCCGGGCGCCTATCCCGATCCCTCCATTTGCCGGGCGGGCGATGATTATTACCTGGTAAATTCCTCTTTTGAGTACTTTCCCGGTTTACCTATTCATCATAGTACAGATCTGGTCAATTGGGAATTAATCGGCTACGGTCTCCATCGTGAGGAACAAGCCAGCGGGGCAGTCAATCTCGTTGACGTACAGCAGGACGGTGGCATTCATGCACCCACCATTCGGTATCACGAAGGCACTTTTTACATCATTACCACCAATGTCTACAGTCCCCCGGACCCAACCCAACCGGCGGAAATGGTCAATTTCATTATCACCGCGAAAAACCCGGCCGGGCCCTGGTCAGAGCCACACGTAATTGACGGAGCTCCGGGTATTGACCCTGATCTTTTTTTTGATGATGACGGCAAAACGTACTTTGTAGGCACCCATGCGGTTGGGATGCCTGATGAGAATGGTATTGGCGAAATCTGGGTGCAGGAACTGGACCTCATCAATTGGGCATTGAAGGGTGAGCGCCACTCCGTGTGGCGTGGCGCCTGTGGAGGCTGCTGTGTGGAAGGCCCGCACATGTACAAAGAACACGGAAAATATTATTTGATGGTTGCGGAAGGAGGCACCTCCTATAACCATGCGGTCATGATCGCCGCCAGTGAAGCGATCACCGGCCCCTTCGAGTCCAATCCCCGGAATCCCATTCTCACTTCCCGCCACTTGTCAAAAAAGAACTGGCTCAACAGCACCGGTCATGCCGACCTGGTCCAACTACAGGATGGCAGATGGTATATGGTCGCTCTAAGCATTCGGAACGAACAGGAGGGCCGCTCCAATATGGGCCGGGAAACGCACCTGATTCCCGTAACCTGGGAACCAGCTACCATACGTTGGGAAGAAGTAAGCGAAGGCGTTTGGGAACCCCTTGACTACCTCTGGCCGGTGGCGGCCCCGGAAACGGGAAAAGTGGAAAGATTTACCCCACTACCCTTCCCCGATCGCCCGCAATACGCCAATGATGGCTTTTACGACGATTTTAGTACCTCCTCATTAGGCCTCGAATGGAACTTTCGTCGGGTGCCCAGGGAAAATGCCTACTCCATAAATCCGAAGGAAGGTCGCTTAAGGTTAATGCTCCGTCCGGAAGTGATCGATAAAAGGCAGAGATGCAGCCTGATGGGCTTCCGCCAAAAGGAAAGTGATTTTGAATTTGCCGCCAGCATGGATTTTCAACCACAAAAAGAACTGGAAGAGGCGGGGATCAGCCTTTTCCAAAAGGATGATAATTACCTCCGATTTACCCTAATCCGCGAAGAACAAGGCATAACCTTGCAATTGGCCGTAAAAGAAAGAGATGAAGCGGTCAGGACCATTCATAAAATAATACTGAATGACTACCGGGGGAACATCCAGTTTAAAGTGGTTTCGAAGGACGAAGAATATCAGTATTTGTTTTCAGTGGATCGGGGAAATACATTTACCAAATTTGCCCAAACCAGTGCACACTTGCTGCTAAGTAACGGCTATACCGGAGCCTATCTTGGCATGTATGCTTCCAGTAACGGTCAACCTACCGGGCAGCATGCTGATTTTGACTGGGTGCACTATAAAGGCTATTCAAACTGAGTTTGACTCCACTCCTATTTATTTGGCAAGAAATACGGTACCATGAAAACCAATAACCTCCAACTTATTACGCTCTTCTTCGGATGTTGTCTAATCCTTTTCACCTGCAAAAGAGAACAACCATCATCCACAATTGTCCAACAACCTGATGCGCTCGATTCTATCCTTAACCATTACGTTGACAACGGTTATTACCCTTTCCTGTATGCCCGATTAGAAAATAAAGCGGGAGAACTACTGTACGAACACAGCGCTGTTAATGAGGAGCTGCTTCCCGGCATGACCATCGATGGCGACAGCTGGATCCGGATCTGGTCAATGAGCAAGATCATTACCATTGCCTTAGCACTTGATCTGGTTGAGGATGGGATTATTCACCTTGATGACCCCGTTACCAAATACATCCCCGAGTTTGAGGACCTGCAAGTTGCCGTATCAAAAGAGGGGATTCCACTGGCTGAGCTACCTTCCGACAGCCTGGTATCAGCTTGCCCCTATGGCCTGGTTGATCCGGATTCAGTCATGACCGTGCTACATCTGATCAATCACCAGGCCGGCTTTTATTATGCTACTACCAATATGCCATGTCTGGATACGATGCTGGCAGAAAAGAATCTGCCAGCGGCAAATAATAGCGAAGAATTAATAGCCCGGCTGGCGGAAATGCCCCTTATCCAGCACCCCGGAAGTACCTACTTTTACGGAACCAATACGACTGTTCTGGGATTGGTAGCGGAGCGCGCAACGGGAAAAAGCCTGGATCAATTAGTTAAAGAGCGCATAACAGATCCAATGCAGATTACAGGCCTGCAATACAACCTGCCCGAAGGAGCACAAGTACCCCCAAGAATATCCGGACGGGATACCGTTCTTCGCCAGGCACATTCTGGGGAACTTGATATTTTCGGTCCGGATGTACCTGATTATGATCCTGAGCACGAATTATACCTGGGAGGAGAAAGCATGATTGCTACGGCAGACGGATATGCTGATTTTTTAAGAATGCTTTTGAATGGAGGTCAATTAAATGGCCACCGCTTCCTCAACGAAACTACCGTTAAAGAAATGTATGCCCCACAAACACAATTAGACAACCCTTACGGGCATAACGGATACAACCTCTGGGTCAGTAGTGACTCCATGAGAGTCGACGGTTCCGGAGACGGTGGTTTGTGGATAGGAGGCGGTTACGAGGGTACTCACTTTTGGGTAGATCCCCACCGCGATTTCGTAGGGGTTATGATGACACAAATGTTTTGGGTGCAGCCGGGAGGATACGAAAAAGACAATGACTTCCGAAAGGCTATTTATCAGCCCCTTTTGAAAAATGAATAATCCAACATTCCCAACCATGAAAAAAATACTTTATCTGTTATTGTTCCTACCCACTTTCACCTTGGCGCAGTCTGCCATTGAGCGCATGGAGCCTCCTTTTTGGTGGACAGGGATGCAGCAATCGGAATTGCAAATAATGGTGTACGGGCAAGATATTGCCAGGTTGAAACCGGAAATCAACTACAACGGGATTAGCGTAAAAAGAACGGTCTCGGTTGAAAACAGTAATTACCTATTTATCTACCTGGATCTTCAGCACAATGTATCTCCGGGGACGTTTAGCATCGATTTCAAGAACAGCGAAAATCAAGTGCTAAACACCACCGAATACCGCTTATTGCCCAGAGATCAGGACGCAGCTCTTCGCAAAGGATATGACAATTCCGATGTGATGTACCTCATTACGCCCGACCGCTTTGCCAACGGCGACCCCGGTAACGACAATATCGAAGGCATGCCCGACAAACTTAACCGCAGTGACAAATGGGGTCGGCACGGCGGCGATCTCCGCGGCATTATCAACCATCTGGATTACTTGTCTGACCTGGGCTATACGTCGATTTGGCTAAACCCCATCCTGGAAAACAATCAACCCAGGTCTTCCTACCATGGCTATGCTGCTACGGATTTTTACCAGGTAGATCCCCGCTTCGGAACCAATGCAGAATACAAAGAGCTTTCGGTAAAGGCCGGTGATAAAGGCATCAAGATCATCATGGATATGATCATGAACCATTGCGGGTCCGCGCATTGGTGGATGGACGATCTGCCCTCCAAAGACTGGATTAATAATCCCACTAATTTTTTCCAGACGAATCACCGGCGCACCACCCTGCGCGACCCTTATGCTTCCGCCTTCGATCGGGCACATTTTTCGGACGGCTGGTTCGTACCCTCCATGCCTGACCTCAATCAAAGAAATCCATTGCTGGCTGATTACCTCATTCAAAACACCATATGGTGGATTGAATACATCGGCCTGTCCGGGATACGAATGGATACTTATCCCTATTCCGACAAGGACTTTATGTCGCAATGGACTTGTGCGGTCATGAGTGAATATCCCAATTTTAATATTTGTGGTGAAGAGTGGAGCTTAAATCCAGCCGTTTTAGCCTATTGGCAAAAGGGAAAAGAAAATCCAGATGGTTATACCTCCTGCCTGCCGGGCCTGCTCGACTTTCCGTTACAAAATGCCCTAAAGAAGGCTTTGGTGGAAGAGGAAGCCTGGGACTCGGGGATGATCGGCCTTTATGAGATACTGTCGAATGATTTCCTGTATGCAGCCCCTGACAAACACGTCATCTTTCCCGACAACCACGATATGAGCCGCATTTTTACGCAACTAAACGAGGATATCGGCTTGTTCAAGCTTGCTATGGTCTATTTCGCTACCATGCGCGGTACCCCTCAGTTTTACTACGGTACGGAAATTCTTATGTCAAATACGGGTGATGACAGCCATGGCAATATCAGGAGCGATTACCCCGGCGGCTGGGAAGGGGATGAGGTTAACGCCTTTACGGGCAATGGTCTGACCCAAGAACAAACAGAGGCCCGGCAGTTTGTCAAAAAATTGCTGAATTGGCGAAAAACGGCTACCGCCATTCACGAGGGCCGATTAATACACTTTCAACCAAAAAACGGAGTGTATACCTATTTCCGATTCAATGACGATCAGAAGATAATAGTAATGTTGAATAAAACGGCTGACCAGCAAACAGTCGACTTAGCCCAATTTGCAGAGTTGCTGGATAAAGGGGCCAGGGGAAGGGATGTCATGACGGGAAAAGAATTCATTTTGGAGAATAGCCTTACCGTTGAGTCAAAGCAACCTTTAATTCTCGAGGTATCTAATTAAAAGACACGGGGTTTTTACATTCCACTAATTCGAGGTCCAACCTTATCAAAATGAAAGGTCCCTAAAGCCCGTCAGGTACCTCCTATGCTCGCGTGAAAAGGTCTGGCAAAGCCCAAACCTTTTCGGAAGCGATATAAGCATTAACGACGCAGAAAAACCATCAATCATGCACCGCTGGCAAAAACTAATATTTCTGTGCATACTCCTTTTTCAGTCCCTATGCATTGGGGCACAGGAGTACCACGTATCAACCCGGGGAAATGACAATAACCCCGGAACCTTGGAAAAGCCATTCAAAACCATATCAAAAGCTGCCGCCATTGCTCAGGCAGGTGATGTCATTACGGTTCACGAAGGCATTTACCGGGAACGAGTAAATCCGCCGCGCGGTGGAACCTCCGATGAGAACAGGATCATTTACCAGGCCGCAGAACAGGAAAAAGTGATTATCAAAGGCTCGGAAGTGATCAACGACTGGCAACGCTTCAAGGGTAATGTGTGGAAAGTCCGTATCCCAAATGCTTTCTTCGGCGATTACCATCCCTACCAGGAACTGATCCATGGAGACTGGTTTGTTGATAATGGACGGATACATCATACCGGTGAGGTCTATCTAAATGGTCAGTCCCTGTTTGAGGTTCCTTTACTGGAACAGGTACTCCACCCTAAACCACTGGAACGCACTGATCTAAAAGAAGCATCTACCTACACCTGGTATACCGAAAGCGATGACTCCACGACCTATATATACGCCAATTTCCACGAATTCGACCCCAATCAGGAATTAGTCGAGATACTTGTCCGCCCGACCTGTTTTTATCCGGAAAAAACTGGCATCAATTATATTACCGTCAGAGGATTTCAAATGTCCCAGGCCGCCACGCAGTGGGCCCCGCCAACGGCCGAGCAAATCGGTCTGATCGGAACTAACTGGAGTAAAGGGTGGATCATTGAAGACAATACCGTCCACGACTCCAAATGCACCGGAATAACGCTGGGCAAGGACCGGGCCAGCGGCCAGAACCTTTGGTCAAAGGCCCCCTCCATTGATGGCGCCACCCATTATAACCGATTGATCGATAAAATTCAGGGCCCTCCTTACAATTGGTCCAAAGAAAATATTGGATCCCATATCGTACGGAACAATGTCATTTACAACTGTGAACAGGCCGGTATTTGTGGCAGTATGGGGTGTGCATTCAGCCTGGTGGAAAATAACCATATCTACGACATCTGGACCAAACGACAATTCGAGGGTGCCGAGATTGCCGGGATCAAATTTCACGGTCCGATCGACGCCATCATACGTAATAACCGTATAAATAACTGCCTCAAAGGAATATGGCTGGACTGGATGACACAGGGCACCCGCGTCACCGGCAACCTGGTCTACGACACCTACCTGGAAGACTTGTTTGTAGAAGTCAATCATGGTCCTTTCACCATTGATAACAATTTATTTTTATCCAAAAGTGTGGGCCTTCTGGATGGGTCTTCCGGCGGGGCCTATCTCCATAATATTATTGTCGGCAAAATTGTAATCGTTCAGCAGGCCAGGGAAACCCCCTTTCATTTACCGCACGTTACGGCTGTACTGGGTCGGGCCACCACCCGCAATGCAGATAATCGTTTTTATAACAATATATTTTCATCCGTCGATCGCGAAACAAATCTCCTGATGCCCAATCATTGGTGGGTGGACCGGGGAAGTTACGGTCTGGGGATTTATCAGGGTTATTACCCCATGTACGTCGACGGCAATGTCTATTTCCACGAAGCGGAACCCTACCCTGATGAACCCCAGGCGTTGCACCTGCCGGAAACCGATCCCGGGATCAGGATCGAAGAGAAGGGGAAAGAAGTATTCCTGCACTTAACCATTGCACCTTCCCTGCTGAAGATGAACAATCCATTTATCGACACGAACCTGTTGGGGAGAGTAAAAACGTCGGATACCTGGTTTGAAAATGCGGATGGTTCTCCCCTGGAGATCAACGAGGACTATTTTGGCATGAAAAGAGATTCCGAACAGCTTTTTCCGGGACCCTTTTCCGAACTGGAAGCAGGGAAAATAGTGGTGAAAGTCTGGCCTAAATAATGATAAAAAATAAGCATCCATGTATCAGCGTACACCTATTTTATTACGATTTGCCTTTTTGCTCCTTGGCTTCTTCTTTTTCGGCCACACCTACGGCCAGGAATACGTCACTATTTCCCAAAGTTCACTAAAACAAAAGATTGAAGGTTACTGGCTCGGTCAATTGGTGGGCAATTACATGGGCTGGCCATTCGAATTCCTCTACAATGAAGAGGCCATACCCGTTTTAGTGAATCGTTACTATACCGAAAAAGACGATACATCGGGGTTGAGGATTCACTTCGACCGTCGGGGACATATCGACGTACTGGCAAATACCCTGAATGGTGCCTGGAGCGATGACGATTCGGATATCGAATTCGTGTACCTGAACGCAGTGGAAAAGTACGGCCTTGACATTACCAATGAAGAGATTGCCGAAGTTTGGAAAACACACATCAATCGCTTCATATGGGGTAGCAACCGACAAGCCAGAACATTAATGGATCAGGGCCTGGTCCCGCCAGCCACCGGAAGTAAGGAAAACAACCTCTACTGGTGGCATATCGACCCACAACTGGTCAACGAAATTTGGAGTGTATTCTATCCCGGCATGCCGCAACAAGCGATTGATAAAGCCGATATGGGAGCCCATGTAATGAACGATGATTGGGGAACGCATCCGACCTTGTTTTACGCAGCTTTGTTCAGCGGGGCTTTTGTTGAAAGTGATATCCAACAACTGTATCAAATGGGGATTGACGCCTTGCCGGAGGACAGCCCAATGATTCCGGCACTACAGGATGTCAGGCAATGGCATGAGAAAAATGATGATTGGAGAGTTACGCATCAATTGATCCGGAAAAAATACTTTGCCTATCCGGTGGATACTGATGTTCATAATAACGTCAATGCCATCATCAACGGACTCTTTGGTGCCATGGCTATCCTGTACGGGGAGGGTGATTTTCTGAAAACAGTTGGCATTGCGGTAAGCTCCGGACTGGATTGCGATAATCAGGCGGCAACCTGCGGTGGCTTTATCGGGGTCCTGAAGGGGAGCGGATCGATCCCCGATCACCTGATGACAGATTTAGGCGGAGGAGAAGTCTGGGCCAGCCCCTTCAATAATCAATACATCAATTATTCCCGCGATCAGTTGCCCAACATGACCCCCATTTCCGAAATAGTGGATCGTATTTTGGCAATAGCCGAGACAGCCATTCTCGAAAATGGCGGTGAAAAAATAACCAGGGAAGGACAGATATATTACAAAATCCACACTTTATGAATCCCCGGTTAATATACCGCTTCCGGAAAGGTTTGGGCCTCCTGAATTATGAACATCAGAAGCCGTCCTATTGAATAATAATTTTCACGGCTTCCAGGTGCTTTTCTGTACGTACACTTAGCCAGTAGACTCCTGGCGGAACATCATCAACCCCAAGGTTGAATGACCCCAATGAGTTGCTGCCCGGGAATCCGTTTTTGAGGACCTTACCATGCGTACTGACCAATTTCCAGCTTAGACTTCCTGAGACTTGTTTATCAAAACGTACGGTCAGTGATGAAGCATCTGATACCGGATTGGGAAATATGGTTACCCCTAACCTACCCGGATAATTATTAGTAACCCCGGTACTCATTTGATCAAAGAATTGTTCCGCAAACCTGAAGGCATCCTTTCCTACTTTTTCGCCAATCAATCTTCCCGGTATATCATCCACAGGCGGATGAATACCACCCCAAATTCTTGATAAGCTGCATTGGTCCGAAGCATCAGAATATTTGGCCCATTGGAGTATTACATCGGTACTGGGGCCTTTTTCAAAGACCAGAAATTCATCTTTTGGTGCAATAAATTCACCCATCCCGCCCGGAAAATATGGATCTCCGGTTAATAGAGTCAACACTTCTGCAGCCGCCCGGGAAAAGGTAGAGTGGCCGGAAACATAGCCGGCAAAGGGAGGGGTAACGAAGGTGGGCCGTTGGTAGGGCCACCAGTTCTCCGCCAGGATCCAACCGACACCACCGGCCGTTGTTTTTGGGTCAGGAATAAAATCGGGACCTCTCCAGGCAAACACTTTGATTTTACCAACGTGCTCATTATCAGCCCCCGCCAGGGTATCGCCTTCAGCGACAAATTCGATAAATCCCTCCCGGAGCGGAATACCTTCCGGAGAATAGTTGGGCAGGGCAGGATCACCGGACTGCCCCATATCGGCCATGTACCGGATGGCCGATATGGGGCGAATGTAATCGTACCACCCCTTGACACTCCAGGAAGCAATGGCTGCATCGTGCATAGCTCCGCCCAACATAAAATAGGCTTTAACATCCCATTCCAGATCTTCCAGCACCGGGCCGACGCCCCTGAACTTTTTGCTTAATAAAGGGTGATCGTTGACACCATTCAGGATAGTAAACCAATGCCCCGGAGGCGTTTCGGAATCAGGACCATCGGCCCAAAATTCGGCCAATACCCTCGCATAATCACCTCTGGGAACTATTTGGGGATCGTAAGGTGATCCCGTGTGTGGGTTAATATCATATCCGGTACCAGGGTCGCCCCCACCCTCTAGTTTATAAAAATCCTGGAGGTCGGCCAGGGTTCTCGGAAAAGAGTCAATGCGCAAATTGCCAATGGCATTGGGGGATATATCAATTAGTACACTATCTCCGGGATCCAAATGTGATGACCAGATGGAGACCAGGCTATGGTTCCAGGCATACAAGGAAGACGTCCCTCCCCCGTCCTCCTGAAGATAGGCCGGAGGTCCGGGATCGTGATAAACCCAGTAATCTTCTCCGTCCCGATTATGGATGGTCAGATCCTCCGTAGAAAGGGAAAAAGGAGTGACTTTTCCCCATTCGGGACTGAGGAAGTCCGGGATGCCTCCGGGTATTTCAAATCCTGCCTGATCGATAAAGAAATTAAAGGAAAGAGGCTGCCAACGGTTAGGGTCATTAATCCCCTGACTGCCAGACTCGGCAGGAGATAGGTAATCATTAGTAGGTGCATAAACCAGATTGGCGTAATCGCCCATTTCATTGGCGTTATCTTGAAAACCAAAAGCCTCTAAACTTGCGGCCAGGTAGTTCCCTAAGGCCGCCGGCGAGCCCGTGGAATAATCAATGGATACCATGTTTTTATCATAGCCTAATGCATGCATCAGGCTGTCAAATCGCGCGAGGGATGTCTCTGCTCCCGGCGAAAAACGAAACCGGTGCGTTAATAATCGATAAGCAGCGTAACTAATGGCTTCCTCCTGAGCAGCCGTTATGTCGGCCGGAGCAGGTACTCCTTCAAAAGGGCAGGTATAAGTACCCACTTTATTTCCCAATAAATACGGACGTGCATCCTCGTCGAATGCAGCCCAGGCATCATACATGGCAACCGATACGTGGAACAGGTTTCTGGCATGTACCGTAGGACGGGCAAAATCATTCCGGATAGCCTCCAATAAAACATCGTTCCACTGACGCGCTACTGATTTTTGGGCGAAAGCCTGATTAAAAGGCGTAAAAACAAGCAAGAATACATAGCCAACGATGATTCGTCTTACGATCAGCAGGTCCCGATTTCTCATATTAATTTTGCTTGTTTTGAAAAAAAATGCCAACCACTTCCGTAGCTAGAAAATACGTTTTTTTAAGCAGATTCTGACCCCATTTTTATACAGTTGGAACCGTAGCAGATCGATTGGAATACGGCCCTATTTTTTCCAGGTACAGGTCCGGGAAATGGATTGCACCCAACAAAAACCCAGATTTATCCTACCTTAACGTAAGGTTGGGTTCGATCTTTTTGTTAAAAAACTGAGTGTATCAACCTTACGTTGTATTTGGTAAAGGGTAGTAGGTAGTAAGATCTGCTTAAATCCAAATACCCTATTCACAATACTCTATACCGGGAGGTTGGGCCTTGATTATCTGAATTTTACGAAATCATTCAAGCCCAACCTCGCGTTACCTTAGTTCACCATGGAAAACAGTGCCCTTTGGCGACATCTGGTCGAGCCGCAGATCATCTCCTTTTACGGATGGTGGGAATTGATCGTTTGCCTGTTTGCTTTTCTGGGTTTAATGGCCATATGGTGGCACATTGGACGCAGGCAGCAAGATGCCGGGCAGGTATGGTTAGCACTGTCGATTCTTTGCTGGAGTTTTTCGGGAGTAGTGGAGATCCTGTACGCCCAACAGTATGCAGGCCATTCCGATTCGATATTCCGGGAATTCGAGCAAACCCTGCTGGAAGATAAAGAGACCCTTACGGCAACCGACCTGGAATCGCTACTATCCGAATCGGATCAATACATTGCAGCCCATTCCATCAAGCTGGATGGCTGGCGGAGTATCCTGTCCCTGTTCAACAGCCTGTTTATCCTCCTGGCGCTGCCCTACTTCCGCTATAAACCGAAACGACTGGCTCCGATTATCAATTCGAATTACTGGAACTACATCATCGGTCTGCCTTTTCTCTTTTCCCTCCTCCCTACGCTGAGCAAACTCCTGTCGGGGCAAACCAACCCCCTCATCAGTGAGCTGGATGTGTATTATGCGGTGCTGACCCTGGTGTTTCTGGGATTTGTGCTTTGGGAATCCTTTGAAAAAAGACGATTACCCTTCCTGGCCTGGCTTTCCCTGGTTTCCATCCTGATCACCGCCACCGCTCAATTGTACAAACTCACGAATTCCAGCATTGATCTCACCCTGTTCTCCGCCATTTTTAAAACGACCCTGATCATGATATTCTTTGCCCTGGCCCTGAGTTGGGTCAAAGAATTGGCCGAAAACATCTTTCCGTCGCCCGACTTTCTGTTTTTCACGCTGATCGAACAAAAGAACCAACACGGACAGATCGTCATTAAGGGTCTGCCCGGCAAGGATGACCGGACCATTTCGCTGACCCCGGCCCTGTTTTCCCTGCTTAAGCGATTCGCGGAGGAAAAAACGAGCAGCGAACAAGGCTGGCTGGAAATCAAACCCAAGAACGAAAAACGTTCGGCCAGGCAATACGACATCAAAGACCACAATGAAGTCAAACGCCTGCTCTCCGCCGTTCTGGATGGCCTTTTCGGCAAAGGGAACTGGACGCAAAACCTCCACGCCATTCCGCTGAAAGATGTCCTCTTTGAAATGTCGGAAAAGCGGGAACGCAAGATCCGGTTGCGTATCCCCCCGGAGAATATCACCTTCCAAGGACCGGTAGCATGACGTAGGTGACAAAGTTAGGTTATCCCCACCGGGCTTTCGCCCAAAAAAACGGGCATTTTATGTACTGACATCCTCTCTTTACCATTTATGTCAGTAACCGTTTGACAGGCATTTACCATTCGTTTCTGACCATTCCCAGTCCCTGTACCACAGGTTTTCATTTTTGGGTCCAGGATCGCCATTGATCTAAATCTAATACGCTGTTTCGTGGAAACCATCATTGCCAACCTGAATCACGTTTTGGAAAGGGTACTCATTGTCCTGCTATTAAGTACGGGACTGTGGCTCACCATTCGACTGGGCTTTATTCAATTTCGTCGCTTCCGACACGGGCTGTTGGTCGTCAGCGGAAAATACGACGCCCCGGAAGCATCGGGCGATTACTCCCATTTCCAGGCCCTGACCACGGCCTTATCCGCTACCGTCGGGATCGGGAATATCGCCGGGGTGGCCATCGCTATTCACTGGGGAGGACCGGGCGCTATTTTCTGGATGTGGATCACGGCCCTGCTGGGTATGGCTACCAAGTTTACGGAGGTTACACTTGCGCAAAAATTCAGGGTGCCGAGTACCAATAAGACCGGTTCGACCTCCGGTGGTCCGATGTACTATATAGAGCAGGGATTGGGGAAGAAGTGGAAACCCATGGCCATCTTTTTCGCGTTTGCCCTCATGATCATGGCCTTTATTTCCGGCAATGCCGTACAGGCCAATACGCTGGCTGATCTGGTCCAAACCGTTTTCGGCGTACCGGCCTGGATAACCGGCGCCCTGTCGGCGAGTGTGGTGGGTTTCGTGCTCATCGGAGGCATATCCCGGATCGGAAAAGTAACCAGCATTCTGGCTCCTTCCATGGCCGCCCTCTATGTGCTGGGCGGACTGATCGTACTGTTCTTCAACGCCCAGGAAATAGTGCCCTCCCTCCGTTTGATTGTCTCGGAAGCCTTTAATCCGACGGCCGGAGTAGCGGGAACCGGAGCGGGGATCTTCATGCAGACGCTGATCTGGGGAATACGCCGGGGCCTTTTCTCGAACGAGGCCGGTCAGGGATCAGCGCCCATCGCCCACTCCGCCGCCAAAACGGAGGAGCCCGTTTCGGAGGGTGCCGTTGCCATCCTGGAACCCTTCATCGATACCATTCTGATTTGTAGCATCACCGCCCTGGTTATCCTGACCACCGGCGTCTGGAAGCAAACGACACCTACCCCGATCGTTCTGAATTCGGGTGATCTGTCCTATTACAGCCTGACTGCGGGGGCAGCGGTCGATCAGACTCCCGGTCAGATTCATTTCGCAGAGGGGCGTCCCGTATCGGATACCACGCTGGCCTGGCACGAAGTGCCGGTTACCACCTTTTATACCGATGCCGGTATGACTCAGCTGTTCGACGGCACCATATTACCAGCACAACAAATGGCCCGGACCGGAGGGGGTCAGGCGTTTTCCACCCTCCACGGAGCCGCGGTCGAAAACGCAGCACCGCTGACCATGTGGGGGTACCGCGAAGTGCTGGGGAATTGGGGAGTCCTGATTGTGGTGCTTTGTGTCATTCTCTTTGCCGTTTCTACCGCTATTTCCTGGAGCTATTACGGCGATCGGTGTGTGACCTACGTATTTGGGGATAAGGCCATCCTTCCCTACCGCATTATCTACGTAGGCATGCATTTCGTGGGAGCCATTTTGGGATTAAACGTGGTCTGGGCGTTGGGGGATCTGGCCATGTCGTTGGGTACCATCCCAAACGTCATCGCTTTGGTTCTTTTATCCGGAACGGCCCGCGCGTTAGCGCGGAAGTATTTCCAGGACAAACCTTATTTAAAAAACAACAAATAAGTGCCCATGAACCCTACACAAAATCCTCATCCCGGGTGCCCCACTTGCGTTGCAGGCGGTCCAGTTCTTTGAGCTCGAGATGATCTTCTTCCGATAGGTCATCCGATGGAGTGGATTCTTCGAAGTGCCCTCTTTCCCGGGACAGGCGGTACATCTCTTTTTCGATTTCCCGCTCTTCCCAGTCCAGAGAAGGGGTGCCAAATAAGTTGTACCCATAGATTTTGACGAACATTATCCCCAGAATCATCGCAAAGATCGGCAGGGGCAACAACAGCCAAAAGGCAATGGGTGGTAAATAAAAACTCAGCAGACCCAGCACCACACTAATGCCTAAAAAGGTAATAGCGGTGGTCAAAAACTCCGATTTGGCCCGGACCCGTTCTTTGGCCTTTTCACGTAAGTCTTCGTGCATACGTAGATGGTAATTTAGTGTGGGAAAGTTAGCGTAAGGTTGGGGCTAAATCATTTGCTAACCAACTGAATGTCCCGACCTTACTTCGTGTTTGGTAGAGAGAATCAGGTAGTAGAACACGCTTTAATCCCGATACCCTATACCTACTACTCTTTACCGGGAGGTTGGGCTTTGAATACCATCACTTTACGGAAAAGTTTATGCCCAACCCCGCGTTAAGTTACGTGGAATGACGGGGGTGAGCAAGAGTGGCAGGTTCTTAGCCTCAGAAAAGCAGACGATTGTTTTATTTGGCTAGGCTATTCGTAGGTACCTTTACTCAATATTTATAAGCATATATGTTTAAATCCGTGCTAGGAATTTAAGTAGATATGTTTAAAGAATGCGGGGATTTTCCTCCCGTGTAAATTCAACTCAATCTTCTTCGAACTACAAAAAATTGGGCGAGCCAACTTTTAAAACAAAAACCCTTCGCTGGGCTCAAAAATGTTTTAAACACACGTTAAAAAACCTCTTAAAAGTAGATAAAGTGAAGAATTATGCACTTTTTTGAAACTTGATGTGTTATATTGATGAACAAACTGTAAAGTTTGTTTGAGCTTTAACAGGTAATGGGAACAACACAATGAAGTCATTCAACTATAAGAAAGCAGTTCAAATCCTCAACTTTTTTGCTAAGGAAGCCGGGGGGTCAATTAACTACATGAAGGCTTTAAAGTTGATTTATTTGTCCGATCGATTGCACTTACGGTATTATGGCCGTCCAATCACTTCAGACCAGTACTATGCTATGAAATTTGGACCTGTACCATCTGCCACATACGATATTGCAAAGGACAACTACAAGGACATTGAC
This sequence comes from uncultured Saprospiraceae bacterium, assembly GCA_964342305.1. GTDB lineage: Bacteria > Bacteroidota > Bacteroidia > Chitinophagales > Saprospiraceae > DT-110. The sequence goes on along the minus strand of CAYFGK010000031.1, from coordinate 2,950 downwards.
CAAAATCAATCCGATTACAGATACAACTACATTCAGACGAACGAAACTGACCGGTTTAAAATAGACTCTGTTGGCTCGTTAGAATTGGAGTTTTTTTCCAAATCTGACCTGAATGAGATGTCAAATATTTTTGAAGAGTTTGGTCATATGAGCCAGTTTCAACTAAGCGAGCTTACTCATATTTTTCCAGAATGGACCATGCACGAAGAAGAGTTAAAAATAGATGGAACGCTTCATGTTCCAATGGACTATAAAAATTTCTTTTTGGACCCAGATTCATCAAAAAACCCGCGAATTTTTGCTTTACAGGATGAAGACATCCTGGAGGTGGCATTAGAATCATTTCATCGCTATAACTTTCGACGCCCTCAATATGCATGAGACTTTTACCCGAGTTATTTGCTGCTAACATTCGAATTGGACACATCTACAAACTTACGGGATCAATAATTAATCATAGGGATCCCCATTTCTTTATATGCATTTCTAATCCTGCACCAGATGTATTCATATTTGTCATTTGCACCAGCAAGGTGGCAAAATATGAGAGATTTATCGATATAGGCAAGTTTGAAGGAGCAACCCTGCCAAGAGTCTCACCAGCTAATGATAATAATTTTACCAAAGAAACAGTTGTCAACTGTAATGAGGTTTTTACCTTTTCGAGGTCAGAGCTAGTTGATTTTTATGAAGCTGGAGACTTAGATCACTGTGAACATGACATGGACCTTGACTTACATGTTCAAATACAAGAGGGCATCAAAGCCAATGGTGTGATGATACCTAGCGAAAAGAAATTTGTCATATCTGGCTTTAAGGAGCTTGATTAACTATCATTTTTTTTTGCACTGAGCTTTGCCCCTCATTGCTTTCGACCCTCATAACTAATTGACTTACAAAACTCAACAACTTTACTATTCAGTCTCCGAAACCCAAAGTTGAAAACTGGCGGCAGCCAGTTTTCAACTTTAGTTGTAGGCCAAATGCTCTTGAAAAATATCCTCCCTAACCACATATTCGTGCCTGCCTTTCTTAGAATATTACGAATTGTGCTATATTTCCATCTCTCCCCCCGAAAAACGGATTGCCTAAAATCAACCTGGTTATGTTCGAAAACACTTTTCGTAATATTGATGATGTCCTGTGGAAAGATGCCGGGGCCGATAGCGAACTCGATTACATCGGCCAAACCTCCTGGGTGCTATTCCTGCGGTACCTGGACGAAATGGAACAGGAACGAGCCGACGAAGCGGAATTACGAGGCGAAGATTACACCTTCATTTTAGAGGAGCCTTACCGATGGAGTTCCTGGGCCGTACCCAAAGGCCCGGATGGTAAGATCGACGAACACCAAATGCAGACCGGGCCAGACCTGGTCAATTTCGTTAATGACAAATTGTGGCCTTACCTGGCTAAATTCAAGGCCAAAGCAGCTAATCAACCCACCTCCCTGGAATACAAGATCGGCGAGATCTTTTCCGAGTTGGGCAATAAGATCCAGAGCGGGTACAACTTACGCGAAGTAATCAACCTGGCCGATGAATTGCCCTTTCGCTCGTCCAAAGACAAACACGAGCTCAGCCACCTCTACGAGACCAAGATCAAGAACATGGGGAATGCGGGCCGTAATGGTGGTCAGTATTACACACCCCGTCCGTTGATCCGGGCCATGATCCAAGTGGTTGACCCCAAGATCGGGGAGACCATCTACGACGGCGCAGCGGGTTCCGGAGGCTTCCTCTGTGAAGCTTTTGAATACCTGTACGATCGAATGGACAAGACGACCGAAAACCTGCGTGTCCTCCAAGAGGAAACGTTCTTTGGGAAGGAAAAGAAAAACCTGGCCTACGTGATCGGGATCATGAATATGATCCTGCACGGCATTGAAGCCCCCAACATCACCCACACGAACACCCTGAGTGAAGATATCCGCAGTATCCAGGAAAAAGACAGGTACCACGTTATCCTGGCTAATCCGCCCTTCGGTGGTAAGGAACGCAAAGAGATCCAACAGAATTTCGATATCAAGACCAGTGAAACGGCCTCTCTCTTTTTGCAGCACTTCATCAAATCCCTGAAAACCGGAGGCCGGGCGGCCATTGTCATCAAGAATACCTTTCTGAGCAACGTGGACAATGCCTCGGTCGCTCTAAGGCAATACCTCCTGGAGACCTGCAACCTGCACACCATCCTGGACATGCCCTCAGGTACCTTTACCGGCGCCGGGGTGAAGACGGTGGTGCTGTTCTTCGAAAAGGGCGAACCCACCAAACGCATCTGGTACTACCAACTCGATCCGGGTCGGAGTCTGGGCAAGACCAATCCACTGAATGACGAGGATATGGCGGATTTTTTGGAGGGGCAAAAGACCCAGGCAAATTCCGAGCAGTCTTGGGTATTTGAGGTATCTGAGATCAATGAGGACACGCTGGATCTGTCTCCGAAGAATCCCAATACCCCCGAGGAGGCTCCTCTCAGGAGTCCACAGGAGATCCTGGACGAAATGGAGCGCCTGGACGCTGAGACGAATGAGATTCTGGAATCGATCAAGGAGTTATTATGAGGCCAGATTGGGGAATCAAAAGATTAGGAGAAGTCTGTAAAACAGGCGCGGGAGGTACTCCTTTAAAACGGGAAAAAAGCTATTATGAAAATGGAACTATCCCATGGCTTCTAAGTGGTGAAGTCGGTAAGAAGGATATTTTGGAAGCTCAGAACTATATCTCTGAGCAAGGTCTAAATAATTCTTCTGCAAAAGTTTTCCCTGAAAATTCTGTGCTAATAGCAATGTATGGGGCTACCGCTGGGGAAGTTGGCATACTTAGGTTTCCCGCAGCTACGAATCAAGCAGTCTGTGCAATTTTCCCGAATGATGTTATATTACCGGAATTCCTTTTTTATTTTTTCAATCATTTTAAAAATGAATTAGTTGCTCAGGCAGTCGGAAATG
>CAYFGK010000030.1:0-54195 GCA_964342305.1 uncultured Saprospiraceae bacterium | reverse complement strand
AAGTGATGATAGTCAAAACCCAACCTCCCGGTATAGAGTAGTAGGTATAGGGTATAGGGGTAAAATAGTGTCCTACTACCTGATACCCTTTACCAAATACAACGTGAGGTTGTGACATTCAGTTGTTTGGTAAAACACCTTAGCCCCAACCTCACGTTATCTAAGGAACGGCTTACTGGTAATTCTCCCGGATATTCAGGTTCCAGTCGTATTCGATGTATTTTACCTTCGCATCGTCGCTGATCTCCTGATCGCTATACTTCTGTACGAAGTCTACGATCTCCTGACCATTCTTAGTGAAATCCCCTCCGTACCAGGTAAATATCTTGGATAGCTGAAGCTCGTTTTCGCTGATCTTGTTTTTGGACTCGTCGGCCAGGAACGATCTGGCCTGGTCGGTTAACTGATCGTCCAGTTTTTCGGCCGTGTAGGCCTCATTGCGCAGGCGCGGACAGGATACCGAGGCACAGTTAACCGCAAAGTGGATACGCGGCTCCTCAAATTTCGGCCGGATGATGCCGTGCTCGATATTATTGAGGTCGTAGGTGCGCTCCTCGATCTCGATGAATTGAATATCCCAGACGGTATTTACGAAGGGGATGCCATTCTTAATATCCTTGATACTCTGTACGGGATAATGGTCCATGATCAGTTTGACCGTAAAGGCATTGTAGGCATTGATCCAATAGGCCAGTCGTTCGTCCCGGCTCCAGTATCTATCGTTGGGGTGGTTTTTTCCCATCAGGTCCAGGTAGGCATTGAGTTGGCTACTGTCGGCGATAAAACCTTCGTAGTTGACATAACCTTCGGGCGTAACGTGTTTTTTGGTAAGCTTATCCCAGATTCCGTGGTCGATGGGTTTGGAGTCAGAGGCGTAGTCTTTCACTTTACAGGATTGCAGGGTAGTGATAATGGATAAAAATAGTCCGGCTAAAAAAGCAGGTCTCAGACGAAATAAGCGGCGCATAGTGATTGATTTGGTTTTTTGTTGGTTTGGTGTAAAACAGCAAATTTGATGACCATGTTGTGTCCTAATTCAATGATCGGAATGAATGTCCGGCTCTGGACCGTTGGTAAGCGGAATTATACCGCTTCCGAAAAGGTTTGGGCTTTGCCCAACTTTATCATGCGAGTATAAGTACGAAGGTGGTTGCCAGATAGATTTACTATTTTGACCGCCAACGAAAAATCCAGCGTCTATGCCTGACTACGGTATTCTATCTCTCATTCCACCGGTGGTGGCGATTGTTCTGGCCATTTTCAGCCGGCAGGTCTTTATTTCACTGGTCCTGGGCATCTGGCTGGGGTGGGTGATCATCAACGATTACAATTTCCTTACGGGGACTCTGGCCGCTATCGAATCTTTGGTGATGGTATTCCAGTCACCGGGGAATACACGGACCATTATGTTTTGCGCACTGGTCGGGGCATTGATCATTTTTATTCAAAAATCGGGGGGCGTCGAGGGGTTCATAGCCCGTGTTAATCGCCTGCTGGAATATTACGAAACGCGAAAAGCCGGCAGTAACCGGATTGTAATTCAGTTTCTGGCCTGGCTGACCGGTCTGCTCATCTTTGTAGAGTCGAGCATTTCGGTGCTTACGGTCGGTGCTCTGTACCGGCCGGTCTTTGACCGCTTGGGTATCCCCCGGGAAAAGCTGGCGTATATTGCCGACTCCAGTTCGGCGCCGTCGAGCATGTTGATTCCCTTCAACGGGTGGGGTGCCTTTATTATGACGCTGCTCCTGGCCCAGGGATTTGATGATCCCTTCGCGACAATGATCAGGGCACTGGGCTATAATTTTTACCCCATCCTGGCGCTGTTGATGGTACTGGTGATCATATTTTCCCGTCGCGATTACGGACCCATGCTGAAGGCCGAGATCCGCGCCCGGGAAGAAGGCAAGCTGCTTTCCGATGGTGCGACCCCGATGGTTTCCGACGAATTGACCGATCAGCCTACGAAGGAGGGCGTAGCGCCCAAGTCGTTCAATATGGTGATTCCCATTCTGGTGATGGTGCTGATGATGCCGGTAATGTTGGCTTACACCGGTTGGGCAGCAGCCTTGGAACAGTATCCGGATACGGTCAATATGTCGACTATTTTCTACGCTATCGGTCAGGGTTCGGGGTCGACTTCGGTGTTGGTATCGGTGTCGACGGCGATTCTGGTGTCCATGATATCCTATAAGGTGCAGGGTATTTTTGGCTTCCGCGAAATGATCGATATGACCCTGAAGGGTATTTCGGGCATGATCCCGCTGGCCTTGCTGATGTTGCTGGCCTTTGCCATTGGCAATGTGTGTGGTGAAATGGGGACCGGCCAGTACGTTGCGGATGTGGCCAAGGCCTGGCTTTCACCCGGATTGGTACCGCTGATCATCTTTTTAGTGAGTTGTTTTATTGCCTTCTCAACCGGAACCTCCTGGGGAACATTTGCCATCATGATCGCCATTGCGGTACCGATGGCCCGCGGGATGGATGCGAATGTGTACATGACCATTGCCGCTGCTCTGGGCGGAGGTGTTTACGGCGACCATTGTTCACCCATTTCGGATACGAGTATTTTATCGTCGATGGCCTCGGCCAGCGACCACATCGATCACGTCAAAACCCAGTTACCATACGCCTCGGTCGCCGGTGGGTTGACGGCGTTGATATATTTGTTGTGGGGTATTTTGTAATGGCCGTCGCCAAAAACAGAAAGGCTTCCTGACTCACGAGTCAGGAAGCCTTTCTGTTTTTGGCGACAGTTTGTCACCTATACGCGTAACAACCTTGCCAGCAGCGAGATCACCAATAAGACCAGAAAAATGTAGAAAATGATCTTGGCAATACCGGCAGCTCCGGCAGCGATACCACCAAATCCAAAAATAGCTGCGATAATCGCGATCACCAGAAAAGCTAATGTGAGACGTAACATAATGATTGGTTTTTTGGAGTAATAATTTGGTATATCTAGAAAAGCCCAACTCGGCAGATGTTCGTTACTTTGTGCAATTAATGAAATCCATGAAAGCAGGTCTGCAAAATATCCTGGTCATACAAACCGCCTTCCTGGGCGATGTTGTTCTGGCGACGGCTCTGGTGGAAAAACTCCGTCAGCAATATCCGGAATCAGCGATTGATATGCTGGTTCGCAAGGGGAATGAATCCCTGCTGGCCGGGCATCCGCATTTGCGTGAAGTGCTGGTCTTTGATAAAAAAGACAAAACCCGCAGCTTGCGGCAATTGATCCGGACCGTTCGTCGACAACGCTACGATCTGGTGGTCAATGCGCAGCGTTTCTTTTCCAGCGGATTGATTGCTGTGCTGTCAGGAGCCAAACATATTGTGGGATACGATAAGAACCCACTTGCTTTTGGCTACAGCCGAAAGGTATCCCACCGCGTGGGGGATGGCACCCACGAAGTGACCCGGAACCAGCGGCTTATTGCGCCGTTTACCGATGAAGAGCCCGCCCGCCCGCGATTATATCCCTCCGAAGCATCGCTGGCGAAGATACCGACCGACCGGCCGTACGTGACAGTAGCCCCCACTTCCGTTTGGTTTACCAAACAGTGGCCGGCCGAAAAATGGATTGAGTTGATCGACTTATTGCCGGTCGATCAGGATGTGTTCCTGCTCGGTGCTCCCGGCGATCATGAGGCTTGTGCACATCTCCGGGGCCAAACGAAGCACCCACGGGTACATAATATGGCCGGAAAACTCTCACTACTCGATTCGGCGGCCTACATGTCGAATGCAGTGATGAATTACGCCAACGATTCGGCGCCCATTCATCTGGCCAGTGCGATGAACGCACCCATGACCGCTGTATTCTGTTCCACGGTGCCGGCCTTCGGATTTACGCCTCTTTCGGATAAATCGAGGGTAGTGGAATACGAGGGCAACCTTCCCTGCCGTCCCTGCGGGCTCCACGGCCACCAAGCCTGTCCGGAAGGGCACTTTCGTTGTGCGGATATCAATCCCGAACAAGTGCTTTGAAAGGTCCGAGGTTCACGGTCCATGGTCCACGGTTCACGTTTGATGAGGCCACAGCTTTAGCTGTGGTGCATAACGGGCCATTATATTGTTTCTAACCACTTTAGTGGTTGCCCCTTCCGCGCCTTTAGGAAAGGCTCACGGCTTACGGAGCTCTACGCCCAATGCTCTACGCGGACAAGGGCAGGAGCCAAGTCTAGAGCATTGGAAACCAAAGAACCAGCAAATTTGAGGGTCCGAAGTGCATGGTTCAAGGTTATTAGGTCGTTACCCGAGTGTGTTTTTCTTCCAAATAACAATCAAAGGGACCGGTAATTTTGGCGAGGACCAAACCTGTGCATACTTCGGACGTTTCTAAATAAACCAACGAAAACCAATCATGAAAAAGATCCTTCCCTTTATTCTCGTACTGGTCGGTGTTGCTCTGGTGTACCTCGGGGTAGTCACCTATCAGGATGCTACGGCCAATCTGGATATTTTTGGACTCAATCTCAAAGCGAGCGACAACAGCGGGCAAACCGCTGCCTTCGTATACTTTAGCGCGGGTATTGTTTGCTGGGTATTTGCCTATGTGCTTGGCCGTCGTTGATTTTTAGGCGGGTTTTTTGTAACTCACGGGTTTGAAAGCACACGCTTTTCCCAATCCGTATGATTAAACAGAAGATCAAAGCCATCAAGGATATTCAGTCGGTTCCCTGCGTCAGCATATTGATGCCTACCCACCGTACTGCCCCGGATAATCAGCAAGATCCCATCCTTCTCAAAAACCTCATCCGGGAGGCGGAGCGGAGGCTGCAGAATGAGTTTGGGAAAAGTGTTTCGGCCGAGATGGTGAGCAAGCTCACCCGTATGGCCAGTGATTACAATTTCCAGACAAGCCTTGACGGGTTAGCCATCTATGTTTGTCACGAAACACAGGAAACGATCCGCATTCCCCTGCCGGTAGAAGAACGGATAGTTATTGACGGCACTTTCGCTACCCGGGATTTGTACCGTTCGATGCATCACCAGGAAGCCTATTTTATCCTTCACCTACAGACCAACGAGGCTAAATTATACGATGCCTACGGAAACCGGATCAGTGCCGAGGTCCGCAACGAAGGGTTTCCCTACCTCAACGATGTGCCGGAACCCGATGAACAGCCGGTGAACCCCTCCGAAGCGGAGAAAATACGAATCCGGACATTCCTGCAACGAACTGATAAGCGTTTGCAGGATTTCCTGATGGAGCACGCGGCGCGTATGGTAGTAGTGGCTACCGAGTCTGTTCAGGCTATTCTGAAAGAAGTTACGGAAGATAAAAACGTGTTCATTGGGTACACCACTCCTCCGGGAACATCGTACCTGGATGATCTCGCTAAAAAGGCCTGGATCGTAGTTGAGGAGTGGATTGCCGGCGAAAAAGAACGCGCCAAAGAGGAATTGGCCGACGCGGTCAATGATCAGCGTTTTGCCAGTGACCTCAATGATATCTGGCGTGCCGTTAATGAAGGGCGGGGCGACATTCTGCTGGTCGAGGAAGGGTATTTTCAACCCGCTCATTTTAAGGAGGGGCATATCTCCCTGGATGAACCGGACGATGCCGCAGGTCGTATCGATGACATCGTTGATGAGATCATCGAATTGTGTATCGAAAAGCGGGGAAGCGTAGTATTTATTCCCGACGGGGATCTTCCCACTTTTGATCGCATCGGACTGATTACCCGTTATTGAGACCTGGAGGGTTGCCCCGCTGATCTTGACGAGAACAAGCCCAGCAACCAATACCAAACCCGATAGGAGATCCAGCCGATCAAGCCAAGTACCAATACAGTGGAATAGCTCGGCGCCGGCAGGCTCAAGGCCAGCGTCAAGGCAAAAGCAACGTTATCATACATTTCAATGGGGGAAACCCAAAAGGGCTCATCGGGTAATTTTGCCATCCGATGAATAAAAAGTACCTGGCCGATCACGGTGAGTACGGCTAAGGCCAAACTGATTTTCATTCTCATCTAAGAGTGTTTAATGGTTCAATAACACAGTCTTCAGGCATATATGTTTATAGATGAGATGGAAAAGTGGAGTCTAAAACCGACCAAATACCATTGTATTCGAAATGCGCTTATACCGCTTCCGAAAAGATTTGGGCTTCGCCCAACCTTTTCACGCGAGTATAGACTCGACTCGAAGTGGTTTGGTCGCTCAAACCACTTCGTTGTCGGTATAATTTTCCGGGAGCGTAGTATTTTTGTGCAAAACGCTACATCATGACACAGCTCTCGCCACTGGATCATATTCCTACCATTAAAGATATTCAACAGACTCACGAGGCCATTGGTCCGATGATTCACCGGACCCCGGTGCTTACCTGTGATTGTATCGACGAAATAGCCGGCGCCCGTCTCTTCTTCAAGTGTGAGAACTTCCAGAAAGTAGGAGCCTTTAAAATGAGGGGAGGAGCCAGCGCCGCCCTTCGCCTGACACCTGCCGAAAAAGAACGGGGCATCGCCACCCATTCATCAGGTAATCACGCCCAGGCAGTAGCCCGCGCAGCTCGTGAATTGGGTATTCCTGCGTATATCGTTATGCCTGAAAATGCACCATCCATTAAAAAAGCGGCTACCCGGGGGTACGGGGCCGAGATCATTGAATGTGCACCCACCCTGGAAGCACGTGAAACAACCCTCGACGAAGTGGTAGAACGTACCGGTGCTACCTTTATTCACCCGTACAACGATTATAATGTGATCGCCGGCCAGGCAACGGCATCCCTGGAATTGCTGGCCGACATGCCGGGAGCACCCGACGTGATGATGGCTCCGGTGGGAGGTGGTGGCCTGATGAGCGGTACGGCGCTGACGACGAGGTACCTGCACCCGCAAACCAAGCTGATCGGTGCGGAGCCTAAAGCCGTAGATGACGCCTACCGGTCACTCAAAGCCGGCAGGCTGCAGGAAAACACCACCATTGATACTATTGCAGATGGCTTACGTACGAATCTCGGAGACAGGACATTCGACATCCTGCATACCTTTCTGGACGATATTTTTACAGTCACTGAAGACCAGATCGTAGCAGCCATGCGGCTCACCTGGGAGCGCATGAAGATCATTATCGAACCAAGTTGTGCCGTACCGCTTGCTGCCGTGCTGGCCAACCAGGACTTTTTTGCCGGAAGGCAGGTAGGCGTCATCCTGACCGGTGGAAATGTCGATCTGACAAAATTACCTTTCTAAAGTCGGCGGTGTACTAACTTCCTGCTTAATACGCCCGCTTGGGTTTCCAGAGTAAGGAGGTACCAGCCGTCGGGAATCTCGCTAAGATCTAACGAGCGTTCCTGATGACCGCTGGTTACGTTCCAATGCCATGATTTCACTTCTTGTCCAAGAGAAGAAATAAGCTTTACCCTCAGTGAGCCAAGTGCTTTTGCCGAAAGGCTTATCTGCACCTGATCGCCGGCGGGGTTGGGGAATACACGGTACCGGGATATTCCGGGGATATACCGCGTCGAAGTCAGCGGATCAATTTCTACACGCAGACAGGTTTGTCTGCTACTCAGGCAACCGTCAGGACCAGTTGTCATCACGCACAATTCACCCACCGAGCCTCCTGTCTCCCAGACTACCCGAATGGAGTCGCCGGTACCGGGTGACAGTACTTGTCCTCCGTTTGCCGACCAGGCGTACTGGTGGTCACGCAATGCCTCGATCCGGTACCAGGTGGTGTCGCTTGTTTTTACCTGAGTGGGGCCCAGGATCAATTCCGGGGTGCGAATTTTCCGGAGGAATGCATCAACACTGTACGAATAGGTACAATTTCCCTCAGTCAGGTCAAGGATGTAGCGTCCTTCATCCATGACGGTTATTTGTTGCGAAGTCTCTCCGGTTGACCACTGATAGGCGTCAAAACCATCAGGAGCGGATATGTCGACCGATTCTCCCGTGCAAAATTCGACTCTTGTCGGGAAATCAACCATCGGAGCGGCCTTTTCGGTAACTGGAAAGGTCACTTCGGTACAGGAGGTAGCGTCGGTAATGGAAACCGTGTATTCGCCGGAATGGCCAATGTCGACATTGGCAGTGCGCATCCCGTTACTCCAGAAGTACTGAGCATCGGCGATATCTGGAACAGATAAGGAGGCTTTAGATCCTTCACAGTACTGGGTGGTATCGGTTATGTTCTTTTCGGTTTCACCGATATAAAAGGTGGTACGGGCAACCTGGTCACCAAACTTAGCCTCCCAGGTGTACCTACCAGGCATTGCATTTTGTGGAGCATTGTAGGTCCAAAACCACCAGGAAGCATTGTAGGTGTTGGGTGAAACGTGGAACCAGCTGTCAAAAGCATCACCTGAGGGATTAATGAGTCGGAAAAAAGTGGTGTCTCCGCGTTGTTGGTCGTGGTAGTAAGCAGTTGTGATGATGGACTCGCCGGGGACGAAGCACGACTTCACCATGGTTTCTTCTTCGCCTGATTCAGGCACGCAACCCGCAAACCGGGGGCGCGCGGAATGGGTGATCAGGGCGTTAATGCGAGGTTCGCGGAAGGGTTTTTGCTCATCCCAATAGGATTGGGTATTCATAGTATTACAAGGGCCGGCATAAGGATCGATCAGCTGCCCCTCGTCGTCGTAAACCTCAAAGTGGAGGTGTGGTCCGGACGATCGGCCACTACTGGCCATAATACCCAAAAATTCGCCGCGTTCCACCCGGTCACCAGCACGTTTTTCCGTAAAGGTCCCTGCCTTCAGGTGCCCGAACCAGGTGGTAAAGCCATTATCGTGCATGAGGTAGATGGCATTCCAGACAGCTGAATTGTCATTGAAGTCACAGTTGGTATCGCGATTGCCGTCCTGTACGGATAATATGACACCACTGGCCGGTGCGACTACCTCAACCTGATCGTATTTTACGGCGCGCCACGGGAAGGGGTAGACGAAGATATCCGTTCCGGGATGATTATACCCTCCCTGGGTATCATACGAACGGGAGGTGCAATTGAAATCTGTAACCTGCCCCGGATACGCCGGGTTTTGGTCAACGAAGTTTGAAATTCCGTAGACGTAGTCGTAGGCAAAGTCATCCGACTGTCGGATCGGCCAACTGAAGGTCGTATCCTCCAGCGACCGCAACCGGTTGGGATGTCTGCGCAGATAATCTGCCGTTAAGGATTGGAGTTTCAGGTGTGTTTCGTGATGGTTTGACTCATCCAGGCAAGGTGTGGCCTGGATATGGGGCCCCCCATCGCCTCCGTCCGGGATTCGGTACGTTTGCGAAAAGCTGATAGTGATGACGCTAAACATCAGGCTAAGGGAACAGAGGTAGGGTAGTGCTTTCATTGGTGTTTCGGATAATGGCAAAATGGGTTCCAAAATATCGAAAAAGCGAAATATGGACGGCCCGGTCGGGTTATAAAGTTATGGCTGTTGTATCGTAAGTTTGGGCACAGACTATTTTGTGAAGGCAAGATATTTAAGGCCCGAGCTTCCGGTACGGGGTAGTAGGTAAAAAGAATATAGCTTTGAGCAAGACCTACTACCTAATACCAATTGGGGTTGTTACGCTCTGTCACGTAGCAAACAGATTAGCCCCAGCCTGACGTTATTGAATGTCAGACGGCGAATACAGGTCGGTTTGATCCAGGGATGGGATTCCGTTCTGACCGGGATTTTCCAGCATGCGTTTTGCCCGCACAAAGGACGCCAGTCGATCGGGCGCAAAATCGGGGTCTCCGGGACGCAGGCTCTGGATCTGTACCCGTTCGGCGGCGTGGATAATTTTTCCGTCACCGAGGTACATGGCGACGTGGGTGATCTTTTCGGGCGTAGTGCTGGTCGGTGCACGACCGAAGAAGAGAAAATCCCCCGGTTGCAGATTGGCGAGCGAGGTGTCGGCGTCGATCGGGGTGCCCACGTGAACTTGCTGGGAAGCGTCGCGCGGAAGTAATAGCCCGTTGAGGAAGAATACCGTTTTGGTGAATCCACTACAATCCATGGCTTTTCCGGAAGTGCCTCCCCACATATAGGGGCGACCCAAGTGCCGGGAAGCGGTTGCCAGTATCTGGTTGGCTGTCGGCACCGTATTGGTCAACCAGTCACGGAAGGGGGCTACGTCAGCGGAGGGTAAATAAGCGGTCCGGCCATCAGGGAAACGGACTTCGGTGAACGCACCCTGCTTTCCGAGGCGTTCGAGGATGTTGCCGGCTACCAGGTCGGAGACGGGACCTGCTTCTGTATCGGGTTCGGAAAGGGCAAAGCCCAGATCAGGAAGGTAAATGACCCTGTCAGCATTTGTCCAGGTTTGCCACTCCCCGGCGGTAATGGATGTAAAGCCGCCACGGTCGAGCCAGCCCAGGTATCCATCCGGTGTCTGGACCAGGAACCAATTTTCCTTTTGTTCATACACACGCAGGGGTGTTCCGAGGGTGGCCTGGGTAGACAGTTCAGCTGAGTGGGCCGGCCTGGAGCGGATATTGCACACTGATAAATGTACGAGGCCGTAGGTTCGGTCATCCAGTTGGTCGTTATCGGGCAGGATGCGCAGGCTATCGGTCAGGGTATACCCCAGTTCACGTAGTCCGGTTCGCAATTGGTTGGCGGCTTCGGGCAGATTGGTTTTACCGGTAAGAATAAGTTGGTTGTCGGACTCTAAGCGAACCTCCGGCTGAAATAAGGCGACCCGTTTATCCGGAGCGACTTCCTGGCGGAGAGAGTCGATGAGTGTATTGATTTCGGAAGCCGTGGATTGGCCGGAAGGTGATTGGCAGGCGGCCAGCAAGACAGAAAGGAGGAGGAGTACGAGGATGCGCATAACCAGATTTTAGGCAAAAAATAGGTGTTTTTTGGCGAAAGCCAGATGGAAGATCCCGCACAAAAAGGAAAGAGCCTTCCCAAATTTGGAAAGGCTCTTTGCGTGAAGGGTTTTTTCGATGATGTTTAGAACAAAAATTTAGTACGTGGGGCGCATGATTATGGAAGAAGATCGCTTCCCTTTAGAGGTAGCATGTCCTCCTACTGGTTTACTAACAGTTTCACCGAGGCCATCTTTGTTGTTTTCAAAGATGCAGCCGTTCAATACCGGACGGCAGGTTCCCTCGGGGCTACGGTAGTTGTATACACCACTACCGCTCAGATAGGCCACGTTTTCCCGGAAAGTGCAGTTGCGAACCAATGGGCTGGCGACGCCAGCGTCGGCACGGTTCTGAATGCCTGCTCCGTAGGAGGCCTGATTTTTAATGAAGTGGGTGGTAGCGATTTTGATGTTGCAGCTACCGTTGATACCACTGTTATAGATAGCTCCGCCGTTGGAGCTGGCAATATTTTGTTCGAAGGTGCAATTCTCAATATTCACCACGCAAACACCCTTGAGGCCGTTATTGAACAAGGCGCCACCGTAGTGAGCCTGATTGCCTTTAAAGATGCAATTGCGAATGGTAGGGCTGGATTTTTTACCCATGGCACCGTCGTTGTACCAGGCTCCGCCGCATCCTTCGGGGTTGCCGACAACAGCAGCGCGGTTGGCGTTGCCGCCGGTGATGACGAATCCGTCGACGACCGTTTGGTCAGAAACACCAGATGTGCGGATAACATTGAATGAATTGTCGGAGATGGAAGCCGAGCCAATATGGCCGGAGAGGATGGACGGGTTCAGGTTGAGGTTGCGTTCCGCTGGCGATTGCTCAGTTCCGGCAAAGCTGCCGTAAAGTTTCACGCCGTCGGTAATCTGGAAAGAAGCCTGGCGGTCTGTCCCTTTGGTTGGGAAATAAGTGCCTTTAGCTACCCAGATTTGCTGGCCACGCTGAGCCATTTGCAAGGCTTGTTGCAAATCGCCCAGTGCATTTTCCCAGGACTGCCCGTTGCCCTGGCTGCCGCTTTTGACATAAATGACAGACTGCGCCTGCACGGTCCATGCCATAGCCATTAGTAAGATTACGTAAGTTGCCCTTTTCACGCTACTCTAGTTTTTCGATGATGCAATTCCAAAGCAGTTGTACTTTGGGTACAGTGGTTAGTGCGCGTGCAAAATGCATGGGATTGTCTAACACACTGAAGTAAGTAGTGTGTCAAACGAACAACTCGGATGGGATTTTCTGGGATACGTCGTCGCAGTTGATCAGAAAGTTGGGAGAGATCTTCTGCGATTATGTCCTAAAGATATGCAATTAATGCTAATAAATACAAGTGGTTCCAGGGTTTTTCGAACATCTTAAAAAAACTGACGTTCAATATTTTATCGTATGTTTTGCCGTATTCTGTCGGATGTTTACCGCTTTCTGGTTAAAGGCGTCCGTTTGCTGGGGTTTGTTGTTTTATAAAAGTATCTTGTTTTCCCAGAAAAAAAGGAAAGGCAACCCCAAAACTTTTTTTTCGTACCAATCCCTAGTGACCTAAGTCTCCGAACTACGGAGATAAAGTTTTACCTTGTGGGAAACGATGCCGGATAGTACGGAAAAAACAGGAAACAGCCGCTTTATAACCCGGAAAAAACCATCCCATGAAAAGGAATCAGGTCATGCTGAATTTTTTACTAAAGAAACAGCATACTGTGAAAACTCTGTCCTCCACCATCGCACTTCTACTGTTCGCCACCCTGGTGGGAGCACAGGATATTCACTACACACAATTCTATAACGCACCCTTCCAAAATAACCCGGCCCTGGTAGGTATTTTCCAGGGGGATATCCGGTTGATGACCAACTACCGCGAACAGTGGTCCTCTGTACCCGTTGAATACCGCACACTAACGGCAGCCGCCGATTTTAAATTGCCCTCCTCTGATGATAAAAGCTTTTTTGCTGTGGGGGGTGCCATCAATTTTGACCAGGCTGGATTCTCCCGCTTAAACCAGACCAATGTAAATGTGCTCGGCAGCTACACCCGCCGCATGAGCCGTCGGTTTTTTGCCACGGCCGGACTGCAGTTTGGTGTGAATTACCGGGCCTTCGACATCGGAGGGATCAGCTTCGGTAATCAATACGATCCACGCGACGGAGTATTCAACCCTGGTAATGACACGGGCGAGCAATTCGGCAGCGAAGAAAACTGGTACATCGATCTGGGAACGGGTTTTAATCTACGCTATCAAACACAAGAAGACCGCGCTCTGGTCGATCGCCTGGAGCGCCGCACTAAATTTGACGTGGGTGTAGGCATCCACCACCTGAACACGCCCAATCAGAATTTCCTGCTGGGACCGGACATCGCACTACCCGTGCGCGTCTCTCCCTATTTTTCCGGGACATTCCAAATGGGTGATAACCTGGACCTGTTGACTAATGTCACGGCCCAATTCCAGGGTGAGTACGAACAATACTTATTCGGAGTGGCCGGTAAGATTCACCTGAATCGCGACCCTGGTAAGCAACTATCCCTGGTAGGTGGTGCGTCCATGCGCACAAATCAAGATACCGATTCCTGGTCTCCTGTTTTTGAACTACACTACAACTTACTGCGCGTAGGCTTCAGCTACGATATCAATGTGTCGGACCTCAATATCGCCACCGACCGGCGAAGTGGTCCGGAATTGTCGATCCGCTGGATGATTCGCAAAGTACCCGTATTGGACGCCAAAACGTGTCCGTTGATTTAATTGCAGGAGGTAGTCAGTCCCTTCCCCCCAACCCGACTGAATACTTCAAAATCAGGTAGATTAAGATACCATGAACAAGCTAGGATTAACCATATTCCTACTGATAGCCGTATGTACGACCGGATTGGGGCAACGCCTCGACCAATTCCTTCGTCGGGCGGATACCAGTTATACCAACAAAGCCTATTTCGCTGCCTATCGGTACTACGATGCCGCTCTGGCTTATGACTCCTCGCTGGTCAGGGCTCATTTTTTCAAAGCCCAATCGGCCCGCTTTATCAATGCCCTCGACAGTGCCATCTTGTCCTACGAGCAGGTAATTCGCCGGGATACCAAAAAACCGAGGACGTACCCTCAGGCATATCTCTATAAAGGTATTTCAGAATTACAACGCAACCGCCTCAGTGAGGCAGAGGGTAGTCTGGAAAAGTACCTGGCTCTGCCGGATTCGGTGCGTCAGCAGAGTTGGGATCGCCTTGCGGCAAAAAACCTGCAGGACCTCCAATTGAAAATGGGACCACCCATCGGGGAAGCCACCAATCTGGGGCCTACCGTTAACTCGCCATACTCGGATGTAGGACCGGAGATTTTCGGTGACCGGTTGTATTTTACGTCTCTTCGTTTCGATATTCCCGATACCCGGCGAAAAGATGACCGCCGCCTGGCGGCCAGGGTGCTTTCGACCAATCGCAATGAAAGGATGGCCGAACGAATAACGGATACGTTTAATCTGCAGGGGGTCAATACTGCCTTCGTCGAATTTGACCGGACGGGTAACCGGGTATATTACTGCGAATGTGAGTTTATCCAACAAAGCAATGACCTGCGCTGTGACCTGTTTACCCGCACGCGCAGTAACCCGGAGGCAGACTGGGGCCCCGCTACCAAACTGGGGATCAACGCGGAGAATTATACCTCTACCCAGCCGGCCATCGGTCGCGATAGCCTGGGAAATCCCGTGCTGTACTTTGCTTCTAACCGGCCCGGTGGGGCGGGTGAGTTGGATATTTGGTACGCAGCTCTGGATACCGTAACGGGACAGACCACGAATCCGCAACCACTGCGCAGCATTAATACCGAGTTCGATGATGTGACTCCATTTTATCACGAGACCTCCCAACGCCTTTTCTTTGCCACTAAAGGGCTACCCGCTTTTGGAGATTTTGACCTCTATTACACCATTCGACTCGACGATGAGCAACGCTGGTCGGAACCCAAGCAAATGCCGCCACCGTTCAATAGCCGCTTTGCCGATTTGCACTACACCCGGGATGAGGAGAGCACCCGCTCCTACTACGCTTCAACCCGGCCGGTACCCGAAGCACAACTATTGGATGAGAATAGCGGAGCCTGTTGCCACGATATTTACGAGACACCCATCGCCCCCATTGATCTGATCGTACAGACCTGGGATGCCAAGGATTCCCTGGCCCTCGATAGTGTGATCGTACGTTTGTATGAGATCCATAAAAATGGTACGGAAGAGTTCCTGGAAGAGCAGTTCGGTTCTATTACGAATACCTTTTCCTTCCGCGTAGATCGCTACAAGGAGTACAAGGTGACCGGTAACCGGAAGTATTATACTGAAACCGCGGAAACGATTGATCTGCTTAAGGTGCCGGATTCGGTTACCCTGATCAAGGAGGACCTGTACCTGAAGCCACGCACTATCAATCTGACCGTACTCACTTACGATCAGACAACGGGAGAATTTCTGGATAGCTGCCGGGCTTTCTGGTATGCCGGTGAACCGGAGTTGGGGACGCTGGAACTACTGGATGAACAACTGAATGGAAAAGGGGACTCCTCCTTTTTCTTTGCGGGGGTAGAACTGTATGAACCCTATACCTTGCGCGTAACCAGAAAAGGTTATTTCCCAATATCGGATGGTTTTTATTTTGACCGGTCAATCGTTGATCAGCAGACATATGAGATTACGGTGGAGGTTTACCTCGAGCGATTGCAATCCTTCAACATGTTTTTTGACAACGATTATCCGAAATTCCGGTATCCCGATGCACCGCCCGATCCCGATACGACCCGTGCCAATATTGCCGGCCTGGTCGATGATTATAAGCAGCGGGAAAATGAATTTATCCAGAGGGCCGGACGGGACACTGCGGAGATCAATAATATTCGTTTGTTCTTCTCCCAATTGCTGGATGCTAATATGGTAGACCTGGAAGCTTTTGCCACCCGGATTATACCCTATCTGCAGGATGGATATACGGTTACCATGACATTCCGTGGATATGCCAGTCCTCTTGGTAATTCGGCTTACAACGAGCGATTGACCCGTCGACGCATTGTGTCGATCATCAACTATCTGCGAGATTTTGAGCATCAGGGAGTAACCCTGGGAGATTATATTGACGGAGATAACGGCGGACAGATTCGCTGGATTCGGGATCCCAGAGGTGAAGATCAGGTGGGGCAGAGCCTCGCCGCTTTCCGTGCCAGGATTAAACAGATCGATCAGGCCACCCTGGAAAGCAGGTCTTCGGAAGCCGTATTCAGTTTAAGTGCATCCATTGAGCGACGGGTAGAGGTGACGAACATACAAATTGAAAGGAACCCATAGCCAAAGGACCAATGTCATGAGAAAACAAATTATTCATAAATCCCATCCCATGAAACGGGCTCCCTCCATCGGTCTTTTGCTGGTGTGGATCCTGCTGTTATCGGGGAGCCAGGTTATGGCTCAGCGAATAGCGGCAACTGACACCTGCATGAACGTTACCGATCCCGGCAGAATCGGGTTCGACCAGGTGCTTTGTGCACCCGGAAATGATCCCGATCCACTGGTTAGCCTTCGGCCCGCCTCCGGCGGCAAGGGCGAACTGGAATACGTTTGGATGTATTCCGAAACCGACCGGACCTTTAACGTCGCGACCTTCAAACCAATTCCCAACTCCAATTCCGAGACCTACGATCCGGGGCCTCTTTTTCGAACCACCGTCTTCGCCCGCTGTGTCAGGCGGGTCGGGTGTCCCAACTTTTTGGAACCCGAAGTAGTTGTCATTACCGTTGAAAATGAAGCCAGGGCCGATATCATCGGGCCTACCGTCGTATGTAGCGAGGATACGGTTACCTACGAACTGGAAACGAATACGCCCAACCCCGAACTGATCAAGTGGACCTTCCCCACCGGAGTCAAAGTGATCGAAAATACGGGACGTACGGTTACTATTGCTTTTTCCACCTACGGCCAGTACAACCTGTCGGTAATGGTAACGGAGAACGGCTGTACGGCAACCGGCACCAAGCGAATAGTAGCAACTAATAATCCTGCCTATTGTGGAATGGATCTCGAACCCGTGGTAGCCAATTTTGACTACATGGATGAGTGCGGTTCCCTGGACGTAGATTTTACCAACCTTAGTGAAGGAGCTGACCGGTACCTTTGGTGGTTTGATACCAGTATTGATGCCGATTCCGTGCGGTCAACGGCTGCGAACCCTACGTATACCTATCCCGCACCGGGTATGTACCAGGTACAGCTCATTGCCATCTCCGACATGGGTGCCCGCGATACCATCGAAAAGGTCGTGGATGTAGGCGATCAGTTTGTAGATGCTGACTTTACCTACGATTATATGGGGTGTGGCCCCAATGGAATAGCCATCAACTTCAATGACAATTCGACCAGTTCAAGTCCGGTTATTCGACGGGAGTGGACGCTGAAAGACGGGCGTTCTTCGACGGAGGACAGCCCCAGCTTTGTCTTTACCAATGAAGGGGTAACTACGGTAACCCTCACCGTTGAGAACGAAGAAGGGTGCCTGGATACGGTGAAGAGCATGGTCATGATCACTTTCCCCGACAGCTTAACCCGGAACATACCGGATACCCTGATCGTCTGCCGGGGGGAATCAGCAACGGTAAACCTGATCCAGGATCCACAGTATAGCTACCAATGGAGCCCGACTACCGGGATCAGCGATCCGACCAGTATGCGTCCGGTTTTCTCTCCGGAAGAAACGACGGTTTACGTGCTGACTGCCGGATTGATCGGGACCGGTTGTACGGTGACCGATACCATGGTGGCTTTTGTGCCTCCTCCGATAAATCTGACCGTGGATGTGGAAGGGGCTGCTTGTTCCGAGAACCGCTTCCTGGAAGCAAACACAGATCAGGAAGCAACTGTTGTCTGGGAGGATTCTTTGGGTAATGTACTGGCTACGGGGCCCGCATACACGCCGCCACTCGACACCAACTTTCAAATCCTGGTTACAGCAACCGACCGTTACGGATGTTCCGAAACGCAAGCCATCGACTACGAGAGTCAGCCAATCGGGGTGTCGCTTCCCGATACCATAACGATTTGTCCTGGTGATGAAATTGACTTAATGCTGGCATCAACTGGCGATAGCCTCTCGTATGAATGGGCCCCCAGCGACCTGATCGCCTCCGGTGGCAGCACCGCTAATCCGGAGATCGTTGCTGATCCGGGCGAATATACCCTCACGGTTACGGCTACCAATCCGGATGGCTGCACAGCTACCGATTCCACTGTGCTGGTCATTATAGGCGATAACCTGAACCTGAGTTTTCAGGTAGAATTCGATACCTGTTCGAACGGAACGGTGCAGTTCATTAACCAAAGTGTTGGTGCCTTTGGGTACGAATGGAATTTTGGCGACCCGAATAATCCCACAGCGGGTTCCACAGACGAAAATCCGACCTACCAGTACTCCGAGCCGGGTACTTATTCCGTCAGTCTCACCCTCGTCTACGATGCTGCATGTATTGATACGGTAATGCAAACAATTACCATTGAAAGCTTTCCTGTCGATTTGGGAATAGAACAAACCTTCCTCTCTTGTACTGGCGGTCAGGCGACTTTTCAGTTTACGGATGTGTCGACACCCGCCGACCAGATAGTTACACGAGCCTGGGTCGTTTCCGATGGACGTGATACCATTTTTGGCGAAAGCCCCATTATTTCGTTCACCGAATCGGGAGTCTATCAGGTCGAAGCTATCCTCACTACACTTGATGGATGTGTTTTCCGGTCGACCCAAACGGTTGAAGTGACGGTGCCGACGTTGGATCTACCCGATACCTTGCTTGTTTGTGGAGGCAGTGCCGTTCAGCTTGGTGATCCTGGTGCAGCCGATCCCGCTTTCACGTACAGTTGGTCACCGGCGCTCGGGTTGGACGATCCTGCGGTAGCGGCGCCCACTGCTATGCCTGAAGAAACAACGCTTTATCGGGTTACAGTAACCGGGACTGATTCGCTGGGCTGTACACTGACCGATAGTGTTTTGGTAGTAGTAACTGACTCCCTGGATGTTGCTATAAATGGCGATACGGTGCTCTGCGGAGCTCCCATTGCCCTTAGTGCTGCTGCTTCGGCTCCGGCCACTTACCAGTGGTTTGATATCGACGGACAATTGATTAGTGAAAACCAGCAAGTGGCGGTTTTCCCCGACTCGACAGCCTCCTACATCGTAGTCGCTACCGGAGTAGGCAGTACCTGTACCGCCAGTGATACCATTGAGGTAGCCAACCGCGCCATAAATATTGAGGTTGTGCCTTCTCAGGATACCCTGATCGCTTGTCCGGGTGAATCCATTCCCCTGACGGTTACTAATCTGGATCCGGATCAAAACTTAACCTATTCCTGGTCGCCCGATAATTTACTGCTTTCGCAAAACGGAACTGCCGAACCACTGTTCCGGGTTCCCGATTTCGCCTATACCATTACCGGTGAGGTCAAAAACCAATTTGGATGTACCGAGACCATTACCAGGTACGTCGAGCCTGCGTTGATTACCGACGATATTCCCGATACGGTCGTAGCCTGTACGGGGCAAAACATAGAGTTGGCTCCCGATGCTAATCCGGAGTACTCGTATTCCTGGTCCCCGCCGGAAGGGTTGAGTGAATCCACCGTAAATAACCCCATCTTCATGGGGGATACGACCACTGTCTATACAGTGGTTATAACCGAAAACACCTCTGGTCTGGCCTGTGAGGTTACCAAGGAGGTGGTAGTGGTGGTCGGAGATACACTCGACGTCAGACCGCTGACCAACTTGCCCGAAGCCCTGTGCGTTGGTGACACCCTCGATCTGGAGGTGGGCGTTTTCCCGACTCAGGAAAATGTAGAGATCACCTGGTACACCGATGAAGAACTGACCGACTCAGCCGGGATGGGGCCTCAATTGCCGGTGATTGTTCAGGAAGGTTTCCAGACGTATTTCGCTTTCGCGCAAAACCCGGATGGTTGTCAGGGGATTGTTCGGTATGCGTTTGAGGGCAATGGCCCTGCTTGTAGTCTGCCGTACGTTGACACACTGTGTCCCGGCAGTCCGACCGTTTTGCTGTTGGCATGTGATCCCGAAGCCATAGGTTTTCTGACTTATGAGTGGAGTGATACTACTGATCTGGATCTGACCGATCCCGACCGGCCGGTAGCTATCATCTTTTCTCCGAGAACTTACGGGTTGACTATTACGGATAGCCGGACCGGATGTACCCAGACGGGATTTGTAGAGTTGAATCTATTTAGTGAAGGTCAGATCGATCTGGGCGCAGATACCTCAATATGTGCCCCTGGTGACCTGACCATTACTGCTCAGACGAGTGGCTTAGATCCCAATACGCTAAGCTGGTATAGTCTGGAAGAACCCGGCACACCGCTCGGATTCGGGGAATCCGTAACCCTTCCCATTATGGATACTTTTCAGTTGGTTGCAGAGACCAACACGAATGACGGATGCCTGATCCGGGATACTATTGAAATCCGGGTTGGTGATTTTATGCCACCCCTGCGTGATACGGTTGTGGCTTGCCCGGGGGAAGCAATTGCTATAAACCCTGGGGGAGATATGACTTTGGAGTACTCCTGGTCTCCTGCCGGTGATCTGGATCTGACTATTCCCAGTAATCCGACGGCAACGCTGCAGGAGGATCAGACCTTCCAGGTAACGGTGACCGATCCGGTTCGGATGTGTACCATCACGGATGAAGTATTTGTGGATGTTCAGAATCAGTCAACACTGGATGCTGGTCCCGATCAGCAAGTTTGTGCACTGGACTCTATCACGCTTACCGCAAATTTCCAGTGTGTTGACGATCTGCGCTGGGAGGATCAGGATGGGAATCCGATCGGAACCGGAGTATCGGTTACAGTAGCATTACAACCCGGCACCCAATTCTTTACAGTACTGGGTACGACCCTGACCGGGGAAACGGTTTCTGATGAGATTGCGATTAATAACGTAGTCCTGGATATTGTACTGCCCGACACTGTGGTGGCCTGTCTGGGATTACCAACGCCTTTAAATCCCGAGCGTCTGGGAGATGGTTTTAACTTCCGATGGTCACCAATTGCTGATCTGGACGATCC
The DNA here is from genome assembly GCA_964342305.1 of uncultured Saprospiraceae bacterium. Taxonomy (GTDB): domain Bacteria; phylum Bacteroidota; class Bacteroidia; order Chitinophagales; family Saprospiraceae; genus DT-110. The sequence goes on along the minus strand of CAYFGK010000030.1, from coordinate 33,288 downwards.
TATGGCGGTGAATCCTTCGGCGACTATCAATATGGATCAACAATTCCGGGTGACGGTTACTGACCCATCGTCGGGCTGCACCGTACTGGATACGGTCGCCGCAATTATTATTGATGAGCCAACGATAGATGCCGGACCTGATCTGACTGTATGTGCAGGTGTTTCGGTGACCATTGAAGCGCAACAACAGTGCCTGGGACTGATCAACTGGACCGATGAGGCCGGAAATTTACTTCAGGTTGGTGCCAGCTTGACCATCGTACCCGCAGCGACGAATAACACCTATATCGTCTCCGGGTTATCGGCCATCGGCAATGTGGTTTCTGATACGGTGGTAGTAACCGTTATTGGCACCCAACCCGAACTGCCGGATCAGGTACTGGTTTGCCCGGATACACCTACACCGCTGAATCCAAATCCTGATCTAAACTATACCTATGTGTGGTCGCCAGTCAGGGGACTGGATGATGCGAACAGCCCGAATCCTTCCGCGTCTATTACCGAGGATCAGGAATACGTAGTTATGACGCAGGATACCAACGGGTGTACCTTCCGGGATACAGTAAAGGTCGCCGTTCGCGATGGACTTGATCCCGGCGCCAAAACGCCCGACACCACGGTATGTACTACCGACCCGGTAGATCTTTCCGTGCGACCCGATAGTGGTGTGACCGTGACCTGGTATGCCGATGCTGACCGGACTGATTTGCTGGCCGAAGGCCTTGATTATTCAGCGAACCTCAGCGAAGGGCGTAATGTCTTTTATGTACTGCTGGAAGATGAGGTATGTAATAATACCTACGAAGATTCCATAGTGGTTACGGTCAATGAGTTTACCATTATGTTGCGGGATACCGTGATTGCTTGCGTGGGAGATCCAACTCCACTCAATCCCGATGGTCCAATGGCAGGAGTAACCTACCGGTGGTCACCAAACACCGGCATCAATGATCCGAATTCCGCCAACCCGTTGGTGGCATTGACGGAGGACCAGAGCTACATGGTCACCGTAACGGAGACCGCCACGGGCTGTATCGCTCTGGATACAGTATTCGTGGATGTGTTGGAAGAGCCATCCGTTAGCGCAGGGCCCGATACCAGTGCGTGTGTCGGTGAATCTCTGATCCTGACGGCCGCTACCCAATGTGCCGATCAGATAATCTGGACGGATGAAGCTGGAATGACAGTCGGAGAAGGTCTGGAAATAACCATTACGGTTGGTGCCGGCTCGGTGTCTTACATTGCGGTAGCTTCCACAAACTCGGGACGTGAAGCCAGGGATACCATTGTCGTATCCGGACTCGGAGAGCCACCCGTAGTGGCAGATATGATAACCGTTTGCCCCAATACGCCGTCAGAACTGAATCCCGGAGCTAACCTCGATTATACCTACCAATGGAGTCCTGCCGCCGGATTGAGCGATCCGAACGCCCCGAACCCAATGGTTACGGCGAGTACTGACCAAATCTACACTGTGACTGCCACGGATAACAACGGTTGTACGTTCACGGATGAGGTACAAGTGGCCGTGCGGGATGGCCTGGATGCCGGTGATAAGTCCAGTGATTCCACGATTTGCGCCCCGGAAACGCTGACTCTTTTTGCGGAAGCAGACTCCGGTGTACAAATAACGTGGTATACAGATGCCGGGCTTATGAACGAATTGAGTACCGGGGGTAACCTGACGGTCACTCCATCGACCGGTCGCAATGTGTACTACCTGGAAGGCGTGGATACCGTTTGTACCACTTCCTATGTAGATTCGGTCGTAATCACGGTCCTCGACTTTACGGTAATGTTGTCCGATACCGTGATTGCCTGTATCGATGAGCCGACACCTTTGAACCCGGATGGACCCACCGACGGCTTAACCTACCAATGGTCACCCGCTGACGGCCTCGATAATCCGAATGTGCCCAATCCGGTAGCGACTTTGCTGGCGGACCAAACATATATTGTAACCATTACGGACGAGGAGACCGGTTGCAGTGGTCAGGATACTGTTTTTGTGGACGTACTTGACGAACCTACCGTACAGGTGGGGATGGATGTAGAAGCCTGTATCGGTGAGATGGTTACCCTGACCGCAATGACCGAATGCGCTGATCGAATCGAATGGACAACGGAAGATGGCACTCCGATTGGTGAAGGTTCTGAAATAATCATTGAGGTTGCTACTGGTCCCGTACGGTATATCGCCACGGCTACCAGTATTACGGGAGGGCTTGCTACCGATACGGTTACCGTCACTGGTGTAGGAACTCCGCCGGTAATTGCCGATAGCATTGAGGCTTGTCCCGATACACCGACGAGTTTGAATCCCGGAGCTGACCTGGATTATACCTACCAGTGGAGTCCCGCCGAAGGATTGGATGATCCCAACTCAGCTAATCCGCAAGTGACCATATCGGCCGACCAGACCTATGGTGTGACGGCCACGGATTCCAATGGCTGCACATTTACGGACGAAGTGACCGTAGAGGTACGGGATGGAATAAATGCCGGTGCGAAATCACCGGATACGACCCTGTGCGGACCGGAGCCACTGACCCTTTTTGCGGAAGCTGATTCCGGGGTAACCATCACCTGGTACGCCGATGCTGATTTGAATCAATTGCTGGCAACGGGCGATTCGCTGGATGTAAATCCGGTCACCGGCCAAAATATATACTACTTCCAGGGCGTAGACGATGTTTGCGGCACCACCTTTACCGATTCGGTAGTAGTGACCGTACTTGATTTCAGCGTGATGCTGCCCGATACCGTGGTGGTTTGCCTGAATGAACCAACACCCCTGAATCCCGATCCAGCATCCCCTGAGTTCGACTATTCGTGGTTGCCTACTCTGGGGCTGGATGATCCAACCAGTGCCAACCCTACGGCAACCCTGACCGACGATCAAATATACCGGGTCGATATTACCGATCCGGCTACCGGGTGCACCACCCGTGAAACGGTGGTGGTGGATGTGCAGTTTGAACCTACGGTTCGGGCCGGCGAAGACCAATTTGCTTGTCCCGGAGACTCGGTTACTCTGGTGGCTGAGGTTTCTTGCGCTAATCTGGTGGAATGGAACCTCGAAGACGGCACACCGGTTGGTACGGGCCCCATGGTTACCACCTTGCCTGCTACCGGAACCAATACTTACATCGTATCCGCCATTTCGAATAGTGGAGCCGTAGCTTTCGATACCCTGGTCGTTGAAGTGGGCGGCAATCCACCTGTCGTCGCCGACAGCGCCTTTATTTGTGCCGGTGAAGCGGGGGCAATAAACCCGGGGGCTGATTCCAGCTACACTTATAGCTGGTCGCCAGCCGGATTACTCGATGATCCATCTTCACCTAACCCGCTGGCAACCCTTACCAGCGACCAATTATTTATGGTCGAGGCGGTTGATTCAAATGGTTGTAGCTATTTTGATAGTGTATTGGTCAGGATCCAGCCAACAGCAACGATTGATGAGCTGACGCCCGATACGCTTATTTGTGCAGGTGATTCAGCGACGATCCAGGTAGTTACCGGTCCACAGAACGTGGTGACCTGGACTGACGACCTTCCTCCGGCCGGTAATGTGTTGGGAACAGAAACGAATCTGGACATTCAGCCCGAGCCGGGCCGGAATGTCTATTACGTAATGGTGCAGGATACCGTATGCGGAACCTCGGTGCTGGATTCGGTGGTGGTTACAAGTCCCGATTTCTCGGTGACCTTACCACCGGATACGGTGTACAGCTGCGATGGAGCTCCGGTCGGGCTGCATCCTATGGCCGATACCACCTTTGGCTACGAGTGGTCGCCAGCCGATCAATTGGACGACCCATTCACGGGTAATCCGAATGCGTTTGTCGGGACCGATCAATTGTTCCGGGTTACCATTACCGACCCGTCGGGTCAGTGTACTTATGTAGACAGCACACAGGTGGTCGTAGCTGAATTGCCGGAGGTGTCCATTCAGGGTGATACGGTACTTTGTGCGTTAGAGCCCTTAACAATAGGCGCCGAGGGGCCAGCCGGATTAAATTGGAGCTGGTCGGAGGAGCCGGACTTCAGCAATGAAATAACTACTGACTCCGCCATCACTATTGCGGCCGAAGTAGGGGATCGCACTTTCTACGTGCGCGGCATGGATCCGGTTACCGGATGTTTTGCAGTCGATAGTATAGTGGTTAGTTACCGCCCGATCATGGCTGATCTGGTCGTATTGGATGTCGCTTGTATCGATGGAGATACCGTTCGGGTACGGATCGACAACCAGGATACCTCACAGAGCCTTACCTACCTGTGGAGTCCCGAAGACCTTTTGGTCGGTGGTGATCCACTGGCCGGTCCTCAGGTAACTTACCGGGTGGAAGGTATGGTACTCGCCGAAGTGGAGCTGTCGAATCAGTTTGGTTGCACGGCCGTGCGAACTACCGAACTGCAGCCCCTGAACCTCAACGACCAGCTCACGCTGGAAGTAGAGGACTCAATGTTGTTACCCGGTGAGTCTACTACAGTGAATGTCGTAGGATGCGATGACTGTGTGTATGAGTGGTTCCAGGATAGTGTGTTGATCGAAGGAGAAACGGAATCCTCTATCCTGGTAAGTCCGGACGAGTCGGTGGAAATTGCGGTAGTGGTATCCAAGGATGGTTGTTTGAGCGATACCCTGCGGGTCAATATTACCGTAAGCGCCTGTGAGCCACCCTTTGTTTTCGTACCCAGTGGTTTTACGCCAAATGGAGACGGTATGAATGATTTTGTCCGTGTTTTTGGAGAAGTCATTCTGGAGGAGGACTTCGAATTCAGTATCGTGGCCCGTTGGGGAGAAGAAGTATACTACTCAACGGACAAGGACGATCAGGGCTGGAACGGCATGTACCAGGGTCGCGAATTACCTCCCGATGTGTATGCCTACGTGGTACAATACCGCTGCGCCGTTGATGGCGAATTGTATCTGTTGAAAGGAAATATTACGCTTTTGCGATAAGCACCTTAAAAAGCCGTTAAGAATGCCAAATCTGTTGTGGGTTTGGCATTTTTGCGTTAATATCCAAACATTTCCGAGTCTGGCTATTTAAAGGGATAGATACTGCAGTTGACCTTTTGAATAAACAGTCTCTAACCTCACGAACAACCAATATGAAAACTTGTACCCATCAACTCCTGAAGGGAGTTAGCCTGCTGACTCTGGTAAGTGTATTGTTTTTTTCGGGCTGTACCGAAGAACAAATGCCAGGTGGCGGCACCCTGCCACCGTTGGCTCCTTTTGTGCAATTCCTGGATGAATCCGGTGCCATCGTTTCCGATACGACTTTGGAACCCGGAGGCATCTTCCGTGTAAAACTCGACCTTCAAACGGGCGATAACCCATTGAAGTCGGTGGGTATTCGTGAAGATGGCGATCTGGTACCTTCTTCCCGCCTAGAATTTGATGCTGGCTTCAGAACGGTGCAGAACCCTTTGCTGATCACAGGTTCGGACGTTGATGGAGTGGAACTCATTATCGACCTGGAAGCACACAGTACCGAAGGGATCCGTACGTACACTTTCCGCGTAGAAGACGAGGTAGGTGAGACGGACGAGATTTCACTGGACGTGGAGGTTATGATGGAAGAAGTCCGAAATCCCATCGATACGACGGCGACCATGATCCTGGTCAATAATGCAGATGGTATGCTACAGGGTGGATTAGACCTGGATGTGCCGGAAACGGTAAGTGCCAATTCGAGTATGGCTGAATTGCGGGATTTGGGTATTGATATTAACATGCCGGTGCCCTCTAACTGGCGCCGCCAGATCCAGACCCGAAACGGCGCTACCCTGGTGATGCTTGATACCGCAAACTTCACTTTCTCAGAAGTGAGTTTTAAGGATGAAGTCAAAACTCTGTACGACGGTGGCACCGAAGCCAGCGTGTCGCCCGTATTGTCAACGGGTGATGCTTTTGCCATCAAGCGGGATGATGATTACTTCCTGCTGATCCTGACGGAGATCGTGGTGACGGCAGACGATAATAACGATTATTACCAATTCGACATTAAATCGGCCTTCGATGTAGAATAAATGGCCGTTTTTTCGTTTGGTAGGAGATGGCATTTGCTTAAGGCGGATGCCATCTTCTTATTTTGCCCTATTTTTGCAACAAAGGCGAAAAGACCTATGAGGAAATTACTACTGCTCGCCGTTTTATGGTGGGTTGGAATAAGTGGAGAATTGGGTGCACAATGCACCTATGCGATCAATACCCTGGATCCTTTCGATAGTACTCAGATTGTATCGGTTGAGCCCATGAATATTGGGTTTGTCATTCCGAGTGCGTACGTCGAAGAAGATGGGGAATTAAAGATGGTGGAGGAAGCCAAACTCATGTTTTCCTACACCGAGAATGATTCGATCGCCTCTTTCTTCCTGACCATCGCAGCTCTGGAACGTGATTTCTATCAGATCAATGATGATCAGGCCATTATGCTTATGCTCAACAACGGGCATATCATCCCCCTGATGAATGTGCCGGACCGTGGTGCCTTCGACGAAAAAACGAATATGCGGTTGTACAACCACGTATGTGTGGTTCCCATCGATGTCTTCTACAGCCTGACCTACCATAGTATTGATAAAATCCGCATCAATTACAAGGGCTATAAACGGACGATCTCGCTGACTCCGGAGCAGAAACTCGCTTTGCAATCCGCTATCCGTTGTGTAGGGCAGGCGGCGGAATTGTATCCCATCAAACCCTGATCACCGGACGATCCGGCGGGGAATAGCCTGGGGCAGGCGACTCATCATTTCCGTGTTCAGCAATTGTGTATAGTTGGTGAAGGAACTGACGTTAATAGACATGTTCTTTTGCTTTCCGATCAATACTACTTCATCTCCGATTTGCACATTGGGAATGTGCGTAATATCCACCATGAACAGGTTCATGTTGATAAGGCCCAGGATGCGTGCTTTACGTCCGTGAATAAGCACGTACCCCCGGTTTGACTCGCCACGGGGGTAGCCATTACTGTAGCCGAGCGGGATTACGGCAATATGTTTTTCGGTCGCCGCCTGGTAGGCCGTTCCGTATCCGATGAACTCTCCCTTAGGCACTACCTTAATATCCATCACATCGGTTTTCCAACTGAAGATCCGTCGCAACGGACTGTCCTTAGTCTTTCCTTCTTGCTGCAGATGTTGGTAGTAAATGTCGGGACTGGGCCAGAAACCGTAAGTGGCGATACCCACCCGGACCATATCGAGGTGTGTGTCGGGCATAGAGAGAGCGGAAGCTGAACAGGAGATGTGTCGCAGCTTAGGCATGAATTTTCTTTTTTTGGCTATAGCCAAAAACTCTTTGTAGCGCTCGATCTGATGGTCGATCCGGAAGCGATTCGCCAATGTTTCTGCACCCCCGAGGTGCGTACAAAGGCCCTGAAAGGCGATGTGTTCCTGATGTTCTTTCAGGAAGGTAAGTGCCTTGCGGTAAAAAGGGATCGTCATTCCGGTCCGATTAGTGCCGGTTTCGGCTTCGATGTGGACGTAAGCCTTCTTTTTAAGCCTTTTGGCATGTTCCAGGACCAGCTTCAACCGTGGGTAAGCAAACACATAAAATTCAATGCCGTTCTCGATAGCCCAGGGAATATCTTCATCGTAGAGTATCCCCATGATCATAACGGTGCAGTGTTCGGAGCACACAGCGTGGACCTCTTCTGCCTCGAAAGCGGAGGCTACTGAAAAGTGATCAATTCCGCATTTTTCGAGCATTTTCACCATGGTATAAATACCATGTCCGTAGGCATTGGCCTTCACCACGCTGGACAGGACAGGGTGGGTACCTATCTTTTTCTTAATGAAGTTGATATTCTTTTTAAGATTCGATTGACTAAGCTCAATGCGCGATGAATGGCGTACGTTACGGCGTGTTAACTCCTGATATTTTCTAGTCATTATGTTTGGGTTTCGGTCCAAGTATAATTGCGACCCCAACTCGTCTTGGCGTATTCGACGACGGGCTGGATCATTTCGTAGGATATCGAATCGGTCTTGTCACCTACTTGCAGTTGGTTGTAGTGGTAGGCATAAACCCGGGAACAAAACTCATCGAAAGGCAGGCTTGATTCTCCCGGATATTCGCCGTGACCGGCAACGGTGGGCGTTATGCCTTGCCCCCAGTTTTGTTTTCCCTCGCTATTCGGATTGAAGAAATAGGCTCTGAACCTACCCTCCGCATCGGGGTCAGGCTCGACCCTTAAAAGAGAAATAGCGTGGTAGCCAAGCATCTTTGCCCGGCTATCCGTAATAAAAATACCGATAGGAACCGGATAAACCATATGATAGCCCCCATTAAATTCGGGGTGAAAGCTTGCGTAGAAGGTTTTTACGAACTCGTGGTATTTATCGATGGCATTCAGCGTAGGGTTATAAACTGATTTGAAACCCGTCTGAATCCAGTGGCCATAAAAAGCCGGGTTAACCGAAATGTGCGGATCTTTACCGAAGTGTTTGACGGCTGCCAACCGCATCATCTCGTTGTAGATCTTATCGAGGTGGGGGACTAATACAATGGAAACCGGATCTAATTTGTGGTCAAATTGCCGGATCAGGCCTTCGAAGATAGTCTTCGACTCGAGTAATTGGCCTTCGTAGCGAAAGATGACATTATTCGTGGTGGCCGCATCGATCAATAAATTAATGAGCTTCCCGGGTGCGTGCCGGCTCCACATGCTGATAGCGCGTGCCGATTGGCACGTTGGGTTGTTTCCCTGTCGCACCCCCAAAGGGTGGCCCAGTACGCTAAAGATACCGCTCACGAGTATCTGAATCGGGGTAGCCCGGTAGCGGGTAAGGTTTCCTTTCCGGAGGCTACGGGCTATATCCGGGTGGATATTTATTTGCAGCAATCGGGTTATTGCATTGCGCGTGATGCGGCGCGACAAGAGGTTCCGCTGCAACACCCTGGCCAGGCCAAATGCCGCCTGGGGGTTGGCGAGGGTGATGAAATTGGTAATCAACTGGTACACCAACTCGTAGTGGCGATCGAGCTCGGCCATACCGTGTGCATTTAAAGACAAGGCTTTTCCGACCAGCTCGCGCTGATCCGTTTCCGCCAAATGCTGAAGCAGGGATATGTGCTGGGGTGAGACCAGGCTGGTCTGCATCATAGTTTCACCCATTATGTCGGCCTCCTTCACCAGTTGTCGTTTCCCGGCCTGGGTCAGAAACCGCCGGTATCTTGGCGCCGCCGAGTGATTTGCCGCGTTGGGAGTTGGGTGCAAGGCTGCGTTAACAAACCGCAATAAATTGGCGTCGATGGATTCAGTAGGATCAAGCGCCAATTTCTGGTCAATAATCTGCAGCATGTCCTGCATACGGGTCTGTACGATGGGGCGCTGTGCTGCCAAGGTCTCCAACTCAATGTGGAGTCTCGACTTCAGTTCTTTGATGGGTATACTTTCCAGTAATCGATTGAATAGCAACCGGATCGATTGGGTCGTTCTTTTGGAGTAGGCATCCCAGGCTTCTTCGGAGAAGTCCTCCATGGCCAGGTCAAAATGTTTGACCAGCAGGTCTTTCAGGAATTCACCGGCCTGGTCCGGAGAATAATCATCCATTTTGTAATTCCCTTCGAAAATGGCCAGTAAGCGCAGCTCGCTTACTATTTCCATGGCGGTGTTGGGGTAACCCGACAGGAGCGTACCACCAACCAGAGAGGGTACCAGATGTTGGGGGGAATTCCAGGGAGTATCTTTGAAAATCTCAGCTTCAAGCAAGCCCGGTATCTTTTGGTAGAGGACATCCAGTCCTTCCGGGGTTTGCGTAAGCTGTTCGATCTGGCTGAGCAGTCTCGTTTTGCGTTCTTCCCGCATCATTGAGCTGGAAGCTGCAAATTCGGACAGACTCTGGTCGAATCGGTTTTCGTATTCTTGGAGCGTTAAGGGCATACATTCGTTTTCGTGGAATTTGGCAAAGGGGAAGGGTAGTGTGAAGGAGTTACCTGCACACTACCCTGTGTTCTTGGGAAAACACTCGTTTAGACGTAGAAAGGTACGTCTTCGTAGTGCAGCAATAATTCACGCATGCGATTGTGGTCTTCCCCAGCGAAGTTGACAGTACCAAAGTGGTTACCGAATCCTTCCCGGCCACCTATTTTTTGCGGGCCGAGAGGCTGGACAAGGTCATTGTCGAGGTAGTAGGGATCCTCCATCAATTCTTCGGGTACTTGTAGCTTGGTGATCTGCCCTGACTTAGGGAATACCATAACGTTACCAAAGTGCTTTTCGGGAATTTCCCCATTCGGTGGGAATATCTCGGCTAAATCGGCTTCGGTAAGGGATGGATCGTGCACCATGACAAAGGCCAGGAGGGCATCAAAATCATACGCTTTAGAGGCTAATTCCAGGATGTGGCCACCGGGGATCCGGCAGGCGACCTCACCAAAGTATAGGGTTTCGTCCTCACCCAGGAAGAATTCAGGGTGGAGCATGCCGTATTCGATACCAAAGACGTCGACGATCTTCTGGATTTCCTGATGAATCTTATCTCTTCTGCTTTCCAGGGTAGGGCCGGCGGGAATAAAGTTGGAATAGCCGAGTTTCACGTACTCTGTAATATTGAGGAATACGATCTTACCGTTGTGGACAAATGCCTCACAGGAAAACTCTTGTCCCGATAAGTGGCTTTCGGCCAGGCAGGGAAAATCAGAGACTTTAATTTTTTCTTCGATTTGCTGACGGGATTTGATGAATCGGTGTCCCACCGTACCTGCTGCAGTGAACGGTTTAACGTGAAACCAGGCATCTTCTTCTCCGTCGAGGTGCAATTCGGTTTCGTTGAGTCGATCCAGGAAGTGGTGCGCTTGTTCATGACTACTGATCACCTCAAATAAACCGACCCTTAACCCTCCGAGCATGGCTTTTCGCTTCATCATAGCCTTGTCGCGGAAAAGGAAAGCACGGTTAAGGGTGCGGGGATCATCCCGGTATATAGAATTCAGGGCACCAGCCCATTCTACCGTCTCCTCAAAAAGAGGGACAGCTACATCAGCATTGAACGGTTTTAATAATTCGGCCAGCCCCAGAGAATTGGAATGGCTGCCGAATTCGTCGAGTTTATAGCCGACGAACGGTATGTCATGCTCTTTTGCGTAAGCGGAAAATTCAGGGAATGAAACGACCACAAAGGGTTTGTTGGCCTTTTGCATACTTTCAATAACCGGGAGGCTCCACCCCAGCAGTGCAAAACACTTTGCCATAATATTTAGATGTTTAAATGAAAAATTGCTGTTCGGAGAAAGGTATAAATGAAGGAACCATCCGGTTGGAATAACCTGGATCACTTCCTGAAATACGGAAGGAACACAAAGAATGGAATTGTTTACGCCCTCGACTTTCGCTCTCCCCAAAGTATGTATACTGAAATATAGGGCAATAAACAAGTATTGCCTCTACTTTTACCAACGGGTGATAATTGCTTTTGTGCGAACACCATGCAGATTTGTGGGTCAGGCCCAAAAGTATGATTATCGGCAGAGGGGCAGGAGGCAGGAAAGGGCTACAAAACGAAGTTTTGCACCATTATTTTTTGGAGCCGGAAGCCTGATGGCAATCTAATACATCAAAGGCAAACGTTTCGAGCAGGCGCTCCACCGGTTCGAAGTTTCCGTCCTCGAGGGTAATATCGGTCAGGGAGGGCAGGTGCTCGGCAAAGTAAATATGGTTATTGGCCATTTCCAATAAAGTGCTTGCCAGGGCACGCGGGTATTTGTAACTAGGCAAGATTTCCAGGATGATATCGGCGATTTTTTTGTTCAATGATTTATAGGTAAGCCAAAACCCCTTTTTATTTTCCTGATCAACGCGCTTGGTATGGTAGGTTTTGGTTCCTTCCGCTACCACGATTCGGTGCAGTATATCTTCATCTACAAAATCAATAGAAGCATTGCGTTTGGCTGTGTCGACTATCGTTGAAATAGCGATCTTTAGCTTCCTCCTGGGGTCGGGAATGTTGGTTGTATTGTAATCAATGCGGAATTTCATCCACTCCCAGTACCAACACAGCAGATAAACGAGAAGCTTGTGTTTGTTCTGAAAATACCGGTAAATGGAAGCTTCCGTGGAATTGATACGATCCGCCAATTTCTTGAACGTGAAGTCCTCGAAACCAATTTCATCGATCAAAAGAATACTGTGCTGAATAATCCGTTTGCCGAGCTTGGTGCCTTGTGGGTCACGCTCGTACAACTCTTCGTTAAGCTTAAATTGAATCGCAACGGCCATAATCCTCTGTTTTAGGGACTACTAACGGGATTTCATTCATGCGAATGAATTGTGCGTTTTTCTTTAGTTCCCGCAGTTGTTGTAGGTCAGGCTATGATTTTTTTACATACCGACGATAAAGTCGCCTTGCAGACCAGATTTTTTTATCAATACCTGCCCGGGTGTAGTTTTGTTCGTGGTCTTTTGGAAAAGAATAGGATGACGGGGTCTTTTCAAGACAGGCAATAGCAATACTATCGCTTTTTTTAGTGAAAACATCAAGGATTCAAGCAATATTTTGACCCTGGCTGGTAATACCCTGCCGATAAATGGCCTTTCAGGTTAAAATGATCGGCGTGGATTTGGGTCAGGATTCTTCGGCCGACTCCTCCGTTTCCTTGGCTTCGGGAAGGAGGTTGTCGATCACCGATTCTTCCAGTTCACGTCCTAAGTAGACGAGGTAGAATGGACCTTCTGACATATTCATGTTGCTGAGGTCTTTGGGAATAATATGGATTTCACCTTCGTTATCGCGCACGAAAATGGGGATGCTCTTATTGATGGTTTTCATTTTGGTCATCAACTGTTCGAGCTGTTCCCTGGAATCAAGACCTACTTCGTGCATGGCCGGATAATCCCGGGCTACTTCATTCAGGTTCAGGAAATCATCTACCGGCGACAATAGGTTTTCGAGGGGCAGGTCTTCGGGGTCTTGCCGCAATTCATCGGGCGAGATCAACCGAAAGGCGCCATTTTCACCAAATTCACGGGTATAGCGTGACAGGGCATACTCGTTCACATCGGGACTACTCGTCATGGCAATGAGATAGCCTACATCCAACAGTTCGAATTGATCATTGAGATCATCGGTGTAAATATTGACGACGAACGCTTCAATATCCAGATCTCTGGCACGGCGCACGCTGCCTTCGTTATTGTCGATCATAACTACGTGGCGGCCGTGGTCTTTTAGGTATCGGCCCAAAACGCGGGATGCGAGGCTGGCCCCGACAAATAAGATACCGCTGGAGCTTTCCTGAATGACATTCAGCATTTTGGCGACCGGGCGTGCCGTGGTTGCATTCAATAGAACAGTACCCAGTACGATCATGAACACCAGTGGCGTAATATATTCGGCCATGGGGACGCCTTCATTGGTAAGCGTGATTCCGAACAGGGACGCAATACCCGCAGCAACGATTCCCCGTGGTCCGACCCAACTGATAAAGAGCTTTTCGTTAAAGTTCAGCTCCGAACCCCGCGTGCTGATGAGTACACCCAGCGGGCGCAGAACGAGCGCAACGGAGGCAAACAAAGCAATGGCGTGCCAATCGTTGATGATAATATTGAGGTCCGACATATCGATGTTGGCCGCCAAAAGAATGAACAGGATGGATATGAGGAGTATGCTCAAAGATTCTTTGAACGACAGGATCTCCTGTAAGCGCGGAACTTCCAGGTTGCCCAGAACCATTCCCATGACAACGACAGTAAGTAGCCCGCTTTCGTGGGCCATTATGTCGGAAAAAACGAAGACCCCTAACACGAAGGCCAGGGTAAATACATTTAACAGGTAATGGGGAATCAGGTCATTTTTGATAAGCTGATACAATACGTAAGCTGCTATGGTACCCAGGGCTAATCCAATCAAAATGATCTGGATGAATTGGATCAGTGCGTGTGAGGTAAACTCCATTCCACCGCTGGCCGAACGGATAAACTCAAAGACCAGTACGGCAACCAGGGCCCCAATCGGATCAATCAGGATACCCTCCCATTTGAGTACGGTGGAAACATTCCGGTTTAGGGGGACATTCTGCAAAATAGGCGCAATAACGGTAGGTCCCGTGACGATGACTAAAGCCGCAAATAAAAAGGCGATGGGCCAGGTGAGGCCCATTATGAAATGCCCCAACAGGCCGGCTCCGATGAAGGTCACAGTAGAGCCAATGGTGATCAGTTTTAAAATAACGGGACCGACACCGATGATTTCCCGCCGCCGCAGGGTGAGGCCACCTTCAAAGAGGATGATACCGATGGAGAGTGATACAAAATAGAAGAGGGATTCACCGGGGAACAAGCCGTGCTTGGTACTGGCATCGTAAATGGGCTCGAGCAACTTACTTCCATCTTCCCGGAACAGGGTGGAAATAGGACCTACCAGCAGGCCAGACAGGATCAGTGGAAGAATTGCGGGAATCTTTATTCGCCAGGCCAGCCATTGTGCAATAATTCCTAAAATGATAATTCCTGCCAGTTCGAGCATACAATCGGTTAGTTATGTAGAATACCTCCTATTAACAGTTCCAGTAGGTGCTAGTTCGATCGTAAGCTGGTAACCTGATCGATCCGCAAAAATGAATGAAGACTTTCCGCCCTTTCCTGCTTCCACCAATAGTGTACGCATTCCAATTCTTGCCAGGGCAGCGAAGGAGGGAAAAATAATAAAAAAACCTCGTTTTAACCTATTGAGAGGAGGGTTCACGATCCAGGGACTAGGAGTCGGGATTATAGGTCCCTGGTTTAAGGTTCGTGGTCCGGTCTATTTTAATGCATTGCCGAAAAACATCGGTTGGTACCTTTTCGCATCCTCTATGGAGGCAGGCTCCAGATACTGGAAAAAACAAATGCAAACAGCTTTTAAGTCCCCTAAAATCAATGCCCACCGCGGCCTTTTACCTCAAACCGCATACACCACACCTCAAACCTGTAAAATGCCTATATTTGCGGCCGCTTCAAGCACACATTATGAGTAAGTTAATCAATGAGATAAATCGCCGGAAAACTTTTGGGATAATCAGTCACCCGGATGCCGGTAAAACTACCCTGACCGAAAAACTCCTGCTGTTCGGGGGGGCCATCCAGGTAGCGGGGGCGGTAAAGTCGAACAAGATCAAGAAAAGCGCGACCTCTGATTTTATGGAGATCGAGCGTCAGCGTGGTATTTCGGTGGCCACCTCGGTTATGGCCTTTGATTACCGCGACCATAAGATAAACATCCTCGATACACCTGGTCACCAGGATTTTCAGGAAGACACGTACCGCACCCTGACCGCGGTGGATAGCGTGATCGTCGTGATCGACGTAGCCAAAGGGGTGGAGCCACAAACCGAAAAACTGGTGAAGGTATGTCGGATGCGAAAAACGCCCATCATTGTCTTCATCAATAAACTGGACCGGGAAGGACTCGACGGATTTGATTTGTTGGATGACTTGGAACAGAAGCTGGGATTGAACGTTTGTCCCCTCAGTTGGCCGGTTGGAATGGGGCAACGCTTCCAGGGCGTATACAGCTTGTATGAGAAAAAGCTGGTGCTCTTCCGCCCCCACAGTAAACAGGAAGGGGAAGATGTACTGGAAATTACCGACCTCAGTACTGATGTCCTGACCAAGGAGGTTGGTGAAGCCGCGGCGGCCGAACTGCGGGATGAGGTAAAGATGATCACCGAAGTGTACCCCGATTTCGACCGCGAAGCTTACCTGCAGGGTGAGCAATCACCCGTTTTCTTTGGTAGTGCCATTAACAACTTCGGAGTACGGGAGCTGTTGGATTGCTTTGTGGATATTGCGCCCGGCCCCTTGCCACGACCAACGGAGGAGCGTCAGGTCATACCCAAGGAAGATCAATTTGCCGGATTTGTATTTAAAATCCACGCGAATATGGATCCCAAGCACCGTGACCGTATCGCCTTTCTGCGTATCTGTTCGGGGATGTTCGAGCGGAATACCAACTACCTGCACGTTCGGCAGAACCGTAAGATGAAATTCTCCAACCCGACATCTTTCATGGCGGAGAAGAAGACCATCGTCGACGAGGCATTTCCCGGAGATGTGATCGGCCTGTACGATTCCGGCAATTTTAAGATCGGAGATACGGTGACTGGCGGAGAAGTGCTCCACTTTAAAGGAATTCCCAGTTTCTCACCCGAAATGTTCATGTACGTCAATAATGCCGATCCCATGAAGTCCAAGCAATTGGCCAAGGGGTTAGAGCAATTGATGGATGAAGGGGTCGCTCAGCTGTTCACCAAGGAGACCAACAATCGCAAGATCATCGGTACCGTAGGGGCGCTGCAATTCGATGTGATCGAGTACCGTCTGAAGCACGAATACGGCGCATCGGTTCAATACGAGCCGGTCAATTTACACAAGGCCTGCTGGGTTGCATCCGATAATGACGAAGCGATGAAAGAATTCCTGAGTCGCCGGAATAAGGATATGGCGCGGGATAAGCACGGCCGGCTAGTGTTTATGGCCGAAACTGCGTGGGCTTTGAAAATGGCTCAGGATAATCATCCCGAGATAGTCTTCCACACCACCAGCGAGTTTGAGGAATAGTTTTTTTGGCGAAAGCCAAAGGAACTAACGAACAGTACGTCCTTTCCAGGTATAGCTTTTCCGAAGGTTGGCTACCAGGCCAATACCCGCAATGTAGATAATATGGAGTACTTGTGCCTGCCAGAAGTGTTGCATCAGGTCCTCACGTTGAAAATAGGTGCTGGCCTTACGAAGCAAATGGTAATCCTGAAATGCCTTGGCCCCAAACAGTACGAGGGCCAGCATGAAGGCTTTCAGTCCGAAAAAGGGTATGCCGATAACGGTAAGGATGATAAACCAGCACAGCAGGAAAACCTGGGAAAGGCTTAGAAGTAAATCCAGGTCTTTGGAGTGCCCGTTTTTAGTAGCCCAGCGCAGGCGTTGCCGCCAAAAAGACCAGAAGTCAGAAGGCGATTCTGTTGAAACAGTAGCGTGGGGTTGTTTGACGAAAACGATCTGCTTTGGGAAACGCTGGGCGATTTGGTGGATCAGGTAGACATCGTCACCGGAAGCCCGGTGTTGATCGCGGCGATAGCCGTCGAGATCGAGAAAAAGCTGACGCGGATAAGCCATATTTGCTCCATTCCCGAGAAAGTGCATGCGACCGGCAATACCGGCGCCGGTAAGCAGCATCATTCCTAATAAGTCGAGGGCCTGAAAGCGCTGAAGGAGGTTGCGCGAACCGGTAAATTGGACCGGTGCGGCTATGAAAGCAGCATCGAATTGCTCGTAGGCTGCAGCCAAATGACGGAGCCAGGAAGACGGGGCCTCACAATCGGCATCGGTGGTAACGATCAGTTCTCCGGCGGCGGCTGAAACACCGTGTTGCAAAGCAGCCTTTTTACCGCCGCCCGCCCGTCGGATCAGTCGCAAATGGTCCCACCAGAATTGATCGACCAGTTGGGCGGTATTGTCTTCCGAACCATCATCAATGACGATGACTTCCAGCAAGTGTTCGGGATAGTCCTGGTTGCGCAGGGCCTGCAGGCACCGTTGAATACGCAGGGATTCGTTGCGGGCCGGTACAAGGACGGTGATCTTGGTTTTAGGCTGATAATGATCCGGAACGTTAAAAGTGGGCATCGCATCCCATACGCGCCGGTACCAACTCAAAAAGGAGGCATAGAGGATGGCAAAGAAGCTGCCTCCGTACAGCAAAAAAGACCAGACCCACTGTTCGATCATTCAAATAGATCTTCGTACTCATCACTGGAATCATCACGGGAGGAAGGACGGGATGATCTTTCTTGTTCACGGCGTCGGGTTTGCTCTTCCAGCCTTTTCAGGTCGAGGGGTTCATCATCGACCTCTTCGTATTCGATGAGCTTGCCTTCGTGGTATTCCTTAGCTTGTTTGGCCGCGTCCTTAACGCGTTTGCGGAATAAAGCTTTACCGAAGAGGAAGGCGGAGAGAATAGGAAATCCGAAAATAGACAATATCGTGGCGCCGATACCGATTATAATATCGCGGCGATATAAGTTACGCACCCATTTGATATAATCCCAAACCACCTTGTAATCAATGATCAGGGTGGCGATGAGGAAAATGGGCGACAGATAGTACAGTATATTGAAAACGAAACGGGCCAAGAAGAATAGTACCACCAGTACAGCCAGCGATACGATGATGGCGGTTATGGATCCGAAGGGCTGGCCGCCGCCCCGGTTGTTATATGATTGACGATTAAAAGCCATAGTGTTTTTGTTTGTATGCACGGGGTAAAACCAGTAACATGGTCTTTCTCAGGCAACCTCTAAAGTAAGTCATTTGTTGCCTGAATGGTGCGGTCCTTCGACCAGGATTGAGAAAAAAATCGATAAACGGTGGAGACTTTACTGGCTTCTTACCATTTCGTATTTTTACACAAAATACAAATCATGATCCGTCAAAAACAACTGTGGACAATCCTAATTATAAGCTGTATATGTGTTACAACCGGAATGAGTCAGGCCGGGACCAGTCGGCTGGCCTTCAGTCTGAGCGGTTGCAAAGACAGTGTATACCTTTACCAATTCCGGGGCCTTGGCTACGATCAGGTCGCTGCCGCCTTACCCGATGAGCAAGGGAACGGTGCCTTTGAGCTACCCAAAAGCGGACCGGCCTTTTATTATATCGGGGAATCCACCCGCAGCACCCTGCCGGTCATTGCTGGTGCGGAGGAAGAGGTATTGATCCAGGGAGGTTGCCAGAATATTCGCGAGTCGGAATTCGTCGTATCCGATCTGAACCAGGGGTACGATAACCTCAAACACTCCATCAGCGAACTCAATCGCAAAACGGGGCAATTCTATACGCTGGTTCAGCGGGCTCAATCGAAAGAAGACCGCGAGCAAGCCATCCAGAACGTCCAGGCTGTGGACCAGGAGAAGAAGGTCTTATTGGAAGTAATGGAAGAAGATAATCCCTATCTCGCCAAGATCCTGGCCGTCAATACCTATTTGACATTCCTATCAAATCAGGATAAATACGACAATGAGTTCACCTACTTCGCGGAAGAGTTTTTTACCTACGTTGATTTTGCTGATCCCGCCTACGCCCACATTCCGTGGGTATACGAAAGCGTGAATCGCTACGCCCAGACACTGTTGAATATTTCGTTCCCCGACGAGTTGCGTGCTCAGTATTTTGATCAACTGCTGGCCAGGGCTCCCGAACAGACGAATACTCACCAAATGGTGCTGGGCGGAATCACGGCTGCTGCGGAAGCCAAAAAATCCCCTCTCTTTCTCCATTATGCTCAGGCATACATCGACCAATACGGAGAGGCTTTTCCCGGTCAGGCCAAAGAGCTTGCCCAGAAAATCAAAGTGGCCAGCCGTTTGGCGATCGGCTCTCCCGCTCCGGATTTCACGCAGGAAACACCCGGGGGCGAGTCGATGGCGCTTAGTGAATTGCGCGGGCAATACGTGCTCATCGATTTCTGGGCCAGTTGGTGTGGTCCCTGCCGGAAAGAGAATCCTAACGTGGTCCGCCTGTACGAGAAGTACAAAGATGCCGGCTTTACTATTTTGGGCGTAAGCCTGGATAAAAGTAAGGATCGGTGGCTGCAGGCCATTGAAAAAGACGGTCTGGGCTGGCACCACGTGAGTGACCTGAAGGGGTGGAGTAACGCCGTAGCTCAAGATTACAACATTCGCTCAATCCCCCGCACCCTCCTACTCGATCCCGACGGCAACATCATAGCCAAGGATCTGCGCGGACCGTCCCTGGAGCGCAAGCTGGATGAACTTTTCGGGGATCAATAGGAGGTGGCATGGCTCCCTGCCTATGGTTAAGGTATCCGAGAGATGAATGATGAATGATGAATGATGGATTTGGTTTTTTTTGCCTTTCGGCAAAAAGCTATGCCTCGGTTATTCTGACCGCCCGGCTCTTCACGTGCAGATTGACCAACGGGATAACAGCTGCTATACGCAAGGTAGAGTAGGCATAGGGAATAGACATCACCACCAGTTCGGCAAAAATGCCCTTCGACATGTCTTCGCTGAGTGGAAATACCGGAGCAGGAATGCCTTGTGTAGACACCTCCATCAGGTAGATTGCAACGTACAGTCCGATCAAGATCAGGTTAATGCCACCGGTGCGCCAGTTGTAAACGGCAAGGGCCCCACCGATCAGCAAGGCAGAGAGCAAACAGTATAAGGCAAAAGAATCCGGAAGGACTGTCCGGGGTGGCGTAGCAATAAAGATCAGAAAAAAAGCCAGGTTCAAAACCGGTACACTCATCGCCCCCTGGCGGGCATCCCTATATTTGTATTCCGCTACAGTGGGCATTCAGGTGCTTTAAAAGTTCGTTACAGTTTCGGTTGACAGGTTTACACGATGGATTTGCTGGTCTTTTTCGTAGTATCCATCAAAGCCAAATACAAGGATTTTATCAAAGCAATCCTCCCTTCTAAATCCCTTCCTAAGCAGTCGAATGTATACTAGTGTATCACTTTGGCTATTCGTATATCCAATATACTGACGTTTGTATTTTTTATTGTAGACATTGGTTTGTGCTAGAATTGATTCGGCCCGATGGATCTGTTCTACTGATGCCTTAATAACCTGGTTAGGAGGTACAACCTGAAACTCTGTAATATCATGAAAAAGAAAGCCTTCGTAACCTTCAGAAAAAACAAAATACGTGGTATCGGCTCCAATATCATTAATATCCCAGCAATCTATTTTGGGCTTGATGGTTGTGCATCCTAAAAGGAATACTGCAAGGCCAATTAGTACCTTTTTCATTCGGAAGCGGTATTTTTATACCAGTGCCGTTAGGCACGTCCTTTATGTAAGCGCCGGCGTCAGCCGGTGCGGAGTGAACAGCAGGATGTTCAAGAGTGCCGGTAGGCACGTTCTAAAGGTCGTACCCATACAGCATATTTACCCATGGAGAATCACCCCGTTCATGGAGTGAGTCTGATGATCATACGGCTGGCTGGGTACTCAAAACTTTTATTCATAACAAATGCGGTAAGCAGTTAAAACAGGTTTTTTCTATTCCCGGTCAGCCTGCTTGGTCCTTGGTCCTCGGACCTTGGCCCAAGATAAACAGCATTACCCCAAAAATGGAGCGCTACTGATGCAAAACCGGGCAAAAACTCACTGCCCGACATCACCCACCCTTCCCATTGGGAAGCGCTGCCGCCGTTCCTGCCCCTGCACCATTCCGGAAATTACGGCCACCAGTGAGTCTTGGTTGATTTGGGTATAGGAAATGATTTGCGGGAAATCGTGCTCCGGATTCTCGAAAACCAGTTCGCCAGGTGTTTGCCGGGTAAGGGCAAACCGAACGGGCTCTCCGTCATTTTGATTTTTCACGGTTGGAACGTAGTAAAGCTGATCGGGCTCCTGGATGAGTTGGATGGTTTCAAAAATCACGGTATCCGCTTCGTTCAGGACGTAGCTTTTACCGTCCATGGTGGTGGGAGAGGAGACGGACCAATTCTCGTATAGGGTGCCCTGTGGCGACTGAAAGGCCCAGGTTCCGGATAGCCAATGCGCCTGTTCAATAGGTTGGGTAGGTTCACAGGCCCAGTTGCCGAACAAGAGTAAACCAAGCAGGCCGATTAGCAAAGAAAGATGTCGCATCAGGTAGTTTTTTTGATTCAGGTGCAAATAGCAGACTTCCATGGCACCAAAATTGTAAAAACGCGACAGAGGCTATTCATCCCCATAAAATAGCTGGGACATGGTCAACTGATCTCCATAGAAGGCTTTGGGGGTGCGACCGGTAAATGCTTTGAAGTCTTTGATGAAATGAGCCTGATCGTAGAATTCGCCATCGTAGGCCAGGTCAGTGAGGCGGTCGTGTTCCTGATTGAGTAGCATTTTCAGGGCTGCTTGCAGTCGTATTGTCTTGGCGAGTTGTTTGGGGCTGAGTCCGATCGCTTCCGCAAAAGTTCGTTGGAGTTTTCGGGGATTCAGGTTGTTTTGCCGGGCTAATTCCCCAACCGGGATCTGCCCGTTAGCGGTTAATAGTGTTTGGACGGTTTCCGATATGATTCGATCAATGGTGGCCGTGTCAGCCAGTCGCTTCCGCAAAAAAATGGTTATGGCTTGTATCCGTTGTTCGGTGGTGGTATTCCCTAAGATTAACTCTTCGATGGGATGAAAGGACGAGCCAAATAGTTCCTCGAGTGGTACCGCCCGGTCAGTCATTGTTTTTACCGGAATGGTCGCAAAGGGTGAAAAGCCTTCGGGGTGAAAACGTACCGAAAATATGCCGGTAGCTGCCGTGGGTTGGATCCTGAGAGGCCGGGTTAACTGGCCAAAGACAAAACAGCGGGGCTGAATGACCGCTTCCCCGTCCTCCAGAATTTGCCGATACGGATCGCCGTAGTGAAAGATCATTTCCATACAGCCATCGGGAACGATGGTTTGGATCGTCGGGGCTTCTTCACCAGGAGAGTCCAGGGTCCAGAAACACTTCACAAAGGGGGCGAGGTCGGAGGGCGGAGGATAGGTTTGATAGTTCATAATCTGGAAAAAGATACAATCTTTTTTTCGGCTAAATTTGTAGATTCATCTTATGAAAACACTAAGAGACCCATCCTATCAGGGCTCTACCTTTCGCGAGGTGAGAGACCAGGTATTCAGCGATCCCTACGAGACGCTTCCCGAATTGCCACTTTCCAAAGTAAGCTTGTTTCGTATGTTTGGTAAAGGAGGCAACCTGCTGTACCGTGCCGCCAAACGCACCATCAAGCACGAAGCGGATATACTTCCTTATTTCGATAAATTAATTCATTCCAACGGCGTCGGCTTTTCGGGCACCTGGAATATAACCGAGGATAATCCCTATACCGGGCTTTTTCGTGAGGGTACCAAGTGCCTGATGGTAGCCCGGGCATCGGTCATCCTGACCGAGATCCAAAAAGGGGCTCACCGCGGCTTCGGATTTGCCGGCAAGATCTTCCCGACCATGGATCCCGACGAGCGGGTGAAGACGGGAAATTTCCTGCTGCTCAACAGCTTCGTAGGAACTACTGATCGGTTTTATTCCGACATAAAGATCTCCAACAATCCCATCATCGGCACCGGATGGAACCTGGTGAAGTACTTCGGGGTGCTGGCCACGACCCTGAGCTCCTTTCCCTGGGCGGATAACCACCTGACGTACCGGTCAATGGTACAGGTGGCCCGCATCGGCCTGGAAGAAGGAGAAGAGGTAAATCCGCCCAAATACCTCGCTGTCCAAGCCCGTAACAACCGTATTCAGGACCTGCCCGATTTCCGGCATGAACTGGATGTGAGTAACCGCGAAGGTGGCAAGCTTATCCTCGATGTCTTCACCTCGGAGGTCGATGATAAAGAAGCCCGCGACTGGCAGCGCATCGGTTTTGTGGAGCTCACGGAGAGTATTGCCTCCGAAAGCACGGACCATCGATTGCACTTTCACCACTTAAAATTGAGAGGATCGGGGATTAAGAAGGTGGCTGGTGGGTTGTAGTTGTAGTTGTAGGGATTTAATTGGTAGGCTTTTTGTCGTTCATTCCCAGCAGTATTTTATCCAACAGCGTCTTTATGGCTGCTAATGATTTGTTGGCTTCTCTGGAGAATGTTTGAAGAAGCTGTCCCGGGTTTTCGATAGAAGAAGATTGTTCCTTAAGAATACCAACGATTCGTCTTTCTAAAGATTCTGACTTTTGGGTTGTTGTTTTTAAATGCCTGCCGAGAATTCTGGCAGCTGCCAAAGGTATATCAAAGTCATCCCCAAATAGATCTGTATGCTTTTCATATGCTTCGTCTTCAACAAATTCCCAATAATTTTTCAGGATTTGATAGAGGTCCTGTAAATCCTTCTCCCTGTCAGGTTTTTGGTTATCCCAGGAAAGCAATTTTAAAATAAATAAACCATGTAGCGGTGGAACAGGGACTGATAGCCTTTCAGGTCCCTCAATGCTAAATGTCATTGTTTCCTCCTGTATTTCCCGGTAGCCTAAAACCGATAATTCGATATTCCTTTCATCAAAATTGACGGTATAATTCTCTTCAATTTGACCAAATGGGAGGATGTCAATGACTGTTTCTCCTTTGCCCCACACAATTCGGTACGGATCTTTGACTCTTTTAAAACCTTGATGCGCCAGAGTATTTAATAGCTCATTGTATTCGGCTAAAGAACTTACCATTACTGCAAAATCAATATCCCTGGTTCCTCTCAATGGCTTTATGCCTTGTTGAAAAAAATGTACATCCCTTGCCTGGGCTCCAATCAAAAAATGATGCAGGTTATAAGAGCGAAAGGTGTTTAGCAAAATGGAGAACGCTTCAAAATGCTCTCCAAAGGCATAATCATGAATGTTCCCGTAAGTATTGCTCATAGATTTTAGTTGCCGTTTCCATGCATCTGCTATTTCCCGTACTCATGAGATCGGCATATGCCAAAGTGGCTGGTACGATGGAAGAATGCTTATCAGTACTACTTTTTTGCCAGAAAGCCTGGTATATAAGAATGTTGCCTTTTTCATCGGGTATCCATCGATAGCTTTTCATCAGATCACCAATGGTGTGGTTTGTGTACACCGTGAACATTTCTGGATTCAGGTATTTGGTCAGGAAGTAACCGGCAGCTTCCCCACCCCAGTAGGTATTAGCTTTTAAGTCTAGGTCTGTCCAGACATTTAAAAAATCTGGATTAGTGGACCGGAATCGTTTTATGAAAAGGCCGGGTTTTAATTTTTTTGAGTATTCAAATTGCCATCTTTCCAGCAAAGCCTTGTATTCAGGAATCATCCACGCTGTTTCGTGTTTTCGCAAAAGGAATCCTTCTTCCTGAAGACCAGCCATCACTTTGGGGATTGTTCCTAAGCTAACCCGGGCATTACGAGCTATTTCACGGTAAGTGGTATTTACTAGCTCAGGATTATTTAAGAACTGAAAAACAACTTTTATACCTGTTTTGGTGAAGGCCCTGTTCTTACGGTCCTCAGTCGGAGGTTGATTCGGTATTCCTTCGATATGGATGTAGATGGGATCCAGCTGGAACCAGGTATTTCCAACACGATCTACGTAGTTAATTTTCTTCTCTTGCAGTAGTTTTTTGGCGGAAGGGGTTATATAATTACTGGCAACCAACAGATGTTCAACCTGATCTTTTTGTGCCCGTAGCGGTAGGACTTGATTAGGGCGTACTTCATTTTTAATGACTACGCATACCTTACGGCCATTTATTCGAAGCATTGAATCGCAAAGTGAACCGTTGCAGTCTTCAGGAGCAAGATCGTAATCTAATTGGTTCCCAAGCTTGTCGGCGAGGTGATCAATGATAATTTCCAGCGAGGAATGATCAAGTCCGTTCATTTTTTGATATTGTTCATGATTCATGAACAATATAATTTTTTGAACAACAATAGTCAAGAGCCCTATGCCAGTATTATCCAATAAAATATGTTGAAGCCTGTTTTTTCAAATAATAAGCCACCCTCATAGCCGAAGTCACCGCACCCTCGTGCAACCCGTTCCCCAGGTACGCTCCGGCGTAATACGTATTGCGCTCGCCCTGTATAGACTGGATCGCTTCGACCTTTTCCGAAAGGGAACCATCATAAACAGGTACAGTGTGATCGGCCCGGTGCAAAATGGCGGATGCAGGGAGGTGATCGTCCAGGCCGTAGGCGAAATTGTAGGAGGTAGATGTTGGCAAACGATAAACCGTATTCTGGTAGGTATTGTATCCCTGCCGCTCGTCATCCACAAACAGATCCATGGGGGTTTTGCTGGCTGATCGATGCCGGCCGTACAGACCATCGTCCGTATGAGCCAGGGTAGTGAAGGTCCGGTCTTGCCAATTACCAAAGACGTTTCGCTCCTGATCTGACATATCCGTTAGAACGGACCCTACGGCACCGGGGGTGGTAGCGATCACGACTTTATCGTAGCGGGTCGAATGGCCCTTGAGGTCAACGGTCACGTGATCGGCCTGTCGTTTTATCTGAATTCCCAAGGCATCGAGTCTGATGCGGTCCCTCCCGATGATAGAAATGATCTTCTCCAGATAGGTATAGACGCCTCCACGCACAAAACTCCACCGGGAATTGGGTAATGACCGGATATAGGGGGTAAGCAACGATTGGGGTAATTGCCGGGTGTCAGCAAAGGGAGTAGAGAAACTGAGCATAAACAGACCACGGAGGAACTCCTCGTACAGTGGGTTATTTAGTGGATAATCCTGGTAGGTCTTTCCGGTTTTCTCCCACCCGGATAGGTGTTTTTTGAAACGGTTCTGGGAACGGGCCAGGCCGATCAGCTCGGTGGCGTAACCGGATGCCCCCAGTTGCCGAACCATGGCACGGATATTCCGCAAAGAACCGGGCCGGGCCGGATAAAAGCGGTCCCTGGCAAAAAGGGAGAGGGATGGCTGGTAGGTCAATAGAGGGATTTCTAATTCATCCATCAGGTGATGGAAGTTTGGGTAATAGCTTTCGCTAAAACCCAATACGCCGTTTTCAATGGAAAGATCAGGCCGCAGAGAGGTGCCGGAAACATTTTTGTTTAGGGTCCGCACATTCCCTCCGGGCACTGACTCTTTTTCGTAAACGGTGACTTCGTGCTGTTTGTGGAGTAGATAAGCGGTAATCAGCCCACTGGCGCCTCCGCCGATGATGGCAATTTTCATGTACCCGGGTTAGGTGTCGAAGATGGTTCTGGTTTATATCACACTACCTGCTGTGCGGTTGACCGATCGGCTTTATAATACAACTCAGAGCAATTTTCCGGAGTAAGTATTTGTTGGGCAGTTTGCTGGATGATCTGTACGGTCACTGCCCGGTAGCGATCGGGCTCCTGGTTGATCATCCGGGCATCACCCAGTACGTCGTAATACGCCAGGTTGATGGCCTTATTGAGCACATTCGTTTCGGAAAAAGCCAGATTACTTTCCATTTTATTAATCCAGCGGTCGAGTTCCCGCTGAGGGATCGGATGGGTGCGCAGGGCATCTAATTCCTGCCAGATGGCTTGCTCGATATCTTCGAGTGTAACACCATCGACCGGACGGGCTTCAATGACCAGCAAGCCGGGATCCATGCTGCCGGTTTGGTAGCAGTCGATATGGGAAACGATCCGTTGTTCGCGCAACAGTTTACGCTGCAGACGGGCTGAGTTACCGTACCCCAGGATATCGGTCAGAAGATCGGTGGCGTAGTAGGCCTCGTCCAGACGACTGGGCGAATGGAAAGCGAGATACAGGGCATCGGCAGGTACGTTGGCCTGATTGATTCGCTGCTGCAGTTTTTTCTGGGGAGGTTCTTTGGGTAGTCTCCGTTCGGGGATCAGCCCGGCCGGAATATCCCCGAACCATTTTTCAGCCAGTCGTTTGACCTCGGCCAACGTGGTCCGCCCGGCGACTACGAGGCTGGCATTGTTTGGGCGGTAATATTTAGCGAAGAAGTCCTTTACATCGTCGAGCGTAGCCTCGGCAACGTGCTGGGGCACTTTGCCAATGGTGGGCCAGCGGTAAGGGTGCACTTTGTAGGCCAGGTCGGCCAGGTGATGCCATACATCGCCGTAGGGTTCGTTCAGGCAGGTCTCATTAAACTCTTCCAATACCACCTTGCGTTGTACTTCCAGTACCCGCTCGTCGAAATTCAGGCTGTACATGCGGTCTGATTCCAGCCAAAGGGCCGTTTCCAGGTTCTGGGCGGGCAGGATATCGTAGAAGTTGGTGATATCATTATTGGTAAAGGCGTTATTGTCGCCTCCGGCCCGCTGGATCACATCATCGAAATCGGGAATATTTGCCGACCCACCAAACATCAGGTGTTCAAACAGGTGGGCGAAGCCGGTCCGGTCCGGACGCTCGTCGCGGGCACCAACATTATACAGAACGTTTACGGCGACCATGGGCGTGCTTTGGTCTTCGTGGACCAGAACCCGCAGGCCGTTGCTGAGCTCAAATTGTTCGAAAGGTACCATACCTCGTATGCTCGTTTGTCTGGGTTTCCAGAAGGTACTAATTCCTCGCTGGAATGACTAGAATTAACAGGGAAATAGGCGTTTATCGTACACCAAAGGTAACTGTACGTGCATCATATAGGTTGAAAGTAGACTTAAAATATTTGGTAGTTTTCGACGACGGGAAAGTGCCCCGCTGATCTTCGGATCGGTTGGGGCCTTTCCTTTGGTAGGGCATTGACACATCTCACCTTTCCAACCTTTATTTTTCCCGTATATTTAGCGCAAACGCTCAAACCACGTATTATGGCCCGCCCCGATTTCCAATCCATCGAACTCGACCTGTCGCTCCGACCCCGTGCCAAGCAGGGGGATCAAGCTAATTGGGAAACGCCCGAAAAAATTGAGGTGCCACCCCAATTTGGTCCCGCCGACAGCGAAAAGCTGCATCACCTCGATTACGTAGCCGGGTTGCCTCCCTACCTGCGCGGCCCCTACAGCAGTATGTATACGGTGCGCCCGTGGACAATCCGTCAGTACGCCGGCTTTTCCACGGCCGAAGAGAGCAACGCCTTTTATCGCCGCAACCTGGAGCAAGGCCAGAAAGGACTGTCGGTGGCCTTCGACCTGGCGACCCACCGCGGGTACGATTCCGATCACGAACGCGTGACCGGCGACGTTGGTAAAGCCGGTGTCGCCATCGATACGGTCGAAGACATGAAGATCCTGTTCGATCAGATACCCCTCGACAAAATGTCGGTATCCATGACGATGAACGGAGCGGTCATTCCGATCATGGCCTTTTACATTGTCGCTGCGGAGGAACAAGGGGTGCCGGCCGAGAAACTTAGCGGAACCATCCAGAATGATATCCTCAAGGAGTTCATGGTACGGAATACCTTCATCTATCCGCCCCTGCCCTCCATGCGGATCATCGCGGATATTTTTGCCTACACGGCTAAGAACATGCCGCGCTTCAACTCCATTAGCATTAGTGGCTACCACATGCACGAAGCCGGTGCTCCGGCCGATATCGAATTGGCATATACCCTGGCCGACGGTCTGGAATATATCCGGGCGGGGATGAAAGCGGGATTGAGCATCGATGACTTTGCACCCCGCCTCTCCTTCTTTTGGGCGATCGGTATGAATCACTTCATGGAGATCGCCAAGATGCGTGCCGGACGGGTATTGTGGTCGAGCATCGTCAAACAGTTCGACCCGCAGAATCCCAAGTCGATGGCCTTGCGTACGCACTGCCAGACCTCGGGGTACAGTCTGACCGAACAAGATCCCTATAATAACATTGGCCGTACTGCCATTGAAGCCGCTGCTGCGGCCTTTGGTGGTACGCAGTCGCTGCATACCAACTCGCTGGACGAGGCCATCGCATTGCCGACTGATTTTTCCGCCAAGATTGCCCGGGATACGCAGATCTATCTGCAAAAAGAAACCGATCTGGTACGGGCAGTAGATCCCTGGGGAGGTTCCCATTACGTGGAATTCCTGACCGATCAACTGGTCGAAAGAGCCTGGACGCTGATCCAGGAGGTGGAGGAACTGGGCGGGATGGCTAAAGCCATTGAAGATGGCCTTCCTAAACTTCGGATCGAAGAAGCGGCGGCCAGAAAGCAAGCGCGCATTGATAGCGGTAAGGATCAGATAGTGGGCGTCAATGTGTTCCGCCTGGAAAAAGAGGACCCCATTGATATTCTGGAGGTGGATAATGCGGCCGTTCGCGAGTCGCAAATTGCCCGTATCAATCAGGTGAAAGCTGACCGGGATAATAATGCTGTGCAGGAAGCACTTCAGGCATTAGCAAAATCAGCCGAATCGGGTGAAGGAAATCTGTTGGAGCGAGCAGTGGAATGTGCTCGTCACCGGGCGACATTGGGTGAAATCTCCGAAGCTATGGAGCGAGCCTTCGGACGCTTCACGCCCATGACTCGCTCCGTGTCGGGTGTATACTCCAGTGAGATTAGAACGGACGATGATTTTAAAAAGGCCAAGGCGCTGGCCGATACCTTCGAAGAAGCTGTCGGCCGCAGACCACGGATCATGGTTGCCAAATTGGGGCAGGACGGTCACGATCGTGGTGCCAAGGTTATTGCCACCAGTTTTGCTGATCTGGGTTTTGACGTGGATATCGGACCTTTATTTCAGACGCCGGAGGAAGCTGCCCGGCAGGCCGCCGAAAACGACGTCCACATCCTGGGCATTTCCTCACTGGCGGCCGGGCATAAAACGCTGGTTCCCCAAACCATGGAAGCTCTCCAGGCATTGGGGCGGGAGGATATTCTGGTGGTAGTCGGCGGTGTTATTCCCGCTCAGGACTACCAATACCTATTCGATTTAGGGGTTGCGGGAGTCTTTGGACCCGGTACACAGATCGCAAAGGCTGCTGCTCAAATTTTAGAAGTACTGCTAGGAGAAGTAGAAGCGTAAGCATATCGTTTGGTTTTTTGCGTAAGCGTAATCAAATTCAGGCGCGGATCTCTTCCTGACGCAGCCGGCTTAATAAACCGGGTTGTACATCTGGTGCAAAGATGTTACCGCCTTTGCGGTCGTCGAATACATCCAACTCCAATTCGCGGGCCAGGTATTTGGCAAGGTCACCCATATGACAGGCATACTGCTCGTCTTTGTCCTGGGCCATGAAGTGATCGATAACACCGGCCCGGATCAACTCTAACGGATCAAGTTGCAACAGCATATCCCGTTGACTCATGTCCCTGCCATCAAGACCCTGTTTGCGCAGGTCGCGACGCAGGCCTTCGACGGAATAGCCGAGAATACTAGCCCGGTGGTACCACCAGTTAGCTCCTGATCCATCATTGCGTTTGCTGTACAAGTGAAGGTGTCGTTGCTGACTGGCTTCCTGACAGGAAACCATACTCATGGCTTTTGTCAATTCTATTAAACCGATCAGGTTTTCTTTGGAAAACTGATGGGAGGCTCCTTGCTGCTCGGAAGCACGCAGGTGCAAAGCCACTTTTCGCTTTGCTTTGCTGGCGGAGTGGAGGGTTATGTTTTTGGCGAAAGCCACAGAAAGGAAATAATCCTTCATTACCGGATTATCCGACTGCTTGCGCGGAGCGTAGTCCTGCATGCGCAAGGGGCCGCGCAAACCATCGGAAAACTCGTATACATCGTTCAGCCATTTTCGGACTGTTGTTCCGTAATGTTGCTCGGGTAATTCAAGAGCTCGGTATAATTCCGTGGCCCGTACCACCCGTGTTCCTTTCTTGCTGACTAACACCTCCAGTTTCATAACTTTTCGTTTGATGTTGATGTAAAAGTACACAAAATGTTTTAATAATGCAAATTACACTAGCTCCGAGGTTTGGGGTTTGAGGTGTTAGGTGTTGATAGATAGGTTGTTATGAAGATTAGTTTTTTAAAACAGAAAATGTTTTAAAACATTTTGACGGGATGATCGAACTGATATATAGGGAATACGTTGGTGAGCTTACCAGGAAAAACGATTTTTGGGGTAACCCATTAAACTGCTTGTAAGAAATGATAATTAACCCTATGTTACAGGCCGAAAATCAAATGACCGTCGACGAATGTGTCCAGGTTTCAACATGGCTGAGTCGATGGTCGTATCGTAAAAACGAGAGCCATGAGCACGGATAAACCACGAGTCATCAAGGATTTTGAGAAGCTGGATGCCAGCATCCAGGAACAGATCAAGTTGACTTACCCCCGGGGATTTAGCAAAAACCTTATTCAATTCACGAATCGCGATGGAAATAAGGTCAGTGCCCTGCCCTTCGAGACCGATGATCGCTATTACCTGGTGCGCATGACGGTCCAGGAGGCCCGCAAGATCATCCTGCAGGATGATGATTACGATGAGGACGGCCGTCTTCGCAAAAGCATTCGTGAGGATTACGAGGATAAATACGCAGATCTCGATTACCTCGCTGACGATGATGAAGACGAGGCACTGGAGATCCCGGATGACGGTCAGGCTCCCGATGATTTCGACGAGGACGATGAGGATTAAATTTCCCTCAGGCGTAGAACACATCGGCGGCAATGCGATCAGCCAGCAACTTCCCTGCCTGTGTTAGCCGGTAGGCATTATCTTCCACCACGACATACCCGGCCTTGACGTGCCGGGCCATTTCCCGTTTCAGGAATTCCTGAAATACCGGTGTTAAACGCCGGGCGTCGACCCCCCACTTGGTGCGCAGCCGGGTCATCACGTATTCGTTGTATTGCATGTCGGGGGTAAGTTCTTCCCGTTCGAATAGATCCTCCGGGAAACGATCTCCTGCCTGTTCCATTGCCTTTAGGTAGCGGGCGTTATTAGCCACATTCCACTGGCGGGAATTTCCGTCGAAGGAGTGTGCTGCCGGGCCTACTCCCAGATAGTGCTCCCCCAGCCAATAGGCAGTGTTGTGCCGGGCATAGCGTTGGTTGCGGGCGAAATTGGATATCTCGTATTGTTCGTAGCCCGCCTGCTGCGCGCGCTCCAGCAGCAATTCAAATTGCCGGGAGGCACGGACCTCGTCGACTGGTGCGACCTTGCCCTGACGCACAAAGTGGTCAAGGGCTGTTTTGGGTTCCACGGTCAGGCAATAACACGACAAATGCGGGATACCCAAAGCAAAGGCGTACTCCAGGTTTTGGAGCCAACGTTCTTCGGAGGTGGTAGGGCTCCCGTAAATGAGATCTATTGTCAGATCAGTAAATCCAGCTGCCTGCACCCGTTCAATGCAGTCGAAGGCTTCCCGGGCTCGATGTGCCCGGTTCATAAATCGGAGATCTTCTTCGAAAAATGATTGTATCCCAATGCTGAACCGGTTGACCGGCGTATCGCGAATAACCCGGACCTTTTCGGGTGTGAGGTCATCCGGATTGGCTTCCAGGGTCACTTCGGCACCGGGCACTACCTGAAAATTATTGGCTATCGTGGAGAATAGTTGGTTCAATTCATCCGAGGTTAGAATGGATGGGGTACCGCCGCCCAGATAGATGGTCTCCAGGGTGTCGGTTGACAGGTAATCTCTGCGGAGAGATATTTCCCGGCAGAGCATATCAACCATCTCCGATTGTCGCGACCGACTCGTACTGAAATGGAAGTTGCAGTAGTGGCAAGCTTGCTTGCAAAAAGGAATGTGAAGGTATATGCCAGCCATGAATGGTTCGTTATATGCACGGATTCGCAAACGGTACAACGTTTACCCCACGGAGGTAGTTGCATGCAGGATCATCCATATTTTTGTTAGCGTTAGAACCTGTTTGAATGGATATACCCTATACCTACTACCCTGTACTATGCGTTTTACGAAATCGGCCATGCCCAACCTCACCTAAAACTAAAGAATTTGGCACTAGACATAGCACTATCATT
>CAYFGK010000029.1:48992-55376 GCA_964342305.1 uncultured Saprospiraceae bacterium | reverse complement strand
TTCAAATACATGGGGCTGGGTTTTAATGATTTAGATGCCCTTTTTGAACGTTTTGGTGGGTAGCCTGAACGTTAGGACGCTAGAGTTTAACAGGAATGGGTGACGGTCCCTGCCTACGCCAAGGCTTCGGCAGGCATGCACGGCTTACGGCCCACGGTTCACGGGCCCGGACCACACTTCACGTAATTGGTGATTGAGTGATTATGAGCCCACAGCTTCAGCTGTGGGAAGTGGGAATGAATGAGGAAAACCACCTCTCCCCCTACCACTTTAGTGGTAACCGAATGACGTGGTTAAAAGAAAATTTCCAGCGATCCGGCACACCTACGCGGGGCTTCGGTGGCCAGGGAAGGATCGCGCACCAAACCACCTCCGCTTTCCCTGGCCGCCGAAGCTTTAGTGAAGGTTGGCCGATTTAGCTAAACCGCTCCCGAAATCCCGCCAGCCCCTGCAATCCACCTGAGTGAACGACCACCACCGAGCTACCCCTAGGGAAATACCCCCGTTCCATATCCGCCAGGACACCGAAGACGAGCTTGCCGGTGTAGATGGGATCTAGCAGGATGCCCGTACTGCGGCGGAATCGATCCATGTGTTCGAGTAAGTTTTCCGACCATTTGGCGTAGCCGCCGAAGTGGTAGTCGGTAACCAGGTGCCAGGGGACGGTGGGTTTGGGTAACCAGCGTTGAATTTCCTGGCGCAGGAAGTCCCCTTTGAGTGCGGGATAGACGTGCACCTGAGTAGGCGGTTCCGAGCCCAGGATGAGCCCGGCTGCGGTTCCTCCCGTACCCGCTGAGACGCAAAGATGATCGGGGGCGAAGCCCAACTGACCACGAATTTCTTCCGATAATTCCCGGCAGCCACGAATGGCCTCCGTATTGGTGCCGCCGTCGGGCAGGACGTAGGCGGTTTCGCCGTCGGGTAAGGATTGAGCCAGGGCGACCGGATCCTTTTGCCGAAAGGCAGACCGGGAAATGTACTCCAACCGCATACCCGATTCTTTGGCGAAAGCCAGGGTAGGATTCAGGGGCTCGTGCGCTTCACCCCGAATGATGCCGGTTGTCCGGAATTTGAAGAGGGAGCCGGCAGCAGCCACAGCAGCAATGTGGTTGGAATAGGCTCCACCGAACGTAAGCAGGTGGTTTTTTCCTTGTTGCCTGGCCACTTCCAGATTGTAGCGAAGTTTACGCCATTTATTGCCGCAAAAGGCCGGAAAGACCGTGTCCTTTGGCAAGAGCAATTGATCGTCCCGCTTGATCCAAAGCGAAACGCCGGCCGCATCGGCCGAAGGATGGCGAAGTGGCTGGAGGGGGCTTACCTGATCGAGTTGGCTTAAGTCGGACAAACCTTTGTATGTTTAGCGTGTTTTCGGAGTACTTTGAAGATACAATAATATGGAGCGGAATCAACGGTATTTTCTGGAATGCAGCTACCACGGGGGCGACTATTATGGCTGGCAAAAGCAACCCCGGCAGATCTCCGTTCAGGAAACATTGGAGGATGCCTTTACCACCATTCTCGGCCGGCAGGTCGAGATTACGGGTTGTGGCCGCACCGATACCGGCGTGCATGCCCGCGGGTACGTAGCCCACTTTAATTTCGATGGAGAGTTCCCGCCCAACTTCCTGCGTCGATTCAATAAGTTTCTACCCAAGGACATTGCCGTGCATCACATCTATCCAGTACACTGGGATGCGCACGCACGCTTCGATGCCTACCACCGTGCGTACGAATACCACCTGGTCTTTGCCAAAGATCCCTTCAAGCAGGGGCTGGCTACGCATTATGCTTACGCAAAAAAGCCGGACCTGCAACGCATGCAGGATGCCGCTGAGCTTCTGCTCCGGTATGAAGAATTCTTTCCTTTTTGCAAAAGCAATCACCAGGCAAAAACCCTGATCTGCGATCTGAAGCGGAGCGAATGGGTACAGGGTGATCATGCCGACCATTGGGTGTACCACATTGCTTCTAACCGCTTCCTGCGGGGGATGGTGCGCCTGATTGTGGGCATGTGCATCAACGTGGGTACCGGTAAGGTGACCCTCGACCAGGTACGGGAAGCGCTGGAACAGCAAAAGCGGTTGTCAAAAAGTACGAGTGCCCCGCCGGAGGGGCTATACCTGACCGATATCCGGTATCCGTATCGGGAGAAGGCAGGGGCGTATCATGCTCCCAACGAGGTATTTACGCCCAATCCTAAGCTGGACGAGGATTCAGAATAGGCCCAATACCCGCTTATCCCGCTTTATCTGATAATACGCATTGGGTTGAGCCCCGAAATCACGGGCAAAAGGCGCCTCCTCTTCGGTGTTAAAGTCCAGTAGCAGCGGACGGTTTTCGTTGCTGCGCAAGGCCAGGTCCGTCATCAGCTCCAGGGCGCCGTGTTCGCGGCCATAGGGAGAGGCTACCGGTAGTAGGCTGAGCATTTTACTGTGGCTGAAAATATAAAAGTTAACGGCGCAAAGGTCTCCGTCGTTTTTCTTGATGGCGGTGGCAAAACCCTGGCCGCGGTGCAACACATTATACATCACCCGCTGCACCGCGTGGAAGGTGCGTTCCACTTCCCGTTTTTGCTGTGTATGTTCCTTAAAGAAGGCGGCAATGGCCTCCGGTTTGATATTCGTGACAGGTAGTAAACCGGCGGCTGAGGCACGATCGAGTCGCGCCTGCAAGCCATCGGAATATCGCCTGGAAAGCACTTCGTAAGGCTCGTTGAGCATCAGCTGAAAATTGGTGCGCTCCGATACCCGAAAATCCATGTCCTCAGGTGGGCGGTTCCGCTCGTTCAGCGTGATATCAATATAGCGATATTCCTCGGGGATCGCTTCCAAAAAAGCGCGAATACGTGCTTCGGAGAGTGCCCGTACGCTGTAAATGCCCAACTCCCGCATGAGCAGTGGCTGGTGTAACTCCTTGCCGATCAGGCGACCGGGGCGGTACACCAGCGGGAAGACCGATTGGTAATTATCCTCCACCAGTGCTTCCCAATCCTTGGCAATAAAGTCGAGGTACCACATATACCCAAATACATTACCGTTGGGTGCGTAGTGCACGCAACCGTCGAAACGTGGTTTTTCAATCTCTTCGCGGGAAAGTCGGCGTATCTCCATTTACTTGATTTGGTATTCCAACCGGATTCCGGCGTAAAAGTTTCTCGGCAATCCGGGATAATAAAAGCGGGGCTGGCTTCCGCCAAAACCCTGGGCGTTGACCTGTACCATGGAGGCGTAGTCCTCGTCAAAAAGGTTTTGAATGCCAAGGTACGGATGGATTTGCCAGTGCAGTCCGAAGTTTTTCTGCCAACCGAATCTGAAATCCGTGACCTGATAAGCTTCGTTGCTCAGGCTGTTGTCGTCAAGGATGGGAAAAGCATCAGTATAGCGCCAGCGACCGTGGATGTAGAGATCCCATCCCGGGGTCCACTGGGCTTCGATCCCAATCTGATGGGGCGGCTGGCCGGTGAGCGCATTGCCGCTGTAGTCGTTCTCCCCGTCGAGGAAGGTGTCGAAATAGTAATCGCTGTAGGCATACGAAATTCTGGCGTAGGTACCGATCCAATCAGGTAGCCGATAGGTCAGGCGGGCTTCCAGACCCTGGTGAATGCTGCTGCCGGCATTAATGCCGATGAATTGGTCGAGTGCGGTACGGCGGGCAACCAACAAGTCGGTGATCCACATGCTGTACAAGGATACCTCGTAACTAAGGCGCCCGAACAAAAAGCTGCCCCGGCTGCCGGTTTCCAGGTTGAGCCCGCGTTCCGGCTGAATATTCGGATTGCGGCTGCCGTCGGGCTGCAGGGTTTCCTCCAGGGTAGGGGCTGCAAAGCCGTGGCTTACCGCAGCGTACCAATTCATCCGCGGTGCGAAGGTGTAAGAAACGCTCACACGGGGTGACCAAATGGGCCGGAATGCGTAATCCCCGCTCTGATCGTCCTGATCCTGCGGGAATTGATCAGTGAGGGTGTACTTGGTTTCATTCAGGTTGATGCCGGCCGTAAGCTGCCAATCGGGATCGGGCCGCCAGTGTATTTCTGCGAATAGATTGTAGTAGCGCCGGTTCTCGAGTTGGTCGCTGAGAAGTTCACCCAAGGCCCCTTCGGCCAGGGTGGCATTGGTGGTCCAGTCGTAGCGCTCGTCGTAGTATTCGATGCCGGTGGTAAAGCGGGGTATGGTACTTCGATTTGCCGGGGTCCAGTCGAGGGTAGTGCGAAAGCCCAGGGCCCGGTTATTTTCCCGCAGGATGTTGAAGGGGCGCACTTCGTAGTTGTTGCGGCTGGTGGCAAACAAGCTGATGCCCGAGCGCAGGGATTGGTCTGCTTTTGGCGAAAGCCATTGCCGCCGGTGCGATAAGCCGATCAGCAGGCGATCGTAATCCTCTCCGCCCGCAACTGCCGCCCAGTTCGCTGCCGCTATTTCGGGATTGTTTCGAAAGTCTGTCTCATTCAGCGACGACGGGATCCCCGCTTCCACCTGATTGTAGTTGAGAAAGAGGGTAGCTCCCTGTCGGTCGTCGGTTGCCGACCAGCGCGCGAGGGCGGTCAGAGCGTTGCGATCGTAGGTGTTGTTCTCCCGGTAGCCATCGCTATGTGTACGACTACCGTTGAGCGTCAGTTGAAAGGGGCTGTCACTACCGGCCAAATCGGCCTGCAGCACGGTACGTGATAAGCCGAAGCTACCGATCTGTTGGGAGGCGGAATAGCTGGCGGGGCGCTCCGAGTCGCCGGTTTGGTACTGGATCAGACCGCCCAGACCCGCACCGTAACTGCTGGCGGTGGGCCCTTTGCGGATGATCATCTGATCGACCAGGCTGAGGTC
Organism: uncultured Saprospiraceae bacterium; assembly: GCA_964342305.1. Classification (GTDB taxonomy): domain Bacteria; phylum Bacteroidota; class Bacteroidia; order Chitinophagales; family Saprospiraceae; genus DT-110. The sequence goes on along the minus strand of CAYFGK010000029.1, from coordinate 50,562 downwards.
GATGTCTTCAAGCACCGTTTCCCCCACACCGTTGGTAAGGGGAATATCGTCGAGGTAGGCGCGGATTTTGGCGGTGCCGAAGGGGATGCGGTTGCCGATACCGCGGATGGTGATGCGGTTGGTATTTAATGCACCACTTTGCATAAACAGGCCGGGTATTTGATTAAGGACTGGTGCCGGATTGAGTTGATCACCACGGTCGATTTGTTGCCGGGAAATACGCTGTACCGAAGCTGCTGTTTGCAGGGAAACGTCGGGGCGGTCGGCGCGGGTTGTGATTGTGGGTAGCGCCGTTCCCGGCTGCAGCGCAACCGTTAGAAAGCGGTTTTCGGGGAGGGGGTAGATGGTATCGGGTCGGTATCCGGTATACGTGATGAGCAGGCTGTCGCCAAAAGTTATCAGGTTAAATTGGCCCCGGTCATTAGTCACGGTTCCGGTGCTTGTGGACCGAGATTGCACGGTCGCCCCGACCAGCGCCTTGCCGGTTTCAGCATCTAACACCTGACCAGATATCGATGACTGCGCAGTTAAAAAATGGGCTAAAAGGGTCAACCCGAGAACGAGGCCGAACTGTTTAAGATGTAATAGTTGTCTTAGCATATTAACCATCAAACACCATGAAAGAATACACGTTCAAAACCAATATCAATTGCGGCAGTTGCATTCGCTCCGTAACCGGCTTTATCGAGGAGGTGCCGGGACTCAAAGAATGGACGGTAGATACGGATAATCCCGAAAAGATCCTTACGGTAAAAGGAGACAATCTGCGGGAGGAGGCCATTGTCGAAGCGGTGGAAGATGCCGGGTTTGATATTGAGCCGATGGCGCCATCTAATGGCTAGTTTATGCGGGAAATGGTATCTTGTAGTCTCTACTACAAGAATGCACCCAACCCTTTTACCATGCGGATTACCCTCCTTGCCCTGCTTTTCCTATCCAGTCTGAGCTGTTCGGCCCAGCCCGACCTGTACACCATGGAAGTGCCCTACGGCAATCATCCCGAAACGCCCAGCCAACAGGCTCTGGATAAGTTAGATAAGGTGGATTTTCACCAACTGGAAGAACGGGCTGAACGCGGAGAACTCGGTCGTATTGATCGTACCTATTTCCTGGATGGTGCGCCTTACACGGGTTGGAGTCTCCAGGTTTTTCCGGAAACGGAACACCGCTACCGCTACGCTCGCTATGAGGAAGGGATGGTTGTCTGGCAGATCGGCTATTACGAAAATGGTGATCTCGATCTCGATTTCCATACCAAAAATGGCCGGAATAAAGGCAGTCAACGCATGTGGTTCGAAGGTGGTAAGCCCTACATCGATACCCATTTCCTGGAGGGCGGTATTCAGCACGGACAGCAATTACGATGGTACCAGGATGGCACTTTGGCCAGGGATGCCGTATATGAATACGGTGAACTAGTCTACGAGGTTCTTTTCGACAAAAGTGGCCAGATCACGGAGCGGAAGGGTGACGTTCCGGAGAAATACCGTTCCTGAAAGACTGCCCAAAATAGTGTAGGCCCTGTCTGACAAAGTCGGACAGGGCCTACACTATTTTGGGCGAGGTATGA
>CAYFGK010000029.1:28248-48892 GCA_964342305.1 uncultured Saprospiraceae bacterium | reverse complement strand
ACCTCATACCTCATACCTCATACCTGATTAGTCGTTCATCCTAACCGGTTCGTATTCCTTGAACAACGGCACCGACACACCTTCGACCTTCTCCTGATACTCCTTGAAGTCATTCATGAAAAAGTCGTTGATGGCATCCAGGGCCTCAGAGACATAATCTTTAGCCACCTGCATGGTGCGCTGAGCAGCCTGGTTGGGAGCTCCCATGGATGAGCCAATGTATCCGCGGGCTTCGTACATCTTGCCCATCACATTATCGCTGGAACGCTGGATACCCTTGAGGCCTTCGGGCTGCATGTAGAGTTCTTCCAGCTGTGCGATGCTGTCGAGCATGGCTTTACCCATCTTTTTGATGTCGGCCTGAACTGTATCCGGTGCCATTTCCATGGCTTTATTGATCCGGTCAATGGTCTTGCGGGCATCCTTGAGGCGATTGAAGCCTTCGGTAGCCTTCTCGGCCAGATCTTCCCACTCCCTGGAAGCAGCATCCATCGCCCGCATTTGGGCCATCGACATATCGATTCGCGGATCCATATTGACGGTTACCTCGGTGGAGTCTTTCACGTCACCCATGGCGATCACAACCTTATAGGTACCCGGCAAAACGCTGGGACCCGATGGCGGATCGGCATCCGGACGACGGTCGCGACGGGATGGTGTTTCTACTCCGTTGCGGTTCATATTCCAGTAAACCCGGTTCATACCGGTGTCCAGCTCAGTGCTGTAGGTACGCACCGTATCTCCGGCCTCATTGAAGACGTGTACTTTCGCTTTACCATTGGCCTTTTTCTTCTTCCCGTCTTCGTCCATACCCGGAGGCTTACGCCAAACGGTCATCATGGCGCCTCCACGGCGATTTTGGCCCTGGAACATGCCATCGGCGGAGAAGCGAACACCGGTGAACGATTTGTACTCGGCCAGATAGGCATCCGGAGCGGCAAAAACGGCCAGATCCTTATCCAGTACTTCGCCATTGGTGGCAGCGATTTTGCGTAGTGGACGAATATCATCCATAATCCAGGCCGCACGTCCAAAGGTGGCAATGATCAAATCATGTTCTCGCGGGTGGATGGCGAGGTCAGCGGTGGATACACTGGGGAAATGGGTCCATTTCGTCCAGTTCTTTCCGTAATCGATACTGACGTACAGACCAAAATCAGTTCCCAGGAAAAGTAAGTTGGGTTCCTCGAGGTCCTGAATCAGGGAGAGGGCATGGCCATTCACCTGTTCTTCGTCGACAATTTTGGTCCAGCTTTGGCCATAATCATCTGTATGGTACCCCATTGGACGGTAGTCATTGCGACGATAATCATTGACCACTACGAAGGCCTCACCGTCGTTGATGGTCGACAGGTGTATGAAGGGGATCCAGGCACCTTCATTGAAATCCGGCAGACGATCTGACAGGTTGGTCCAGGTCTCGCCCCCGTCACGGGTCAACTGCAGGTTTCCATCATCGGTGCCGACCCAAATGGTATTCTCATCGTCGGGATCAGGAGCAATGGCCAAAATCGTGGTATGGTTTTCAGCCTCTGTATCATCGATGGTCAGTCCACCACTCAGGTGCTGTTTCTGCTTGCTGGTGTCGTTGGTGGTGAGATCAGGGGAGATAATCTCCCAGCTGTCACCGCAATCAGTGCTATAGTGCACATGCTGGCTTCCGTAGTATACGCCGCAGTCATTAAATGGATCCAGCGCAATAGCAGCATTCCAGTTGAAACGCAACTCTACGTCGGCATCCGGGTGAGTAGGTTGAATTCTTTTGGTCTGACCGGTCTCGGTATCGACCAGGCCGACGTTTCCACCCTGAGACATAGCGTAGACGTAACGGTTATCATCGGGTTTAAACTGCACGTCAAAACCGTCACCGAAATATACTTCCTGCCAGTGGGCATTAGTAATACCACCGGCCTGCCAAACCTGGCTGGGGCCAACCCACGATCCGTTGTCCTGCATACCACCTGCTACATTGTAGGGCGTATCCATATCGTAGCTGATATGGTAAAACTGCGCCAGCGGAAGATTGGGAATAAAACGCCAGCTTTCACCCCGGTCGCGTGAAATGTTCAACCCTCCGTCATTACCCTCGATCAGATAGTCGGGGTCTTCAGGATGCACCCAGAAAGCATGGTGGTCGGGGTGAACACCCGAATAGGGTAGTAGCGTCCGCCAGTTACGACCGCCATCTTCGGAGAAGGTAACCAGCGAGTGCAGGCTGTAAATCCGGTTTTCATTGACGGGGTCCACAAAAATATCCGAGTAATAGAAAGGGCGGTTCCCGTAATTCCCGTTGGCCCGTACCTGCGACCAATTGCGACCACCGTCGGTGGATTTGTAAAAGCCATTTTCCTTGGCTTCCACCAGTGCATAGACAATATTAGGCGAAGAAGGGGCCATGGCCAGCCCGATTCGTCCCAGTTCGCCTTTCGGCAAACCATCTTCATCGGTGCGCTCCTGCCATGTTTCACCCCCGTCAAGAGTCACAAAAAGACCGGAACCAGGGCCTCCGGAGTTAAAGGTCCAGGGCTTGCGACCCATTTCCCACATGGCTACCATAATCTTATCGGGGTTAGTAGGGTCCATAATCATGTCGGCCACGCCCGTCTCTTCGTTGGCGTACAGGATTTTATCCCAGGTCTTCCCACCATCGGTGGTTTTAAAGACGCCCCGCTCCTCATTCGGCCCCCATACCGACCCCAGTGCGCCGGCGTAAACCGTCTGGGGATCGTCGGGATGAACGAGAATGCGGTGGATGGTCTTGGTTTCTTTCAGGCCCATGCAGGTCCATGTTTCTCCGCCGTCCAGGCTTTTGTATATGCCTTCCCCGCTATTCATGGAGTTACGGGGATTACCTTCACCGGTACCCACCCAGATCACGTCCGGGTTTTTCTGGCTGACGGCCAGGGCGCCGATGCTCTGGACCGGTTGGTCGTCGAAAATGGGGGTCCAGCTAATACCACCGTTCATAGATTTCCAGGCCCCACCGGAAGCGGTACCTACGTAGATGATGTCGGAGTCGGTCAGGTCTACATCAATGGCCGTTACCCGGCCGCTCATGCCTGCGGGACCAATATTTCGAATGGTAAGATCTTCCATCAGGTCGACCGGAATATCGGATTGGCCGATCAGGGGAAGACAACTCCATAGGAGCAAACTACAGAGTAAGGATACACGTGTGCTCATATATTTTTGTTTTGTGAGGCTTAAAAATAGCCAAGCCATTCTGAATTAAAAAGTCATGGGCCCCTTTGCCGGATGATGTAATGCTGAAGAACCTAAGGGATGAGGTAAATGCTGTAAAGAAATCAGTGATTAAATACTACACTTTTCACAGGCTTTCAATGGGTTGGCTTACGCAAAAAAAGATGGCTACGGTGGGAAAAATGCCAAAACCTAACCGATTTCCGAAAAGAACCGCCATGGCATGGTTATCCCGGGTACTTTTGTGCAGTAGATTGAAACGGGTCCTCCCGCCTAACAGCAGCGTTCACATGTTTCTAACCAAATACAAACCAGAGGCTTTCGCTCGGGCGGCACAGGCATTGGGCATGTTCCAACAGGTGAACCCTGTTGTGCAGGCCACCCCGGGTTCCGGTCTCTGCTTATCGGCTCTTCTCGGATGGGCATCGGCCCCCACTCACTCGTTTATGGGCGACATTTTTTGCACAAATCCCCTGGATGGAAACGGTTTGTCATTTTTTACTAAAAAGACCGTTGTCGGCTCATTGTATGTATAATTCATCGAAACCTAACGACCTTATACAGGATTTTTCACTGCTCTACGAGTTGGCCTTATCGTTGGGTCAAACGCTAGAGACAGATGAGAATGTCCGAAATTTCCTGGATGTTCTTTGTACCCGTAAAGAACTTACCTTTGCTTCCGTCTGGCTGCGGGAGGAAACCTCTTTCCAATTGCATTATGCCCGTCCGCGCTTCTTGGTTAATCAACCGGAAATTGCTGCCGATCACCCTTTATGGAATCATTTGCGTACCGTTCCCAATGGTTGTTTTTCGATACCAACTGACCAGGCCACTGAGTGGAATCTCCAGCAACTGGAAGAAAAAGGTATTCTGGTCTTCTACCGGCTGAAAGAGATAGGCTTTGTCTGTTTACATGATGCCCACCGTGAAGACCCCTGTACTCCGTCGGAGCTGCACCAGTTAGTAGCGGTGATGGATAAGTTCGCCAATGCCCTGGCGGGATGCCGCGCCCACGAAAGTCTGCACCGTATTCAACACCAGATTCAGGAAAGCGAGGATCGGTTCCGGCAGGTCATCAATTCTTCCCGTGATGCCGTGGTCATTGCAGATTCCCGCGGGCAGGTGCAGGAGTGGAATCAGGAGGCGGAGCATTTGTTTGGTTATCCCAGGTCTTTTGCCATTGGTAAGTCCATTACCTGGCTGTTACTCCCGGAACCAATGCATCAGCGGTTCTCGGGAAAGCCTGGTAAATTACTCTCTTACATGGATCGAGCGGTTAAACAACATCGCCGGTATACCCTGGAGGGGCAGCACCAAAATGGAGCGCTTTTTCCGGTTGAGGTCAGCATCTCGTCTTTCGAATCCAACCACAATGTGTTATTTAGCCTGTTCTTGCGGGATATTACGGAGCGGCAAGAATCAGAATCCTCCTTGCTCCACGCTATTCAGGAAGCCGAAAAAGCTCGCCTGGCGGAGCAGCAATTCCTGGCCAATATGAGCCATGAGATCCGCACGCCCATGAATGCAGTGATCGGTATGACACATTTGTTATCAAAGTCAATGCTCAATGCCGAACAAAAAGACCTCTTGGAGACCCTTAAGTTTTCGGCGGATAGCCTGATGGAGATCCTCAATAATATCCTGGATCTGGCCAAGATCGAAGCTGGTGAATTGGAACCGGACGAAAAACCTTTTAACCTTAATGCGCTGCTGCAATCACAATACAAAACGACCAGACTGAAGTGCCAGAGTAGTGGGGTGGAGGTCCATTTAGTGATTGACCCGCTGATCCGGGATTATCTGAAAGGGGACCGGACCTTACTCAATCAGGTCCTTACGAATCTGTTGAGTAATGCCGTGAAGTTCACGCACGAAGGAAGTATCACCCTGCGTGCCGATTGTGTGAAAAAAACCAAAAGCAATCACACCATACAATTCAGCGTATCGGATACCGGCCTGGGTATTCCTATTGAGAAACAAGAGTTGATCTTCAAGGATTTTAAGCAAATTGAAGATGTTCAGGGAGGCAAGAATGTGGGTACAGGGTTGGGCCTGGCCATCGTAAAACGATTGCTAAGCCTCATGGGGGGCTTAATCACCCTCCAAAGCGAACCCGGCACCGGCAGTACCTTCAGCTTCACCTTAACTTTTCCTACTTTCAATACCGACTTCGTTTTAACGGATACGGGAACTACGCAACCGAAAAAGATCGAATCCGTACCTCTAAAAGGATTACTGGCCCTGGTAGCCGAGGATAATCCATTAAACCAAAAGTTGATTGCAAGGATATTGTCGGGCTGGGGTGTTCAATTCCATCTGGCGGAAAATGGGAAACAGGCCCTTCGTTTGGCCCGTCAGCATCGCTATGACTTCGTATTGATGGACCTTCATATGCCGGAAATGAACGGTGTTGATGCCACTGCTGCCATTCGTAGTAATACGGATAACCCAAACCACAATATTCCGATAATTGCCCTTACGGCGGCAGCCATGTTAGACGAAAAACGGGCAGCTATGAAAGCGGGAATGAGTGATTTTATGACCAAGCCCTTCTCGCCGGCCTTATTGAAACGAATGCTTCGGAACTGGCTGTCGACTGGCCCGGGTTCCGACGAAAAGATGATACCTATGGATGCAAGTCCTTCTGAGAAAATTGATCTGACGTACCTTCAGGAACTGAGTGGTGGCGATAAAGATTTCATTGGAGAAATGCTACAGACTTTTCTCGGTGAAACCTCCGAAATGCTGAACAACCTGAAAGAGGTCGAGAACGGTGATGACCACGAACGTACCTATCAAATTGCTCACAAACTGAAGTCCTCCCTCCGGATGATAGGTATGGAACAAGCCGCCCAACTGTGCATACAGATCGAAGAAAAAGCACGGGCCGAGCAGGCCGATGAAGCCCAACAATCTAATATTAAAGACTTGATGGAGCGTGTCCGGCAGACTATTCCGGCCCTGGAAAAAGAGCTGGAGTCTCTGAAATAAGCTAACTACCCGCTTTCGCCAGGCCGGCGCACATACTTCAGGTAAGCACTTTTGACGTATCAAGGACTAAATTCATTTATACCGCTCCCAAAAAGGTTTTGGCTTTGCCCAACCTTTTTACGCGAGTATATACCCGACACGGAGTGGTTTGGGAATCCAAATCACTTCGAGTCGGTAGAGTAGTATCATTTGGGATAGGGCGAAAAACTTAGTACCTTTTCGGCCTGTTATTAAACTATTATGCGCAATAGCTGGCTTCATATCTCCATGGCGTATTTGTTGATCCTCAGCCAAACCGGCTTGTTGATCAATACCCATTTTTGCCAGGGAGAACGCAAGCAAGCTTCGGTTTTTGCGGAAGCACCAACCTGTCACAGCAAGTCAGCTATGAAGGAAATGCCGGCTACCTGTCCCATGCACGCGCAAATGGCCGATGAGAAATCATGTTGTGACAACGAGTCTACCTACCATAAGTCAGATATTGAACAGTGGGTTACCGCAACGGTAATGCCCACAGTACCCGTAGCAACGGTTGTCCCGAAAATCTGGACGCCTCGGTTGATATCCTCCACCTTAAAGGGTGTTTTTCCACCCGTCTTTGAATCTCCACCAAAAATAGGTGACGACCTGGGAATCCTCTTTCAGGTCTTTCGTTTATAGCCACACCTGTATCTGGTTGGTTCGCCTTGGCGAATCGATGTGATTGCTATGTCCTTTCCTGATTGGATCGGGCCATTGCTTTATGGGTGTTCCGGCGAAATAAATCCGACCTGATATGGGCTGATGTCCATCCCCAATTGTCGGTAGTTACGGACTCGAAGCTGGTTTAGGAGACTAAATCCTATCGATGTCGGTACAGATCCTGGGACACCATCATACAGGTGTTTTCATGATCAAACAACTCATTCATTTTTTTCTGGCGAATAAGCTGGTGGCTTTTCTGCTGCTCTTGCTATTCGTAGGGTGGGGACTTACGACCGCACCTTTGCAAAACCTGCCATCGTGGTGGCCTCGCGACCCGGTCGCTGTCGATGCCATCCCCAACCTGGGCGAGAACCAGCAGATTATCTTTACCCGCTGGCCGGGGCGATCCCCGCAGGATGTAGAGGATCAGGTGACCTATCCCCTAACCAGTGCTCTTTTGGGTGTGCCCGGTGTGAAATCGGTACGCTCCAATTCTATGTTTGGCTTTTCCAGCATCTACCTCATCTTCGAAGAGGATGTGGAATTCTACTGGAGTCGGTCCCGGATCCTCGAAAAACTAAATGCCCTTCCTCCGGGAACGCTTCCAGAAGGGGTGCAACCCAGTCTGGGCCCCGATGCCACGGCTCTGGGGCAGATTTACTGGTACACCCTGGAGGGGCGCGATCCGGAAGGTAATCCTACCGGAGGCTGGGACCCCCAGGAATTGCGATCCATTCAGGATTTTTACGTGAAATACGGGCTGGCTACTGCCGGAGGAGTGTCCGAGGTAGCCTCGGTCGGTGGCTATGTGCGCGAATACCAGATCGACGTGGACCCCGATGCCATGAAGCGTTTTGGCGTAAGCCTGCCCCAGGTCATGCAGGCCGTGCGGAACGCCAACCTGGATGTGGGAGCCCAAACCATGGAGATCAATCTGGCCGAGTATTTCGTGCGGGGTCTGGGGTACATTAAGGATCTGGAAGACATTGAGCAAACGGTTGTTACTACCCGGAATAATGTTCCGGTCACTATCGCCGACCTCGCCTTCGTTACCCAGGGACCCGCCACCCGGCGGGGAGCCCTCGACAAATCGGGAGCCGAAGCCGTGGGCGGAGTGGTGGTCGCCCGCTACGGGGCCAATCCCATGGCCGTTATCGACAACGTTAAAGAGAAGATTTCGGAGATCAGCCCGGGACTTCCCGCCAAGACGCTGGCCGACGGCACCCGGACCCAGGTCACCATCGTACCCTTCTACGACCGTACCGACCTGATCAACGAGACCATTGGTACGCTGGATGAAGCCCTGCGCCTCGAGATCCTGATCACGGTGATCGTGGTCATCCTGATGCTGATGAATCTGCGGTCCTCACTACTGGTTTCGGGCTTGCTACCGGCTGCCGTACTAATGTGTTTCATTGCTATGCGGTATTTCGGGATCGATGCCAACATCGTTGCCCTGTCCGGGATTGCAATTGCCATCGGAACCATGGTCGATATGGGCATTGTCCTGACCGAAAGTATCGTACTCAGGCTGGAGGATCCCCCTGAGAAGGAGAGCCTTTTCCAGTCGGTATTAGCAGCTAGTAGTGAGGTAGCATCTGCGGTAGTTACGGCGGTAGCTACGACAATCATCAGTTTTCTACCGGTATTTACCATGGAAGCAGCGGAGGGCAAGTTATTCCGGCCCCTGGCTTTCACTAAGACCTTTGCCCTGCTGGCTACCATCATTCTGGCCATTACTATTTTGCCACCCCTGGCCCAGTTGCTTTTCTCGGTAGCCCGGGGTGCTAAATGGCGCAGGTACCTGACCAATGGGTTGCTCACCGGGGCCGGCTTCGTACTGTTGGGTTTCGGTTTGCAGATCGCCGGTGGACTTTTTGCGCTGGTTGGTTTGGCCGGTATAGTAACCCTGTTCCTGGAGGATCGCTGGTCACCTTCCCGTATGAGGTGGCTCAACCGGATAAAAAACAGTGTTTTTGCGATTATTGTAACAGTACTCTTAGCCCGCCTTTGGATGCCTTTGGGCGTAGATGAATCGGTTGTAGTCAATGCGCTTTTCGTAGGTGGCCTGATTGCCCTGCTCCTGTTGTTCTTCCAGGCCATGATCCGTTTCTATGAGCCCATACTGCGCTTATGCCTGCGTTTCAAATGGGCCTTTTTGATCCTGCCGGTATTGCTGATCGTTTTCGGCCTCCGCGTATGGCGAAATACAGGGGAAGAATTTATGCCCAGCCTCGACGAGGGTGCCTTCCTGCTCATGCCTACTTCTATGCCCCATTCGGGCATGCAGGAGAACGTAAAAAACCTGCGTCTGCTCGATATGGCCGTGACCTCTATCCCGGAGGTAGAGCAGGTGGTCGGTAAACTGGGTCGGGCCGAAACGGCCCTCGACCCGGCGCCTATTTCCATGTACGAGAATGTCATCCTCTACAAATCGGAATACAGGACCGATGAGCGCGGTCGTCGCCTGCGGTTTAAAGTGAACGAATACGGCAATTTCATGCGGGATGAAGACGGCGCGTTGATTCCCGATCCCAACGGCCGCTATTTCCGTCAGTGGCGTGATCACATCCAATCGCCCGATGATATCTGGCAGGAGATCGTGGAAGTAACCCGTTTGCCGGGGGTGACCTCGGCTCCGAAGCTACAGCCCATCGAGACCCGGCTCGTAATGCTCCAGACCGGCATGCGTGCGCCGATGGGGATCAAGGTTCGCGGACGTGACCTGGCCGAGATCGAAGCCTTTGGACTGGCCCTGGAGCCCCTGCTCAAGGAGGTGGAAGGCGTAAAGGATCCGGCCGTATTTGCCGAACGGATTATCGGCAAGCCCTATCTGGAGTTCGATATCGATCGTGGGGCTATTGCCCGCCACGGACTTACCATTGTCGATGTACAACAGCATATCCAGGCGGCCATCGGGGGTATGACAATGACCCAGACGGTAGAAGGCCGTGAGCGCTATGCGGTTCGCGTGCGGTACCCCAGGGAGTTGCGTAATGATCCGGCTGTCGCCAAAAACATCCTCTTGCCCAGCAGCAGCGGGGGGCAGATCCCACTGGGTGAGTTAGTCGACATCACCTATTCCCAGGGGCCACAATCGATCAAAAGTGAGGATGGGTTCCTGGTAGGTTATGTATTGTTCGATAAAGAGGATGGCTACGCCGAAGTGGAGGTCGTCGAAGCGGCCAAGCGGTATCTGCAGGAACAGATTGAAGATGGCAACCTGGAGGTTCCGGCGGGTATCAACTACGATTTTGCCGGGAACTACGAGCAGCAGCAGCGTGCCAGCCAGCGACTGGCCATTGTAATGCCCATTGCACTTTTGCTCATTTTCCTGATCCTGTATTTCCAGTTCCGGTCGGTAGCCATTTCGCTCATGGTCTTTTCGGGCGTTTTTGTAGCCTTTGCCGGTGGCTTTATTCTGATCGGGTGGTACAGTTGGGAGAGCTTCCTGGATGTGACGGTGTTGGGTACGAACCTGCGTGATCTCTTCCAGGTCCAGCCTATCAACCTCAGCGTAGCTGTCTGGGTGGGCTTCCTGGCCTTGTTTGGAATTGCCACGGATGACGGAGTACTGGTAGCTACCTTCCTGAAAGACAGCTTCCGGACCAATGAACCCCGATCTATATCCGAGATCCGCGATGCGGTGGTTGAGGGCGGTTTGCGTCGGGTACGGCCGGCCATGATGACTACCGCAACCACCATTTTAGCCCTATTACCCGTACTGACCTCCACCGGACGTGGCTCCGATATTATGGTTCCCATGGCAATTCCTTCCTTTGGAGGTATGCTGTTCCAGTCGATCACCATGTTTACGGTGCCGGTGCTGTTCGCCCTCTGGAAGGAAGGGCAATTCCACGTACGTCGCCGATTTTCGAACGCTCAAAACGGAACCGATGAAACGCATTAGCACTATACTTCTTATTCTGGTTTTTAGCCTCACCGGGAAGGCCCAGCCACTGGATTCCTTACTGTCGCAATTGCGTAGTGAAAATCCGGAATTGCGGGCATTGGATCGGATGCACCGTGCGGATCAACTTATTCCCGATCAGGTCGACGATTGGGCGGATACCGAATTCGGTGCCGGATTCGGGCTTTTACCCACAGAGACACGCCTGGGCCCCCAGCGATTCAAATTGAGTGTCACCCAAATGCTGCCCTGGCCAGGCCGTCTGGATGCGAAGCGGAATTTGGCGGAAGCCAAAGCCTCGGTTAGCCGGTGGGATGCACCTTCCCGGGCCTTGCTGATGGAGCGCCGGTTTACGGAAGCCTACTACCGGCTGTACGAACTGCGGAAAACTGATGGTATTATTGCCGGCCAACTGGTCATCGTTGAGCAATTACGCCGATTGCTGCTGCAGCGGGTAGCGGCCGGGCAGGCCCGGACCACCGCCCTGCTCCGACTCGACCTGCGGAAAGAGGAATTACGGGAGCAGCGACAATCGCTGGTGGTGCGCCAACAGGTACCTCTCTCGGTTATGCAGGAATTATTGGGTACGGACCGGCCGGTATTCACCCCCGACACCCTTGCCATAGCCCTTTTCCCGGAAAAAGTACAAGTGGATTCGTCGCATCCGGAGATCCTCGGGCTGGAGCAACAGCTCCGCGTGGCCGAGTCAGAAATAGCTGTCGCGGAGCTGCAACGCAAGCCATCGTTAGGTGTAGGCCTGGATTATTTTCTGGTAGGAGCACGTAATGATGCCGATCCGGCAGGTAATGGCCGCGACATCGTGCTGCCGCGGGTAATGCTTTCGGTGCCTTTGGGTGGTGATCGCTACGATAATCGACAAGAAGAGCAGCGAGTCCGGATGGCAGCGATTGCGGATAGAGAGCGTGGATTTGTACTGGCCTTACGGCAAAAACAAACCGAAGCCCGGGCGCGGTACGAGGAAGCCCTGCTGGCATTGGAAAGCTACGCCCGGCAGCAGACAGTACTGAGCGAGACCATTGAGCTGGAAATACGCGCATTGAGTACCGGCGAAACCCGGCTGGAGGAAGTCCTGGACCTCTATAACCGGGAAATAGAATATCAGATTAAAGAACTACGAGCAATCGTCACCACCCATTTGGCCCTGGCCGATTTGGTGAGTACGCTGCCCTAAATACTATAGCATATGAAACTGATCTATCAAATACTCATCGTGGTGCTGGCCCTGGCCCTTGGCCTGGGCGGAGGCTACCTGCTGTTTGGCGGAGGAGGGGAATCTCCTCAACACGATCATGCCGAAATGGCGGATAATAAGGGAAAAACCGAAGCAGAAACTATATACACCTGCTCCATGCACCCGCAGATACGACAGCCGGAACCCGGCTTATGCCCCATTTGCGAAATGGACCTCATTCCGGTGGGCTCCAATGAGTCGGGTGATCCACTGGTATTCACCATGACAAAGGAAGCCGCCCGCCTGGCGAATATTCAAACGACAAAAATCGGAAGCCAGTCGGAGCAGCGGGTGGAGGTATCGGTCAGTGGTCGTGTCGCGACCGATGAACGGCGCCTGGCTGCCCAGACTACCCACGTTGGCGGGCGGATTGAGCAGCTTTTCGTGAGCTTTACGGGGGAACAGGTCCGGGCCGGTCAGCGTCTGGCCACCGTGTATTCTCCGGAGCTGATCACTGCTCAGCAAGAGCTGATCCAGGCAGTGGAATTCCGGGGTCCGGAAAGTGATTTGGCGGAAGCCGCCCGAAAGAAATTGGAATACTGGAAGCTGCCCGGGGGCTTCATCGCAGATGTCATTGAGAACGGGGAAATTCGGGAGACTTTTGATATCCTGGCCGATCAGGCGGGTACGGTAGCCAATCGCCGGGTAGCAGTGGGTGATTACGTAAAGCGCGGAGATGTTCTGTTCAATCTGGTCGATCTGTCGCGTCTTTGGGTGTTGCTCGATGTATACGAAGCCGATTTGTCGAAAGTGGGTGTTGGCGACCGGGTTCGCTTTAAGACGGCAGCAGTTCCCGACGAGATTTTTGATGCCCGTATTCAGTTTATAGACCCACTCATTGATCCCCAGACCCGAACGGCCACCGCCCGGGCAGAAATATCAAATCGGTCTGGCCTGCTAAAACCAGATATGCTGGTCAGGGGAACCATCATCGGCAGCAGTGCGAAGGCATCGGACCAGGTAGTAGTGCCGGCTTCTGCGGTACTGTGGACCGGAAAACGATCGGTAGTTTACTTATCTGAACCCGGCAGCAGTGTACCTTCCTTTCGCTTTCGGGAGATTGTTCTCGGTGAACGCGTAGGTAATGGATACCTGGTAAGATCGGGCCTGCGCGGTGGTGAGGAGGTGGTAACCAACGGTGCTTTTGTGATCGATGCCGCCGCCCAGTTGAACAATCAGGCCAGTATGATGAACCGTGACGTGCTCCTGGAGGGGAGCGAAGGCCAGCCCACTGTCCCGGACTACCGCAGTGAGGTGACTGCCGGTTTCCAGAATGCTTTCGTGACAATGACGGAGTCCTATATTGCGTTGAAAGATGCTTTCGTAGCTACGGATGCCACGGCGGCCAGTGAAGCAGCTACTACCATGGACCAGCGAATAGGGCAAATGGATGCCAACCTGCTCACCGGTGAGATATATTCCTTTTGGCAACAGCAAAAAGGGGCGCTGGAAACACATCTTGATAACCTGATCGCAAGTAGTGATGTGGAAGAGCAGCGCCGGCAATTTGAATTCATCTCTGACTTGATGATCGATCTGGTACGGGCCTTTGGCGCCGGGGATACTTTGTATGTGCAACATTGCCCCATGGCTTTCAATAATAAGGGAGCCGACTGGCTGGCCTACGAAGACCAGATCCTGAATCCCTATTTCGGTGATAAGATGTTGCGGTGCGGTACCGTGCAGGACAGTATTCAATAAACAAGCAAAACGAAAACATGCGACATTATCAATTTCTTTTTCTGTTCCTTTTGTTAGCCGGATGCCGGAGTAACCCGACCGGAGATGCTCCGAACTGGACGGTGACAAGCTTACCGACGCCCTCTCAAAACGGTGGTGAAAGCCGGCTCACCGTATTACCGGACGGAGATGTAGCCATGAGCTGGGTGGAATACCTTAACGATACGACCGATCAATTACGCTGGGTACGGTGGACCGGTAATGAGTGGTCGGAGCCGGTTACTATAGCCACGGGTAGTGACTGGTTTGTGAACTGGGCTGATTTTCCCTCTTTAACGGCATTTGGTGAGGGTAAGAGCTTGGCTGCCCATTGGCTGCAAAAAAGTGCCGGCGGTACCTACGACTATGAGGTAAGGGTATCGATCTCAAACGATAAAGGGCAAACCTGGGAGCCTTCCTTTGTGCTGCACCGGGATAGTATACCCGCCGAACACGGTTTTGTCACCATGAAACCGTACGGCGATGATCAACTAATGGCCGTTTGGCTCGACGGTCGATTTACCAAGACGGATGATGGAGCGATGACGCTTCGTTCCGCGACCTTTGATACTGGCGGAAACCTCTCCAATCAGGTGGAATTGGATCACCGGATTTGCGATTGTTGCCAAACTGATCTGGTCGTAGATGGAGAAGAAGCAATGGTGGTGTATCGCGATCGTTCGGAAGGCGAGATCCGGGATATTTCCTTTGTGCGTAAAACAGCTGATGGCTGGAGTGCTCCCCAGCCCGTGCATGCTGATGATTGGCTAATCGCGGGTTGTCCGGTAAATGGACCGGCCGTTTCCAAAAATAAAGCCGGATACTGGACCGCCTGGTTTACCGGTGCTGATAATGTACCTAAGGTTTACGCTGCACGAATGGCTCCGGATGGCCAAAGCTTTGGCGATACCCTTCGGTTGGATTTCGGTAATCCTCTGGGAAGGGTTGACGTAGCTACCATACAGGATCAGGTGTATATTTCCTGGATGGAAAACGGGGAAGAAGGTGAGGCTGACATTTGTCTGGCATTGGTAGAGGAAGATGGAGTATTGTACCGGGAAAAAATCGTGACTACGAGTGGCGCTCGTTCAGCGGGTTTCCCTGTTCTAGCCGTCCTTGATAACCATTCTCTGCTTCTTTCCCGTACTCAGGTAAATGAAAATGGCCAGTATGTGCAAGTTGAAAAAATTGACATTCAATAACAATTAACCAATTTTATAACTCTCTTAATTTAATTACTATGCGTATCAATCTGCGTTTTATGACTTTCCTGCTTTTGATTGCAGGACTTATGACTTTTGTTGCTTGTTCCGGTGGCGGTGACGACCAGGCCGGTGATTCCGAAACTACGGAAATGGACGGAGAGCAAATGGGCCCTGAGTACACCTCGGCTTATGTATGCCCCATGCACTGTGAGGGCAGTGGTAGTGCTGAGCCAGGAGATTGCCCTGTTTGCGGCATGGCCTACGTTGCCAAGGACGAATTACAACAACGTGAAGGTCATCAGGATCATGGTCATGACGACCACGAAGGGCATGACCACTAAATGGAAAGCGCCGGGACCGGAATTGGGTCCCGGCCACTTTTTAATGACGTGATTTCGGCAAAATCACAAAATTTACTTTTAAGGTCACAACCCTACTGCATCCTATCTGAATTATTCGTATATTGATGATTCAATGAGCGGACCGAAGTGCCGCCTTCCCTTCACATACCTTTCACGTTACACGCTATGTACGAGTCGTAATCGATTCCTGTCATCCCCCCTGTAGGCAGAACGATTCGCTATTGCTTCGGACGAGAAACCTATTATATCTACATACCTGAAATGGCTACAGTCTCCGCAGGACTCATTCGAGATGGATTGGGTATTGCGTTGATTATGCGGGAGGTTAACCAGCGTCATCGACCCTGTTCGTTGAGTGTCTGGCTGGCTTTCGCCAAAAAAATACCCGAAAAAGGGTAGTGTAATAGATGGTATTCCAAGTAATTAGTATGTAATTTTCATAAGAAGGATTTTCTACATTTTTTAACAAATTAGAACCATGAATCTTTTTACCAGTCTGTGCCAGCGCACGGGCCTGGTTATGGCGTTCTTTCTAACCGTAGCCATTACCAGTACAACAGCGTTCAACACCAGTTACAACGAAAACTCGAACGAAGACGAACGCGTTGCTATCCGTGATCTGGACATCCCAAAAACAATGGCAGATAATGCTGCCAGCCCATTGACCCAAACGACCGGCTCCGACTGCGGATGCCAGGATCAGGTCAACGTTCGCATGAACGGGAATTGCACGTACACACTTACGCTCAATCAGGTGGGAGCCGGTGCCTGCACCGAGGCCCGCCGCTTGATCGTTAATGACGCCAATCCCGGAAACGGCGGTGTCATTGATTGCCCGGGTACCTATACTTACGGCATCTTTGATGGCAACGACGATCTGATCTGCTGGGGGGAAGTACTTGCCGAAGACAAAACCGGGCCTCGGGTTGATGAGGTTGAAACAGTGTATGAAACCATACCCTGTGTCTTTGCTGATGACTTTGTCAACAATGTGGAAACTGCTAACCCCAGCTCACCCTACTACATCGGTCGGGTATTGTTCGAGGACAATTGCGGTGACTGCGGTTGCAGTATCGAAACTAAGTTTTTTGACCAGGTGGAATACTTCACCAATTGTGAAAACCGCGGGATCAAGTTCGGTGAAGAATTTGTGTATGCCCGGATCTCCCGGAAATACACCTCCACTGATTGCGAAGGCAATAGCACCGATTACACGGTTACCTACGACTTCGTCCGCCCCGACCTGGATGACCTGGTTCTCCTCGATGACGTAACCGAACAAACTTGCAATGCCGCCGGCGTAACCCCTCCCGCTGCTTATCCCTACTGGGAAGTGCCTTTCCCTACGGATGACGGGGATTATAAATTAGGGCTTAACGAGATCGACTGCAATTACTCCATATCAATCGACGAAACGGAATTCCCCGTTTGTAATGGTACTGGTCGAAAGATCCAGCGCTATATCAGTGTATTTGACTGGTGCGCTGGTACGTCGGATTACGTGGATACTGTTATAATTAAGATCGGCGATTTTGAACCACCGGTTTTTAAAGGCAAGGGCAAAGCTTTTGCTGAAGGTCTGCAAAAGGACCTCAACTACAACCAATCCATTACCAGTAATGAGGTGATTGTCGATCTCGATTCTCTGCAGACCCTTAAGCAGATGAAT
The DNA here is from genome assembly GCA_964342305.1 of uncultured Saprospiraceae bacterium. Taxonomy (GTDB): domain Bacteria; phylum Bacteroidota; class Bacteroidia; order Chitinophagales; family Saprospiraceae; genus DT-110. Next base: position 31,899 of record CAYFGK010000029.1, on the reverse strand, counting down.
ATGATTACGACCATTTCCACCCGTCCGCAGGATTGCACCGGCGCGTTCCCGATCAACCTGAATTCCCTGCGTTCTACCTTTGGGTTTGATATTGAAGACTGCAGTATTCGCCAGCCTTCTATTTCCATAATGACCTTTGGCCCCAAGATAATTGGTGGCTTCCCCACCGGTGATTCCATTTGGCGTGAAGGGAACTACCCGATGATCAATGGCTTTGCGGCCGATATTCCGGTAGGTATTCACGCGTTGATCCTGGAGGTTGCCGACGAGTGTTATAACTCTTCCAAAGGCGTGGTTTTCTTCCAGGTGAAGGATCAGATCGCACCGGTTATGTCTTGTGATGATCAACTGAATATTACCCTTTCCACGGGAGGCTACGGTCGCGTATTCGCCAGTGATGTGGATGAGGGCAGCTCTGACAACTGCGCCCTGGCCAGCCTGAAGATCCGCCGTTCGGTCAGCGAATCCTGTATTGATGCCGGAACCTTCGATATGGACGATCTGGTTCAGGAGGACGGCGTATTCTATACCATCTGGAACGATTACGTAGAATTTTTCTGCTGTGATGCCGGACAGAACGTGGTAATCGAATTACAGGGAACAGATAATGCGGTGGATCCCATTATGAAGATGGACATGCCGAACCGCAATATCTGCTGGTTGGAGCTGTTGATCGAAGATAAAGTTGATCCGGTCTGCACCGATCTGCCGCCGGCGATTACTACCTGCGACGACGAAGTACTCAATAATCTCGATGACCTATCCTTCTTCGGAACCCCGCAGGAGCCATTCAGCAATTGCCAGTCATTCGGTATTGAAGAATTGGATCCTATCGTCGATCTCGATCGTTGTAATGTAGGTACCATCACCCGTCAGTGGGTAGCTGTCGGAAACGGCGAGCAATCCGAAATCTGTGAGCAACTCATCACCGTGGTAGCCCGTCACGATTACTGGGTACGGTTCCCGGCCGATGCTGAAACCACCTGTGGCGACACTCCTTCCACCGAAGGAGTCACCTTTGTGGAGGATGCGTGTGATCTGATGGCCGTTAGCTCCGAAGACGAGACCTTCACGGCTACCCAGGATCCAAATGCGTGCTACAAGATCTTCCGCACCTACCGGGTGATCAACTGGTGTGAATACGATGGCGAAGCGCAGCCAACGATCGTTTCCCGCGACTGGGATGGCTATAATGGAACCAACCCACAAAGTCCTGACGGTGATGATAATCCCGGTGATGAAGCAATCTATGTGCACGTGAAGCGCGACTTCTCCGACGATCAGCCGGATACCGTTTACTACGATAATACCGATAACCCCTACGACAATAGTGTCTCATTCGGTGGTTCCACCTACGGCTATTGGTGGCGGGTTATTTCCGGTAGTGATGATCCGACCGAAGAAGCATACTACGAAGGTAACGGCTCGGTTTGGTCTGACGACGGAAATCAAAACGACAGTGATATCTCCGGAAATACCCAGAGCGACGATAACGACTATCGCTACGGTAGTTTTGGGTTCTTCCAGTATACCCAGCACATTGTGGTGTACGATGATGTGGATCCGGAAATTACCGTAGAGGGCGAAGATACCTTTGCTTCACTGGATGGTGAAAACTGTACGGGTGATGTGACCTTCCTGGTGGCAGCTACGGATCTGTGCACCGACGATACCCTCGACGTGAATATCACCGTATTACTCGATGTTGGCAACGATGGCGTTACTGATGCTGACGTTACTTCTAATCTGGTCAATGGTACCTTCAGCGCGGAATATCCACAAGGTCAGCACCGCCTGGTCTTCACGGCAAATGATGGTTGCGGTAATGCGGTAACTGTTAGCCGGGTTTTTGATGTAGTGGACCGCAAAGCACCGGCTCCCATCTGTATCAACGGTATTTCCATCGAACTGATGCCCAGCGAAGATGATACAACGGGTGGCTTCATGGAAGTATGGGCCAGTGACTTTATCGCATCGGCTATCTTTGACTGTACCGGTCAGGGCGAGCCCGGCGGTGATTTCAACCTGCCCATGATCACGGAGGATAACTACTTCATCGTCCGCGATGAGATCGAGGGCGTAAGCGAGTTCGATCCGGATAACCCACAAACCGGAGTGGCTTTCAACTGTAATGATGCCGGCCAACTGATCCCCGTAGAGGTTCATACTGTCGACCTGGAAGGCAATAACGACTACTGTGTAACCTACGTACAGGTTGATGACAATATGAATATCTGCCCGGATGGCGAAGGCGAAGGTCTGGTTTCCGGTTCGGTAAAAACCGCCCGGAATACCCAGGTGGAAGGCGTGGAAGTATCCTTGTCTGGTCCGCGTGACATGGCCTACATGACTGATTACAGTGGTGTGTTCCGTTTCAACGACCTGGCCACTGGTTATGACTATTCCATTTCACCATCTCTGGATCACAATGCCCGCAACGGTGTTTCCACGGCCGACATGATCATGATCGGTCGTCACGTACTGGGTATTTCTAAGTTGACTGATCCATACCAGCATATTGCGGCGGATATCAATAGAGATAAATCGATCTCCACCCTGGATATGCTTCAATTGCGTGCACTGGTTCTGAGCATCCGCAATGATTTCCCCAACAACACCAGTTGGACCTTTGTGGATAAAGCGTTCCAGTTCGACCAACGAATTGATCCCCTGCAGCAGGAATATCCTTCGGTCCGCAACATCAACAACCTGAACGGTGAGGTGAACGTAGACTTTGTTGCAGTAAAGATCGGTGACCTGAACGGGACTGCTAACGTAGCTGAAACGCGCTCACTAACCAATAACCCACTGCGTCTGTTCACGGATCAGCAAAACCTGAAGGCAGGAGAGGAATACACCGTACCCATCTACGCGAAGAATATCGCCGATGTGGAAGGGTTCCAGCTGTCACTCGAACTGAACCGGGCCGACCTGGTGGAATTGATCCCCGGTACCATCCCCGCTGAATTCTTTGGAGTATTCACCGAACAACGGGTGGTGACCAGTTCCTGGGGCCGTTTGTTCGCTCCGGTAACCGACCAAGAGGCACCATTGTTCTCGCTGGTCATCCGTCCGACGAATAGCGTTCCTTTGAGTCAGGCCATTCGTTTGACCTCGCGGTTTACGCCTTCCGAAGCCTATTCCCTGCAATCCCTGGAATCAAACGATATCCAGTTGATGGTCGGAGATACGGAGGTTTCCGGTGGTACTATTGTATATCAGAACACACCGAATCCATTCCGTGAAAATACCATGATCGGTTTCACCATTGAAGAGGCTGGTCCCGTATCAATCACCTTCACCGATATGATGGGTAAGGAATTACAGGTTGTCCGCAAAAATCTGGACCGCGGGTACCACCAGATCATGTTGAATCGCAGTGACTTCTCCAGTTCCGGAGTGGTCTATTATACCCTGCGAGCCGGTGAGTTTATGCAAACGCGCAAAATGCTCCTGGTACGGTAGTAGCTTGATCCTGTGAACTGTTTGCCCGAGTCGTTCCCTCTTTCAGGGAAAGTCTGGCCTGCAAACAGTTCACAGCATCTTTATCACTTGTGGGCTCCTCTTCATTCCTCACGGACGATGTTCTTTGCCCATAAGCACTCTATGCTCCTTTTTGTTGGATTAGATCGACGCTCCCCTCGGGTTGCT
>CAYFGK010000029.1:9845-28148 GCA_964342305.1 uncultured Saprospiraceae bacterium | reverse complement strand
CTGCCTTACGACAGATGGCCTTTGCGATACATCTCTTTTTGGCGAAAGCCATAAAGAAGACCTTATCTTGACGTGAGGTTGGGCACAGTCTTATCTAAATAGTGATGTTAGCAAAGCCCAACCTCCCGGTATCTTAGTTATACCCTGGGTTTTGCGTAAGCATACCACCGCTCAGGTCAATCTCCGTTTGTGGAATGGGCAGAACCTCGTGTTTGCCCTCAACGAATGGTTTGCCAACGGCCTGCATCAACTCGGCGGCACGGCCCTGACGGACGATATCAAACCAACGTTGTTGCTCCATGGCCAGCTCAACCCGGCGTTCATGCCAGATAATATCGCGCAGTGCATTCTGATTGGTTTCGGTGATATCGGGGAGTACACTTGTGCGGGTGCCGCGAGCACGTGCGCGAACCTGATTCAGGTATTCCAGTGCTTGCTGGGGATTACCCAGTTCATTGTGTGCTTCGGCAGCCATGAGCAGGACATCGGCGTAACGAATGAGTCGAATATTCCCCGGGCCGTTACCGTTACCACCTGGATGATCGGGAACCCAGGCCTTCTGGTTGTACCGTTCACCTACGATATTGGGATTGTCGCTAATGATATCGGAACCGTCGGGCAGGATCTCTCCGGGGTAGAAGATGGTAGCATCACGGCGGGGATCACCGGTTTCGTAAGTGGCTACCAGATCGTCGGATGGGCGATTAAAGCCCCAACCCAGGTTGGGAATGCCGCGAACACCCTGCACCTCATTGTACTGGGAACCGCCACCACCAACTTCAAAGGCTTCGGCTTGTACCTCAAATACAGATTCCACTGAATTCTCTCCTATTGGCTGGAAAAGCTGCGTGTAATTGGGGTAAAGGTCGTATCGTCCCGAATTGATTACCGCTTCCGCCATATCCCGGACACCCGTGAAATTACCAGTGGTGAGGTAAGCGCGTGCCAGCAAACCCTGGGCAGCGCCTTTAGTAGCACGGCCGATATCAGCTGGTGGGTATGTTTCGGGAAGAGCATCGATGGCATCCAGGAGGTCCTGCTCGATAGCGGCAAACACCTCCTCCTTAGGATCACGGGCCTGCTCGTACTGATCGGGATTTAATGGTTCCAGGATCAGTGGAATATCCCCAAACCAGCGGACCAGGCTCAGGTAGAAGTAGGCACGCAGGAATTTGTTCTCCCCGATCAGACGAGCTTTCATAGTTTCGTCCATTTCGATATTGGGAATCTCCTGAATGGCCAGGTTGGCACGGTAAATGCCTCGGTAATAGCCAGACCATACTCCGCTAAAGGCCGTATTTCCGGCATCGAAGGTGAAATTGTCTACCTCTAATAAAAAGTTCGCATCGTTGGGGGTACTACCTTTATCAGAATCGTCGGAAATGATATCTGTTGTTCCGATATAAGAGAATACGTGGACCGACCAATCCCGTAAAAGGTTGTACACAGCATTCGTGCCCAGCACAGCGTGCTCAGGGGTCGTAAAGAACGTCTCAGAGGATAATTGGCCGAGTGGTTTTTTCTCGAGGAATTCCTCCGAACATGCGGTGACCAGGAAGACGGTCAGCAACGCAGCGACGATTGATTTATAGGATGTTATACGTATCATGATGATGGAGTTTCTGATTAAAATGTAACATCAATACCGGCGGTAAATGTTTTAGCAATGGGGAAGACACCGCTATCAATTCCCACCGAAATGACAGAACCCGACGTAATTTCGGGAGTATAGCCACTGTAGTCGGTCCAGGTCACAAGATTGTTGCCGATCACGTACACGCGAAACCGGCTAATGCCCACGCGATCCATAAGTGATTGTGGCAAGGTGTACCCCAGCTGAACGGTACGAAGACGGGTAAAGGATCCATCTTCAATGAACCGTTCGGAAGGCTCGTAATTGTGTCCGCCGTTGGTTACCCGGGGCTCGGTGTTGCTGGTGCCTTCACCGGTCCAGCGATCGAGAAACGTCGTTTCAAAGTTATAGGTACCAAACCGCGCCATCTTCTTGGCATTGATGATCTCGTTGCCCTGCTGGCCATTGAATTCCAGGGCCAGGTCGAAACCTTTGTAGTTCATGCTCACGTTGAAGCCGTAGGTGAAATCGGGAATGGGATTTCCGATCATCGTACGGTCATCGGAGGTGATGACGCCGTCGTTATTAGTGTCGACAAATCGCAGGTCACCGGGCACTTCTACCCCGCGGGTCGGGAATTGCTCCAGCTCCTGTTCGTTTTGAAAGATGCCGTTGGTCCGGTATCCGTAAAAGGCACCAATGGGTTGACCAACGACGGTGCGGGTACCCAAGAGGCCACCCACGCCAAGGCCACCGCCAAATATCTCTGCTTGCCCGGTACCAAGGGAGAGGACCTCATTATTCACGGTCGATCCGACAAAGCCTACGGAATAACTAAAGTCGCCAATATCATCGCGCCAGTTCAGGGTCATGTCGATACCTTTGTTTTCCACACTGGCAGCATTGACCACCGGGTTGGCATCTACCCCAACGTAGTCGGGAATGGGCACGGCAACCAGGATATCGTTGGTCGTACGGTTGTAGTAGTCGAGTTCGGCAGTAAGGCGGTTTTCCAGAAAACCGATCTCGACGCCAAAATTGTACTGCTCCGTTTCCTCCCATTGAATATTTGGGTTGGCCGGATCCACGATCGATGCACCCGTAGCCAGACTGGAGGGATTTCCAAAAACGGCATTTATGTTAGAGGTAACAGTTGGTTTACCGGCGTAAGCACCGATCTTTTCGTTACCGATCACTCCCCAGCTACCGCGAAGTTTCAGGCGGGAAATGAGGTTCTGCGATTGCATGAAGGCTTCCTGGCTCAGATTCCATCCAAGACCTACGGACGGGAAGTAGCCCCAGCGATTGTTTTCACCAAATTTTGAACTACCATCAGCCCGCATACTTACGGTAAGCAAATAACGGTCCATTAAGGTATAGTTAGCACGGAATAAATAGGAAAGCAATGTCCACTCAAACCCTCCGTTAAAGTTGGTTTGGGTCTCGGCTTCACCTGCACTGAGATAGAAAAACTCTTCGGTTTCTCCCAGGAAATTCCGGCGTGAGCCACCAAGTCCTTCGTTGGTAAATTCCTGAGCCGTGACACCACCGAGCAGGTTGATGCGGTGGATATTCCACTCATTTTGGTAGGAAATAGTGTTTTCCCATAGCCACGATTCATTGGTGGTATTATTCACATTGAGGTTGCTCTCCTCGTTGCGTTGCAAACTGGTAGGAGAGACCTCAAACTGGGGAACGAAAGTCTTACTTTCGAACCGTTCATTGTCGATACCGAAGCTCGAACGGAAGGTGAAGTTCTTCAGAAAGTCAACGTTTATGTACGCATTACCCACCAGGCGCGTACCGTCGCTGAAACTATTGCGGTAAAAGATGGAGGCTTCCGGGTTACCTACGGGAATACGAACCGTGGCATCGGCAAAGCTTCCGTCGTCGTTGAATACCGGAATGACCGGTTCGGCGCGGTAAGCCTGCGTAAGTACGCCCGCCGGGTTTTCACGGTTGTTTCGGGTATAGGCAATGTTATGTCCCACCGTAACATTCTCGGACAAGAGGTATTCGTTGTTGAGGCGAATGGTCAGACGATTGAAGTCAGACCCCCGAATGATCCCTTCCTGGGCAAAATAGTTGGCAGCAATATTATACCGCACGAATTCATTCCCCCCATTTGAGCTCAGCTGGTAGTTCTGGATAGGAGCAGTCTGGAAGATCTGGTCCTGCCAGTCAGTACCTTCTCCAAAGGAGTTGGGATCGTCGAATGGTGTTTCCAGGCCGGTGTTAATGGCGACTTCGTTGGCCAGCTGAGCAAATTCGGAGGCGTTGGTCAGGTCGATCTGTCGCACAACTTCCTGGGCGCCGTAATACGCATTTAGCTGGAAGGTGGGTCTTTGATCACGTCCCTTCTTCGTAGTTACAATGATCACTCCGTTGGCACCCCGCGAGCCGTAAATAGCGGTAGCTGAGGCATCCTTCAGCACCTCGATCGACTCAATGTCGTTGGGGTTCAGAAAATCGATGTCGTTCAATAGCATTCCATCGACCACGAAGAGGGGCGAAGCGTCGTTCAGAGTACCGGTACCCCGAATTCGGATAACGGCGCCTCGTCCGGGCTCGCCACTACTGGGGGTTACCTGAACACCGGCAACCCGGCCTTGGAGTATCTGCTCTACGTTACCGCTGGAAACACGTTGCAGTTCCTCCTCTTTAACACTGGATATGGCTCCCGTCAGATCACTTTTGCGCTGTACACCGTACCCGACGACTACCACATCGTCCAGCAGCTGTTGCTGAACGTCCATTTGAACATCAATGGTGGTGCGTGCCTGTACCGCCTGGCGCAGAGTTTGGTAACCGATGAAGGAAAAAATAAGGGTGTCGTTAGCGGGATCCTCCAAATCGATGGAATATGAACCGTCAGCATCCGAGATCACCCCGGTGGTCGACTGTAAAGCCGATCGAATGTTTACCCCCGGTAACGGTAGGCCCGTCTCGTCGATAACGGTCCCCGTAACGGTGGATTGTGCGTGGAGTGTACTTAGCCCGAGCAGCAGGCAGAAGACACTCAATAGGTATTTATTTTTCATGGTGCTAGGGATTTGATTTTTTATTGGAAGTCAATTCGACGCGAACGGATTGCAGGTCCTGCGCGTTGGGTCCAACGAATAAGTCGAATTCACCGGGTTCCCAACCGTAGCTCATATCGCGTCGGTAAAATGCTACATCATCCGCTGACAAAGTAAATGTCACGGTCTGTGTTTCTCCGGGTTCCAGGTCGATTTGGCGAAAGCCTTTCAACTGCAATACCGGACGGGTTACGCTACCCACCAGGTCGCGTACGTAAAACTGTACTGTCTCCCGGCCGGCACGGTCTCCGGTATTTCGTACCTCCACTGAAAACTCAATGGGGGCATTTTCGGTAAAAGGTTCATCGGAGGTACTGGGGTCACCGTATTCAAAAGTGGTGTAACCAAGGCCGTATCCGAAAGGATACAAAGGCGTGTTCGGTACATCCAGGTATTTACTCGTGTATTTGTTCTCCGGCTCCATTGGGCGGCCGGTATTTTTCATGCTGTAGTACAATGGGACCTGACCTACATTGCGCGGGAAGGTTACCGGCAAACGACCGGAAGGGTTGGCATCTCCCAGAATGATATCGGCCATGGCTGGTCCGCCCATGGTTCCGGCAAACCAGGTTTCCAGAATAGCGTCGGCCATTTCATCTACTTCAGGGATGGCTAAGGGCCGTCCATTCATCAGTACGACCACTACGGGCGTACCCGTTTCCTTGATGGCTTTTATCAGTTCGAGCTGAACACCAGGAAGGTCAATTTCGGACCGGCTGGCGGCTTCACCACTCATCCACCAGTTTTCGCCAACAACTAAGATGGCTACATCGGACTGGCGGGCGGCAGCCAGCGCTTCGGGAAAACCGGAGCGGTCATCACCTTCTACCTCACAACCTTTTGCGTGTAAAAGAGTAGAAGATGATTCGAGCATATCTTCGAGAGCGGTTTTCAGAGTAATGGCATCTTCGGCATTACCGGCAGCGTGCCACGACCCCAGCAGGTCGGCCTTCGAATCGGCCAGCGGTCCGATCAGGGCAATCTTTTGGCCGGCTTTTGACAAGGGGAGAACGCCATTATTCTTGAGGAGAACCATGGATTTGCGAGCTACCTCCCGGGCTTTTTCCAGGTGGGCTTCCGCCAAAATAGTTTCTTCCTGGCGCTGCATATCGCTGTAGCGGTAAGGATCGTCGAACAGCCCCAGCAGCATTTTTGCCCGGAGGACTCGCAGCACTGCCTGGTCGATCCGGGCTTCGGTGACCTTGCCTTCTTTCAGTGATTGTTGGAGATGGTCGTAAAAAACAGCACCCTGCATATCCATGTCCACGCCGGCGGTGAGGGCTAATTCGCCGGCTTCCTTTTCGTCGGCAACCACACCGTGTGGGATCATTTCGTTAATGGAGGTGTAATCAGTCACTACGAATCCGTCAAAACCCCACTCGTCGCGCAGGATCTCGGTCAGCAGATAATGGCTGCCCGAGGCCGGAACACCGAAGAGTTCATTAAAAGAGGTCATGAAAGATTGCACACCCGCATCCAAAGCCGCTTTAAAAGGAGGCAAAAAGTCGTGCCGTAATACGCGCTCCGACATATCAACGGTATGGTAATCGCGACCGGCCTGAGCAGCACCGTAGGCGGCAAAGTGTTTTGCGCAAGCGATCAGGGTATTGGTAGCCGCCAGATCATCGCCCTGGAACCCACGAACCCGTGCCTCAGCTATACGGCTACCCAGGTAAGGGTCTTCACCAGCACCTTCCGAAATACGTCCCCAACGGGGGTCGCGGGCCACATCGACCATGGGCGCGAATGTCCAGTGCAAACCGGCGGCAGCGGCTTCAGCGGCGGCTACCTGAGCACTTTCCTCAATCGCTTCCAGGTCCCAACTGGCGGATTCCCCGAGAGAAATGGGGAAAATGGTTTTATAACCGTGAATGACATCGTAGCCAAACAGCAGGGGAATACCCAAACGGGTTTCTTCAATAGCTATCCTTTGCAATTCCCGGTTATAGTCGGCGGTGTGGGCATTGAAAATAGCCCCGACTTTTCCGGAAAGGATGTCTTCTTTATAGTTGCCACGCAAGGTGGGGCCCGTGACATCCCAGTCGCTGGTAAATAAGGTCAATTGACCGATCTTTTCTTCCGTCGTCATCTTGTCGAGCAACGTTTCTATTTGTTCGGCCTGCTCGTCGGTTAGCTCGGGTAATTGAGCCCGGGAAGAGTACCAGCAACCCAGGATCAATAGTATTGTAAAGAGGTATCTCATGGCTTTTGTATTTGTGTTTCTGAATAAACGGTGGTAGCAGCTCCGGTATCAACTGCTTCCAAAAGAGGCGAAACGGCTGTGCCGACTGGAGGTGTGAAGAATTTTTGGTGAAATTCAAAGTAATGCAAGCACCCGATGATCAGTACTAGCACACAGCCGTACATCCATTTTCTTTGTTCCAGGTTGATTCGGTCCATTATTTGGTTTTTGGGGTTAGGAAATGATCCGGAGCCCGAGGGCTCCGGACCGGTGGTGTATGAAACAAAGGTCTGTTAGCTATTTTCGTCGATCCATCCGTTGCGAAATCCTGCCCGCTTCAGGCCGGCCCGAACGTAGGGGTTCTTTTTCATCAGATCCCACACCAGGCCCGATTGGTAGTTTTCGATCTGAATCACAATGGGGCCCTGGTCAATGCCTATATAATCTTTATCGAACCAGCCATTTTCGTTGCCCTCGCCCCAGGTATAGGTGAGGTTAAAGGCATCGGCATATCCGTACGTGCGAACCAGTTGGTCGTAATGATCCGTCCAGAAGTGCTCCATGGCGGCCAGGCTGATTTCCGGAGCAAAAGCAATGGAAGCGGCAGCTGCGGTGGGAGCAATGGTACCGTCATCAACTACGCGCTGTGCACTGGCACCGCGGGCACTATAGGTCCGGAACTGGATAGTGTCGCCCTTCCATAGTTGTTTTTTATTGGCCGGCCCGTCGCAAGCGGTAAGTCCCCAACAAACGTCGCTGTAACCCTTGAATTGATGGGGGTTATCCATGCAGTACGCCCGGTTGGCGAAAGCTGCCCGTCGTGAGTTTTCGTGGTAGTCAATACCTTTCTCCGCCATATAGTCATCCTGAATACCCCGGAAGTCGATGTACATCTGGCTGTACTGGTGCCCGAATAGAGGCTCGAAGTTGATGTGCTCGTAGCCGTAGTAATCGGCCCACTCATAGGTGCTGCACCAGGTGTCCCAGGAAGAAGCGGGGATGGGGTGCGTTGGGGAGCCCATGGCGAGAATGAGCAGCACCATGGCTTCGTTGTACCCCTTCCAGTCGTGAGTAATAAATCCTCGTTCCGGGCGCCAGCCCATGGAAATGCGATTGTCGTCATTTAGTGCCCAGTCCCATTCCACCCGGCGATAGAGTTTATCGGCCAACTGGCGGATGTCATTTTCCACCGGATTGTCACGATCAAAAAAGGACATGGTACTGAGGATGCCGGCCATCAGAAGACCAGTATCAATGGTGGATAGTTCTACATTTTTAAAGCGGGTTGCATTCTCGTAGGTGAGAAAGTGGTAAAACAACCCTTTGTAACCGCTTACTCCGGTAGAATCGGGGCCTTGTTGTAAATCCCAGAGGACGCGCAGGGTATTCCGGACGCGTTCGGCTCCGGCTTCGCGGCTGATCTGGCCATCGTGGATGCCGACTAGATAAGACGTCAATCCAAAACCAGTTGCCGCAATGCTGGAGAAATTCTTGGTTGGGTACCGGTCGGGTACCTGGTAGTTGGTTTCGTCAGCGAGATCCCAAAAGTAGCGGAAAGTGCGAGCCTGCAGGGTGTCGAGATCAAACGGTTCCACGGAGGATGATGCGGAAGCTTCCGCATCTGTGGAAGAATTCGTCGGTGTACAGGCCGATCCTGAGAATAGGACCAAAACGAGAACAAAATGGCGTAGCGGTGGGAGTGGCATGCCTAGTGAGTTGATTGGAAAATGAGATTGTGGCCCAAACGGACCACAATCTCATGAAAGGTGAATGGATTAGTTCTTGACAACACGTGCCTGGGCCGTCAGTTGGCCGGCAGCGTCATAACCGGAAAGCAGGTACATACCTTTTTCCAGGCCGGAAGTAGACAGGCGAACCTGAGGTGCACCTTCTACTACCATACGACGGACGGGTTGTCCGAGCATGTTGTAGAGAACGAATTCGCGAATACCTTCGGGACGATCAATACGCAGTTCATCCTGAACCGGGTTCGGATATACGGACAGTTGGTCCACTTCGACATTAAATACCGAGGTGGGCATTGCACATGATGCATCACCGATCACGATATCATCAAAGTAGAAAAGCTGGTCCTCCGCAGGTGTTTCATTGATGTTGGGAATAATCGTTAGCGTTGCGTACTGACCATCGTCAGCAATTCCTGAAAAGTCAAAGGTCAACTCCTGCCACTCGCCGGGCGTAGTATAGTCGGCAAACACGTCGCCACTACCACCAGCACCAGTCTGAGAACCCTCTACTTTCAACACGATCGGAGCTGCTACTTCAGACCACATTTTCAGTGAGATGGTTTTGTTCATCAGGTCAGGGAATGAAATGGGGGCTGCCAATGGGTTGAAAGCACCGGCAAAGTTGGCACCACCATCCGCAGCTTCGCGGAACAGAGCAACCTTAGCACTCATGTTACCCTCACTTACATCCGGGTTGTCCACGATAGGTAATTCAGTACCGTTAACCGAGCCATTCTGGAAGAAGCCCCATCCGGTCAATGAGGTTGCATCGGTCTCAAAGTCAGCGATACATGCTGTATAAGGCGCACGTCCCCAGCTGATATCATCCAGGTAATACGTTATCTCTCCTCCTGGTTCATTACCAGCGTTCATGAACACCGCTAAACGGGTGAAATCGCCATCAGCTGCTGAACTCAGATCAATGGTATATTCCACCCAGGTGTTGGTAGCCGTCACGTCAGTGGATACTTCCACGGCATCGGAAGTGCCACCTTCCAGCTTAAAGAGCATGGGTACTATTTCCGGTGACCATACCCGGATAGATAATTGATTGAAAACAGAAAGATCAATCGACTGTCCGTAATCCCATACCACTGCGGACCAAGGATCATTTGGATCGAGGTACTCAGCCACCTTATCGAGTGGGTCCATATTGATCTCGCCGGTTATATCCGGATTATTGATCACGGTAATGCGATCGCTGCCTACTGTCAACGGAATATTGCGCTGACAGTCGAAGTCGTCGACGATATTGGGAATGGAATCAATGCCTTCGCAAGGATCGGTAGTACCCTCTCCCTGGCTCAGGTTGTCGAAGTACCAGGTTCCGGAGCTGGCAACAGTACCGTCGAATAAGAGATCGACCCGTTCGTAGTCAGTTACTGTCTGGAAATCAACAAAGTTGAAGGTCAGATCGACCCATTCTTCGTTGGCTGGCAGTGCCTGGGTAATGGCTGACAAGCCGTTGGACGGACTGAACATACGCATGGTCACTTCGCTGGTATTGGCGGGTGCCCATACCTGTACGTTCAACTGTGTAAAGGTTTCCAGGGAAAAGTCTCCGGGCAGGAAAGCCTGTACTCCCCCCAGGTTAGAGGAACCTTTGGTGTAGGAACCCACCGTTTCACTGGTGTTCGCACCGGACTGATCGGGGTTGGCAATCGCACCGTTAAAGGAACCAAAGATGGCCTCGTCGGCACCGGTTGGTTCCCAGGCTAACTGGGCACCACCTTCGAAGTCTTCCAGGATATCGCCCGTTGGAGCTTCCGTAAAGGTAATATCGTCGATATAGTAGATGTCGTTGGAATCGGGTTGCTCGAAAGCATTGATGAACAGCACCAGGGCACCATGACTGGCACCTGCCTGACCACTGAAATCAATGGAGTATTCTGCCCAGGTATTTGCTTCCTCTACTTCTACGAAAAAGTCACCGGTAGCGGGGGAGTTACCTCGCTCCAGTTTAGCTGCTAAACGAACCGTCTTAGGCGCCCACAACTTGAAGTTCAGGACACTTCGTTCCTCAAGTGGGATGTCACCATCAAAGTCATATACCAAAGCGTGGAAGGCTCCACCGGCTGCATCGTTATAACGACCAACGCTGTCACTGGTGTTAACTCCTGATGGATCAGGGTTTTCAACAACGGTCACATCCAGGAAACCCGGATTGGAAATAGTCACGTTTCGTTGACACTCAAAATCATCGACAATACCAGGAATCGGCTCCACACCGGAACAAGCATTAGCCGGACGGGCAACGAGGTTGTCGAACAGGTAGGTGTCGCTGGATTCGGCGTTACCCGGATCAAAGAAAAGAATGATTCGGTCAAGCGTGGTTACATCTGATACCTCACTGAAATCGAAGCTGTACTCGATCCAGGTGTTTGTAACAGCGATATTCTGGCGACGCTCAATCGCGGCACCACCACCCTCTAATTTAAGAATGAACGCAGAGCGTACCGGTGCATTTACCTGAATGGTAAAGCGACTGTTGGTCGACAGGTCGAGTGGTTCGTCCAGGACGGCGATCAACAAACTGAAACCGGTCCCTGAAACTTTGGTGTAGGACCCAACACTGTCGCTGGGGTTGATCATGAGGGTATCCTGACCCTCGGGATTTTCCACTACGGTCAGCGTGCTGTCTCCAAAGTCGGCATTCCAAGGTAGCGCGGCGCCATTTTCGAAGTCCTCCAGGACTACCTGAGCGAAAGCTCCGGTCAGCACCATACAGGCCAGAAGCGGTAATAGTAGTAAACGTTTTTTCATGGCGAAACAGATAATGGTTAATGAAATAATTACTTAAAAATTTGAATGGGGGTGACTGCCTGGAAATGGTCTGTTTGTACCAATAGCCAATTCATTCCGGCCGGCCAGTTCCCCGGGTTGTTTAGGTTTATTTTCTGGACGCCCGCCGGGCGGGATGATCCATTTACTATTTTTTGTATCGGTTGCCCCTGCGTGTTGAGCAAGGTGATCGTAACCGGTGAGCTTTGTTCCAAAACGAACGTCAGTTGACTTTGATCGGTCATGGGGTTGGGGGTAACCTTCATATCTATTTGGTGCGGTTCCACTACCGGCAAACTGGTGGTGGCAGAGTCTTGCTCAATATCCAATCGTTCCAACCCGGACCGGATGTCTTCATCACCCATGAAAAGGTCCCACAATAGTCCGCTGCGGTAGTTTTCGATCATACAAATGATCGGTCCCTGGTCAATAGCGAGGTAGGAGTCTGCGGTCCAGTTTTCGGTGGGGTTGAAGGCATCGTGAAAGCCCATCGGGCCCCAGAGTTCTTCACCGTAGGTACGATACATATGTTTAAGGGCGGCCAGTGATTCCTCCGGAGTGTAGGGCATGCTCGAGAGTGCGGCCGTAGGGGTGATAGTTCCGTTATCTCTGGACTGGGTTGGTGCGTGGGCCAGATAGCCGAAGGGGTTATCGCTGGCGGTGAGCCCCCAACAATTCTCACTATAACCCTCGTAATTTCCGGGGTTAGAGATGCACCAGGCCCGGTTGATCAGGGTTTGGTTGCGACCCTGCTCAAAATAGTTGGCGTAATCGTCGGTTAGCCCCCTGGGGTCCAACCCCAGGTAAGAGTAGTGAACAAAAAATAAGGGTCCGCCCCGGTTGCCACCCAGGGGTAGCTTATAGCCAAAATAGGAAAAGCCGTTTTCGTAATTCCCACCGGCCCAGCCATCGTGGTAGGAGCGCATCGGAATCGGGTTGGTGGGGGAGGATCCACCGAGCACGTAGATGATCATGCTTTCATTCCAACCACGGATGGGCAGATCGATCCGGAAACCGTGATTGGGCGACCAGTGCCAGGTGAGCACTGATTCGTCGTTCTGGCGGTACCAGTTCCAGTTTACCGCTTCCCAAATACCGGTAATAATTTGGCGCAGAACTACCTCGTTGGCCGTATTGCCGTCGAAGTACGCCCGTACGGTCAGGAGTCCCTGCAGCAGGAAAGCCGTTTCCACCAGATCTCCGCCATCGTCGAACTGACTGAAGGGAATGGTGCGGCCCGTATTACCGTTCATCCAGTGTGGAAAAACGCCGTAATACCGGTTGGCTTGTTCCAGAAAGATAACGGTATTCAGCAGGCGGTCCAGCCCCTCTTCCCGGGTAATGTAACCGCGTTCGATCCCTACCAGCACGGCCATAAGGCCAAAACCAGAACCGCCCATTGTTACTACATCTCCCGAGGTGTTTCGCTCGCGGGTTAATCCGGAAACCGGATGGGCAAAGTCCCAAAAATACCGAAACGTGTATTCCTGAACCATATCCAGAAATTCGGCATCGGTTAGGTTTTTGCGCGCACCAGTCTGTATAGGCGTGGGCTCGGATTCATTGTCGGCAATGTCTAAGGCAGTGATTTGATACTGATAGGAGGTATCATTATCGGGACCGACCCAGTCGATATAGAGGGAATCGGTAGCTGATAGGCGTGTGATTTGCTGAAAAGATTGACCACCATCGGAGGAGCGGTAGATACGAATAAAAGAGGCATCTGGTGCATGCCACCTGAGTTCCAGGTGTGCATCGTAAGCTGTGAGTCGGACGTTTGTTGGTGTAGCTTGTCCCCGCACATTGTTTGGCAGGCAGAGCCAGATAAACGCCAGAAATAGGAGTTGGCGTACCGACCGGCCGGCCAGGCAAATGGTTTTTGGTTGTTTCATACAGTGGTGTTATGCCTCTCTTTACTACGCCACTATAAAAAGTTAATTGTAAGATGCCAAATAACTTTTGGTTAGACTCATAATGGCGTAATGCTCGTTCTTTCAAAAGCTTTCGTATAAAACAATAGTATGGAATTAGTAGCTGATATGCGAAAAAGAGACCTCACCAATACTACGCCAATGTCTATAAATAGACACATTTGTCATCTGGGATGATGATGAGGCAGTTTTCTACAGGTTAAGCATGAATTCGGTAAGGTTTTCGTCGTTGGGCAGGTCCAGTTTTTTGCGTAAGCGATACCGTTTATTTTCTACTCCACGCAAACTTATATTGAGGAGCGGGGCAATTTCCTTAGAGGTAAGATTCATTTTAAGGCAAGCTGCCAATTTTAGGTCACCGGGGGTCAGGCTGGGGAATCGGGCGATCAATTTTTGGAAGAAAGCCTCGTGTACCTGATTGAAGTTTTGCTCAAACACTTCCCAGTCGTCTTCGTGACTTAACTGCCGGTTGATGAGCCGCATTATTTTCCGGTAGTACTTTTCCTGCTCGGTTGGTTCGCCATTGCCTTTCCACCGGTCCAGTTGCTCCCGGATATCGATCAATAATTCGTTCTTGCGGATCAGGCTAAAGGTTGAATTGGCCAGTTCTTTGCTTTTATTGATGATGTCCTGTTGGAGTTCCCGGTTTTTATTTTCCATTCGTTCCCGTTGCAGCTGGCGTTCTTTCTCCAGCACGAGTCGTCGTTGTTCGATCTCGAGCCGGTGTTCGTGCCATCGATACAGGATAAAAAGGATGCCCCCGATCAATAGCAGGTAGGGAACCAGGATCCAGGTGGTCTGGTACCAATGCGGCTCCAGGGTAAAAGGCAGGCGTGTGATCGCCTGGTTTATGTTGGATTGGATCCGCAATTCGTAATTGCCGGGCGATAAATTGGTGAAACTCTTCTGAGCAATCGTTTGCCACGACGACCAATCGGTCTGTAGCGGATGCAATTGATACCGCAGCTGGACGGGCTGGGTGTATTGGGGCAGACCAAAATCGACCAGAACATTTTTGTAGCCCGGCGGGATGCGCAGCGCATCGTCCGGGGCGACAGTAGTAGCTACTCCTTTCTTATCGGTGAACTGAACCTCTTTGACTAACGGGACTATGGAAGGAACCGGTTGTAAGGGGCGCTGCCTGGGCAGACGTGCAAAGCCATTATCCAGGCAAAATAACCAGGATGAATCGGGGAGCATTCGAACCCCCTCAAATTGGGGTACCAGCCGAATGGGAAAGGTGTAGACGGGATCATTTCCCTGTTGGAACCGAACGTGGTCGGAAAAAACGAATAGACTGGTGTTGCCCGGTAGCGTCAGTTTTTTCCGAAAGGGAAGGTTCGCATAGTCGGGGTCTCCCTTGGGCTCAAAGATGTCTTTGGATCGATTGTAAAAATAGGTTGCTCCCTTACTATGCAGGAGTATCTGATCGTCCTGCAAAATAAGGTAGGATTGCACATCGTAGTCGATGCCTTTGTCTTTACCGTAGGGGATTGCCAGCTGTACTGCATTGGAATCGAGATCGAGCTGAACCCGGAAAATCCCTTCGTGCTGGCTTTGTACCCACAGGTCATCGGATTCAGGGTCGGGAACGATCCGGCGAACACGATGAGTGATGCCACGAATCCGGCTGGTCAGTTCCCAGGCCTTTTTTTCCGCTGACCAGTCGAAGCGGACAATCCCGGTATAACATCCCTGCAGCAAAATATCTGATTGTTGGTCCAAAGGCCTGAAATGCCAGCCACCGGTAATGGAGGAGATCAGGATTGCCTGGTCATCACGGATTCGGTAAGTACCGTTATTATGGCCACACAGAAGCTGATCATGGCCAGTGAAAAAGGTCCAGCTTTGCCCACGGGTGGCATCGATCAACCGGAAGGGGTCATCATCCTGCAGAGGCCAGGACCGGTAAAAAACGCCGCGGTTTGTAGCGAGGTATAACCGTCCATTAAATACGCTAGCATCGTAGACGGAACCGATTTTACCATCCTGATCGACGTAGAACTGAAGGGGGTGACTCAATCCCAGCAGATCGATTCCGCGATCAAGGCCCAGCCAGATATTACCTTGCTGATCCTGCCCGATGGCTAAGACCGTATTGTTTTGGAGCCCGTTCTCCTGACGGAGGTGATGGGTAACGGTTCCCTGCTCGTCGGTAATAAATACGCCGGCCAGAATAGTCCCCCATACGTATCGACCGTCCTTTAGGTGCACCCCTTTGTTGAGTTGGAATTGTTGCAGATCGGCATTGACGGGGGTATCCCATACCCGGAATCTTCCCCGGGTATATTGGAACACACCGGCGTTTTGGGTGCCCACCAAAAAACCATCGTGAATCGGGAGCAGGCAACTGATAATCTCCTCGGAGAATTGCTCACTCCCGGGAATACGGGTGAAGGTCTGGTTGTCCTCCCAATGGTAGATCCCCATTCCAATGACGGGCAGCAATAATTGGTCGCCTACCTGTTGCAGGTACATGATGTTGCCCGGGATATCCAGTTTCTTCAGGCTTTCTCCGTCCCAAAGAAAAAGGCGGGAAAAGGACTGAAAAAAGATGCCCTGATCAGTTGGGAGAATATGCCATATTTCTTCCCGCTGATCCTCGGGAGACAACTGGCCCCGGCTGAGCGAGTGATACGTCAGCTGGCCACCCCTGATCCGTTGGAAATACCCGAATTCACCGTAGCCACCTACGTATACCCGGTCGTTACGGGCAGCAACCGAGCGAACGATCTGCCGGTTGGGCAGGTGGTATTGATGCCAGCTCAAACCGTCGTATTCGAGCAGGGCACCATTATTGCCGACGTATACGTACCCGGTGGAGTCGATGGTCAGACTCCAGTTCTGGTTTTCCGCCCGGTAATCCGTTGCGGTGAAATGACGCAGCAGGGGGCCCGGCAGCGATTGTGTCAGAACCGGTATCATCCATGCAGTAAATACCAACAGTAATAAAAGGCGTACCATGGCTCCAGTTAGGTAGTGGTTGGGCAAAAGGTATAAAAAAAGTACTTTACTGCACTTTCAAAAACGGGTTCTCTGATAATTTCCGCGCTTTGATGCAAATGCTTTCGCAAAAAGCCCCGCTGCCTCTGGTTGTATCACTTCTCGCCAAAGCATTTCCCGCAAAAATTATCCGAGAAGGCAAAAACAAAACCTATGCTGCGTTCGCTGTGCTTACTTGTGATAAGTATTTGCTTGCTAACCCCTCTTACCGGTCAGGATCCGAGGGAGGTATTCGAGGCCAAAACATTCCGGGCCGAAGATGGTACTACCTTACCTTACCGAATTTTGCTGCCAGGGGATTACGATCCTAACGAAACCTATCCACTCGTTCTGTTTCTGCACGGAGCCGGGGAACGCGGCAGTGATAATGCACTGCAACTAACCCACGGTGCCGATTTGTTTATCGATAGCGCCAACCGCGAGGCTTTTCCGGCCATCGTCGTTTTTCCGCAGTGCCCCACGGGATCGTATTGGGCAAATATTGACCCGGGAGATGATGCTCACTGGCAGTTCCCTTTGGTACGGACGCCCCCTACACCACTGAAAAACGTGATAGGCTTGCTGGCTGAATTGGAAGCAGACTTTCGTATTGACCCTCACCGCCGGTATTTGGGCGGACTGTCGATGGGCGGGTTTGGTACCTTCGAGCTCCTGGCTCGTAAGCCGGATTACTTTGCAGCGGCATTCCCTATCTGTGGGGGTGGGAATGTGGTGGCGGCACCGCTCATGCAGGAAACTGATTTGTGGGTGTTTCACGGTGGCCTCGACGATGTGGTGCCCCCGGTCAACTCCCGTAAAATGGTAGAAGCGCTGTCTAAAGCGGAAGCCTCCGTCAAGTACACCGAATACCCGGGTGCCAACCACAATAGCTGGGATTCCGCTTTTGCGGAGCCGGATTTATTACCCTGGCTCTTTAGTCATCACCGATACTGGCCCGCCGGGCGGTATCAAAAGCCCGTTTTTCAGGAGGTTCAGCGCACCACTATGGCTTACGCCAAAAAGGAGGGAGAAACCCTGGAACTGGACTTTTACGAACCCAGTGGGGATGCGGTGAAAAATCGTCCCCTGATCCTGTACGTGCACGGTGGAGGTTTCGCAGGTGGTTCCCGCGATGAACCACGCTATACGGGTTATTGTCAGCGTATGGCTGAGCGGGGTTACGCAGTGGTATCCATGTCGTACCGGCTCACGATGAAGGGTAAGAGCTTCGGTTGTGATCAGCCGGCGCAGAACAAGATCCGCACGTTTCAACTGGCGGTAGAGGATATCCGTTCCGCCACCAATTTTTTGCTGGAGCGCAAAGAAATGCTGGGCATCCATCCCGAGCAGGTCATCCTGGTGGGGAGCAGTGCCGGGGCCGAAGCCGTTTTGCACGCCGCTTACTGGACCGATACGGATCTGCTGCCCCGGTCCCCGAAGTTACCTGCCGGGTTTTCGTACGGGGGCGTTGTAAGTTTGGCCGGGGCTATGGTTGATGTAAACGATATTACTGCGGAATCAGCCATTCCGACGGTTCTTTATCACGGTACTTGCGACAATCTGGTGCCCTTTGATGCCGCCCCTCACCACTACTGTGATGAAAATGCCGCAGGGTATTTGCCGTTGTTTGGAGCCAACGCCATCGCGAAACGCCTGGAGGAGGTCGGCGGAAGCTATCACCTCGTAGCCAGCTGCGGAGGTCGCCACGAATGGAACGATCGTCCGCTCTTCGAGCACGTTGATGAACTTTCCGAAATGTGTTATAAAATGGTCGTTACGAATCAGACTAATCAATCTTCACGGATCATTGATCAGGGCGGTGATTGTGGCGATGATCAATACCCGACTTGTGCGGATGTTTTTATGAGGAAGGAGTGAGGGGTACGGTTCACGGCTCACGGTTCACGGTTCACGGTTCACGGTTCACGGTTCACGGTTCACGGCTCACGGTGGATTATGGTAAAAATCAGGCCACAGCTTCAGTGTGCAGTAGGCAGTAGGCAGTCTGCAGTCTCCAGTTTGCAGT
>CAYFGK010000029.1:0-9745 GCA_964342305.1 uncultured Saprospiraceae bacterium | reverse complement strand
CAGTTTGCAGTGTGCAGTATACAGTAGCTAAATTACTGAGAACTGTTAACTGCCAACTGAGAACTGAGAACTGCCAACTGCAAGCTGCCCACTGCGAACTGCCTACTGAGAACTGCCAACTGCCAACTGGAAACTACCTACCAATAGCCCCAGCTGAAACCGAAGCGGAGTTGGATCTGGGCAAAGAGGGTAGAGAAGTCTTCGGAACCGAGGTTACGAACATCGACATCCGTAACGTACCGGTAGCCTGCTTCGGCTCCCAATCGGAACCATTCGGTTACGTTGATCTCCAGGCCGCCGGTTGGGGTGATACCGAAAATGCGGTCATCGCTATCACCGGTGACGTCGATCTTACCACTTCCGGCCATAACACTGAAATAAGGGTGCACCACTTTGCCGGCTGCGGGGGCATAGGCCAGTTTCAGGCCGCTATGGCGAAGCTTAAAGCTTACGTTACCTTCTTCCAGGAACAGATCGTCCCGCATACGGTGCCAGGACCACCCCAGGAAGATGGAGCGTCCGAATTCCAGGTCAATGCTTCCGCCGCGAACGTAGTGGGCATCATCTTCGAAAAAGGAAAAGTTGTGCCGGCTGTTGTACCAAATGCCGGTAAGGTCGAGAGCGTTATTGCCAAAGAGGGTTTCTTCTTGTGCCTGGACACTGAATAAGCCGGCAAACAGGAGCGCGAGAAGGGTAATTCCTTTTTTCATCTTCGTGTATTTTGTTGAATTTGGATTTCACAACTAAGATGATAAGCCTTTACGATTACCCCTATGCAGGGGCCAAAAAAATCTGTTCAGCCCTGACCCCATTGGTTGGAGCAGGACTTTTTTGCCGAAAGGCCGGGAGGAACAAGGTCATCCTTACGGCCGTACCACCACCAGGCGTTTTGTGGTGATGATCTTACCGCGAGAATCTTTCAGACTGTACAAATACGTGCCTTTTCGCAGATTGGAAATGTCGATGCGTTCGGTGCGATTACCCTGGAGAAAGTAGGACTCTTTCCATACTTCTATTCCCAAAATGTTCATGATGGTCAGATCGTAGGTGCCGGGAGGGAGGTTAGTGAATTCAAATCGCACATTGATGATGGCCGGGTTGGGGAAGGCATAAACACCCGGCTCGAGCTTGGAGACTTCCTGGATATTGGTGGTTTCGGAGGGAACGCTGAAGGTAACGCGGGCCACAAAGCGTTCTTCGGGTCCCATCTCCAGGATAGCTACTGGTTCGTTTAATTCGTCGGAAAAGAAAACGTAGTCGACCTGCACGCGTTCGTTGGGAAAATCATCGGTGGCGACAAAATCCGTAATGTCCTGCCAGGGGAAGGGGCCCAATTTAGCCTCCAACTTCAGACTCTGTACGGTAGTCCGTTTTTCGCGGACTACTTCGAAGAAGCCACCGGGTAAAACCATGCGCCCGTAGGCATCAACTTCGTCGGTGCGTTCCCCGACGAGGCTCACCCGAAAACTATCGGGTGTAATGGGAAGGTCATCGAGGAGTACTTGAGGAACATCTTCGGCAGCGATGGTTTGGGAGAAGGCATAATCGTGTTCGTAGCTATCTCCGTAGGCAAGAGGTGCCCGGCGATAGAGCTCCGGTTCAGCATATTTAACGCTGCCGGTAAATCCCAGGCGGAGGGGATCCTGGCCGGTAGCTCCCAGCTGAAAGACGGTGCCGTCATTGCGTTTTTCAAAATACATTATGGTTTCCTCGCCTAGCCTTAGCTGCAGGTTAGCCGCAGGGAAGGGGGCTCCTGCCGCTGGTGTGGACCAGGCAGTCCGCTGGGTGAAAGGGGCTTGCAGGGTGGTGAAATCCCACCGCAGATTTTCACCGGGAACGCCCGCCTGGATGCCGGCCGGGAGGTTGTCGACCGCAAAAAGCACCGTGTCGCCGGGAACAGGTAGCTGGTTTGGTGAAACCCGAATTTGGCCGATGGTCAAGACCGGCAAGCAGCTAAGCAACAGGTACATCAATATGCGCATAGACACGGGATTTTCGACTCTTTAAGGTAACGTGAGATTGGAGCCGTTCTTTTTGCTAAGTCACTGAAGGTTACAACCTCGCGTTGTAATTGGTACAGGGTATTTGGTAGTAGGACTTGTTTACATCCAAATACCCTATACTTACTACCCTTTACCGGGAGGTTGGGGCATGAATACCAACACTTTACGAAATAGTCAAGGTCCAACTTCATGTTAAGGTACTATTTTCTGGAGGTACATGAAAGCAGGGTGTTGGTAATGGAACAGAAGGTCCTGAATTAACGTTCGCCTTACCCGGAGATTTCGGATGGTACTGCTAAAAAGCTTGCAGCTCAACCAGCTTTTGGTATTCACCGTCCCGATTCAGGAGTTCGGCGTGCGTGCCACGCTCCAGAATACGGCCATCACGCATGACCAGTATCTCGTCGGCATGCTGAATAGTTGACAGCCGGTGGGCGATGACGATCGAGGTTCGGTCCTTCATTACGTTTACCAAGGCTGCCTGGACCAGCTTCTCGGATTCCGAATCCAGGGCAGAGGTGGCTTCATCCAGAATGAGGATGGGTGGGTTTTTCAGGATCGCCCGGGCAATGGTGAGTCGCTGACGTTGCCCGCCACTCAGTTTGTTACCCCGGTCCCCGATGTTGGTCTGGTAGCCGTGCTCGGTCAGGGAAATGAAGTCGTGGGCATGAGCTACCCTTGCCGCCCGTTCGACATCGGCTGGAGTAACTCCCTCCATGCCAAAAACGATATTGTTGTAAATGGTATCATTGAAGAGGATGGCTTCCTGAGAAACGATACCCATAAGCTCCCGGAGGTCGTGCATTCGATACTCACGGATGTCGCGGCCGTCCAGCAGAATACGCCCCTCCGTAACATCGTAGAAGCGTGGCAGGAGATCGACCAGCGTGGATTTTCCGGCGCCGGAAGCACCGACCAGGGCAATAACTTTTCCTTTATCGATGGTCAGATTAATGGTCTTCAGCACCGGACCTTCTTCCCGGCGGTAGGTGAAGCTTACATTCTGATATTCAATCCGGTCGCCGAATTCACTGACCGGTTTGGCATCGGGTTGGTCTGACATGGTATTGCGGGCATCGAGAACCGTTTCGATACGCTCCAGGGCGGCAATACCCTTTTGGACATTATAAAAAGCTTTTGAGAACGACTTGGAGGGCTCGATCACATTGTAAAAAGCAAAGATGAAAGCCAGGAAAGTCCCGGGTTCCAGCGTTTCGGCAAAGACCTGCCGGGAGCCATACCACAACAGGACAGCTACCGTCAGGATACCCAGAAATTCGGAGAGGGGCGAAGCCAGGTCTTTACGCCAGAGCAGATGCGTCAGTGACCGGCGGTAGGCATCATTTTCCAGTCCGAATTTATCCTGCTGGTAGCGTTCGGCATTGTATCCTTTGATGATCCGTAGCCCGGAGAGCCCTTCCTCAATAATCGACAATAAGGTCCCCAGGCGGGTTTGCACGTCACCCGAAGGTTTACGCAGTGATTTACCGATACCTCCGATGACAATAGCGGTAAAGATGATGAGGATAAAAACGAATAGCGTCAGCGACGGACTAATGACGATCATCAGGCCCAGGGCCCCGGCGATGATCAGGGGCTCCCGGAATACGGCTTCCAGCACATTGAGGATACTCCATTGTACTTCGTGGACATCCGATGTCATGCGCGACATGAGGTCACCTTTTTTTTCCTCGGAAAAGTAAGATAGCGGGAGTACCAGTATCTGATCGAAAAGCTGCTTGCGCAAGTCGCGGACGATGCCGTTGCGGAGCGGGGCCATGAAAAACATGGACAGGTAGCGGAACAGGTTCTTCAGGAAAAAGGTCACCACGATCGCTCCGCAGACGAAGAGGAGTGCCTGTTCTTTGCCCTGAGTTTGGATGAGGTCAGTGAGGAAATAGTTAAAGTACTGTTCAAAGCTCGAGAGGTTATTGATGCTTACATCCGGCCGTTCGGTTATGCCTTCACGCCGGTCAAAGAGGATCTCCAGGAAGGGGATCAGGAGAGGGATGCTGACGACGGTAAACAGCGCAGTAAGGATATTGCTGGATATTGCTGCACTGAAGTGCAGGCGGTAGTTGCGGATGTATTTCAGCAGGCGCCAGAAACTTTTCATAGGCAATAGTACCGGTTCTTCGGAAGATGAAGGGTAGGAGGGAACTGTATACCCAATAAACGAAGGACTGTTTTACACCGTATATCTTCGTTACATGTTAAAAACCAAAACTCCGGGGAATAGTTGAATTACGCAAGACGCCCTCCCGATTCTCAAAGATCCGGGAAGGCGCTGTGCACAGATATAAAATAAGGTGTTTATTTCTCCTCAGTAAGGTCGAAATTGTTCAGGTAACCGGTATGGAAGTTTCCTTCCCGGAAATTTTTATCCTTCATCATTTTCTGATGGAATGGTACCGTTGTTTTAACACCTTCGATAATAAATTCATCGAGGGCGCGCTCCATTTTCGTGATACACTCTTCGCGGGTTGGTGCCCGGCAGATGAGTTTTGCCACCATGGAATCGTAATAGGGCGGAATATTGTATCCTGCATATACGTGGGTATCGACCCGAACCCCATGACCTTTTGAGCTGTGGAACGAATTGATTTTACCCGGGCTGGGGCGGAAACCATTGAAGGGGTCTTCCGCATTGATCCGGCACTCAATAGCATGAGCGGTCGGGTAGTAATTCTGACCGGAGATTTTCTCGCCGGCAGCGATCTTAATTTGCTCCTTAATGAGGTCGTGGTCGATCACTTCCTCGGTGACCGGGTGTTCTACCTGGATCCGTGTATTCATCTCCATGAAGTAGAAGTTGCGGTATTTGTCGACCAGGAATTCCACCGTACCTACTCCTTCGTAGTTGATGGCCTTACCGGCGAGGACGGCTGCTTCCCCCATTTTTTCCCGCAGTTCGTCGGTCATAAAAGGTGAAGGGCATTCCTCGATCAATTTCTGGTGGCGCCGTTGAATGGAACAGTCGCGTTCGGACAGGTGAATAACGGTTCCTTGCTGGTCGCCGGCGATCTGGAATTCGATGTGGCGAGGCTCTTCGATAAACTTTTCGATGTAGATACCATCGTTGGAGAAGGAGGCTCTGGCTTCCTG
Source organism: uncultured Saprospiraceae bacterium (assembly GCA_964342305.1). Taxonomy (GTDB): domain Bacteria; phylum Bacteroidota; class Bacteroidia; order Chitinophagales; family Saprospiraceae; genus DT-110. The sequence goes on along the minus strand of CAYFGK010000029.1, from coordinate 4,637 downwards.
GCGGGCCATATTCCATGCATTCTCAAAATCATCTGGTCCCCAGACGATCCGCATCCCTTTACCGCCGCCACCGGCAGTTGCTTTCAGGATGACCGGGTAGCCGATATCCTCGGCAATTTTAAGTCCCTGTTTGACATCCTTCAGCAAGCCGTCGGAACCGGGAACTACGGGTACGCCCGCTTTGATCATGGTGTCCTTCGCGGTGATCTTGTCGCCCATTTTCCGAATCTGCTCGGGGGTAGGGCCAATAAATTTGACACCGTATTCGGCACATACCTCAGCGAAATCGGCATTTTCAGACAGAAAACCGTATCCCGGGTGAATGGCATCGGCATTGGTGATCTCGACGGCTGCCATGATCCGGGGCACACTCAGATATGATTCGGCTGATGACGGAGGACCGATACAAACGGCCTCATCAGCGAAGCGAACGTGCAGGCTTTCGCGGTCGGCCGTAGAATAGACGGCTACCGTCTGGATACCCATTTCCCGACAGGTGCGGATTACGCGCAAGGCGATCTCACCTCGGTTGGCTATAAGTATTTTTTTGAACATATGTACTCAATTGAACGGGTACGCGTTCCGGAAATCGTCCCGTGGTTAGACTGCCCAAGGGCAGGCAAAACGAAAACTGGTCTTTGGGGTGACAGACCGTAATCTAGCCTTTCGGATCTACCAGGAAAAGGACTTGGTCGTATTCCACCGGTTGGGCATCTTCGACCATTACTTTGACGATCTTGCCGCTAATTTCCGATTCAATTTCGTTAAACAGCTTCATGGCTTCCACGATGCAGACCACATCACCGCTATTGATGGTATCACCCACTTTTACGTAGGGGCCTTTTTCAGGAGAAGAAGATCGGTAGAAGGTACCAACGATCGGGGACTTAACGGCCTGATACTGGCTGTCGTCCTCGGTGTTTTGGTTTTCGGAAGATTCCGCAGGTTTTGCGGGTGCCGATTCCGTCTTGGGCGGAGCGGCGGGCGGTGCCGGGGCCTGAGCCTGAGGCATTTGTACCATGGGCTGTTGGGTTGGCATGGGTACCGGCGTCAATTGTTGCTTGACTTTTTCGTAGTTTTTCGTCCGTACGGACAACTCGAACTCACCATCCTTCATTTTGAATTCGGTAAGCTCAAGCTGATTGATCAGCTTTACCAGCTCTTTGAGTTCCTTAAAGTTCATATGTTACTGTTTTACGCGTTCCATATAAGAACCGGTAGCTGTATCGATCTTGACGACGTCCCCCTGGTTTATAAACAAGGGTACGCGTACTTCTGCGCCGGTTTCAATGGTTGCGGGCTTAAGCGTATTGGTGGCAGTATCGCCTTTCACACCTGGTTCGGTATAGGTGATTTCCATTTCAACATACTGGGGCATTTCCAGCGTCAGGGGCATTTCCTTATCAGCATGGAAGAGCACGTCGACGATCATGGCTTCCTTTAGGAGACCCGGAGCCGGCAGGAATTGTTCTTCTAATTGAATCTGCTCGTAGGTCTCATTGTTCATGAAGTGGTATCCCATATCATCTTTGTAGAGATATTGGAACTGTCGGCGTTCGACCCGGACTTCGTTGATTTTATGGCCGGCGGGGAAGGTGTTATCCAGTACCCGACCGGTGGTCATACTGCGTAATTTGGTTCGTACGAAAGCGGCCCCTTTTCCAGGTTTTACGTGCTGGAATTCAATGACCTGGAAGATGTCATTGTTGTACTCTATACAAAGGCCGTTGCGAATATCAGACGTATTAGCCATTAGTCTTGTTTGTGAAATCGTAAAAAAGCGATGCAAAGATAGGAAATCTCCCGTTCTAGGCCGGATCGTAGGCCCATTTGAGGTAGATAGCTCCCCAGGTAAATCCACCACCAAAGGCGGTCAGGATCAGGTTATCCCCTTTTTTGAGTTGTTTTTCGTAGTCCCAAAGGCATAACGGAATGGTCCCGGCAGTGGTATTACCGTACCGGTGGATATTGACCATGACGCGTTCCATGGGGAAATCGGCCATGCGGGCAACGGTATCGATGATCCGGTGGTTCGCCTGGTGGGGAACCAACCAGGTAATGTCTTCCGTTGCCAGGTCATTGCGTTTCATCACACGTTTTACCACATCGGCCATACCGGATACGGCCGCTTTAAACACGGGGCGTCCATTTTGATAGATAAAGTGTTGCCCGGAGGTAACGGTCTCAATGGAGGCTGGCCGACGGCTACCGCCCGCTTTTTGGTGCAGATACTGTTCGCCGGAACCATCACTTTGGTGGATGGCATCAATGTGCCCGTATTCGGCACTGGGTTCCAGCATTACGGCGCCGGCACCGTCACCGAAAATGATGCAGGTCGTACGGTCTTGATAATCAACTATTGACGACATCTTGTCGGCACCGATCACCAGGACCTTCTTGTGCATGCCAGAAGCAATAAACTGAGCTCCGGTAGTCAGGGCATACAAAAAGCCGGAACAGGCGGCGCTGACATCAAAGCAATAGGCATTCTTAATTCCCGTGGCATTGGCAATGATGTTAGCTGTATCGGGAAAAAGCATGTCCGGAGTGACAGTTGCACAAATAACCAGCTCGATTTCTTCCGGAGCAGTATTGGTTTTTTCTAACAGTCCCTTCACAGCTTCAATGGCCATGACCGAAGTGCCTTTGTCCTTTCCTTTCAGAATGTGTCGTTCCTGAATGCCAGTCCGGGTCGTAATCCACTCATCGTTGGTGTCGACCATGGTTTCCAGCTCTTTGTTGGTCAGAACGTAGTCGGGTACATAACCCTGAACACCGGTAATGGCGGCATGTATTTTCGACATAATTCTTGGTTGTTCGTTCGAGTTGGTGCTATTGATTTGGAGGGATTTAGGGTAAGTTGCTTACGCAAAAAGGGTCCCGCCAGTGCCCTCCAAAGCGGGTGCAAGGTAATAAAAAAGTGATAGACGGAGGGCTTAATAATCGGCATCCCCTTCGACGACTTCGTACTCCTTATACGAGATGGCCAGCAACCCGATAAAGGTCAGCAAACCGTTGAGGGCAATGATCAGGAAGCCGAACTCAAAACCGTACAGTAACTCGCTGGAGTACCGGTTCAGTAAATAGGACATGATGGGGGCCAGGATACATACCGGCACCACGAGGCGGTCCCGTACTTTCAGGCGCGTAAAGAGCGCAAAGGAAAAAAGCCCCAGAATGGGACCGTAAGTATAACCCGCCCATTCGAATAGCTTGCTGATAACCGCGTCGTCATTGATCTGGTTAAAGCCAATGATGGCCAGAAACAGGATGCCGGAAAACATGAGGTGTACGCGGAATCGAAGATTTCGTTGGTCCGTATCGGATCGTTCGGTAGATTCAAAGCCAAGGAAATCGATGCAAAAGGCTGTGGTGAGTGCCGTCAGTGCCGAATCTGCACTGCTGTAAGCCGCTGCGATCAACCCGAGAATAAATACAATACCTACAACGGGGGACAGGTGTTGCAGCGCGATCATCGGAAATAACTTATCGGTTTGTTCCGGAATAGAAATTCCCACCTGAGAGGCATAAATATATAGGAGTGCTCCCAGGGTCAAAAATAGAAAAATGACAAATGTCAGGGCAATACTAAAGGTAGCCATGTTCTTTTGCGCCTCGCCAATATTCCGGCAGGTCAGGTTCTTTTGGATCATATCCTGATCTAAGCCAGTCATTACTATGGTGATGAGGGCCCCACTGATAAACTGTTTAAAAAAGTTGTTGGGGTCGCTCCATCCTCCTTCAAAGAAGAATACCTGGCTGTAGTCACTACTGCTTATGGTTGAAGCCAATCCGGCAAAGTCAAGCTCGAGGGCATTGCTGATAGAGACGGTGGTGAGCACGACCGCCAGAATCATGAAGGTAGTCTGCAGCGTGTCGGTCCAAACAATGGTATTAATACCGCCCCGGAAGGTATATATCCAGATGAGGACAATAGTGGTCAGTACGGTAACCCAAAACGGAATGCCGAATGGTCCCAGGACAAACTGTTGCAGAACTATGGCGATCAGGTATAAGCGAAAGGAAGCACCGACCGTGCGTGACAGCATAAAAAAGGCAGAGCCGACCTTGTAGGAGTTTGGGCCGAACCGGTCGCCCAGGTACGCATAAATGGAGGTGAGATTCATGCGGTAGTACAAAGGCAGCAGCACCCGGCCGATAAATAAATAGCCTACCAAATAGCCCAGGGCCATTTGCATATACGAATAGGCCTGGTTGGCACCACCGCCGCCCACTACTCCGGGAATGGATATGAATGTCACTCCGGATAGGGTAGCACCAATCATACCGATCGCTACCAATAACCAGGGGGAATTCCGCCCGGCCAGGAAAAAGGTCTCATTATCGGATTTTCGTCCGGTAAACCAGGACACACCGATCAGAAGAAGGAAGTATCCAATAATTACGGTCAGGATTATACCTGGTGTCAACTCTTGTATCATACGTGCGATGCACAACGTTTTTTTACGAATCGGGTGGGTTGTTAAACCCGTTAGAGGTAGTTAGAACGGGCGTTCCTGGGGGTTAACAGTTTTAAAGTGGGGCAAAGATAGTAAAAACAGGTTTGAGGTCTGAGGTTTGAGGTTTGAGGTTTTTCGATTACCCATAAGTATAGCAAAATACTTGATATTGATCTA
>CAYFGK010000028.1:47574-55742 GCA_964342305.1 uncultured Saprospiraceae bacterium | reverse complement strand
TCTCCCTTTCCCCTAATCACCTGATCCCCGTCGATCCGGGGAAGGATCGACAACCTGCCCGGCCAACCAGCGTCGGTGCGTTAACACCTCTGCTTCGTTGATGGCTGATTTCAGGCGTGACCACTGGTCGCGGTAGCGTTTTCGTTCGCGCTCGTGGGGGCGGATCTTGAGTTTGAAGAGGCGTTTGATCAGGCGCAGGAAGGTTTGACTGCCCTTCTTTTGGTAATCCGACAATTGGCGATTGCGCGACAGGAAACGCTCCGTACTCAGGATGAGGGAGAAAAAGGGCTCTACGGTTTCCTCCAGGTAATAGATCCTGAGTTGGATCTGGCGGGCTGCCAATTGGTAAAAGGCATCCGTGAACGAAACCTCCTGCAGGGTAGCCAGCGCACGTTGATAATCACCACGTTCGAAGTACAGGTTCACCAGATTATACGAATAGACATTGCTACGCAGTTCCGGCAATAGGTATGATTGATAAGACCGAATAAACTGCTCGGTCCAATCGTAGTCCTGCAGGCGGATACCGGCGGTAATAATGTTGGTGTAGGTCCATTGGGTGAGGTAGCCGTTCTTGAAGATGATCTCTTTATCGAGGAGCCATTTGTACAGGTCGAGGACCTCCTGGTAGTAGCGACCATCCCCGGAATTGATCTGACGAACACCGTAATTGAGCAGGTAACTATAGAGCGTACGTTGCTCCGGTTGGGGAAAGCGGTCGAGGTACCTTTCCAGTTTTTGCCGTACCTCCCGGTATTGGTTGTGGTCCGGATCGCCCTTTAACAAACAGAACAAGGCATAGTACAGATCGATAGCCGGGTGCGCCAGCGGGTATTCGGGATGTGCGAGGTAGTAAGCCTGAAAAGGTTCTACAAAATGAAGTTCGTATTGGGCTTTAACTACCATATTCCGGCTGAGCATATCACAGGCGAGCCGCCATTTCTGAATTTGGTAGTACACATCGAGATCATTGGCTCGTTGCTGCAAAAAGGGATTATAGGCACGCTTTTCGCGGTTGAGTTCCCAGCGATCCAGCTTTTCGGCCAGGGCGGCGCGCTGCCAGTATCCTTCGGCATCGATGCGTTCGGCCTTTTGCACCACTCGTTTTTGTCGGCGGAGCTGACTGGGAAGGTGATCGTGCAATTCGCGCTTCAATAGCGCATCCGTCACCAGGTCTTCCGTCAGGGGCGGTTCTTCCTCCAGATTTATCAGCAGGAGGTATTTATTAGCTAGTTTAAGCAGGTCGGACAGGAGGTTGTTCAAAGCCGTTGGTGCCGGCTTTTGGTCGGGCCAAAGCAGCGATTCCGCCGTTGCCCGGTCCCAGTCATTGGGCTCGTTATTTAGCAAAAAGTCAGCCAGCTGGCGGGTGGGTTGGTGTTTATTGAAGAACGGAGAGTACACTAATTCCCGGAACCGGCGTCGGTCCGCTGTCGAAAAATCCATGATCATTTTCCCTAAGAGCGTATCTTGCATCCTATAATAATTTACCTAACAGTCTATTTTTCAGTTTTTTACGAAAGTAAAATACAGAAAAAAAGCTATAACCACCCAAATATGTGTGCATATTGTCAACGCCGAGGCCCTTACATTTGTAGCGTGACAGGAAGGACCGGTCCCTCCGTATTGCACCAACAACTCAAAATCCAGTGAACATGAAAAAATGGTATACGCTCCTATTCCTAACCGGCTGGTTGCTCGGGTCCCTGCAGGCTCAGGCGCCCAACGACTGTCCGCGCCTGTATATGGGTTCTGCCCAGGCGGTGGCTGGCGACACTGTCTGCCTGGACGTACGGGCTGATCAGCTCAGCGATTTCCTGGGCTTGCAGACCGCAATGACCTGGGATTCCACCCAACTGGCGTTAGTGGAGATCACCGACTTTTATCTACCCAACCTAACTGCGCAGAATTTTAACGACATAGCAAACGCTAATGCCCGAGGACGCCTGGTTTTATCCTGGTTTAGCGGCCTGTTACAGGCCCAAACCGTACCCGATAGTACGGTCTTGTTTACACTTTGCTTCGAGACCCTTCCCGAATTCGGTAATACCACCAACATCCGGTTTGTTGCCGGTCCTGCGACCGAAATCATTTACGAGGGTGCTGACCTTAATGCCAGCACCATTTCGTCTCTGATCAATGGCCGCATATCGGTTAATGGTTCATTGCCCGACCTCCGCAGCAGCTGTGTGTCGACGGTAGGTACTTGCGATGGTGCCGACGGCGCTATTTCCGTTACTCCAACGGGAGGCACCCCTCCCTACGCCTATTCCTGGGCGGGACCCAACGGATACAGCAGTTCGTCCAGTGCTCCTACCGAATTAGTCCGCGGTATTTATTCGCTTACACTTACCGATAGCCAGGGCGGACAATCTACCGCTACCTTTGAGGTACTTCCCAGCGAAGGTAATCCATTGGAACTTGATGTCGACGAAACCTGTACCGGCGACGATGTGGTCACCGTTACGATCAACAATATCAATGGTGAAGCATTGGATTACACCTGGTCGACCGGCTCTACGGACCGGGGCATACAGACGGCCCTGGATATGCCCCCCAACTTTTCGTACTCAGTAACCGTTACCAGCGACAACGGGTGTACCCAGGTGGTACAGGGGGTAACTCCGGAATCCTGCACTATCAACAATCCCGTCAACAATGAATTGATCATTGGTTCGGCTGATGTTCCCGCTAACGATACCGTCTGCGTTCCCATCGATGTGCAAGTAGCCCAGGATGCCCAGCGTCTGACTATTCAACTCTCATGGGACGGACTGGAAGCAGATTGGGTGGAATGGAATACCGGAATCCCACCGGCTTTTACCACCAGTGATCCCGGATCAGCTACCATTACGATTGATACCTTTCTGGGCATTGGCAGCTATCGGGTAGGAGCCGCCTGCTTTGCGATCCTTGAGGGTGCCGACAATGTTATCACCATCGACGGCACTAATTCCACCCTCCAGACAATAAGCCAGGGTGAAGTATCCATGACGACGTTCCCCGGGCAGTTATTCCTGCCAACTGCACCAGATTCCGGCGATGTAATCCTTACGATCCGGGACACTGTCGTTGCCGGTGGATCTGAGCTTTGTCTGCCCATCAAAGTGACCAGTCAGCAGCAACTGGCCGGCATGCAATTTGCGCTGCAATGGGACACTACCAACCTGAACTTCCTGCGGGTCCAGGAGTGGGCTTTACCGAGCAATATCGAACAGTCTTTTAATCTGGACCGCGCCAACGAAGAAGGCGAACTACCCGTACTATGGGTCGACTACGCCGGGGAGGGTGAATTCCTGGTCGAAGGAGCAACCCTGTTCGAGGTCTGTTTTGAATCACAGGTGCGCGAAGAGCTGACCAGCATTGAGTTGGCCGAAACGGTCCTGCCCAGTGAGTTTGTGTACTTCGACCTGCGCACCAGAGCAGCCCAACTGAACGGCGGACGGATAATCGCAGTTGATCAGGTTTTTCCGGGCGACACCAACGACGACGGTATCGTTAACTATCGTGACCTGGCTAACCTGGGCCACGCCTTTGGTGCTACTGGTCCGTCACGTGATGAAGTAACTACTGATTTCCGGGGCTATTTAAGTATGCCCTGGGAAGGTGCCTTCCGGCAAAAAGATATCAATCACCGCTTTGCCGACACCAATGGCGACGGGGTCGTTAACCACGCGGATACCATTGCGCTGCACGCAAACTACGGTAAAACACATGGCTTTGCTACTCCTGACGACCTCGTGGATGCCCCCAGAAAAGTAGATGGAACTCCCTTGTACCTGCAAGTAGACACGCTGGTGCCCGGCGAACGCGTCGACATCCCCGTAATGCTGGGAACGGAGAACGACCCGGTAAGCGGCATCTACAACGTACGCGCAATCATCGACTACGACCCGGCAGTAGTGGTCCCCGGTAGTGTGGCATTTAGCTTCAACGATTCCTGGATGGGCACACCGGCTGAAGACCTGCTTACCATCTATCAGGAAAACAGCGGACTCGGGCAAGTAGCCTGGGCCATAAGCCGCACCGACGGGCAGGATCTGGCTGGTTTCGGGCGGATCGGCACGATCTCTATCACCATTGAAGATGTGATCTTCTCCGAGCGCAGCGATGTCGACGAGTTCAAGATCCTCGATGCCCACATGGAGACTGCCAAAGAAGAGCCGATGCCGGTCGCTCCGGAAACGACAACCGTTGTAATTGAATCTACTTCCACCTCAACGCAGGACATCCTGGACGACGGTACGACGAGCATCTACCCCAACCCCGTTACAGAATGTCTGTTCTGGACTACCGATCGTACGGATATCCAACGAATTGAAGTTCGCGATCTGCAGGGTCGTCCGTTACAAACGCGGGCTTTCCAGGGCAACAATTGGATCACCGTCGACGGCCTGCCGGCCGGGGTGTACCAATTGCATCTACGCACGGCGGAAGGCCAAATCGTAAAACGCTTTACCATTGCCAAAAACTAAAAAAAGACAACCCATGTATAAGATACTATTTACTTTAACGCTGAGTATGCTGTCGGTACTGGCCATGGGCCAGGCTCCCATGCTGGACGGCACCGTTACCTGCGCGGATAACCAGCCCCTCGATGGAGTGACCATTGTTGTGGAACACGCGGTCACCTTCGAGGCTGATTCGACGCTTACGAACCCAAATGGCTACTTCAGCTTCGATGAATTGCCCGGTGAAGATGATGGTCCGTACATTGTAAGGGCCAGCTACCCCTCCGACAATATCGGGGGGATCTCCACCCTGGACATGGTCATAATCACCCAGCATCTATTGCTGATCAACCCCCTCAGTGGTTATAACCTGCGCGCCGGTGACTACGACCAATCAGGGACGGTATCGACCCGGGATCTGGTGTTGCTGCGGAAGATCATCCTGGCTCTTTCTCCGGAAGCCAATCTGTATCCGCCACAGTGGCGGTTCTGGCTCAATTTTTCGGAGTTACCATACACCATTGATCAGATCAGTGCCCCTTTGTCTCTTAGTTTGGTAGCCACTAAAACCGGTGACGTGAATATTACCTTTTGCAATTAATCTATCGGGAGGTTGGGCATAGACTATCTCTTTGTGTGACCATTTTCAACGCCCAACCTCCCGGTACAGAGTAATTGGTAGTAGGTATTTGGATTTAAGCAAGTCCTGCTACCCAATAGCCTATACTAAATACAACGTAAGGTTGCGGCCTTCAGCAATTTACCGAATTACTGCCCCTCACCCTTACGTTTATGTAGATAAGCCTTCTCTCTAAACCCATGAATGTGTCCATAGGCCCCGGTACCGCTTAGGTGGTATCGGGGTTTTGGTATTGGGTAGTGGGTCCCCCACTTTCAATAAACAAACTCCAGTCGTTGTAGCACCTCAAAATCCCTGTCAAAGACCACAATTCGCGGTCCCAAATGCCCCCGGTCGAAACCGTACTCCAAGACGTAGTATTTGCCATCGCGGTAATAGATACCCGTTGGCATCCAGTTTTTCGGGGATTGGTACCGTCTGATCTTTTCGCCGGTGCCGGTGATTTCCCACAGGGCGCGTTCCACGCTTTCGCCGACCAGCAGATTGCAGTGCTCGGAGAAGCCCAGGCCATAGAAGATCTGGTGGTTGCGGTTCTCGAACAAAGCGTTGGAGCGATCTTCGGGAAAGAAATGGGTAATGATCTCTTCGAATCCCGTTTCGGGCGACCAACGTAAAATGGTCCCATCTTTATATCGGGAGTCCGAGATCCACAAATAGCCATTGGGGCCGGTGGCCAGGGTCGTGATACGCTCGAAGGGGAAATCGATGGTCCGGGTCGTACCATCGATCAGGGAATGGGCCCGTAGTTCTCCGTCCATCGGAAAATAGGCTTCCTGCATCGTATGCGATAGAGCGTACTGTCCACCGTGAAACAGGTCCCAATCGTCGGTGAACAGCAGGGTATCCAATTGATCGGTCTCAGGATGGTATTGAAATAAATAATTGTGCCCCTCCCCTTCCACTTCGCCGGTGCGCCAAATGGCGATGGCGGAGTGCATTTCCTGGTCGGCATTGAGGGTGAGGTTGTGGGCGTGAAACCATTTGCGCAGTGGAGTCAGCGTTTCCGTGTCCGGATCGTAGGCCCAGAGGGTGCCATCCCCGTTGTGGGTCACGTCCACAAAGTAGATTTTTCCTTCGGCATCCACCACAATGCCCCAGGAGGGGTGGGCAAGGGATACGGTACAGGAAAACAGGATCAACGTTAAGGTGGTAATCAGTGTCCGCATGGTACCTTTTTTGCGAAAGCTATCGTGGAAGCGTACTCCGGTCAAGAAAAGTAGAGGAATACCGGGAAAGGATGTACGAACGTGGTGGGACTGTGAAGACGGGAGGGAACGGAGAGACCACAGGGATGGGCTCAAGTACTGGGTCTTGCTACTAATTGCGTAGAGCGTAGAGCGTCGGGCGTAGAGACTTAGGGAACGAAGTGACCGGAGATACTGCGGAGACTGGCACAAGTGCCGGGTCTTGCAACTAATTGCGTCGAGCGTAGAGGGTAGGGCAGCGGGCAGCGTCTACCGTATAATTCCTATCTTCCGGCCTCACTAAATCAAGACCTATGCCCGGACCCGATCCCAATCAACGTTTTCCGTTGGCCCATACCGACCGGCTTTGTTTTCTGAAGAATATCGTTACCAACCCGAATATCGTCGTTGGCGATTACACCTATTACGACAATTTCGAAGATGTGCACAACTTCGAAAAGAATGTCAAATACCATTTCGACTTCATCGGCGACAAACTCATCATCGGCAAATTTTGCATGATCGCCTCGGGAGCCACCTTTATCATGAACGGGGGCAATCACCTGAGCAAATCCCTGTCGGCCTATCCCTTCGCGATTTTCGGCAACGGGTGGGAACACGCTATGGAGGGTAAGAACTATCCTTCTAAGGGGGATACCGTGATCGGCAACGATGTTTGGATCGGTCACGACACCACCTTTATGCCCGGCGTTCAGATAGGCGACGGCGCCATCATCGGTACCAAATCGGTGGTCACCCGGTCGGTTCCTCCCTACGCCATTGTGGGCGGCAACCCCGCCAAGGTCATTGCGATGCGCTTTCCGGAGGAGACTATCGAAAAGCTGCTGGCCCTGAAATGGTGGGACTGGGACATTGAGCGGATTACCCGCCATGTGGCTGATCTCACCGGGGGTGACGTGGAGAGATTATAGGGACTGGAGCGACTGAAGAGACCGCAGGGACTAGAGCGATCAGCGTAACTGCCAGGCTTTGCCTTTATTGCGTAGAGCATTGAGCATAGGGCATCAGGGACTTTTGGGAAGGGAGAGACTATGAGCGACTGAAGGGAAAAAAGGGACTACAGAGACCGACGTAACTGCCAGGCTTTGCCCATATTGCGTAGGGCGTAGCCCGCCGCCGCCAAGGCTTCAGCGGGCAGAGAGCGTCGAGCATAGAGTATTCCGAATCTTCGATAAATGAACCGCAACGATTACCTGGGCCGCAAAACCGGATACCGCTCCACGGAGTGGGGTCGGATCGTATATATGACCCGCCAGTCCTTCACGGCACCAACCTTTCGCGCTTTCTGGCAAAACTGGAATCCACTGTGGAGTTATTATCTGACGTACAAGGTGTATGCTCCACTCCGGAACCATCTCCCGGATGGTCTTGCCCTGCTGTTGACCTTCAGCATCAGCGGATTCCTCCACGATGTAGCGGCCATGGCCGTTTTGGGTCGCCCCTTTTTCCTGTTCACCCTTCTCTTTTCGGTATTCGGCCTCTGGGTTTTGGCGGAAGCCTGGTCCGGATATAGCTTACGCAAAAAAACGAACTGGATACGGGTAATGTACCACCTGATCTTATTGGTGGGCTTCACCTGGGGCGTGAAGGCGGTGTACGGGTGACTTCGGTACCAACTGATACCGCGGGAGTGGGTGTGGAGACTATAGAGACAGTAGAGAACGGAGAGACTACAGAGATCAGCGTAACTGCATGGTTTTGCACTTATTGTGTGGAGCGTGGAGCGTAGAGCATCAGGGACTTTAGAGAACGGAGAGACCATGAGCGACTGAAGGGAAAAAAGGGACTACAGAGATCGGCGTAACTGCCAGGATTTGCCTTTATTGCGTGGAGCGTGGAGCGTAGAGCATCAGGGACTTTAGAGAACGGAGAGAC
>CAYFGK010000028.1:16906-47474 GCA_964342305.1 uncultured Saprospiraceae bacterium | reverse complement strand
CCGTCTAATCCCATATCCGCTCCAACCGGTGCACCTTACCTGCCTGCACCTTCGCCTCACCGTGAAAGGCGAACAGACTTAACTGAGAAAAGGCCCGGGTCGGGAAGAAGATATCCGTGACTACGTAGGTGCCGTCATTTACAAAAAGTTCCAATGAGCTTTTGTCAAAGTAGATGTGCCAATCCATCCGGTCGGCCGGTGGATCAATGGGGACGTAATGCAGCCCGGGGAAAGCCGGCGAAAAGTCCATTACGCCCGCATTACTGCGGTCGATAATGATCAGACTGGAGGCCGGGTCGTAGTGCAGGCGAATGTATTCCCCCGCTTCGTTGGCCAGCTCCACACCGAACGAACGACTGTCGGAATTGGCCAGATCAAAGGAAATTTCTACTTCACTAAGTGTTGCTTCTTCCATAACCCGCTTATGGCCGCTCACGGTTTGGGTCATGATATCCGTGGTGGACGTTCGCAAGGCGGTCAGCTCTTTTACTGGTTTTGACGCAAGTCGCAACCCCTGATCCGTTTCGCGCAAGTGCAAACTACGGGGGATGGTCATCGCGCTGCGCCACTCGGTCGTCGGAACCCGCGTGGCGTACTCCCAATTGCTCATCCAACCCAAAAACAGGCGGCGGCCATCCTCCGCCGCTATATCCGACCAGGTTACGCCGGCGTAGTTATCCTTGCCGTAGTCCAGCCAGTTGACCTGCTCAATGGGATGATCCGGCGTGAAGATGGTACCATCAAAATCCCCCACCATGTACCGGGTGCACGAGCCTCCGTTCGGCCCGCCACCGCCATGACTGATGATGATGACCCACTTTTGCTGATCGGTGCCCTCCACCTCCAGCGGAAACAGATCGGGACACTCCCACACCCCCAACTGGGGCGTCGATCCCTGTCCCAACTCACTGGCAAAGGTCCAATCCTTGAGATTGGGTGACGTATACAACTGCAACCGATCTTTGGCAGCCAGTATCATCACCCACCGTTGCGTTCCTTCGTGCCAGATCACCTTGGGGTCGCGAAAATCGCGAATACCAGGATTAGAGATGACCGGATTACCTTCGTATTTGGTCCACGTACGGCCCTTATCAAGACTATAGGCTATGCCCTGGGTCTGAAATTGATCTCCCGGAGTTCGCTCACCGACCATGTTGTGGTAGGTGAAAATGGCAATCATGGGAGGTTTATCTCCCACACCAAAACCACTCGTATTATTCCAGTCGATCACGGCGCTTCCGCTAAAAATTAATCCATGCTCATCGGGAAACAAAGCGATCGGGAGGTGTTCCCAGTGTACCAGATCGGTGCTCACCGCGTGCCCCCAGTGCATAGGCCCCCATACACTGGCGTAGGGATAATGCTGGTAAAATAAATGGTATTCCCCCTCGTAATACACCATACCGTTGGGATCGTTCATCCAGGCTTCCTCCGGAGTAAAGTGAAATTGGGGGCGGTGGGGTTCCTTAAAGGATTGCCCCTGCAAACAAGGTCCTCCCCAAAAAACGATTGCCATCATTACCCATAAGTGATTTGCACGTTTCATAGTTTTCATTACTTCTTGATTATCTTTTTTGTTCCCAATTTCCCATCCGCAGTAGTAATGGTTAAAAAGTAGGTCCCCGCAGGCCAATCTGACTGCAAGGGAACCACCGTGTTACGGTCTCCTCGGGTCGAAATACCCGACTGGTACATCAGTTGCCCGTTCATGCGATATAACCTCAATAATACCGGTCCCTGTAATTCGTCGTTCAGCGACAATTGTATATGCCCGCTGGTTGGATTTGGAAAAACATCGATCAGGTGATCGCCCAGTATTTCATTTGTACCCGTGTATAAACCATCCGGCAAATCTTCCGCCGGACAGGAAACGGCCTGAAAGACATCTGATTTATCGCCCAGTTGGTGCCCCCGAAAAGATAACAGCTCAACCGGTCCTCCACTGGTTAACACATCAACGCCCTGACTCCCTTCCGCGGGATACACCCGGGCCGAAAAGACCACCAGATCATCGATAAATACCTCCAGCACCGAATGATCTATAAATGCCCGTACCGAAACCTCTCCACTGGCGTCAAACACATAGTCCTGAAAGCGAATATCCTCCACGGTCGGGTAGGGCGAAGAAAACCGACGATCCAAACCAACCCGGTTATTTTCGCGATCCAGGATAATGCTGGTCCGCTCCGTTCCATCCGCACTCTTTAATACATGGACCTGTACCAGGCTGGCACCGCCCACGTTCAGTTCCAGGTCGATTTCTCCCTGATTACTGGAAAAATCAGGTACGTTACCGGAGGAATTCGGCATAATGGTACGCCCCGACAAGGTCAGGGTATCAAGGCGCAGCCGACATAAATTAGGGTGAGGTACCGAAGCCAGGGTTTGCTGATCATTGAGCAGCCGCAATTGCCGGGGAATACTAAACGTATGTCGCCAGCCCGCTGCAATTTGCAGACCGACATCCCGGTCATCGGGAATGATCCCGATGTACGTCCAATCGCCATTTTCGTCTTTGCCAAAGGCCGGAGCCAATAGTTTTTCAGATAAAATTTCCAGTGTCTTGGGCTCCTCCTGATAAGGTTCAAACACCGCTCCGTCGAACGTGCCAGTCCAGTAGATCACATCGGCCGGGCGTCCGGGAAGCTGTGGGGTTATGACTACCGCGTAAGAGTCATCATTCAACGCAAACATGGCCGGCATCTCCCAAAAAGTCCCGTGATCCTGAAAATTACTGCTTTGAAACAGCGGCTGTTCCAGTTCCCAGTTTTTCAGATCGGTGGAGGAGTACGTAAACAAGATTCCGCCGCCGTTATTGGCCAGTCCGGATCCTACGATCATGTGGTAGGTATCATTTCGCTTGAACAGGTAAGGATCCCGAAAGTCCAGCGAAAAGAAGTTTACCGGCGGATTCGGGATCAATGGATTCTCCCGGTTCTTTTCCCATTCAATCAGATTACTATCCAATGGGTAGGCGCTGCCAATGCCCGCCTTAGCACCATCTACTCCGGTGTAAAAAATGACCGGCTCTCCATTATCGTCGAGGATAGTCGTACCTGACCAAACCCCAAAGCTGTCAAACCCGAAAAAGGGTGCCAGTGCTATGGGCTCCTCCTTCCAGGTTACCAGGTCCGGACTGGACAAATGCCCCCAGTGCATAAAATATAAGTATGGCCCGTTCGGATTCTTTTGAAAAAATAAATGGTATTTCCCGTCGTAAAAGGTCAGACCGTACGGTTCATTGGTCCAGGAAGTATTAGGCATCGGATGGTAGCGGGGGCGTAAATAGTCCCCGGCATGCCGCACGTCAGGGTTAATAAAAAGCTCCGTCTCGTATTGCTCGGCGGAGGCATAGGTTTCCCGGATTTCCGTTTCCGAAAGGATGCGGTCGTATACCTTCAGTTCGTCGATGGCCCCGTTCAGCGCATTGATCGGGAAGCCCGCGAACCGAAGATTCAGCGATGTCTTACCCACCCAAAGGGCACTTTGCGTTTTATCAAGGGGAACATCGGGCGTGAAATTATTGGATAACCAGACCTCACCATCCACGTAAACAACCGCTCTTCCGGCCTCACCGTCCACCGTAGCTACAATGTGGTGCCATTGGTATTTGGTCAGTTGCCTGTTCGGGGTTAACGTACGTTTATTCCCGTCGAAGAAGAAAGTAAACACCAGTCGTCCGTAGGGATTCACCTGCAGGGAAAAACCACCCGTATCCGATATATGCTGAATGATCGCAGCCGGCTCGGCCGTAAACGCCTCGGTAGCGTACCAGGCCTCAATGGTAAATTGCTGATCGTACTGATCAAGATGGAAATCGCCATCGGTCAGCCAGGTAGAATACCCATCGAAACGCAGAGCTCGCCCGAAATTAGCATCAATCCGCTCCGGCCGGTCGAAGCTATTAGTGAGCGACAAGGATTGCCCGGAAACGGTTTCCGTAACCATTGCAGTCCCCGAGGATTCGTTAAAATCCAGATGGAAAACAGGGCCCTGCCCAGAAAGGGGCGGGGCAATGAACATACATATGATAAAGAGGGAATTAATCCAAAATCGCATATCGACTTTATTGGTACGATTAACGTGAGGTTCCCGGCTTCACTTCGCTACTGCGAGCGGAGAGGGCCGATCTGTTTGCTAATTGACACAGAGACAAAACCTCACGTTGTATTTAAAAATCTACCTTATTCTCACTCGACCGCAACGGCCAATACTGTATATCTGAAACCCGTAACCGGCCATCTTCTGAAAAAAGTACTACCTGGTCACTATCCTCGTATTTTGGAAAAATACGGGTGGTAAAGGCGTGCGCCTTATTTAAAAAACCTTCCACCACCGAGCCATCAATGAATAATTGCAGGTGAATAGTATCCAGGTCCATCATGGAAAGGT
This sequence comes from uncultured Saprospiraceae bacterium, assembly GCA_964342305.1. GTDB lineage: Bacteria > Bacteroidota > Bacteroidia > Chitinophagales > Saprospiraceae > DT-110. The sequence continues at coordinate 43,082 of CAYFGK010000028.1, read as the reverse complement.
CCCCTTGCTCCACCCGTACGGGTGCTCCCTTTCGCTGGCTCATTTTCCGCTGGTCGATCGTAAGCTGTTGCTGATCCAGGTCGAACAGTATTTTTGTTGCTTCGGCATTTTCTTCGTTGTGCCCGATCAGCAACCCAAAGCGGGAGGCGGTTTCCGGGGTTAAGGTCATTTCGATTTCCAGCTGCTGTCCTTGCGCAACGGCTAACCGATCATTAGCCGCTAATTCTTTTGCCGGAAGGCTATTCTGTTCCAACCGCAATTCCTTCATAACGGGATGCGGTTGTTGCTTAAGCACACCATCCACCAGTTCCCAACGCCGGGGCATACTGTATAAATGGGTCCATCCGTGTTGGCGTTGCCATTCGGCCGAAATAAGGTCGGGAATAATCCCCATGACTACCGTTTCTCCGTCGGCATCACGGGCTACCGAGGGAGACAATAATCGGTTGATGACCTCCAGCTTTTTCGGCACGGGATCATCGGGTACAAACTGCTCATTCACAAAGTCCCCTACCCAATAGATGGCCACCGCCGGCTTCCCCTGGTACGGGATCGGATTGGCCAGCAGTACGTATTTCTCACCCATCTTCCAGAAGATGGCCATCTCCCAGAACACACCGGAGCTATCCCGCTCCGGATCACCCACGAAAAGCGGGTCCAGGGTTTCCCAATTAGTTAAGTCGGTACTTTTATACAACAGCAGAGCACCCTTACGCACCTCATTTTCGGTGATACCGTACCCTACCATCATATACCAGGTATCTCCTTCCTTCCATAGGTATGGATCCCGGAAGTCAATGCGTTCGTATTTTTCGGGGGTGCCCCGAACCACCGGGTTACCCTCGTATTTTTCCCATTCGATCAGATCATCATCTGCCGGAAAGGCCAGACACATGCCAAATTCTGCGCCATCACTACCCGTATACATAATGGTCAGTTGCCCATTGGCTTTCACAACGTGACCCGACCAAATGCCGTTGCGGTCATATCCGTCTTCGGGCGTGATCGCCGGTCGGTGCTCTGTCCACTGCAGCAGATCGGGGCTGCTGTAGTGCCCCCAATTGATCTGCCCCAGGTAGACATTCGTACCGTTTTTCTGATTAAAGATGTGGTACTTTCCGTCGTGGTAGATCAACCCATGCGTTTCGTTTGTCCAGTTAGCAGCGGGCAAGACGTGGTACTCCGGTCGGTAAAAATCATCGGCAAAGCGTGATTCCGGGATGCTCAGATCCGCTTCTCCGCCTGCCTGATCTTTTACCAGGTTATTTTTGACGTAAGTCGCAGGTAAAGCCTCCGGCCAGATCTGCACCTCATCAACTATACCATTGATGTATTCCGTGGGGAAGATGTGGACCCGCCTTTCGGCAAAATCCTTTCCGATCAGGACTTCCCGGTATTCCGGTGAATTCGGATTTTTGGCAGCAGCCACCGGCTCTCCATTCAGGTAGAGTTGCGTTGAATCCCCACCAACACTCAGGGCAACGTGAAACCAGGAAAACTTCTCTACCGATGCCTGTGCAGCCAGGTACGCTCGTTGGCCATCATGCTCCCTGCCCAGCACCAGGCGACCAAAGCGGTCCAGGCCGGCCGACCAGGCATGAGTAGCTTCGGGTCCGGAAATTACCGCAAAAAAACCGGCGGTATCCGTAGGGTAGGTTTCCAGAGCAATCCAGGCCGCCATCGTGAAGGGCGAAGACAAAGGATCGGGAAGAGGCTGCCTCACGTAAGCGGTATGCCCGTCGAGTCGCAGGCCGGCACCCGCTATGCCCGGCACGTATTCGGCCACCGGCTGATTACCCAACAGGGGCGTTTCCAGTCCCTTCCGGGTCTCCACAATGGTGGTATCCTGCCTTTCGGCAAAAGACCAGGTATAGGATGGCTGTGGCTCATCCGAGCAACCCAAACAAATCAGAAATAACAGCAGGGATAGGAAATTACGCATCGGTATAGATTCAAAAACAAGCAAAAAAAGTAGCTCCAAACGATCAGAATGATCGTCCGGAGCTCAGTGGTGAAGGGCTATAAACCCCGCAGATAGTCAATAGCGTTTTTATAAATAGTCCGGATATTGTCGGCGTATTCGTTTTCGCGACCATCGTTCATATTCCATTCCATGCCACCCACTCCGAGTGTCATGATGGTCCCCTGAAAGCGGCCCTGGGGTTTCCAAAGAATAATTCCTCCGGTTCCCTGTGAAGCTACATTCCAATCCCAGGTAGCCAGCACCTCCGCTCCGTATTGGGTTTCGAAGTTGGCGTATTTCGGCTCATCGATAGGATCAAGAGTCCACATACTGTTGTGGTCTTCCTTAAATCCTCCGTTGATCACGGGAATCGATCCATCGGGATTTCGCTCCACACCGTCGGAAATGATGTTGGCCGCCGGGCTATTCGTAAAACCGATCGCCCATACATCCATGTTGACACCACCTTCACCCGTACCCAGAATGGTTCGCAAGCCGGAATTATCCCGCCCGAGTTCGGCTACGATTCCGGTTCCGTGTTGTCCGGCCACGATCTTACCTCCGTTCACGAAGAACTTCGAAAGAACATTGAGCTTATCGAGGAGAGCCTGCGGCTGATCGGCCGAACCGACCTGATCGTGCACATAAAAGATCACATTCACGCCATTCAGCGTTTCATCAGACAATTCGGCGTATGAGATGTAGGCAAAATCTTCACCGTAGGTTTCCTGAGCCCAGCGAGCGGCAGCCCGCTCATCATCGTCAGATACTTCTTCCAGGGTCGGTCCGTCGCCCAAAAAGGCCACTTTTGACGGAAGTAAGGTTGCCCGGATCCGATATACCCGCTGGCTACTGCCGTTATCAGCAATCACCTCGACGGGGCTTGTCAGGTCGATAGTACCATTGCCCGGCGTAATTGTAACGCCATCGGGAGCTGTGGCTGCAAAATCCACGCTTGACAGATCGGTATTTCCGGGCAGGCTTACACTGATAAGCCCCGCCAGGTGATCAATACCGGCCTCCTTTTCATTGATCGTCACTGATTCCACGACGTCGATGACCGAGGGGCCGCCGGTGTAGTTCTCAATCTCGTTACAGGCAAAGAACCCAAGACTCAGGCATACACCCAAAACTATTTTTTTGAGGTAACTCATAATCAGTTTCTTCTAAAGGGTTCGCAAATAATCAATAATATTGGTCGTCAGCAGCTCAATATTGCCCTGATAATCATTAACCGTGTCGTTGGGATCGAACTCGTATCCGATCAGGCTATTTTCCAGGGAGATAATGTGGCCCTGAAAGTCGGTTGGAATATTAAAGTCATAATTGCCCGGCACATCGCCATCGGTAGGCAGCAACTCCATAGCTCCAATGCCAAAGCCATCGCCAATCCAACGCAGGGAACCAAAGCGAACAGCGTTGAAGGTTTCCTCCGTCAAAACGATGCCTTCTTCTCCACAGCAAGTGTAGCCATCCAGGGTGTTATCAAAATGCTGGAACCAAACCAGCCGCGCTTCACGAGTAGCCGAATTAGACAGGTACAATTCCCCATCGCCGTGGAAGGTAAGCCCCGCGAAGATCGGGTGTCCCTGCCGATCCGCACTGGTGGTTCCGTCTTTGACACCAAGCCCCCAGATATCATCCGCCGGCTTGTTCATATCCACACAACCTTCGGCACCGGCGCAACCAAACTCGGTGTACTGGTAATTGCCGGGGGAGGGTGGCACGGAATAATCCGCCGGAATGCGTCCGAGTACGTGCACGAATGGTGTGGGATCACCGGCAATGAACATGTGTCCGCCAGCCTTCACCCAAGCCGTTAGAGCACCGCTCTGACTGGTACCCGGCTGTAGTTCTGCGGGCAGCATGGTCAAGGGGTTGTCCGGAGTAGCTGAATAACCCAGATTAGGAAGCGGAGTCAGATAATACAGCATCACCACATCGATCTGCTCCAGCGCCTCGGTAGAAATATCGGCGAATGGGATGTAGTTGAAATCCTCGGGGTAATTCTCCTGGAGGAATTCCGCAGCCGCCCTGGCATCGTCGTCCATAATGCTGCTTATATCCGTACCGTCACCAATAAACGCAATCTGCGAACTACCCAATTCCACGGTAACCTCATAGGTGGTGGTCAAACCTTCCGTGTTGGTCACCGTATAGTTGACCGGACCACCGGAAAAGTCTTGAGCTACACCACTTTCGGGAGACACTGTTTGCCCTTCCGGCAACTCAATGGCAGGCGAAATCGCCGTCAAATCGTAGTTGGGTGGCAAAAGGACGAGAATCTTTTTCTCCGCTTCGTTGATAATTCCCGGCACTTCGTCAACGGAGAAGGCCGACATTTTTGGTCCTTCCACCTGATCAACCGAAACGAAATAGGATTTGCCGGTAAAACCGTCATTCGAAACCACCGTATATTTAACCGGATTCGTAAAATTCTGGGCTACCCCTGATTCCGGGGTCACCGTTGTTCCTTCCGGTACCGAGAACTGAGGCACCAAACGGGTAATATCCGCCTGACTACCCACCGTGACGTCGATTGTTCCGTTTTCCTGATCAATAGATCCCTGATTTTCACCAATGGAAAACATCATGATCGTGGGATCTCCGTAAGCAGCAACGGTAGCGGTGTACGGGCGGTCCACGCCGTTATTGGATACCGTAAAGATGACGGGGCCGTCGGAGAAGTCTACCGTAGACCCGGAACCGGGGTCGACCGAGGCACCATCCGGCAAATTCATTTCCACGACTACTGCCGAAAGGTCCGATCCCGCCGGCAGGGTGGTGGTAATTACCGCATTGGTATGATTGATATCCGCCATCTGCCCGTCGGCCATAAAACTCCGGATGATGGAATAGGTGTAATCAGGAACGACATCCTGAAATTTGGGATCCATATCACAACCTGCCAAGAGCAGGAAGGCTCCTGAGAACAGGTAGATACAGATGTTTTGCGTTTTATTTAAAAGCTTTTTCATGGTATGAGGATTTGAGCACATTTCGGTTAATAATTGTCGCGTTGGGAATAAACTCCGCCCGAAGCATCGATCTCGATCTGTGGTATTGGCAGGTATTCGTCGCGTCCCCCGGTAAAATCAGCCCCCGAATAGTAGGAGCGCTTGGTACTTTCCGCGGCGATATAGTCGTCGATCCATTCCTCGGCAATCCCCCAGCGAACCAGGTCATAGAAGTGATGGCCCTCATTGTGTAGTTCGAGTCGGCGTTCCATACGCAGCGCCTGGAGGGCAAAATCCTGAGAGACGGCGGTCGGGTACAGACCGATCTGATAGTTGGCAGCATCTTTGGTGTTATCCACAAAATCTTTCACACGCGGGGCATTCATGGCTCGTTCCCGCACCCGGTTGATCAGCGTCATGCCCGTTGCAATATCTCCCAGTTCGATGGAGGCTTCTGCTTTCCAAAGGATCACATCACTGAGTTTGATCAGTGGATGATCCAACGCGCCTTTCGCCCAGGGGAAACCTCCGGAGGCACGGAGATCAGAATTGGGATCGATCTGATTCTTTTTACGTAAGTACAGGCCATACGTCGCTACATCCCGGCTCCAGTTATCCTGTTGGGCCAGCGGCTCCCAGGTCTTCCATTTCATGCCCGGGCGGCCGATGGAATGGTCCAGACGGGGATCCACCGGTGTTTCCGTGTCGCGGGGTGCCAGGTCGGAATCATTATAGGTATCCAACAAAGGCAGGCCATCTTCATTGACCTTGAAGGCATTGACGATATTTTGGGTGGGTTTATGAAAATCATCACCGTTCAGGTACGGGTGGTTGACATCGTCGGCCGGAGAATCCGGGGAGTTCAGCAGATCACCAAAATTGACGTTTCCGTACTCCGACCCATCATCGATGGAATATTGAATGGCAAAGACATTTTCCGGATTAGCGTACCCCGGTTCGGAATACAGTCGTTCCAGGTCCTCCACCAAACGGTAGTTGCCCGCGAGAACGAAATCGGCATACTGGATTACTTCTGACCACTCTTCCTGGAAGAGTTTGGCTTTCGCCAAATAAGCGTAGGCGACCAGCTTGTTCACCCGGCCTAGGTCTTCCTGGGCATCCGGCAGTACCGGAATGGCATCGTTCAGATCTTCTTCGATCTTTCCCCACAAGAATTCGGTATCGAAGGAATTCGGTACCATCGCTACCTGATCGATGGGTGTATTTTCATCGATGTAGGCAAAGGAGCCAAAGTTCTTCATCAGTTCGAAGTAAAAGTGAGCACGCAGGACTTTCAGTTCCGCAATCCGCAGATCCCGGTTTTCAAAATCGCTAGCATTCTGCAGGGCAATAATGGCATTATTGACACGGAAGATGCCAAAATAGACGGCCCGCCACAGGTTGTATACATTATCGGAAGAAGGGAAAATCTGGTGGATCTCCAGGGCGTGCATGCCGCCACCGGGGTTATCACCAACACCACCGCCTCCCTTATAGGCATCTCCGCTGCGGATATCGGAAAAGGCCCAGTTGCTGGGCGCGTGATCGAATGGCCATAAATCGCGAAACTCGCCGGTATTAAACCGGTAATCCAATCCACTATAGGCATTGACGACCAGGCTTTCGAGGTCGATATTCTCCTCCGATATGACGTTTTCGGGCTGCACGTTGAGGTAATCATCTGAGCATGCACTCAGTAGCCCAAGGCACAGCATTAAACTGATATGCTTTATGATGGTTTTCATATGATTAGTTGCTATTGATTTAAAAATCGACATCCAGACCAAAGCTGATGGTTTTGGTGTGCGGATACACCCCAAGACCAGCGATTCCGATTCCCGTGCGGCTCAAGCCTGGCACTTCGTAATCGAAACCCGAGAAGTTGGTCAGATTGATGAGGTTCTCGGCCTGCAGGAAGATCCGGGCACTGCGCATTCCCAAACGGTCGAGCACATCCCCGTCGAAACGGTAGCTGAGGTTGAGCGAGCGCAGGCGGAAGAATGAACCATCCTCTACGAAGTAGGTGGATGCGCGAAGCTGGTTGTTAACGTCAGCGGTACTCAGGGCCGGAATTAAAGAATTAGCATTGTCCAGTGCCCAGGCATCAAGCGTATTGCGACCGTGATTGAACCCGAAATAGGCAAAGTCGAGCAGTTCACGCTGAGCGTTGTACATATCATTGCCCTGACGGCCGTCGAAGAACAAATTCAGGCTCCAGTTTTTATAGGCCACATTCATCCCGATACCGTATAAAAAGTCGGGATGCGGGTTACCAATAATGGTGCGGTCATTCTGGTTGATTACCCCGTTGCCATCGAGGTCACGGTAGCGAATGCGTCCCAGGCCTTTGCCAGGCTGCTGCGCGTGTACAGCAACCTCCTCGGGAGTGCGAAAAATACCGTCGGCAATAAATCCGAAGTAGGATCCGATCGGTTGGCCGACACCCGTATAAGAGATGCCCTCCAGGATAAAATTATCCTCATTATTCAGACTGGTCACTTCATTTTGGTAGGTTGAAAAAGTCAGGTTGAAACCATAACTGAAGTCGCCCATCCGCTTAGATTGGTACCCCAGGGCCAGATCAAGCCCGCGGTTGGTCATATCCCCGGCATTGAAGAATAGCGATCGGCCGGCCTCGCCCAGCACTGATGGCTGTACTACCTGGAGCAATAGATCGGATGTCTTTTTCTCGTATATGTCGACCGTCAGACTCCACTGGTAGTCGAACAAATTGAGATCTAATCCAAGGTTGGTCTGGTACGACTGTTCCCACTTCAGGTCGGGATTACCTACCTGATTCGCCGAAACTCCCTGCCCGATAGGTCCGGTACCTTCTCCACTCAAATCGTAATTACTGAATTCCAGGGTGTTGTTGAAGATGGAGTACTGGGCGTATTCCAGGATGTCAGCATTTCCATTACCGCCCCAGGATGCACGAAGTTTCAGAACATCCAGGAAGGGGACGTTGGTCAAAAAGGATTCGTTGCTCAGTGTCCAGCCGGCCGATACGGTCGGGAAGACAGCGTACCGGTTGTTTACACCGAAGCGGGACGAACCATCACGCCGCACACTAGCCGACAGATAATAAGTATCGTTAAAATCATAGGCCACCTTTGCGAATAGTGATGACCGCCGACTATCAGCTCCAATGCCGTAGGCATCCAGGGTGGCGTTATCAGCGATGATAGTATACTGATCGATATTCTCGAAATCAACATCCGTATCCAGGGGCACTTCGATACGGGCGAAGTCATTGGTTTGCTCCCGGCGGAAAGCCTCCTGCCCAATGAAGGAGTTGAGGGTATGCTTTCCAAAGTCCCGGTTGTAGGTCAACAGGTTAGTCCAGATGAACGTCTCCGCATTATTGCGCCGTCGAACAAACCGGGAATACTCCTGGTTATCCAGGATTATTCGGTTCCCCAGGATGCTTCCGTTTTGATTAAAGTATCCCGTCTGCTCGTCAAAATCGAAATCGTTCAGATCGAAATTCAATTTGGTATTGAATGACAGGTGATCAGTGATCTTCAGGTCAGCGTACACATTACCGAAGGTGCGGAGGGATGCTTCGACGTTATTCTGATTAATTTCAAGGATCGCCAATGGATTCCACTTATCCTGGAGTCCGGCACCCACCGGACCACCAAAACTGCCGTCCTCCGCGTAAACCGGAATGAGCGGGTTTTGCAAAAGCGCATCCTCGGTGGCATTGGCTTTCACTTCATTAAAGCGTGATAAGGTCAGATTTTCCCCGAGCGTCAGGGCACCGTCAAAAAGTTTAACACTGGCATTCAACCGGAAATTTCCCCGGCGATAGTAGGTGTGCTCCATAATGCCGTTATCCGAGGCGTAACCCAGTCCGGCGAACAAATTCCAATTATCTTTAGCAATGGAATACCCTAAGTCAGTGGTCACCGATACCGAGTTATTCATAATCACATCCACCCAATCGGTATTGGATAAGCGCATATTCTGGTTGGCATCCAGATACTCCGGCAGCGGTGTTTCCGGGGTGTACGTCAGATTACCGGCCACCACGGGGGTACCACCCTGGGCGATATACCGCACGTCGAGCCATTCCTGGCCACCCAGTACATCAAAGTCCTCGCGGATCATGTTATAGGAAACCAAGCTATTCAGGGAAAAGCCTCCCTGCCCGGGTTTGGCCCGTTTGGTAGTTACGATAATCACACCACGCGCAGCTTCCGTTCCGTAAATTCCTGCCGAAGCAGCATCTTTCAGCACTTGTATGCTCTCAATATCATTGGGATTCAGGCCAGATGGATTGTTGGTTTGCACCCCGTCGATGACCCAAAGTGGTCCTACTCCGCCAAAAACAGATGTCAGTCCACGGATCGCTATCTGCGTGTCGTTCCCCCCGGGAACGCCCGAGGAATTGAACGTAAGGCCCGGCACCTTCGATTGCAGTTTGGTGATGACATTAGGCGTGGCGATCTGTTCCAGGGACTCTACATCAACTACCGATACGGATCCTGTAATGTCTTTTTTCTTTTGGGAGCTATACCCGACTACGATGACTTCATCGAGTTGTTCTCCCGGTTGAAGGGCCACGTCAATTACGGTTGTTTCGGAAATATCCACCACCTCATTCGTATAACCGGTATACGAAATGGTAACCGTAGTTGCGGTTTCGGGAACCTCCAGATTAAAGGCCCCCTGGATATCCGTGATGGCTCCCGTGGTGGTACCAGTTACCACCACGTTGGCGCCGATCAGCGGTTCTCCGGTCAGGGCATCGCTCACAGTACCCGATATGGTTTTTTGTGCAAAGGCTAGTTGGACCGATAAGAATAGGCAGACCAGTCCAGCCCCTATAGAGAGTTTCATAACCTATAGTGATTTAATGAGTAAATGTAAAGCCAGTACTTACCGGGTGACTAACTGAGCTTGCAGTTGCTCCAAAGACACCCCTTTGGTTTCAGGCATGATAAAATGGACCCAAAGTAATTGCAGGCACATCATGGTTGCGAAAAAGACGAAAACATAACCCGGGTTCAGGGATTCGCTACTCAACAGCTGCGGCATAAATACCGTGATCAGGGCTGCCAGCACCCAGTGGGTAGAACTCCCGATAGACTGTCCCTGAGCGCGAAGTTGGTTCGGGAAGATCTCGGAAATGAACACCCAGATCACTGCGCCCTGCCCGACGGCGTGAGCAGCAATAAAAATGAACAGGAAAACGGGTACCGCCAGGCCTTGCCAACCGAACAAAAAGGCAGCAGCAACCATCGCCAATGAAATAATGTACCCAAAGGACCCGATGTACATCAGCACTTTTCGCCCCAAACGATCAATCAGGTACAGACCGACCAACGTAGCGAGCAGGTTGATCAATCCCAGGCCAATACTGGAAATAAAAGCCGTTTGCTCCCCCAGTCCGGCTTCCGCAAAAATCCGGGGTGCATAGTATAATATGGCATTGATCCCTGACAGTTGATTGAAAAAGGCAATCAGAAAGGCCGAAAAGATCAGGCCTTTATAACGGCGCTGTGTAATACGCTCCTTCCGTCCACCCCGTTGATTTCCTGCATTGTCCTGCTGGATCTGAGCAATTAATGCATCGGTATCCGCCTGCGGATCAATAGCCCGCAAGACGCTTCCCGCCTCCGCCAGATCGTTTTTCACCGTTATTAACCATCGCGGACTACGGGGCACGAACAAGACCAGGATGGTGTAGATAAGTGCCGGCACTGCTTCCACGCCCACCATCCATCGCCAGGGGCTTTCACCCACATCCCGCAATAGTGAATTGGAAATAAAGGCGATCAAAATGCCAAGCACAATATTGAACTGGTACAAGGCGACCAGGCGACCGCGTTTTTCGGCGGGTGCTATTTCCGAAACATAGGCAGGGGCCGCAATAGTAGAAACGCCTACGCCCAGCCCTCCCAGGAAACGAAACAACCCAAAAGAATAAGGATCAGATACCAGCGCCGACCCGACCGCCGAGACAAAATACAATATACCGATCCAGATCAGGGTCTGCTTACGCCCCAGCTTGTTGGTAGGATAACTGCCAATAACAGCCCCTAAAACAGTACCCCACAATGCAGTAGACATAATGAAGCCATGAAATTCATTCGATGATTCCCATAGTGCCTGTAATTGTTGTTCCGCTCCGGAAATGACCACTGTATCAAACCCAAACAAAAAACCCGCTAGTGCAACTGTTATGGACCAAAAAAGAATCTTGTTCTGCATCGTATGTACCTAATCCTGGTGAATGAATAAGCCATTGACATCCTAGTATCGAATGGACAATCGCAAATTATAATGGGTTCAGGAAAAGAAATAGCAGTATTGTTTCAAGAAGACAGAAAAATGCCAAATAAAAATTCTAAATACACAATCACCTAATAACCAGCCAGTTATTTAAAAACAAAAAACTAAGTGTATTTTTTACAATTTTTAAAATTGTTTCAATCCACTTTAAATGAGGTTACAAAACTGAATTTTTGCTAAAAAAAATCTAAACCCAACGAAGAAGATTAGGCAGAAAAGCAAAAAACCTAATCATTGTTTTCATCCAGCACCTGCTGTTTGAATTCCGAGGGGGTAATTCCGTATCGCCCTTTAAAAGCCGTGGAGAAATAGGATGGAGAGGAGAATCCAGCCTGAAAGGCGGTCTCCGAAATAGAATAATCTTTATCCCTGAGCAATTCCTTGGAAAGTTGCAACCGGCGTTGCTGCAGATAATCGCTTACCTTCTCGCCGAGCAACCCCTTGACCCTGCGGTACAGTTGAACCCGGCTCATCCCGAGTTCCGCACAGAGCTCCTTGACTCCGAATTCGGGGTTCGTTAAGTTCATCTCCACAGCGTCCATAAAGGACCGCACAAAAGCTTCTTCTTTTTCCGTTCTGCCTACCTCCTTTGATACATTGGAAACGCCAGGCTCCGAAGGCTGACCTTCGTTTTCTGATTCCCCTGCCGGTTGAACAGAGCTGGACACGCTGATGGTCGCCATACTGGAGATCTGCTTTTCCATGGAGGAGACGCGGGAACGAAAGGCCCGGATTTTATCCCGGGAGGAAAACAAGAGGAAGGAGATACCCAACAACAATAGCCCCAGCATTATACTTAAAGCAGCATACAGGAACTGTTCCCGCTGGTGTTCCTGTCGGGCCTCCCGTATGGTGGTCAATTGTTCATCGTAGGAATTCATGAGGGCCGTAATACGGTCCGAATACGATTTAATAACCTCGACGTTCTGGGTATCGATTACAATGGTACTCAGGATATTCTCCTTGCTAAACTCCTGGTCGTACAGGATATTAACTGCCGTTCGAATAGCTTCTACCCCTCCGGTTGGATATAAAGCGGTGGCATCCAGAATTCCATCCTGTACAAATTGGACCCCTCGGTTGGGCCCCGGCAAACCATCAATACCAATAATGTGCAGTTTATCATCGATCCCCGCTTCCTTGGCGACCAAAAAGGCCCCGAGGGCCATTCGGTCGTTATGCGCAAAAATCAAGTCTACATCCTGTTCAACTAAATAATCCCCCGTGAGTACTTCTTCCACAACGTCTTTTTCCCACCGGCCGTCGACCTCTCCGACCACCGTCAATTCAGGAAATCCCTTCAGACTTTGGCGAAAGCCATCGTGTCGGGAAATAGCCGGAGAAGAACCGCGTAGCCCCCAGATTTCAAGGATGCGGCCTTTTCCCCCGAGCAGGTTCGATGCGTAAGCTCCCGCAACCCTTCCAACTTCCTCATTATCAGCACCGATGTACGCGGTATATAATCGTGAATTGATTCGACGGTCAATAATTATGACCGGTATATTATCGTAGTAGACTTCCTCAATTATGGGCGTGATCGGGGCCGCCTCATTCGGCGACACAATTAGCAGATCAATCCCCCTGGCTACCAGTTCTTTTATCTGTTGAATTTGCTGATAGCTATCGCTTTCGGCATCTTCGATCAACAATTCGATTTCAGGGTATTTGGCCAACTCCATATGCATTTCATCCTGCATGAGTTGACGCCAATTATCCCCTGACGTACACTGGGAAAAACCAATAACAAATTCAGTCCGCTCATCCGCTGATCCGCATCCGAACAGTAACCCAAGCCATAAAACAGCCAGGATAACCACCCGAAGGCCAGTTACCTTCTCCATGCCACTCATAGTTTGTTGCCTGTTCCTGATTATCAAGACTTGCCTTATCAAACGCGAAAATAGAATAATCCTGCATTAAGAAGGTACGCAGTATTTTCCTTTCATGCCATAAGGACCCGCCTTGTCAGCCAGACTGCAAGAAGCGGGCCCTATTCCTGATTGAAAAAAAACGTGAGTTTGAGGCCGAGCTATTTACTAAAAGACTGAATGTCAAACCTCACGTTGTAGTTGGTACAGGGTATTAGGTAGTAGGACTATTTTAAATCCTTATACCCAATTCCTACTACTATGTACCGGGAGGTTGGGCCTTGATTATCTTCCATTTATTAAAATGTCGGTGCCCAACCTCCCGGTAAAAAACGTACCTTAAACCATCGTTTTTCCTATACAAACCACACCTCACTATGTACATCCGTCTTATCTGTTGTCTGTTAATCTTCGGTCTGGTGCCTCTCGCAAAGGCCCAAACCGATTCTGAAAAACAAGCCATCATTGAGGCCCTCGACGCAGGTGCCGATACCTATACCGATATGGCTCACCAGATCTGGGATTGGGCAGAGCTCGGCTTCCAGGAAGACCAAAGCACCGAGCTTCTGCAAGCCCAACTCCGGGAAGCTGGCTTCCGGGTAGAAAGTGGTGTAGCCGGTATGCCCACTGCCTTTGTGGCCACCTACGGCTCCGGCGAACCGGTCATCGGATACCTGGCCGAATTCGATGCCCTGCCCGGCGTTTCCCAGCAGGCGGTACCCCGCCCCGCCCAGCGTCCTGAGACCAATAACGGCCATGCTTGCGGTCACCACCTCTTCGGCACCGGCTCCGTAGCCGCCGCAGTGGCCGTTAAGAACTGGATGGAGCAATCCGGCGTTCAGGGTACCCTGCGCCTGTATGGTACCCCCGCCGAAGAGGGCGGAGGCGGTAAAATCTACATGGTCCGTTCGGGTCTGTTCGACGATGTCGACGCCGTGCTGACCTGGCACCCTTCGAGCTCGAATAGCGCTGTCGCGGGATCATCCCTGGCGGTGATCACCGTCAAGTTTCGTTTCGAAGGTGCGGCCGCCCACGCCGCAGTCGCTCCCTGGCGCGGACGTTCCGCGCTGGATGGCGTCGAAGCCATGAACTATATGGTCAACATGATGCGGGAGCACGTGACACCCGCCACCCGTATCCACTACGCGATAACGGATGGTGCCGAAGCGCCCAACGTGGTGCCGGCATCCGCCGAGGTATACTATATCATCCGCCACGACGATATGGCCGAGGTAAAAGACCTGTTCCGCCGCGTGGTTCTCACATCCGAAGCAGCGGCCATGGGGACCGAGACCACGGTAACTCACGAAGTCATCACCGGCTACTACAATAAACTCCCCAACGAAGTACTGGGCCGGTTGATGGACGCTAACCTGAGGATGGTGGGCGGTGTGGAATACACAGATGAGGAGCGCCAATTCGCCGAGGAGATCATGACTTCCTACCCTTCGCAGGATATGTCGCCCGGGGATGCAGCCACCATCGTCCCCTTCCAGGTACGGGAAAAAGGCTACGCCTCGACCGACGTGGGCGATATCAGCTGGGTAACGCCCACCACCAGCATGGGAGCCGCCACCTGGGTGCCCGGCACCGTGGCGCACAGCTGGCAGGCGGTTGCCGCCGGTGGCACCACCATCGGTCCCAAGGGGATGATGGTCGCCGCTAAAACCCTGGCCCTTTCGGCCGTGGATATTTTCCGTGATCCCTCCATCGCTGATAAAGCCCGGGAAGAGCTGCGGGAGCGCCGCGGAACGGATTTCAACTACGAAGCCCTGCTCGGCGACCGGGAGCCGCCCCTCGACTATATGAAAAAGAGTAAGTAATTTAACGCGAGGTTGGGCCCGATCTGTTTGCTAAATTACTAAGAGTAGCAACCTCGTATTTGGTATAGGGAATTGGGTAGTACCATTTGCTTACATCTCAATACCCTATACCTACTACCCTGTACCAGGAGATTGGGCCTTGATTATCTGCATTAAAAAAATTATTTAAACCCAACCTCGTACGAATGTTAATTTACCACGAGGAATGGATGCTCTGCGTACAGCTTGATTACACCTTATACCAGGTGTAACCGAATGACTTGCCATGGTTCCATATGGTGAATACCAACCCCGGATGCTCGTAACCACTTCTGGGACGATTGGGTGATTGCTGAATCAGATAATAGGATTCCATAAAGCCGCGTTGCATAGCTGGCGGGGAACAACTACCTTGCCTTCATTATCCAAATGTCAATTAAACCGTCCCCATGATCAAGCAATTTTTTGCCTTGTGCCTTATTGGTGCGCTCCTAGTTAGTTGCCAGTCAAACTCCGAACCCGAGACGAGTGATGATGCGCCAGTCATGCAAGACCCGCAACCTGCCACCCCCGAACAAGTCGAAGAACGAACGTCCAACCTGCCCAACCCTACCGATATTCGGTTTTCCTGGGCGGAACCCAAGATGGACGAAAACGAAGTCCCTACTACGGAACTGTACGCTCGCTTCGACCGCAACCGAATCCCACTAGGTACCGTCAATGCGCCCAGCGAACTCAACAAAGCGGAGTGGAACAATTATAATGTACCCGAGGAGGCTCTTACTGCTGCTTACAGCTTTTACGCCGGACTCCTCGAGGTCTTTTACATGGTACGCACCAGTCAAACCATCGAAATTTACAAGGGTGAACAGGATGAGACCGACAGCGATCCGATTTCCTACGAGCTCATTAAAATGTATCCGGTGGCACCTGCACAATAAACCGCTCTGACTGAAAAGCAATTCATGCGTAAAAGAAGCCATCCCTACCCTCGTGGGGATGGCTTCTTTTATGGAAACAGAAAAAAATGGCTGCCTGGTAAAATCCCCAAAGGGAAATCATTGCCTATACCGGATTCTGGCAAATCATCGTTATCATTGGATAAAACCCACAAAAAGCCCGTACGCTATGTCGCACAAATACGTTGATCTGGGAAAAGATGGTGATCTGGTCTACTTATATTCCCTGAACCGCGAGACCAGCCGCTTTAGCAAAGAAAAGCAAGTGCTGTGGGGAGACTGGCTGCTGGTCGATGATGATCATGACTATACCGGCGTTCCCGATGGTTGGACCGCTATCCGCTGGGCGCCCAAAACCAAAAATCAAATCTATTACATCCGGGAGGAAAACACTATTGATGAACGCCCCCTGGAGATCATTTTTGTGGACGTTGGCCAGGGTGACGGCGCGGTACTGATCACTCCCGAACGGGGTCCCGAAGAAAAGATCCTCGTTATCGATGCCGGAGAATCAGCTAATATGCGGCGTTTCCTGAACGGACGCTTCAAGGCTTACCGGGGTTTTGATTTCGAAGCGGCCATTATCACCCACCCCGACAATGACCATTATGCGGGATTTGAGCACATTTTCAACGACCACAACATAGGATTTAAGACCATCTACCAGAACGGATTAGTAGAGCGCCCCGAAGGAGGCCGATTTGAGAAACTGGGCGGCACCGTGGAAGATCCGCCTGATTCCGGTAATCATTTTATAGAGGACCTTGCCGAAACCCGCGCTGATATCGAACGCCTGTTCAGCGATCCATCGACCTTTGGTCGCTATCAATTTCCACCGCTCATGTATGCCGCCCTGCAAAATCCCCGCATTCAGGATTTCCGCATGTTGTCCATTGCGCCCGAGCACAGCATCCACCGTCACGGACGTGCCTATATGCCGGGCTTTGCTCCCACACCGGGGAAAAGCTATAGTATTGAAGTGCTGGGGCCGGTGGTAGAGCGCACGGAGGATGGCAAGCCGCGGCTGCGTCGCATCAGCAGCGATTACGGCGAAACCAAAAACGGACATTCCATCCTCCTGCGCTTGCACATGGGACAGTACAAGATTTTTTTTGGCGGCGACCTTAATATTCCCGCCGAAAAGTATTTGTTACAGCAGTATACTAACCTCGAGAACTGGCCTTCGCCGGGAACAGATGAATACGACCTTATGATGACCAGAGCCTCCCACTGGTTTCGCAGTGAAATCATGAAGGTCTGCCACCACGGATCGGATAAGGTAACCGATGAATTTATGACGGCAGTCCACCCCGCAGGATTCATTATTTCGTCGGGCGACCGGGAGGGGCACGTGCACCCACGGCCCGATCTGCTCGGGCGTTTGGGCAGAATAGGTCGTGGCGAATCCCCCTTAATTCTTTCCACGGAACTTCAGCGCTCCTCCCGGGAGTTTGAGGAGCCGGAATTCGTGCAGGACCTGCAGGACGACATTAAGAAACTTACCGAAAACCCCGCCGATACCGATTTGCTTACCAGCATTCAGGAGCAAATTGAGCACCTAGGCCGCACCAATGTCGATGTATACGGAGCCGTATACGTAAAAACGGATGGCGAACGCCTGATCGTGGCCTTTAAGTACGAGGAACTCTCCGATAAGAAAAAATGGTTCTATTACGAGTACTCCATCGACGAAGAAGGAAAGTTGCATTTGCTTAAATAAACAAGAGGTTGGGGTGCGCTTCTCAGCAATGCGGTATGAAAAACCGCTTACCCAATTTGCCGGTTACCCAGGTTTTTCGGATATTCTGATGCGTCAGGACACTCTTGTATTTCGATTTCCCAACAGGTTTCGATGTGCAGGCCTTGCACGGAATCTATTTGTGTGCCCCTCCTCCATTAAACCTCCAAACCCTTTAGGTACCATGAGAAACCCAATATTCATCCTTGGGATCTTCTTGGGGCTGCACCTGGTAAGTAGCCCGGTTTGTGCACAAACCAAGACGGATGCGCATATCCACATCGGCACCACCGATACCCTCTACTCAGAAGTATACGGCCGCCATCGGACGTTTTTTGTCCATACACCTAGTGTCACTCCCGATCCGGATCGCCCGTTTCCGGTGCTCTATGTACTGGATGGTGATCAGTTCTTTATTTCTGTCGTGGGCATGGTTGATCAGATGAGTCGAGCCTGTGGGGGCACCACCCTGCCGCCCATGATCGTAGTAGGCATTCCCCACCGCAACCGGATCCGGGAACTACCTCCTCGCCCCGATTCAGATCAGGCACATCAACTACACACCTTCTTCGAACTGGAACTCATCCCCTACGTGGAGCAAAAATACCATGCCAGCTCATTTCGTACCCTCTACGGCCACTCCCTGGGCGGCCTTTTTGTGATCCAGACACTGCTGGAACGTCACGACCTGTTCGATCAATACCTCGCCATAGATCCCAGCCTGTGGTGGGACGACCGCTATCTGATGCAACGATGCCAGTCGGAATGGGCTCAGCTCGACCTTTCAGGTAAAAGCCTTTTCCTGGGTATTGCGGATACCAAACCCAGTGGTATCACCTTTGATTCCCTGGCAAAAATGCCGGATACCGGCCAGGAGATCGCCCATCCGCAAGCACTGTGGGCTTTTCAGGAATTGGTACACAGCTCTCCCAATGGATTACACTTCCAATACGAATTTTATGAGGGAGATACCCACTCCTCCTGTGTGGCTCCTTCCCAATTGGACGGAATTCGCTTTCTGTTCGATTGGTACGACGGAGATCAGATCCTACAGCGCATCAGCAATCCGGAAGGCGACGGGACCCAACTTCTGGAGGAGTTGGATAATCACTATCGATATGTTTCCCGCAAAATGCGGTATCCCATTTTCGCGCCGGCCGATAAAATGATCCGATTTAGCCGTTTTCTGGCGTCCCACGATCTGATGGACCGCGCCTTGGCCATACTCAATCTGACGGCACGCTATTACCCCGATAACCCGGGCGTTTTCCAAACAATTGGCTGGTTTTATGAGATGCAGAATGATGATCTGAATGCCCGGGCCGCCTACCGGCAAGCCGATGATCTACGGCAAATACCCTCCGTCGGGAATCAATAGAACAACCCCCGATTCATACGGTCATCAAGGGCTGACGGAGAGTAATCGCCGGGCTATGGGGGGTATTACTGGCTTTCGCCAAAAAAAATTACCTTCCGGCTAAAACCATTTGCTCATGCTTACCCGCCGCTGCTTCCTCTTTTTTCTCCTGCTATATACCTGGTCCGTTCAAGGTCAGGAAACCACCTACGTCCTCCACGAAAACACCCCCTACTACCCGGAACCCGAACGAGCGGCCGATGCCTACCTGGCCGAGCGGTGTGTCGTTGACCTGTACGTACCCGAAGGCCTGAGCGACTTTCCCACCATCGTCTGGTTTCACGGGGGTGGCCTGACCGGTGGTCAGAAAGAGATACCGACGGCACTGAAAGAAAAGGGTATGGCCGTTATCGGTGTCAACTACCGGCTGTATCCTAAGATTAAGGCTCCGGTTTACATCGAAGACGCTGCCGCAGCAGTTGCGTGGGTATTTCGCAATATTGCGGAATACGGGGGCGATCCCGACAAGATCTTTTTATCCGGACACTCCGCCGGCGGCTACCTGGTCAGCATGATCGGCCTCGACAAAAGCTGGCTGGCAGCTCACGATATGGATGCCGACCGCATTGCGGGCCTTATTCCCTTTAGTGGCCACACCATTACCCATTTCACGGTTCGCGAGGAACGGGGTATTCCCGGCGAACGCCCCGTCATCGACGAGTTAGCTCCCTTATACCACGTCCGCAAGGATGCCCCGCCCCTGCTGCTGATCACCGGGGACCGGGAACTCGAACTACTGGGCCGCTACGAAGAAAATGCCTATCTGATGCGCATGATGAAGGTAGTGGGACATCCCGACACCCGCCTCTACGAGATGGATGGCTACAACCACGGCATGACCGAACCGGCTTTCCCGCTGTTAGTGAAGGAGGTGCGGATGCGGAGTAAGGAGTAGGGTGATACGCATCACAAACCGTGGCTACCTTTTTTGGCAACTTGAGAGCCAAATCGAAGCCTCATGCGAACTATCATTTTCAGCCTGGGTTTGTTGGCAGCAATCATCCTGCTGGCACAGTGTACCGATCAGTCTACCGAACAAGCTGAATTATCCGATTCCGAACGAGCTGTCTACCTGGAACAAGGCCAGCAATACGCCCTCCGGACCCAGTCGGTACTCGGCAAGAACCTGATGCAGGCGGTTCAGACCGGCGGGGCCGCACACGCCCTGACCTTTTGCAACGAACAAGCCATACCCCTCACCGATAGTATGTCGGCCCAACTAGGCGTATCACTCAAACGCGTCTCCGACCAAAACCGCAATCCCGTTAATGCGGCCAGCGAAGCGGAACTAGCCTATATCAAGGACGCCAAAATGGCTATTGCCGAAGGGAATATGCCCGCTGGTGTTGTCCGACTGACGGGCGAAAAGGTCGTGGGTTACTACCCCATCCTCACCAATGACCTGTGCCTGAACTGCCACGGCGATCCCGGACAAGATATAACGGAAGAAACGCTACAGGCCATCCATGCTCATTACCCGGAGGATAAAGCAGTCGGTTACCGGGCTAATCAGTTACGGGGCATTTGGGTGGTCGAAAAGCCGGTAACAGATGAGTAATTGTAGTTTTTAAGGCATTATCGGGTTGCTCTACGTGATTGCCTACATCGTAAGCATCGTATTTTTTATCCAATGGTTTCGACGGGCGTACTTCAACCTGCATATACTTTTCGAGGACCCGGGCTTTTGTGGCCTTTCGCCAAAAGACCAAAGCACGTTAGCATGTTGTTAAATCTCCTTTAAAAAGGAGATCTCGGTAAATAATCTGAACCCTGTCTGGTTGGAAAGGGTACATCAAAAAGTTACCCGACATGCGTACACCCTTATTCTTTTTTAGCCTTCTTCTGTTTACCAGCTGTGCCGGTCCCGGATCTTACCAAACAGCTTCTTCCCTCCAACCTGTCCGGCCAATTGATCAGGCAAAACCAGGTTCCTACAAAATAGACATCGAACCCCGTGGCCAGATTATGTCCAATTTTATTTTTGCGGTAACGCTGACCAATAATTCCGACCAACCACTGCGGATTGATCCCGCAAAGTGGTACTACGAAGCCTATAACGTCAGGCGTGGACGAGCTACCAAATACCAAGACGGCCCTCACTTCGCCATTGATGCCCGGGAGCAATTGACCTACTGGGAAAACCGCCTGGACACCATAAAAAAAGCTCAAAATCCATATTCTCTGGATGGAAAAAGTACCGGAGATATTGCCCTCGAGGGTATGGTGACCGGCTCCAAAGCCCTGCTCTTTGGCCAGGATAACCAGGAAGTAGAACAGCGCCGTCGCTGGGAAGACGAAGAATGGGAAGATGATTTCACCGAACAAGTAGCCTTTACCGAGCAGTACATCGATTTTTGGCGTACCGAAGCCCTCCAAGACACTACCATTGAGCCGGGAGGTACCCTGGCAGGCAAGGCGCTATTCCCCGTGAACCGGGATGCTCAATTGATACGGGTGCATACACCGCTCGCCGGAGAAAAGCCCGTCTTTCCATTTAAGCAACATTGATATTCAACATTCGAATTTGTCGGCTGGCTTACCAAGCCGGGCTTGGTAGTATGCACAAATATTTAGATATTTACCTAAACATCTATTGAAATGAATCAGGTTTTTAAAGCACTAAGTGATCCTACCCGACGCGCTATTCTGGATCTGCTCAAGGAGCAGGATCTGAATGCCGGCGAGATCGCCGATCACTTCGACATTAGCAAACCGAGCATTTCGCACCATCTCGATCTGTTAAAGCGGGCGAAGCTGGTTACCTCCTTCCGGCAGGGGCAGTTTGTAATTTACTCCATAAATACCACCGTGGTGGATGATCTTTTTCAGTGGATCTTTCAGTTTAAACAGGTAGTCCATGACCAAAAAGATAGTTCAGGAAATTCCTTTTCTACTGATTATTAGCCTTCCTATAGTTCTTTTGTTCCAGCTATGGGAAAGCATTCCA
The DNA here is from genome assembly GCA_964342305.1 of uncultured Saprospiraceae bacterium. GTDB lineage: Bacteria > Bacteroidota > Bacteroidia > Chitinophagales > Saprospiraceae > DT-110. The sequence continues at coordinate 21,131 of CAYFGK010000028.1, read as the reverse complement.
GCCAAGATTCCGCTCCACTTCAATTTGAATCTGGAGCCTGATCGGTGGGGCAGTAAGCAGACCTTATGGGGAATTGTTGTCTTCGTCCCAATTCTGCAATACCTATTACTTCTGGTGGCAAAATACGTAGACCCCAAAAAGCGGATCAGTCAAATGGGAAGTCGGTTCTACACCGTCCGCTTCATCATGGGGCTTATCCTGGCTGCCGTTTTAGTGCTGCTGATCATTGGTACTGCGAGAGACCTAAGCTTTTTCCGTGACCATTTCTTTGTACTGATCGGTCTCATTTTTGTCTGCCTCGGGAACTACTTCCGAAATATGAAACCCAATTATTTCGTCGGGTTCCGAACCCCCTGGGCTCTCGAAGACGATGAAAACTGGCGAATTACTCACCGCCAGGGCAGTGCAGCCTGGTTTGCCGGCGGGACCGCCATGGTGCTGATCAATCTGTGGGCATTACCCGGTCTTGCGTTTCTAGTTAACTATTTCCTGCTATTAACCCTCATTGCAGTGCCTTTCATTATATCCTACCGTACCTACCGCAGGTTGTCCGGTACTTAGTAATAAATACGTTCAAACTTTTTTTGAAAAAACAATTAGACAATTAACTAAATATGCAACAACTTAAAAATACCTTATTACTATTCTGCTTTTTACCGGTTATCCCCCTATTAAGTCAGGAAGTAAAAGTTGATTCGGATGATTTGACGCTATTCGGGACACTTCTGCAACCGGAGGAGGAGACGGATCATGCCGTTTTGATCATCTCCGGCTCCGGAAACACGGATCGCGATGGGAATACCCTCAGCATAGGTTATGTTAATGATGGTCTGAAGAAGCTGGCCGAGGCATTGACGGAGCAGGGATTTGCCACACTTCGGTACGATAAGCGCGGGGTAGGTAAAAGCGTGGCTGACCATTTGCAGGCCGAACATCTGCGTTTTGAGCAGTGTGCGGAGGATGCAGCTACCTGGATTACTTTTTTGCGAAAGCGCTATAAAAGAGTAAGTGTAATTGGTCACAGCCAGGGGGCACTGGTGGGGATGGTCGCGGCCCAGCAAGCGGATATTGACCGGTTTGTATCGCTGGCCGGTCTGGCCATGGATGCCCACAGCACCATTCGCAAGCAACTGCAAGCCCAGCCTGTTTTTGTGAAGAATGCTGCCTTTCCCATCCTCGACAGCCTCAAAGCCGGAGTCAAAGTTGACAGTGTTCCTCCGTATTTGAACAGCCTGGCCAGTCCCAGTATCCAGGACTATGTGATCTCGTTTATGAAATACGATCCACGTAGGGAGATTGCCAAATTATCGATCCCGATCCTGGTGATACAGGGGACCACCGATCTGCAAATAGGTATTCCTGAGGCAAAGACGCTGAGTGAACAGACTACACTTGCCACCTTTGAGCCTATCGAAGGCATGAATCACGTATTGCGGGCAAGCACCTGGGACACGAACGAAAACATGGGGACCTACGCCAATGCCTCCTTGCCGTTGCATCCGGAGGTGGTCGGGGTATTAACGCAATTCCTCCAAACTGAATAAAAGTTCAATCCGAAAAATAGCATCCTGCTATTCTCTAGTAAGATTTTGGGTACTTAGGGAAGAAAGGCCTATAGTTCTTCCCTGCCAGCGTGGAAACTACTGAGGAGGTCACTTAAGTGAGGTGGTCAGTAAGAAGCGGGAGATTTCTTTTTAGGTACCAGTTGTAAAGGAGCAGTGGACATAACTAAAATTCTTTTCCGTACCTTTTCATGGATCCAATACGAAATCCATGGAACGACGCCAGATCCTTCGCTACGCCGCCTACGCTACCGGCGCAGCCATCACTGCCCCCTTTGCCGGTGCCTTCCTGACCGGATGTGCCCGCGATGAGGTACAACAGGCTGCAGCCGATCAACAACGCTATTACTTTGCGGATGATGAGTATACGTTCCTACAATCCTTCCTCGACACCTTGCTCCCTGCCACTGACAGCCCCGCGGCTACCGGGGTGGGTGTGGATGGGATGATCGATGCCACGGCCGGATTGATCTACTCCCCGGAGCAACAGTCCGAGTTTAAGACCCGGTTTTCGACGCTGCGATCATGGATGACGGAGCAACCGGATATGGCTGGTGCTTTCGCAAAATTGGAGGAAGAAAACGCCGGCCCATCGAAAGATGTAACCAATGCCTACCGTGACCTGAAACAACAGGCCATATCTTTCTACCTGGCCACCGAGCCGGTTGCCACCGGATTCCTGAACTACCTGCCGGTTCCCGGCCCCTATCAGGGGTGCATACCTCTTTCCGAAGTTGACCATAAAGCCTGGGCCCTATGAACCTGAACCTGAAAGCACAAGACCAAATAACCTACGATGCTATCGTCATCGGTTCGGGGATCAGCGGTGGCTTTGCGGCCATGGAGCTATGCCGGAAAGGACATCGCACCCTCATGCTGGAACGCGGACGCCTCGTCAAACACGGAGAATATCCCACCGCCGGCCTTGATCCCTGGGATCTGCCCCACCAAAATGCCGTGCCCGACGCCGAACTGAAGGAACACTATTTCCAACAAAACCGCCTCGACTGGTGGGTCAATCAAGACAATCTGCACTGGGTCAATAAGGATAGCGACTATTCTTACGACGAGGTCGAGCGCTTCGACTGGATCCGCGGTCACCACGTGGGCGGGCGTTCCATCATGTGGGGACGCCACTGCTATCGCTGGAGTGATATCGACTTTGAAGCCAATCTAAAAGAAGGCATTGCCGTAGACTGGCCCATCCGCTACGCCGACATTGCCCCCTGGTACGATTACGTAGAGACCTTCGTCGGGGTAAGTGGCCAAAAGGAGGGTCTCAAGCAGGTACCCGATGGCGTTTTCCTGCCTCCTTTCGAACTCAATTGCGCCGAACAGCATCTTCGGGAATCAGTCGCCAAGATGTATCCCGGAAGGGTGGTCACCCCCGGCCGGGTAGCCAACCTCACCAAATACGACCCGAACGTCCACCTGGGTACCCGTGGTCAGTGCCAGTCGCGCAATCGCTGCTGGCGGGGTTGCCCCTACGGTGCTTACTTCAGCAGCCTGTCGGCTACCATTCCCGTAGCTCAGGAAACGGGGAATCTGACCATTCGCGAGCACAGCATTGTCCACGAGATCGTCTACGACGCTTCCACCGGAAAGGCAACCGGCATCCGCGTCAAAGACGGTCAAACCGGGGAAGACCTCGAATTCAAGGCCCGCATCATTTTCTGTAACGCCAGTACGGTAGGTACCACGGCCATCCTGCTCAACAGTCGGTCCGAAGCTTTTCCCGACGGGCTCGGTAACAGCAGCGGTGAATTGGGTCATAACCTGATGGACCACCACTACGGTATGGGGGCATCCGGCGTGTTGCCCGGCTTTGAAGACACCTACTATAAGGGCCGCAAACCCGGTGGCTTCTACATTCCCCGCTTCCGCAACATCGACGATGAATCACGCCGTACCGACTACGTCCGTGGATTCGGCTATCAGGGTAGTGCCAACCGAACGGTCAATACGCCCCAGGGCCTTTTTGGCGAAAGCCTAAAACAAGAACTATTCAAACCCGGACCTTACACGATGGGCATGACCTGCTTCGGAGAACTACTACCCTATCACGAGAACCGCATGTTCCTGAATTTCGACAAGCTCGATAAGAACGGTATGCCCACCATCACCTTCGACGCCAAACTGCGCGATAATGAAATGAAGCTGCGCGAAGATGGTGTCCAGTGCGCCATCGAAATGCTGGAAGCTGCCGGTTGCACCGATATCACCAGCTATAATTCAACCACGGCCCCCGGTGCCTGCATCCACGAGATGGGAACCGCCAGGATGGGTCACGATCCGCAGACCAGTGTACTTAACAAATGGAATCAGATGCACGAAGTGCCCAACGTTTTCGTTACCGATGGGGCCTGCATGACCAGCTCCGGCACCCAAAACCCAAGCATCACCTATATGGCGCTGACGGCCCGGGCGGTGGATTATGCGCATCAACGGGTAGAACGAAAGGAGCTGTAATAGGGAAACGAGATCGGAGGTCGGTCACGAGCGATAGCGACTGATGAAAATAAATCGGCATGCCTTCGGCACGAATGCCGGAATTTGGCTTTCGCCAACATCAAATACCAAGTCATGCGCCTACTTATACCCAGCTTATTGCTACTTCTGGTTAGCTGCCAAAAAACGCCCGATTCCGATATTTCTACATCGGC
>CAYFGK010000028.1:0-16806 GCA_964342305.1 uncultured Saprospiraceae bacterium | reverse complement strand
GTGACCCTCGAAGATGTCCTCACGATGCGCCTGGGACTCGCCTGGAACGAAAACACCTCGCCATTGGATTCCAACAATAATGTCGTGCAATTGGAAGATAGCCCCGATTGGATCCAATACACCCTGAACCAACCCATGGATACCGTGCCCGGTACCCGTTGGGTGTACAATAGCGGAGCCAGTCAGCTACTCTCGGGCATTATCCGGCAGGCAACCGGCCAGGATATTGCCGAATACGGGCGTACCCATTTATTCGAACCGCTGGGAATTACGGAATTACACTGGAAGAAAACGCCCACCGGACTAAGCGATACCGAAGGTGGTCTGTACCTGCGTGCAGAAGATCTCGCCCGGATCGGACAACTTTACCTGCAGGAAGGCACATGGGAAGGAAATCAGATTTTGTCTCAGGAATGGGTGAAAGAAGCCACCACCCGGCAAGTCAACGACATTTACGAACGCGGCACCAAGGAAGGCTACGGTTACCAATGGTGGCGGGCCCCTTACGATGAGGATGTCTGGCTTGGACTGGGTTTTGGGAATCAGTTTTTAGTTGTGCTTCCCGATCAGGATGTGGTAGCCGTAGCCTACGGTTGGAATGTCTTCAGCGACGGAGGTCAATACCTGCTGCCCGATTTCCTGCAGGCTTTGTTGAAGGGAAGCCAGTAGCTGCTTTTGTGTCTGTTTGATAATTTTCGCATATGCTATTCAGGGCACCTCCAATTCATGAAACTTCGTCAACCAATACCCGATCCGGACCTACATAAAACGATCCTGGAAAGCGGGGCAGGCAGGCCGGATCAGGTCGTCGAAATAAATGCCCGGCGCCGGGGCATCACATCACTCGAAGGTATCCGACAGTTCCCTTTTTTGCGAAAGCAAATGAATCCTCTTACTTTTTTTTCACCACCTTCCGGCGACTGATCAACAGCCCACTTTCGGAGGTAACAGTCAGGATATACATTCCACCCGGCAGAGAGCTGGTATTCAGAGCCTCCTGACCGTTCCAGATGGTGCGCAGGACGGTTTGGCCACCTGGAGTATGCAGGAATATTTCCAGGTCTTCCGAATGGGATTCCAGCCCCCGTATTTGTAGCCTTTCGGCAAAAGGATTTGGAGCGACCCGAAGGAATAATGCTCTATCCAGTGCCTCCTCGGTATCGACAACTCTTGCGCAGGATGGAGTCGAAATAACGTGTTCTACAAAATCGGCGTAGGGAAGATCTTCGACGTAGGTATCCTCCAATCCAGCGGTACCCGCAATGTATCCTTGGACACGCCCTTGCCGTACCTGCAGGTTGGTAATGTAGGCATATACGTTCGGTAGGGTGTAATCCCCCTGTTGTTGCCAGGAGGTGTCGGGCTGCTCAATTTTCGGCAAGGCGAGGATCAGGGTTTCAGATATTTCCCCCAGATCACGGGCAAACAAATTCCAGATCCCCGTACATTGAAAAGGCTTACCATCCCATATAGTAATCGTATCGCGTGCTTCGGCCCCCCGCAAACGATCCATCAGGGCAAAGCGAATTCCAAATTCGATGGTGTCCACTACCCTGCCCGAAAAGACGTAAAAGTCTGGGTTATCCACGTTAATATTTTCGCAGAAAAAATCGGGTGTGAAGGAACAAGCCTGGTTTGGCAGGTAGGATCCAATAACCAATAAAAGGAGTATTATACATTTTTTCATACTGGGGGATTTAGGTAATGAGTTATACATCAATAGGATACACATTCTAACTATTCCCCGCAACCACTGTCGGCCTGTTTGTCATACAGCTAACAAAATGTGAGCTTGGACACAAGCTATTTCTTAAAGAGAGGATACCTAAGGCCCAACCTCACGGTACAGGGTAATTGGTATAGTGTATAGAGATTTGAGCAAGTCCTACTACCCAATACCCTTTACCAAATACAACGAGAGGTGGTTACAATCCGTTCCTTATCAATCGATTAGATTCCCACCTCACGTTAACATAAATACTCCTGGTCTTCAAATTGATGAAACCAGGAGTACCCATACTTCTTTACCCCCTCACCTAAGCCGCCTGTTTCTCCACAAAAATACCGCTGTCGATCAGGGACTGAAAGGCATCCTCCATTGTTTCCTGCAAAGGCCGGTAGGTTACTCCCAATGCTTCTTTGCTTTTGGTATTATCCGCCCTCCAGGGGCAATCAACATTGTTTTTCAAAAACCGTCGGCTAATACTTTTATCCATGATGGGGCCAACCAGGGTGATCAACCATTTTGGTAACGCCCGGTTAGGGATGTGGTATTTATCTCCGAATTTACTGCGCAGAGCCAGCGCCAATTCCAACAGGGAGGTGTTGTGCCCACAGGTAATATGCCGCCCCTCCGCTTCGGGAATAAACCCGGCGCGGTAATGTGCCACGGCCACGTCGCGAACATCCACCACGCCCAGGCCAATATCAGGTACGCCACCCTTCATGCTGCCGTCGCCCAATTGCTTCAGGATGGTAAAACTTTCGGAAGTGGTTGCCTTGGGATTCAGAGGCGGTCCCATCACGAGAGCCGGGTTGATCACCACCAGATCCCATTGTTCTTGCTGCTTCGCTATATCCCATGCTTTCTTCTCGGCCAGCGTCTTAGAGTAGGAATAAGGCTGATAATCCAGCGATGCGGTGGAGTTCCAGACGCCCTCGGTAAATACCTTTCCCGGTGTAATATCCAGATCGGTGCAATCCGTATAGATCGCAGCGCAACTACTCGTCAACACTATCCGCTTAACGGTGGATGTCCTCGTAGCCTGATTCAATACATTTTGCGTACCCAGCACCGCCGGGTCGACAAGATCGCGCTGCGGATCGGTATAATCGCTGGTAAAAGGGGAGGCCGTATGAAAAACCAGCTCACAGCCCTGCATCGCCTCGGCGTAGGACCCTTCGTCTAAGAGGTCGGTCTGAAAAAAACGTATTGTCCCGGCATGCTCCTCAGCTAACTCATGCAGGTGGGAAACTTTTTCCTGGTTTTCGGGGTCGCGCACGGCTGCGTGCACGGTACACCCTTCTTCCAGCAACTTTTTGACCAGCCAACCGGCAACGTATCCGTTCGCCCCGGTTACCAGTACGGGTTTGTTTTTATTAATCGTTGTCATGAATTGGTTTTTTGGTTTGTACTTATTAGAACTGATGAATCGGCGATATGATCTATATCCTTTACTAAAAATTATACGCGTGAATGCTCCATGCTCTTTTTGAATGCTTAATGCTCCATGATGAGTGATGAATTTTAGCGCATTAACTCCATTCAGCATTCAGCATTCATCATTCATCATTCATCATTCAAAATAGGGGTTCGCTCAGCATTTCCCCATCGTATGATAAAGGCTCTTAAAAAAACCTGCATCATGAATTCATCATCTGATTTTTCGGAAGATACCTATAATACCCACGGATATTGGGCCATGCCCGCACCCCCCAAATCCACCAAGCGTTTTCCGAACAGACTGTTCCGATTACTCAAACAGCTCCTAAACTTTAGGTATCTTAGATAATAGCCCTCCAGATTAAAAGAATAAGCTTTTTGGATCAGGGAAACACACTGCTGCTTTTGGCATTCGGACAGGGAGTCCTGATCAGCCTCGCCCTGCTCACCGCCGGGATACTAAAGCGTAATGCCCAAAAATACCTCGGCCTGATCCTGTGGGTTCTTGCCCTGGAGATCGGTACTATCTGGGCAATTCGCTCGGATCACGTAAGCACCATATTTCCTTTTTGGGTATTCGGTTCTTATTTGCTGCTTCCGCCAGCTTTACTTCTCTTTTTTGATAGCCAGATGGTACCCGGTTTCCGGAGCCTGCCCAAGCATACCTGGCTTTTTGTCCCGGCTCTCACCGAAATAGTTGTGGAGGGCACCGTGCGCCTCCACCTGGAACTGACCGGAAACGCCATCGAACTCATTCAAAATCCGGTTTGGTTCTCTTTTACGGAAGTATTGCCCGTCGTAGGATTGATCGTGGTGATGGTCCGTATTGGCTATACATTACAGAAGCTGTACCGTGTCGATCCCGGTATGACCTCACGTTCTCTGGCAAAGAGACGGACCAAGGTGACGGCGATGTTTATCGTACTGGGTTTAATCACGCTCCTTTGGGTATTGGAAACATGGCTGCAATTACCCGTTTTTCGGATAACCCTCGGCTTTCTGTGCTTTTTGATCTTTGGTATTGGTTTTCTCGTCTTTTTCCATCCTGACCTTTTCCAGGTCCCTGCTTATCCCCCGCTACCTTCCGGCGATCAAGAGGGGCAGATCGAGCAATTGCAGCGCATTCAAATGGCATTTAACACCGAAAAACTATACCTGGAACCCAGGCTGACCCTCAAAAAAGCAGCGGATTACATCGGCCTGCCACCCCGACAGATTTCCGAGACCATCAACCGCCACGAGCAAATGGATTTCCGACGCTACGTAAATCACCTGCGGGTGCAGGAAGTCATCGACCGGGTAGAAGCCGGCGAGCGTTCCCAAAAGACCTTACTGGGTATTGCTCTGGAATCCGGTTTCAACGCCAAATCCACCTTCAATCAGGCTTTTAAGGATATCACCGGTAAATCGCCTTCCCAATATTTCGGATAAACAGGTCCGGGAACGTGTTTCCAGACGTCCAGGAACAAGCATCCGAGCGTTTTCAAGAACCTATTTGCAGTGCTTTACAGCAAAAAAAATGAAACATCGAATGCTTATTGGCCTTTTGTCCTGGCTATTGGTTATGCCGGCAATCGCTCAGCAAGACATAGCTATTGCGATCCATCCCAGCGTGGAATTACTGGGTCTGGCCTATTTTATTGGGTACGAGGGCGCAGATATTGAAAACAAGACCATGGAGGTCGACGGCCGGGAAATACCCAAAAAAGAATTTCACACCTTTGGCTACCAGGTATATCAGGAGTACCATACCTACCTGGCCAGCCCGCATTTGGCGGAAGCCTTCCAAATTGCCGACCACCTGTGGCTGGACCAAATCCTGGGATTGCTGTTACGGGTCGATCCGGTACCCAACGCTGGGGTTTCGGAGGAGCTGGATCCGGCGTATTACCTGGCCTTCAGCAAAGCCAAGGACCCGGTGGAAGCACGGGAATTAGCCCGACGCTTCCTGTCGGCATTCAATGCTTTTTACCGGGAGGTTGCCTTCGACCAGTTCATGGAAAAATACCAACCTCACTACACCCGGGCATTACAGGAGGTGAGCACTCACCTGCCCCGGGGACCGGTAGTGCAATGGATGGAAACCTATTTTAAAAAATCATTTACCGGGTATGCCCTTATTCCAAGTCTGACCCTGCCAAAAACAATGGCATTTGGTCTGGGCAATGGGCAGGATACCATCTACAATATATTCGGAGCCCTCGACCAGCAAGTCATTGAAGATCCCGGTAACCTGATCATGGGTTTCCAAAACAGTCAGAAACTGCGGGAACTGACCATTCACGAATTTGGCCATTCCTTTGTGAATCCGGTGGTCTATACCTTGCCAGATTCACTGTTCGGGCAATCGGCCAGCCTGTTCGAGCCGATACGTGCAACCATCAATGAACAGGGATACAACACCTGGGAAGCCTGCGTCATCGAGCACTTTGTACGGGCTGTGGAGCTCGTTTTATCCGAACACTACGACACACCCGAGGCCTACCAAAAACTGAGGAAGGTCTACATTGAGGACCGGCAGTTTATCTATATCCCCCATCTGCGACCGGCCCTGGACCGGGTACTCCGGGGTGACCTGACTTTTGAGGAAGCCGTCCCCCAGGCTATGCACGAACTGGTAAAACAGTCCAAATCCGAAGAGGAATAGAACATCACCCAGGGCAGCCAGTTATCAAGGGGTCTAATCCTGATAACCAATGTCTGAAAACCAACTCAAAAAATCCCTCGGCTTCTGGGATGTCCTGCTCTTCGGTATCGGCGGCATGGTCGGTGCCGGGATATACGCCATCATCGGAAAAGCCGCCGCTCTGGGTGGCAACATGCTCTGGATGAGCTTCCTGGTGGCCTCCATGGTTGCCATACTGACCGGTTTGAGCTATGCCGAATTCGTGAGCCGATTCCCGGATGCCGGGGGTAGTTTTGAATACCTGAAACAAAGTTTTGGTCACCGCGTCGCCCTGTTCATGAGCATCTTCATGACCTTCACCGGCTTCGTGGCTGCTGCAGCCATTGCTATCAGTTTTGCCGAATATTTTACCCGCTTAGTGGATGTACCTAATTGGATTGTGGTGATCGCTGTGATTGCCCTGATGGCCATCTTCAATATCATTGGATCCAAACACAGCTCCTATTTTAATTCCTTTGCCACCATTGTGACCATCCTGGGGCTGGGCCTCGTGGTGGGGTTCAGTGTGGAGGATGTCGGTTCGATAGACCTGTTACACCTGAAAGAAGGCTTATCCATAAACGGTATCGTGGCCGGAGCCGCCCTTATTTTCTTCAGCTACGTAGGCTTTGAGGATCTGGTCAAAATGGCTGAGGAAACCAATAATCCCCGGGTAAATCTACCCCGCGCTATTCTGTTTAGTGCGGTGATCGTGCTGATCGTCTATGTAACCATCGCTATCTGCAGCGTAAGTGTACTGGGCGCCGAAGAGCTGGCTCAATCCGAAGGCCCCCTCGCGGCCGTCATCGAATCCAAGTGGGGGTCGATCGGATCAACCATTTTGGTAATTGTGGCGCTATTTGCCACCAGTAAGACCATTCTCAGCAATATCCTGGGTACCTCACGTCTGGTCTACGATGTGGCCAGGGATAGCGATATTTCCTGGCTCAAACGTTTCACAACTCTATCGGGTATTGGCAACACACCTAACTACGCCATTTTTGCCATCTCCCTGTTGGCAGTGGCCTTTGGCCTGATCGGCAATTTAAAGGTCGTAGCCAGCATCAGCAATATTTTCATTTTCATCGTCTTCGGCATGGTCAATGCGGGCTTGATCCGCTATCGGTATCTCCACCGGCAGGAAGAGGATCCCCCGCCCTTCCAGGTGCCCCTGCGGGTCGGGAATGTATCGGTGCTGACTGTGCTGGCGTTGCTGACCATATTGGTTTTATTCGGGTATAATCTATACAATATCTTAAGTGGTTCACCCGGCTAGGCTTTCGCCAAAAAAGTAGAGTCGACCAATTGGTAAAATGTCTAGAGATTACGTTCATCGGGCTCTATTGGGATAGTTTAGATTTGTCCCCATGATAAATCACCCAACTGAACGAAACCATGAAAAGCATCTTTCTGATTGGCTCCCTCTTTTTTTGTTTCGGGGCTTTCGCCCAAAAAACGGATCAATTATCCACCATTGATTTCGTCGAGGTATTGAATGGCAACCACGCAGAAGCGGCCTATTATTATCAGCACAACTGGAAAGAATTACGGGAAATGGCGGTGAAAAGGGGATACATAGCTTCCTTCCAGATTTTGGAAACCGAACCATCCGCGGAAGCCCCCTTCCACCTGATGCTCATCACCACTTATGCCAATCGGAGCCAGTACGACCAGCGTGAACCTCATTTCCAGGAATTGATCAGGGAAAACGGGGAGCTCAAACTATTAAACGAGCTTAAACCTGCCGATTTTAGAAAAACCCTGTTTGGCAAGGAGGCGGTTGCCCATTGGCACTAGGCTTTCGCCAAAAAAATGATCGAAAATTGGCAATGGCCGGGGAATAAAGTACTTTTTGGGAGACAAAACGTGCCCAATGAAGATCTTTCCTTTGTTCATCTGCCTGCTATTTGCCACCGCCATTATTTCCCAAACAACCTCCCTGATTTCCGGTACCGACTTATCCAATTGGGAGCAACGGGGCGGTTCCGCCCGCTACCAGTTGCAGGATGGTGTCATCATCGGCACGTCCGTGCGCGATGCACAGAACACCTTCCTGTGTACGAAGGCCGAATACGGGGATTTCATCCTGACCTTCGAGGTCAAGCAGGATCCGGGTATCAACTCGGGTATTCAGATCCGCAGTGAAAGCCGCTCCGATTACCAAAATGGCCGGGTACACGGTTATCAGGTCGAACTGGATCAATCGCTCCAACGCCTCTGGACGGGCGGCATCTACGATGAGGGGCGCCGCGGCTGGCTGTACCCGCTGACCCGTAATAAGAAGGGACAGGAAGCCTATGTGCTGGGGGCCTGGAACCAGATCCGCATCGAAGCCATTGGGCCTCATATTCGCACCTGGGTTAACGGGATCCAGTGTGCGAATCTGGTGGATCGCCTTACGGCAAAAGGCTTTATTGCCCTGCAAGTACACGGTATCGGGCGCAACGAATCGCCCGGCAAACAGGTACGCTGGCGTAACCTCCAGATCAGAACCGAAGACCTCGAACAACATCGCTGGCCGGTCCAGGCCTACGCCCCCGAAATAAGTCATTTGACCAACCAACTGACCGAGGCCGAAGAAAGCCAGGGCTGGCGGATATTGTGGGACGGAAAAACTATGGACGGGTGGTCAGCTCAACCACCGAGCGCCTGCACTCTGGAGGAAGACTGCCTGGCACTCACCGGCCAGTCTAAATTACTCTACCAACAAGGATTATCCGACTTTGAGCTGCGCTTCGATATCCGCTTTACCGAGGCTACCCGCACCGCTTCAATGCGCTATGGTAACCGACAGGGCGCTGATCTGGGCATGGTCTTGCTGGATCGGACAAATGAACAAGCCGCCGGAAGTCTGGCCGGACTGATCCCATCGAAAAACCTCTCCGAACCCGAAAATACCAATCTGCGTTTTTCGGCCCAAAACGGCTGGAACCGTGTTCGGATCGTGGTCCGCGAGGGGCAGGTTGAGCACTGGCTTAATCAGATCAAGGTAGTCACCTACGACCTGAATGGGCAGACGTTCCAGGCCTTGTTAAACCAGGCAGGCTTCCAAAGTGATCGGGCTATTGACGACACCGCTGCGGGTTCGTTCTATTTATCTTTCGAGACCGTAGGCCCGGTGGAAATACGCTCCGTCGCCGTGCGGGAGAAAAGGTGATCGATCCTCCGGGTCGATCCAGGCTTCCACAAATAAAAACAGCTACATGCGCATCTTACTAATACCAATTATCATGCTCACTCTGTTCGCCTGCGAGCGAAGCGAGCTGTACGACGACATCACCCTCGACGAGTTTATCCTCGAAGAGGGCTTTCAGATCGAGTTGGTCGCCGCCGAACCACTGCTGGATTCCCCCATGGATATGGCCTGGGACGACCAGGGGCGCATCTGGGTAGCCGAGATGCCGGGATATATGCGCGACCTGGAGGGCAGCGACGAATACCGCCCCGATGGCCGCATCGTTATTTTGGAAGATACTGATGATGACGGGCAGATGGATCAGCGAACCGTTTTTCTGGACAGCCTGGTATTGCCGCGAAGCCTGGCGCTGGTGTACGGCGGATTGTTGTACGTGGAAACACCCAGCCTCTATTGGGTTTCCATTGAGGGAGACAAACCCGGCCGACGGGAGTTGGTGGATTCCAACTACGTGCGCGGTGGCAACATCGAGCACCAACCAAATGGGCTGCTGTACAACGTTGACCATTGGATCTACAGCGCCAAATCTCAGCACCGCTACCAGCGCCGGGGCGGTGAATGGGTCAAGGAGGCCACCGCTTTCCGTGGGCAATGGGGCATAACCAATGACGATCAGGGGCGTCTCTTCTACAACGATAACAGCAATACCCTATTTGGTGATCATGTACCACCTAATGTGTTGCACCGCAACCCCTACCAAAAAGTACAAAACGCCTATCAACAAAATATCTGCCCGGACCGGCGTGTCTATCCGGTACAAGCCACGGCAGTGAACCGTGGATATCAGGATGGAATCCTGGACCCCGAAACCCAAAAGCTACAACACTTCACCTCGGCCTGCGGGCCGTTGATCTATCGGGGTAGCCAATTTCCGGAAGAGTACTATGGCAACGCCTTTGTCTGCGGTCCGGAGGTCAACCTGATCAAGCGGGTTAAGCTGCGAACCGAAGGCGGCAAAGTGACGGGCACCCAGGCCTACGAAGGACGGGAATTCCTGATCTCCCGGGACGAGACCTTCCGTCCTATCAACCTATACAACGGTCCGGACGGGGCCATGTACGTGCTGGACCTGCGCAAGGGTGTGATCCAGCACCGGGCCTATATGACCCGCTATCTGCGGGACAAGATCGTGGACCGGGGCCTACAAAAGGTTACCGGCCTGGGACGTATTTACCGGGTCACTCATTCCGGTAAGCCAGCCAAGGTCACAGAGCTACCCGGCGATGATGTCCAGTCCTGGACAGGCCTGTTGGATCATCCGGACGCGTGGGTACGCGAGCGCGCGATGCGCTGGATAGTCTATAATATGGAGCAGCCAATTTCGGACCTGCCAGCTAATGGACTGTTGACGATCCCAACCTTAAACGGACTGAGCGCCCTTCAATCAGACCAATTAGTCCAATTAAGCAAGCAGGGAGATCCGGAAATACAAGCCCAGGCCCTGTTTTTTGCCGAAAGGCTGGAAGCCCGACAAATAGCCACACTCCTGCCCTCGCCCGAAAAATTAGGGGACGGACTGATCCGGCCCGCCGCAGCCTTCGCCGCCGGAGTACTTCTGCGACAATCAGGGACCATACCCGACGGCTGGCTGGAGGTGCTGGTCGATGCTCCCCTGCTGCAGGAAGCCTTCATCAGCGGTCTGGACGGTGCCGAAACCAAGCTACTACCTCTTTTGCCGGAAGGCTCCCCCTTTGCGCAGAAACTGGAAAACACCCTGGCCAACCGGGAACTGAATATGGTGCAAGCACCCCAGGTACAAGATGCCCCGGTGGTGGATTCCCGCGACCGGGCCGCTCAACTCTACGCCCTACACTGCGGAAGTTGCCACGGCCCGGATGGTACAGGTCTGCCCAATATGGCTCCTCCTCTCTATCAATCGGAGTACATCGCCGGTGACCCAAAGATTATGACCCTGATCAGCCTGCAGGGCATGAAAGGCCCCATTACCGTGCAGGGACAGACCTATGATTTTGCCGCCCCCATGCCCGGCTACAAAGACAACCCACAACTCTCCGACCAGGATCTCGCTGATGTCCTCAGCTTTATCCGCAATGGATTCGGTACCGATCCGAGTACCGTTTCGGTGGAGTTGGTGAAAGAGATGCGCAAGCGGGTAGAGGACCGGGCGGAGCCGTTTACCGAAGAAGAATTGAGACCGAAGGGAATACAGTGACTAAGAGACTGGAGCGTGATCCTCCGGATAGCGCGATTTTGCTTCTCGGACAATGATTACGAATTTTACCCTTCAACCTTCCGAGTTAACATGAATCTTGTGCCTTCTGTGCCTTCTGTGCCTTTGTGGTTAAATTCCTATATTAAGGAGTACACACAAACACCCAGACCATGAAATGGAAGCGCATTCTAAAGTACGTCCTGATCGTTTGGTTGATCCTCACGGTTGCCTTTGCCGCCTGGTCGCACATTGGGTTGATCCGTATGTACGGTGGGGCCACCAAGGTGGTCGATGCCGGGGAGTTTAATATCTCAGATGGTCCGGTGGTTATCCAGAATGTGGCGGTACTTTCCACCGATGGTCAGAAATTCCTGGCGGACCGTACGGTACTTCTTGAAGATGGCCTGATTACCAAGGTTGATTCCAATCTGTCCGTCCATGATGGATATAAAGTGGTCGATGGCAGTGGCCAATACCTGATCCCCGGCCTTACCGACGCGCACGTGCACCTGTGGCGCAGCCAGAATGACCTATTGCTCTACGTTGCCAATGGCGTTACCCAGATCCGGGAGCTGGTCGGGGAAAAGTTTCACCTGAAGTGGCGGGAGGAGATCGAAGCGGGACGCCTGGGGCCGGATATGTACATATCTTCGCCCCGTCTGGGCACCTTCGGCCGGATCCCCGGCTGGTTTATGGCCTGGTCGCAGCGTTTTCACAACATCCGCACTCCCGAGGCAGCGGCGAAGGCCGTAGCCCGCTACCGGGACATGGGTTACGACGGAATCAAGGTATACAGCCACCTGAGTCCCGAGGTGTATACAGCCCTTTGTGCTGCTGCCGATTCCCTGGACTTCCCGGTCATGGGGCACGTACCCTTTCGGACTTCGCTGGAGGAGGTCTATACGTCCAGCCAGCGTGATATTGCCCACTTCGAGGAGATCATGAACGCATTGAACCGGGAGTTTGGCTACTATAATGGCGAAAGCGTGGATTCCTTCTATCAGTTTGTGGATAGCCGAATGAATGAAGTAAGTCAGCAATTGCTCGAGCATAATATCTACGTCACGTCTACTTTGCACCTCATTGAGCAGGTACCCCGCCAGAAATTCGAGTTGGATCGATTACTCTCCGAGGTGGAGTTAGCCTACGTGAATCCCGGCTTGGTGGAATGGTCGACTATGGTGCCTCGTGGCGGACTCGGGTGGCTACCCGAAGTGAACCGATATCAATTACCAACAGACCTTTCCGAAGAAGAAATCGCCGGCCAGCGGGCCTTCTGGGAAGGTTACGTGCGGGTAGAGCAATTGGTCGCCCGACGGCTGATCGAAGCGGGCGTTCCCATCATGGCGGGTACCGATGCCGGATTGCCCGTTATGGTCTCCGGTTTTTCCCTGCACGATGAACTGGTCAGCCTGCAACGCGCAGGTATGTCACCGGCCAGCGTATTGCGATCAGCCACCGCCGTACCTGCCGAATGGATGGGCATGAATACCGGACAGATCGCACCCGGAAAAGTAGCAAACCTGATCTTACTTTCCGATAACCCACTGGAGGATATCGGCCATACCCGTTCTATCGAAACCGTGATTATGCGTGGGAAGGTACTGGACCGGGCCACCCTCGACCAAATGCTGGAAGCTGTCCGGGAAGCAAATGCGAACAGCCGGAAGAAGGAGATTCAACGGTTTACAGCTAACGGTTGACGAGTTACGGCTATTGGATCAACTCCATCCGGTGGATGGTGATTCAAAGACTGAATATTTTAGCATTTAGCATTTAAAGTTATGCAATACAACGCATCCACTCCTGCCGAGTACCTGGACCAGTTGGAAGACGATTGGCGAAAGGAGAAAGTCCGCCAGATTCGTGAAATGATCAAAAACCACGACCCCGAGCTGGTAGAAGGTATCGAATATAAAATGCTCTCCTACGGTGATGGTTCCCGGTCGGTTTTTCACCTGAACGCACAACGGGCCCACGTAGGCCTGTACGTCGGGAATCTGGATAAGATAGAGGGGGCCTCTGACCTCCTGGCTGGCTTTGACCGGGGTAAGGGCTGTATTCGTATCAAAAAGAAAAACGATCTTACCCAACCCGAATTGAACACCTTCATCAGCAACACCATCACTTTTTGGCGTGCCGGCGGTGATACCAGATGTTAGAAGCTATCTCTAAAAATGGCCTTTTGGCGAAAGCCAATCTCAACTGACCCTATGGAGCCCAAGCATTTAAATACCAGCCTGTGGAAAAACGTCTCTGCCGCCATTTCCATGCTTTACCAATGCGTACAAAAATGTCCAAACGAATTATGGACAGCGCATCCACGTTACTTTTACCTGGTGTATCACACGACCATCTTTCTGGATTATTACCTGACGGTACCCGTCCGGGATTTTGCTCCCTCCCTGCCCTATTCCCTGGGGGATCCGGATGATTTGCCGGAGAATGCCGTAGATGATGTATTGCCAGTTCGGCAGTATTCCCAATCCGAAGTGACCGGGTATCTGGACACTATTCGGAACAAAGCCGAAGCACTCCTTACCGGAGCTACTCCAAAACAATGGTCTGAGCGTTGGATTGCTCAGGAAGAGCTCGATTTGCATCTGGGCTGCCCATCGCTGGTAGCAGATTATACGCTACTGGAAATCTGCCTGTATAATCTGCGTCATGTGCAGCATCACGTGGGGCAATTGAACCTCATCCTTCGACAGGAATCAAAAGAGCGAGTGGATTGGATATGAGGACCACCTAACATTTCTGCTCACGAACGACCGGTTCCCTGAACCATCTGTCAGCCTTTACCACCAAAATGTGCGGAAATCCCTTTACTTTTCGGTATATTTCAGTAGATCAACTACTTAGCTATGCCAACAACCCTGACCATCAACGGGAAGAAACACGAACTCGACGTGGATCCCGACATGCCCCTGCTCTGGGCCATTCGTGATTATACCGGCCTCACGGGCACCAAATTTGGCTGTGGTATCGGCCAGTGCGGATCGTGTACGGTGCTGATCGATGGGGAGCCAATCCGTTCCTGTACCCTGCCTGTTTCGGGAGTCAATAAACCCATCACCACCATCGAAGGCCTCTCCGAGAATAATGATCACCCGGTCCAGAAAGCCTGGATCGAAGCGGAGGTTCCACAATGCGGGTATTGCCAGTCGGGACAGATCCTGAACGCCGTCGCCCTGCTCGACAAGAACCCCAATCCGTCGGATGCCGACATCGACCAGGCCATGGACGGTGTACTGTGCCGCTGTGGTACCTATCCCCGCATTCGCAAAGCCATTAAAAGTGCCGCCCAATGAAGAAGCCAACCCAACTTTCTCGTCGTCGTTTTGTCCAGCTTTCCGGGGTCTCCACCGCCTTCCTCATTATCGGCTGTACGCCGGGTGGCAAGAGCGACAAACCCGAGAACTACTCGAACCGTCCCACCACTGACCTGAATCAATTCATCAAGATCGATGACCGGGGCTTAGTGACCCTGATGAACCACCGGCCCGAAATGGGACAGGGCACCTATCAAGCCATTCCCATGATCCTGGCCGAAGAAATGGGGATAGACATCCACCAGGTGCGCATAGAACAATCCGAAGCGAATTCCGAACTGTACGGTCGGCAAATGGTGGTTGGCAGCCACAGTATTCAAAGTGAATACGATAAGCTGCGCATGATGGGGGCTGCCGCCAAAAGTATGCTGGTACAAGCCGCCGCTAATCAATGGGAAGTCGCTCCCGAAGATTGTGTTGCGGAAAACGGACAAGTGAAAAATAAGCAAACCGGTAAAACGCTCTCCTACGGTGACCTCGTTGCCGATGCTGCACAACTGGAAGCCCCCGAAAATCCAACGCTCAAAGATCCCGGTGAATTTACCATCATCGGCCAGCCCATTCCCCGGGCCGATATCCCACTTAAAACGAACGGTTCTGCCAAGTTCGGCATCGATCATCAGGTGCCGGGCATGCTCTATGCCTCCATCGAACGGTCGCCGGTTTTCCTGGGTTCCGTGGTCGAATACGATGACAAAGCTGCCCTGGAAGTACCCGGCGTTAAACACGTCTTCAAGACCAGCCGGGAAGTATTCGGCCGCACCCGCGAAGGCGTTGCCGTACTCGCTGATTCCTACTGGGCCGCCCACAAAGGGCGCCAGGCATTGAAGGTAACCTGGGATAATCAGGGGCTGGATGCCCATACCACGGAGTCCATCTTTGATGATTACCGCAAGGCTTCGGTTAAGGACGATGATGTGCAATTTGAAAAAGGAAATGCCAGCCGGGCTCTTTCCGGAGGCGATGTTTTCGAAGCGGCTTACGAAATGCCCTACCAGGCACACGTCCCCATGGAGCCAATGAACGCCATCGTGCACGCACAGGAAAGCAAAGCCGAATTCTGGGGGTCAACCCAAAACCCTAACGGTATCCGCAGCTTTCTGGCCAACAAACTGGGCGTAGAACCGGAGAATGTCGCTATCAACTACACTTTCATGGGGGGTGGTTTCGGTCGCCGTTCCCTCACCGATATCGCCGAGGAAGCCGCCGACCTGTCCCAACAATCCGGTGCTCCCGTTAAGGTGATCTGGACCCGGGAGGACGATCAGACCCAGGGCCCCTTCCGGGCTGCTTCCCTCAACCTCCTCAAGGGAAAACTCGATGCAGATGGCAACCTGGAAGCTCTCGAACATAAGGTAGTCTGCCAGGAAATCCGCAATCAAACCGGAGATAGCACGACCTCCATCGGCCAGATGACCGGTGGAATAAATACGGATTATCAGGTGCCTAACCTTTCGGTAAAAGCAGTAGTCCAAAAACATTACGTGCCCATCTCCTATTGGCGGGCAGTGTACCATTCCACTAATCCATTTGCGCACGAGTCATTCATCGACGAAATGGCCCACCGGGCAGGAAAAGATCCCCTGCAATTCCGCCTGGATCTGATGAGCGATCATCCACGGTTCCGGCGGGTACTGGAGGAAACCCGCCGCATCACCCATTGGGATGCACCACGATCCGAGAACAAAGGTCGGGGCATCGCGATCGCGGAGCGATCTGGCGCCCACTTTGCCATGGTGGTAGACGTTTCCCGCGGATCCGGTCAGATTATTATCGATAAAATCACCACCATCCTGGACTTGGGTACCTACGTCAACCCCGACACCGTCAAGGCCCAGACGGAGGGGTCGATCGTGATGGGGTTATCCGCAGCCCTGGCGGGCCTGACTATCAAAGACGGCGCCATTGCCGAACAGAACTTCAATACCTATCCCTTACTGCGCATCTCTCAGTGCCCGGAGATCGAAACCCATATTGTCGAGCGCCAGGCCCCACCCGATGGTGCCGGTGAAAGCGGCCTGCCGACGGTTGCTCCCGCGCTGGCCAACGCCATTTTCGACCTGACCGGTGAGCGCAAGCGGGTGTTGCCTTTGTCCTTGGAGCTGCCGGAGGCAGGGCGTGCATTGAGTGACTGATTGGGACTGTTGAGACTTAAGGGAACAGAGGGAGGCTTGGTCTTTGCTGGTTCTTTACTACCGTTTTCTGCCCCCTGAGTGCGTCGGGCGTGGAGCATGGAGCGTAGTGACTGGAGCGAACGCAGGGACCGGAGGGATGGCT
>CAYFGK010000027.1:0-56062 GCA_964342305.1 uncultured Saprospiraceae bacterium | reverse complement strand
GTGTGTTCTACTACACGCTGGAAGCTGGTGAGTACACAGCTACTAAGAAGATGATTGTTGTTGAATAAACAATGATTAATCATCCCTTCGGGGGTGAATAAACAGGGGGCATCCCACCTATGTGGGGTGCCCTCTTTTTATTGTACCAATAAATGGTTATGGCATTTCTGATTGATCCTTAGTATCTTGAGAGTCTGTAAAACCTCATGATACTCATGTCCCAGAATCAACGACCAACCCGGGCAGCTACCACTCTGCTCGCTGCGCTACTGTGTTTCCACTCAGCAAGCCATCTGCTTGCCCAATACGAAGTAGCCGATACAGCTCACCACTATTTTCTTTGCTTTCCCGAAGATGTTCAGACCTATTGTCCCGATGATCCCACCCTGCCGGGGGTTACCTTCGGAGAATACGCTTGCGACCTGATGGCCGTTAGTACCCAGGATGTATTCTTTGCAGCCACAGTTGATTCGGCCTGCTATAAGATCTTTCGTACCTACCGGGTAATTAACTGGTGTGAATACGATGGGGAAGCAAGCCCAACCGTGGTATCCCGTGACTGGGATAACTGGAATGGAACCAACCCCGGTCGCTGTGACCGTCCCAGACCCGACGGTGATGATGAACCCGGAGATGAAGGAATGTGCGTGATCGTCAAAAGGGATTTTGATGACCTGCTTCCCGACACCGTCTGGTACGATACTGATAGTGATCCGTACAACGGCTTTCCGGATAACCCGGCTACCACTGCAACCGAGGGTTATTGGTGGCGAGTGATCAGCGGAGGCGACGATCCTGCCTATGAGTCTTACTACGAGGGCGACTGCTCAACCTGGGCATACGACGATAATCAAAATGATAGTGACATTAGTGGTAATGTATCGCCCGATGATGCCGATCGGCGTTATGGTTCTTTTGGGTATTGGGAGTACACACAACACATCGTTGTTTACCATGATGTAGCACCGGGTTTAACCCTGACTACGCTCGATACGTTCTGCACACGTTCGGAAGCCTGTGAAACCGAAGCAGTGGTATCCCTGCAGGTGGAATCTCTCTGTACCGGTCCCAACGACTGGAGCCTGGAGGCCTTTTTGACCCCGGATGGTAGTAGCGAAGCCCGCGAGGTGACCAACCTGCTGCGTGGAGATCTGCCTAATCTCCAGTATCGGGAGCGCTTAGCCCTGGGCAGCTATACGCTGAACGTAATCGTGAACGACGGTTGTGGTAATGAAACTGAAAAAGAAGTATTCTTTACGGTAGCGGATTGCATCGGTCCAGCTCCCATCTGCATCGATGAGATCAGCGTCGAACTAATGCCCGACGAAACTACGGGTGGCGGCATGGCTGCCATCTGGGCGACCGATTTTGTGGCCTCCCCCATTTTTGATTGTACGGGACAGGATCCATCGCAGACCGATGCTGCCGGACGCCCTTTGGTAACCGAATACTCCATAAACCGGCCGGATGAAGAACCGTCGCAGGATCAGCTGGGTCTTACGCTAACGTGTGCTGATACGCTGGGACTGGATAATGTAGAGATCCATGCCTGGGATGAAGCGGGTAACCACGATTACTGCCTGGTCCGCCTGGACGTACAGAATAATAATCAATCGTGTGGGAGCGGGGAAATGGACGTTGCCGGCCGCATACTTACCAACCTGGGTACGCCGATTCCCGACGTAGATATCTTTGTGAGCAAAGACGACGGCTCCGAAGAAATGATCCAGCAGACACGGGAAGATGGTACCTTCGCCTTCTCCCTATCCGGTGGTGCAAGGCCACTGCAGATCCGTCCGGTTAAATTCAGCGATCCGTTTACCGGGATCACTATTCTGGACGCCGTCAAGCTGCAGCGTCACCTGCTTAATATTAAAAAACTGGAAACGCCCTACGAACTACTGGCTGCAGACCTGGACCGTTCCGGTCATCTATCCGTTGGCGATATGATCAAACTGCAAAAGATCCTGCTGGGTTGGTACACCGAATGGCCGGAAGGTGCGCCCTGGCTGTTCCTGGACACCCGTTTCCGCTTTGCGAAGCCCGATGCTCCCTGGAACGAATACGCGCCACAATCGATCGATCTGGCTACTGTGTTCGATGTGGATAAATTAGAGTTTGTAGCTATTAAGCTAGGGGATCTGAATAACTCAGCCATGAACCAGGAAACGGCTGCGGCACTGCGGTCAGCAGCTGACCATCTTTCCATCCGATACCAGGACGAATTTTTGCCGAAAGGCGAATCCAAAATAATTTCCTTTACTATTGCAGAACCCGACCTGGAAGGTATGCATGCCCGAATCAAATGGGACCCCAGCCTGGCCCGGATTGAGACCGTTGGGCATTCCGCCGGTCCCGAATTCCGTCTGGACGCATACCACGGAACGCTGTCCATGGTGTATCTGCGCCGCCGAGCTGCTACTGAATACCTGACTTGGAACATTCGCGTAACCGCGCAGAAGTCCATCCTTTTGTCCGACCTGATATCGCTGGCTACTGAACGTCGCGCGCTGGCCATCAATAAGGATCTGGAAGCCTCGGAACTCTCTCTGGTACCTATCAATCAAAAAGCGCTTCCAAAATGGTCAGCTCGGTTTCAGGACGGAGTGGTCGAAGGGCGATCAGGGATCAGTGTCGTGATGACCAGCGATCAGGAAATGAGGGTTCGGTGGGTGGACGTAGCAGGCCGTGTTCTGGCACAGACCAGGCAAGGATTTACCACGGGGATGAACCGGCTGGCAGTGCCGGCAGAAGTGGCTTCCTATCCCGGAGGTGTGGTTTGGGCGCAGTTGAGCGATGAGCAGGGGCATCAGCAGGTGATTGCCGTACCCATTTTCCGGTAGGAATCTTCTTCAGACGTTGACAACGCTATCGAAAATAACAAAAGGGATAAGGCACGCAGCCTTATCCCTTCGTTCTATACTCAGCAAAATGACTATTGTAAAATAGTATATTCTTAGCTCACTACTTCTCTTTCCTGTACACCGGAAACGAGTAGTGACAATTCATTATTCAGTACCTCCAGAAAGCCACCGCCAATTTGGAAAATCAAGGACTTACCAGCTTCGTCGGCTGTCTTGATCGTTCCGGACTCTTCGTCGAAATAGCGGTGTTCACCGGCAGAAGTCACAATGGTAACTTGTCCGGCTTCCAGGGCTGAAACGATAGGAGCGTGATTTTTAAGAACCTGGAATTCACCCGAAACACCGGGCACTTTGACCGATTCGATCCTTCCGTGGAAGATCTCTTTGTCGGGAGTCAATACGGTGATATTCATAAGGTATGTCATTCTCGATAACTCTCCCGTGGGCGGAGTTATCATTATTTGAGGATGAAAAATAGCTACCGGACATGATTGCCCGGCAGCTATCTGTACGTTTTCGTTTAGGCAGCTTCGGCCAGCATTTTCTTACCAGCTTCGATCACATCGTCGATGGTACCCTTCAGGTTAAAGGCAGCTTCGGGGTATTCGTCCAGTTCACCGTTGATGATCATCTGGAAACCACGAATGGTCTCTTCGATGGGAACGAATACACCGGGGATACCGGTAAACTGTTCAGCCACGTGGAAAGGCTGAGACAGGAAGCGCTGCACGCGACGAGCGCGGTGTACCACCTGCTTGTCTTCGTCCGACAATTCTTCCATACCGAGGATGGCAATAATATCCTGCAGCTCTTTGTAGCGCTGGAGGATGTTGATGACGTCCTGGGCTGTTTTATAGTGCTCATCACCGATGATAGCCGGGTCGAGGATACGCGATGTAGAATCGAGCGGGTCGATGGCCGGGTAGATACCGATGGCCGCCAGCTTACGACTCAGTACCGTCGTTGCGTCCAGGTGAGCAAAGGTGGTTGCGGGAGCGGGGTCGGTCAAGTCATCCGCAGGTACGTAAACGGCCTGTACCGAGGTAATGGACCCGCGCTTGGTAGAGGTAATACGCTCCTGCATCAGACCCATCTCCGTAGCCAGTGTAGGTTGGTAACCTACGGCCGAGGGCATACGTCCCAGCAGGGCCGATACCTCAGAACCAGCCTGGGTGAAACGGAAGATGTTGTCGATAAAGAACAGGATATCACGACCGCCGGTAGGATCATCCAGGTCACCGTCGCGGTAGTATTCTGCAATGGTCAGTCCCGACAGGGCTACCCGGGCACGTGCACCAGGAGGTTCGTTCATCTGACCGAAAACGAAGGTTGCTTTGGACTCTTCCAGCTCTTCCAGGCTAACCTGGCTGAGGTCCCAGCCGCCTTCTTCCATGGAATGCATGAAGTTTTCGCCGTACTTGATAATACCGGCTTCGAGCATCTCACGCATCAGGTCATTACCCTCACGCGTACGCTCACCTACTCCGGCAAATACAGAGATACCGTCGTATCCCTTGGCAATATTATTGATCAATTCCTGAATCAGTACGGTCTTACCTACCCCGGCACCACCGAA
Organism: uncultured Saprospiraceae bacterium; assembly: GCA_964342305.1. Lineage (GTDB taxonomy): Bacteria > Bacteroidota > Bacteroidia > Chitinophagales > Saprospiraceae > DT-110. The sequence continues at coordinate 51,622 of CAYFGK010000027.1, read as the reverse complement.
CAGACCAACTTTACCACCCTTCATGTAGGGCTCGATCAGGTCGATCACCTTAATACCCGTGAACAGTACCTCTTTGGAGGTAGACAGCTCTTCGTAGGTAGGAGGTTTGCGGTGGATGGGATATGGATTGTCTGATTCAACGGCGGGCAGACCATCGATAGGGGCGCCTACTACGTTGAACAAACGGCCTTTAATGGCAGCTCCGGTCGGCATGGAAATAGCCTTACCGGTGTCCGTAACCTCGGTCCCGCGGGTCAGACCGTCGGTTGCGTCCATTGCGATGGCGCGCACGCTGTCTTCACCCAGGTGCTGCTGCACTTCCAGGACCAGTACCTCGCCATTCGGCTTTTTAATTTCGAGGGCGTTGAAGATCTCGGGAAGACCTTCCTCCGTGTCGAAGATAATGTCGATCACAGGCCCGATCACTTGTTTAATACGACCGATATTTGCCATAACTGATTCAACTCTTTAGAATTCCGTAAAATGGTGCTTAAAAATCGGTGCAAATTTAGTCTTTTATGCTGATAATCAAAAGAAATATTGGTGTGGTTACCTGCCCGAAATCCACGGTTGGTGCGGCTTGCGTAAGCTTACTGTCAAATTATCCAGGAGATCAGGGCTATGCGAAATATTATTCCCTGTTTTTGTTGTAAGCCAACCCTTTGTTCGGCGGGGTCGGCGAATCTGACGGCCACGTCTTTCGTTTGTTTTTGGTAAAAAAATATCGGTACTTCCCTCATTCTTAGCCATTGGCACCTGAAAAACATGGAAAATCCGCTCATTTCGGTCCTCATGCCCGTGCGTAATGCTGCTCCCTGGCTTGCGGAATGCCTCGAAAGCCTGCTTTCGCAATCCTATACCAAGTGGGAACTGCTGGCGGTTAATGATCATTCCACCGATGAGAGCGGGGATATTCTGGAGGCTTTCGCCAAAAAGGATAGCCGTATCACCGCCCTCCCTGCTACCGGTAACGGTATTATTCCTGCCCTGCGCCTGGCCTATAGTAAAGCATCGGGGAAACTGATCACCCGCATGGATGCCGATGACCTCATGCCGCCCCGAAAGCTGGAGATGTTGCTGGCAGCCTGGTACGAGCATGGCGAGGGTGGCCTGGCCACCGGTTGGGTCAACTATATTTCGGATGGCACCCTGCAGGATGGATATAGGCGCTACGCCGCCTGGCTCAATGATCTGCAGAGAACGGGCCGTCCGTTCCGGGCTATTTACCGGGAGTGTGTCATCCCCTCCCCCGCCTGGCTGTTACACCGGCAAGATCTGGATCGCATCGGCGCCTTTGATCCCGATCGCTACCCGGAGGATTACGACCTGGTCTTTCGCATGTACGCGGCGGGCCTCCGGGTTAGCAGTGCGCAAGAGGTCGTTCACATCTGGCGTGACCACCCTGCCCGTAGCTCCCGTACCCGTCCGGAATATGCCCGCCAGGAATATTTCAGGCTGAAAGTGCCCTATTTTCGCGACCTGGACTATGATTCGCACCGGACGCTGGTATTGTGGGGAGCAGGAACCAAAGGCAAAAAACTGGCCCGGCAATTGCAGGAACACCATCTGCCTTTCCGTTGGATCTGTAATACACCCGGCAAATGGGGGCATTATATTTACAACGTATTCATGGAAACTCCGGAGGTCCTTCAGCAAATACCCAACCCCCAAATAATCGTAGCTGTTTCCGGCCCCGATGACCAGCAGCAATTGCTGAATCTATTCCGGCAAAAAAGTATGCAGGAAGGACAGGATTTTTTCTTTTTTGTATAAGAATCGTGTTCGTTACCTTGGTGAACACGTTATGAATTGGAACACAATCACCAAAGCGCTCTTAATGGGCACCGGCCAGGCGATGGTCCCCAAAGCCTTGCGGTCTGATCTGCTCTGGGAGGAGGCGCCTGAGGACACTACGGAGGCACAGCGTCTCCTGCGGGTGCTCGCCTATCAGCGCCAAATGGTACGGGTTGCCCGGGAGTTCCCGCCGGTGACAGATGTGCAGATTCAGGAACCTCCCCAGGCACCAAAAGGTGATGTTCAGTTCGTAGTGGCGCCACATCGTTTGTTGGAGCGCTTATTTTACGGATCACTTCAGGAAGTAATTCCCGAAGCTTTGCGCTGGCTGGGGCGTTATCGGGTAAACCTACCCACCGAATTCTTACCCGAAGCCCTGAACTGGGTCGATCAGCATCCCGGGCAATTGGTAAAATTGCGGTCTGTACTGTTGCCGCGAGCCAACTGGCTCATCGATCAGCATCCCGAATGGCGGGAAAAGTTTGGCACGCCTCGCCCGGAGCACTGGCTGCAGGGCAACCCGGATCAGCGATACCGTTACGTACTGCATCTGCACGATCATGATCCGGAGGAAGCCCTGACGACCCTTCGCCAATCCTGGAAAGGAGAGAACCCGACGGATAAGACCCGCTTTCTGAGTATTCTTTCTCAGGACCCTAAAAGTGTGGATATTCCATTTTTGGAGGAGTGTCTGCAATCCGGTTCCGAAACCATCCGCCAACTGGCGGGACGAGGGCTCAGCCGCCTGCCTGACCACGAGTACCGCCATCAGATTTTTGCGGAAGCAAAAAAATGCCTGGCCAAAGTGGATGGCGAAGGATACCGTATTGACCTCCCACCTCAACCGGATCCCGCCTGGGAAGCCCTGGGTATTTACCAAGTCCGCTCCGGCAAACGATGGACCCGGTCGGCCAAACAACAGGTGGCTAATCACCTGTGGAGTCTGGTGCCGCCCACCTTCTGGGAAGCCACTCTTAGCCTGGATGCCAACGGCCTGCTGCGCTTTGTTAATCGATCTGACCTGATCGGGGCGGAAACACTGGCTGAGGCCGCTTTGCTGCACCGCGATTCCAATTACCTGGTCGCTTTGCTTGAGGGTTGGATCTATGCCGGTGCCGGTGACATGGATACCCGTTTGTCGGATTTTCACCGTAAGAAGATCGTACGCGCCTTGCCGGTTAAAGAGCTGGACAAGTTATTGGTCGAGGCCATGGCCTACGTACCGGGGGGAAGTCGGGGCTTACGCCAAAAGATCACTGCCTGTTTGGATGATCGGCCCTTTTCCTGGTCGGCCCCCTTAACTGTGGAGTACATTCAGTTGTTTATTAATCCCGTTTTCGCAGGAAGTTTCGATATACTGGATTTGCGATCCATTGGCGAAGACCTGGAACGGGTTTGCCTGCATGGCCACCCCGAACAGTATGCCCATTTGCGGGCCACCTTGTTTCGAGCCCAGTCGGGCTATAAAGAATGGGATCAGCAGGTGGATGGGTGGTTGAAGCAACTGCATTTCCGTAAGGAGATGATCGGATTTATTGAGAAGGAGTATAGTACTCCTACTAAACCCTGACGATCAGTAAAGTCGGTTTGATTCACTTTGGAACTTCATCGCATTTATCTGGTTTACATGTCAGGGATATCTTGGTTATATTACTGTTGGAGGCAGTTGCTAGGTAAGACTCGATTGCTTGCATTACAATAGGCCAAGAAAAATGTCACGGAAAGCTACGCATTCGTAGCATGCGCCTATCGGTAGAAATAATCTTGAATACTTCGTTGTCGGACATGACTTTTGGGAAGATTCATGTGGGCATTCAAGGCTGGAAAAAGAGGATTTGTTTGCTGATTTGGCTTTCGCCAAAAAAACTGGTTACCGGTGAACTCAAAAACCCATTAAATTAAGATTATCATGATACGAACTATTATTACCGTCGAAGGCAACAAATTGACGCTATCATTACCTGATAATTTCTTAGGAAAACAGATAGAGGTTATTGCCTTTGTCCTTGAGGAGGCTGTTCAAAAGTCAAAGAAAAACATGTCTTTCACTGTTTTGGATGTCCCCAACGAGATCAAAGAGAATTATCGTTTTAACAGAGATGAAGCAAATGAGAGATAGTGCTAAGGGTCATTCCAGGTAAGACCTCTAGCAAGAAAGCTGTTTGAATTTGGGCCAACATTTTGTGTGCCGTTAGGTACACATAGCCTGGTCACTCCCCTATAGAGTTCCTGCAACTGCGTGCCTTTAGGTACGCTCCGTACAGCAGGAGGACTTTAATTAGAGTAAAATCGTCTTGGGACCGTACCTGACGGCACGGATACAATTGGGGCTTGGCTTCGGATACCTGGCTTGCGTACCTAAAGGCACGCGAAACAAATTCCATCTTAATTTGACATACTCCGCAACAACTTTTGCATCCTGGAAAATGGTCCAACATTGACTTAGAACGTTTGTACGAGGTTCTCTCGAAATGATCGAAAAGATGGTTTATGGAAATACAGTTCACTAAGCTAAAAACAGTGTTTGGTCAGGATGTATATTTTGCCGAATTGAGGTATGATGAAGTTGAACCCATTTTGGATCAATACGATTGCCAAAGGCAGAAAAATTCAAAAGGATTTGACTCATACTACGTGATAACTCCTTTATTTTAAGGAAAAAACTATAACTCTTTAGTTATGGATATTTATGAATCGTTTAAATCCGAGAATTTTATTGCACCAACATTGACTCTTATTTATTCAGAATACGTTGACGCTCCACTTATTGTAGCGACCAAGAAAGAAGATGACCAATAACATTCTACGCCCCCACGCCGAAGACGCTTACGCCAAAGAACTCAAAGCCCTGCAGACAGCCGACGACCGCCAGCGGCCCTCCGGCTGGAATCTGTCGCCCTGGGCGGTGGTGACCTACTTGCTGGGAGGCAAGCTGGAGGACGGTACCGAGATAGAACCTAAGTACTTCGGTCAGCGGCGGCTGATGGAGATTGCCGTGGCCACGCTCGCTACCGACCGGGCTCTGTTGCTGGTGGGCATTCCCGGTACGGCCAAGACCTGGGTGGCCGAACACCTGGCCGCCGCGATCAGTGGCGATTCAAAATTGCTGGTCCAGGGGACGGCGGGTATGAGCGAAGATGCCCTGCGCTACGGCTGGAACTACGCCCGCCTGTTGGCCGAAGGGCCATCGGATAAAGCTTTGGTGCCCAGCCCTGTCATGCACGCCATGCAGCACGGCAAGATCGCCCGCATCGAAGAGCTGACCCGCATTCCCTCCGATGTGCAGGATACGCTGATCACCATCCTGTCGGAAAAGATCTTACCCATTCCCGAAATGAATACCGAGGTGCAGGCCCAACGGGGATTCAATGTGATCGCTACTGCCAACGACCGCGATAAGGGGGTAAACGAATTGTCGAGCGCCCTGCGCCGACGCTTCAATACCGTGGTGATGCCGCTGCCGGCTACCATGGACGAGGAAGTGACCATCGTGCGCACACGGGTAGAGAAATTGGGCGAAACCCTGGACGTGCCGCCCGGAGCGGCGCCAGTGGAAGAGATCCGACGGCTGGTCACCATCTTCCGGGAATTGCGCAGCGGTCAAACCGAAGACGGTAATACTAAATTAAAAGTACCCAGCAGCACCCTGAGCACTGCCGAGGCCATCTCCGTCATCAACAGCGGACAATCACTCGCCACCCACTTTGGCGACGGAGAGATTACGGCTACCGATCTCGCCGCCAGCCTAACCGGGGCAATCATTAAGGATCCGGTGCAGGACCGGGTCATCTGGGAAGAATACCTGGAAGGTGTGGTGCGCGACCGTAAGGAATGGGCCGATCTCTACCGCGCCTGCAAAGACCTGATGTAGTATGAGTGCTCCCTCCTGGCAAGTCTACGGGATCCGCCACCACGGTCCCGGATCCACCAAGCGATTGCTGAAGGCCCTGCGGCAGCAGCAGCCCGACTGCGTGCTGATCGAAGCGCCCCAGGACGGGGAGGAAGCTTTTAAGCACGTGCTACATCCCAAGCTGGTGCCCCCGGTGGCCATGCTCATGTATCACCCGAAAGACCTGAGCAAAGCCGCCTACCTGCCCTTTGCAAAGTTTTCGCCGGAGTGGCAGGCGGCCACCTACGCTCTGCAAAACCAAATTCCACTGCGGGCTATGGACCTGCCCATGGGAATCACCTTCGAGCAGCAGGATACAGGCGAACTGCCCTTTCAGCAAACCCAGGGAAAACGTCCGCCCTGGGTTACCGATCCTTTAGGTTACATGGCCCGCCTGGCCGGATATACCGACACGGAGCGATGGTGGGAAGTCACCTTTGAGGAAGAAGGCGATGACTTGCGGGTGTTCGAGGTCATCCTGGAAATGATGGAGGTATTGCGCAACGAAAGTGAGGGCTACGACCGGGCCGAGAACCAACTACGGGAAGCCTTTATGCGCAAAACGATCCGCAAAGCGCTGAAAGATGGATACCAAAACCTGGCCATTGTCTGCGGAGCCTGGCACGGCCCACCCCTGCAACACCTGGAGCGATTCCAGGTTAAGGATGATAATAAGCTACTGCGGGGCCTGAAGAAAACATCGGTCAAGAGCACCTGGATCCCCTGGAGTTACGAGCGGCTGGCTCGCGGTTCCGGATACGGTGCCGGGGTGGAGGCACCCGCCTGGTGCGAAATGCTCTACAGTCCCCGCAAGGAAACGGCCGTGCGGTGGATGATCCAGGTCGCCCGTCTGTTTCGGCGGGAAGACCTCGATGCTTCGGTTGCCCACGTGCAGGAGGCCGTACGCCTGGCTAATACCCTGGCCACCATGCGCGGACGCCAGCTCGCCGGCATCGACGAATTGGAAGAGGCAGCCATCTCCGTGATCTGTGGTGGCCAGACGGCACCCCTCGATCTGATACGGGAGCGACTGGTGCGTGGGGATGTGATCGGAAAGGTCCCCGATGATATTCCAACCATTCCGTTGCAGCAGGATCTGAAGCAGTGCGTCAAATCGGCCCGCCTCACCAAGGAATTCAATACGACCGAGACGGTCACCAAGGAGCTGGACCTGCGCAAACCGGCCAATCTGTTGGCCAGTCAATTATTGCACCGCCTTTTGCTGTTGCAGATCCCCTGGGGTACGCCCAAGGATCGACGGGAAACGGAGCAGGGGCGCTTCCGGGAGCGCTGGTCGCTCAAGTGGCGGCCCGACTATGCCCTGCGCCTCATAGAAGCGGGCATGTACGGAAATACCGTACGGGAAGCTGCCGGGGCCAGCACACGCAAGGCCATTCAGGATGCGGAGGATCCCACTGCGCTCACCCGCCTGCTGGATTCGGCCCTCAAAGCCGACCTGCCGGGGCTGACGGCCGAATTGCTCACCGCATTGCGTAAACTGGCCGCCCTGAGCCGCGATATTCCCGAGCTGATGCAAACGGTCACCGACCTGACACAGGTTTGGCGTTATGGCGCCAATTACGAAACCGATGAGGCTGCCCTCCAGGAGTTAATCCACGAACTGGTGCCCCGGATCTGTGCCGGTCTGCCCCTGGCGGTCACCCAGATCGATGACGAGATGGCCCGTACGCTCTTTCAGCGAATGGTGGCGATGCAGGGAGCCTTATCGGTCATCCAGGACGGGGAATTGTCGGGACTTTGGTCGCAAACCCTGCAACGCCTGCCCGAAAAGGAGGCCGTTCACCCCTTGATCCGGGGGTGGGTGGTACGCTGGCTGATCAACCAACGGATCAGTTCGGCACCAGAGACCGGGCAACGCATGAGTCGGGCCTTGTCATCGGCCAATCCGCCCGATTTGCAGGCAGCATGGCTGGAAGGTTTTTTGCAGGGAAGCGGACTGTTGCTATTACATCAGCCCGAATTGTGGGGTGTACTCAACGATTGGGTAGACCGGCTCGCCATGACCCAGCTGGAAGAGTTGCTGCCGGTGCTCCGCCGATCTTTTTCCCACTACTCGCCACAGGAGCGGGAATGGATGCTCCAACGGGTATTCCAAGAGGGTGTGACCGATGATCCTTCTGACATGACGGCTTCGAATATCGACGCTGAGCGGGCGGCGATCATCCATCCGGTATTGAGTAGAATCCTGGGTTCCTGAAATTGTTAAAGAGGAATTAACCTGGCGTTAATTTGCAGTTTAATACAAAGCCTCATTTTTGGAATGTGCCTGAGAGGTACATTCCAATAGCTAATTCATCTTTCCTGCAATCTAAAGTCGCTTTCTGGCCAGGGTTGAGTCATCCTCGGCTCAACGCTGGCATTTTTTCAAAGAGGAAAGAGCCCCGTAAACGAATCCTATACTGTAGCCCTATACATTCAGGCTGCGCCGAGGCGTGGCCTTTTTTTATTCCTCTTCTTGGGGAAGAGCCGGCGGGTCGGGATGTTCGGTGATGTAAAAGTTATTGAACCCTTCTCCCTGCATAATACTGATTTGCTGCAGGTTGATCAGTTCCAGCAGGGCCAGGAACAATACCACTGCGTGGATGCGGTTCTCACAATGACCGAAGAGGTTTTTGAAGTCGGCCTCTTTGGTCTGGTGCAGGCGCGTGTAGATGTAGCTTTGTTGCTCCTCGATGGTGTAGGAGTACTGAATGATCTTGTGGACCGAAGTGGGGTTGGAGTGCTCGAATCGCTCAACCACCCGTTCGAAGGCTTTTAGGAGGCCAAACAGGCTCAGGTTTTCCAGTTCGGCGTCGACCAGGGCCTTATTGGCCAGAGAGCGCAGTTCTTTGGTTACGTATCCCCGCTTTTCCCGCTGGGAACGCAGTTCTTCCATTTTGCGCAAATCGTCGAGGACGCTTTTATAGCGCTTATACTCGAGCAGTCGTTGTACCAGTTCTTCCCGCGGGTCGATCTCGTTGCCCTCTTCGTCGAGAGGTTTGCGGGGGAGCAGCATTTTGGCCTTGATCCGGCACAGGGTAGCGGCTACCAGTATAAATTCGCTCGCCAGATCAATATTGAGCTCCTCCATCTGGTGAATGTACGCCAGGAAGTCGTTGGTGATCTCGGCAATGGGAATATCGTAAATATCGAGCTCATCACGCTCAATAAAGAACAACAGCAGGTCGAAGGGACCTTCGAACTGTTCGATCTTAATAGTATACGTTTGGTTGGCGGTGGTCATGCAGCTCGATTAAAAAGCCTCCAAAAGTAGGCGATTTTTGGATATCCCTAGTTCAGGGAGCCCCATTTTTTAAGGACATAAAAGAAAGATAGGTATTCCTGATCGGAAGCCCGTTTCTTTTGTGTAGGTTAATTTCCACAGCTTTTTACTAAAATGTGGATAAACCATATGCGTTAGCAGTTATCACGATAACTCTGGCGTCCCCATAGGTGATCCCTGGGTGATTTTGGACCACGGACCAAGGTTTACGGTCCACGGGCCAAGGTCCACGGTCCAAGGTTCAAGGTCCAAGGTCCAAGGTTTGTGGATTTTCAGGTAATTGAGAACATGCGTTTAGCGCAGATATACAGAATACCGATCGGGTTATGAAGAAAAAAGGAAAACTGTACCTGCTACCGGCTCCACTGGGCAATGAGTCAGTGCATACCATCCCGGCTTACGTCGTGGAGCGATTGCACCAGCTGGAGGTGTTTATTGCCGAGCGGGCCAAAACGGCGCGTCACTTTATTAAACGTACCGATCCGGTAAAACCGTTCGATGCCCTTACCTTTTACGAGCTCAATAAACGCACTACTCCCGCCCAGCGCAATACCTTTCTGGACGATGCCGAGGCGGGGAATGATGTGGGCCTGCTGTCGGAGGCCGGGTGCCCGGGCGTAGCGGATCCCGGTGCGGCCATCGTCGAGCTGGCGCACCGCAAGGGTATTGAGGTGGTGCCCCTGGTGGGGCCATCCTCCATCCTGCTGGTGCTGATGGCCTCGGGCATGAACGGACAGCGGTTCTGCTTTCGCGGATACCTGTCACCCAAGCGCAACGAACTCGCCAAAGAGCTTAAACAACTCGAACAGGAGTCGCGCCGGCATCAACAGACCCAGATCTTTATCGAGACCCCCTACCGCAATCAGCAGATGTTGGAAACGGCTCTGAAGACCCTGGATTCCAAGACTCAGTTCTGTGTGGGCGCTGACCTCACCAATCCTACCGAATGGATCCGGTCGGCGAGTATACACGATTGGAGTAAGGAGGCATTGCCCGACCTGCATAAGCGTCCGGCTATTTTTTGCCTGCAGGCAAAAAAATAAATACTTAGTTTGATTTTAAAACTAAGTGAACTAATTGGTACGAATTCCTGTTTTTGAGTATGATGATTTCGCCGAAAGGCTTGGCGGGTAATGGATCCGCTACTTTGGAACTAAAAAATGGACCTCATGGATACTTTGGCAGTTGCCCAAAAAAGTCTGGACCGGAAGGGATTTCTGGATCTGGATGTCGATCCCACCCTTGATCTCTTCGAGGAGATCAAAAAACTGAAGCGCGAAAAGAATGCCGTCATCCTGGCACACTATTACCAGGAACCGGATATTCAGGATATAGCCGATTACATCGGCGATAGTCTCGGACTTTCCCAGCAAGCGGAATCGACCGACGCCGATATTATCGTATTTGCCGGGGTGCATTTCATGGCGGAAACGGCCAAAATGCTCAATCCGCAGAAGAAGGTCTTACTACCCGATCTGAAGGCAGGCTGTTCGCTGGCCGACTCTGCGCCGGCGCCCCTGTTCCGCAAGTTCAAGGAAAAATACCCCGGGCACGTGGTGGTGAGCTACATCAATTGTACGGCCGAGCTCAAGACGATGACCGATATTTGCTGTACCTCTACCAATGCGGTACACATAATCGACAGTATTCCGGAGGATCAGCCCATCATCTTTGCACCGGATAAGAACCTGGGGGCCTATCTGCAACGAAAAACCGGGCGGGAGATGGTCATCTGGAACGGATCGTGTATGGTGCACGAAATTTTTTCGGATGAAAAGATCACCAAACTCCTGCAGCGCCATCCGAACGCTAAATTTATTGCCCACCCGGAATGCGAGGCGCACATTTTAGAAAAGGCTGACCATATTGCTTCTACTACCGGATTGCTAAATTTCACACGCGACGATGAAGCCACCGAATTTATAGTAGCTACGGAATCAGGTATCATCCACCAAATGCAGAAAGCCTCCCCACACAAGACGTTCATTCCAGCGCCACCGGATAATACCTGCGCCTGCAATGAGTGCCCGCATATGCGCCGGAATACACTTGAGAAACTGTATCTCTGCATGAAGTACGAACAACCTGAGATCCACCTCGATCAGTGGGTAATCGATGAAGGGCGTGCCTGTATTGACCGCATGCTGGAAGTATCGGCCAAAGCCGGATTGTAGTCGAACCGGAAAGCATAAAAAAGAAGGGTCCTCCGGGTTTGCGGAAGGCCCTTTTACTTAGTCTAATATTGCAAAATTCTTCTAGGCCGTTTTCAGGTTGCCTCCCTGCATCTCGAGGGATTGCTCCTGCAGTGACTGGAAGGTATAACCCTGTTCGCTGAAGTGCTTCAGCACGCGGGGCAGTACATATTCCAGTTTATCTTTTGCCTTCAGGCTGTCGTGAAAAACGATGATAGAGCCATCGCTAACATTGTTTAGCACGTTATTCAGGCATTGCTCTTCGCTGATATTCGGGTCGAAATCACCGCTCAGCACATCCCACATCACGATGCGGTAGTGGCGCTGCAGAAACTGAGCCTGCTTGGGCTTGAGGCGTCCGTAGGGCGGACGGAACAAGTCGGAGTTGGTCAGATTAGCGGCATGCCGTACGTTGTGGAAATAAGGGATATTATCGCTGGCCCAACCGTTGAGGTGATTGAAGGTGTGATTACCTACCGAGTGGCCTTCCGCTTTTACTTGCTGGAAGACTTCCTGGTGCTTGCGGATGTTATCGCCTACACAGAAGAAGGTTGCCTTGGCATTGAAGGCACGCAGTTGGTCGAGTACCCAGGGTGTGACCTCAGGGATAGGACCATCGTCGAAAGTCAGAAACAACTCTTTGTCCTGGGTAGGTATTCGCCAGGTGAAGTTCGGGAAGAGGTTCTGAATAAATTGGGGAGTTTTAACTAAATACATAGGTTTTTTGGATTAATGTTCAGGGATTATCTTGGATATTATGTTTTACGGAAGGAAACACATTTGTCTACCGTAATATTGTTATAGATTCGGGGCATTTGTACTTTTGGCTTTCGCCAAAAAACGGGCAAATCCGATATCAGACGCCTGTTGTTTGTACAAAGCACAGAACGAAGGGATGGGTATACATAGATGCAGTCGGGAACGCGGGTACTAAATCGATGGGTAGATCGTTGCCTGTCGTTTCATTTAGAACGTGTTAAACGTAGATTTTGCTGCCATTTGTTCCCGTTTTTTCCCGTTTTTCACAACTTTTTTTATAAAAAAGGAACGGTGGCCCCCGAGCCCGCTGTTTTTTAGGCAATCATCGATCAAAAATCACCCTAATTCTATGGATTCCATACGCTTGCGTTTTGCTCCCAGCCCCACTGGTGCCCTGCATATTGGCGGTATTCGAACGGCCCTGTACAACTACCTCCTGGCGCGTCAGCAAAAAGGTACGTTCGTTCTGCGCATTGAAGATACGGATCAGACCCGCTATGTGCCTGGTGCTGAGGACTATATACTGGAAGCACTAGAATGGTGTGGCCTGAAGCCCGATGAGGGGCCGGGTATTGGTGGCGACTACGGTCCCTACCGGCAATCAGAGCGCAAAGACCTGTACGGTCAGTATGCGAAGCAACTGATTGAAAGCGGACATGCCTATTACGCTTTCGATACGGCCGAAGAATTGGCTGAGAAACGCGCTGCCGCCGAGGCCAACGGGAATACCTTTAAATACGACGCCAAAGTACGTCATCAATTAGTTAATAGCCTTACCCTGTCGGCTGGTGAAGTACAGGAACGACTCGATCGGGGCGATAGCTACACTGTGCGTCTGGCAGTCCCGCCCGATGAGCTGATCCTGATCGACGATCTGGTGCGGGAGCGGGTGCAGTTTCACACGAACGAACTCGACGACAAGGTGATCCTGAAAAGCGATGGGATGCCGACTTACCACCTGGCTAATATTGTGGATGATCACCTAATGAAGATCACCCACGTTATCCGGGGAGAGGAGTGGCTACCGAGCACGGCCCACCACGTTTTGCTCTACCGCTTCCTGGGTTGGGAGGATACCATGCCGACCTTTGCCCACCTGCCGCTTATTATGAAGCCAACGGGTAAAGGGAAACTGAGCAAGCGGGATGGGGCTAAATTGGGTATTCCGGTCTTTCCCCTATCCTGGGAAGGACCCGATCCGGAAAATACCTTTAAGGGTTTTCGGGAATTTGGCTTTGTACCGGAGGCGGTGAATAATTTCCTGGCATTTTTGGGGTGGAATCCGGGAACTGAACAGGAAATCTTTGACAGAGAGGAACTCATTAGCGCCTTTTCCGTAGAAAAGATCGGAAAGTCCGGAGCTCGATTCGATTACGATAAAGCCCGCTGGTTTAATCAGCAATATCTTATCCGGATGTCGGACAGCGATCTGCTACCTTACGTGAAGCCCATCATTGAAGCACACGGCCACCAACCTGACGAAGCCTTTCTGCTGACTTTTATTGGTCTGATGAAGGAACGGGTCCACCTGTTACCCGAATTTTGGGAGCAGGGGCACTATTTTTTCACTGATTATCAGTCGCTTGATGAAAAAATGATAAGCAAAAAGTGGAAACCTGAATTCCGGTCTGCTTTTGATGATCTGCATACATTGTTACGGGAATCGGAATCCTTTACCACCGAGTCGTTACAGACGGTCGTGAAAGGGTTCATCAACGATCATGGCTACAAATTTGGCAACATCCTTCCGATTCTTCGGTTGGGATTAACGGGAACAACCAAAGGGCCCGACATTTTTGCGACCATGGCTTTGTTGGGCCGTGCTGAAGTCGATCGTCGTTTGCAGGCATCCTACCAACACTTTGACCAGCTGGTTAAGGAATAGTAAATGCATATTATGCTCCTAATCCGGCGGGTCGATATACTTTATTGGTCAGCCAGGCAGTTAGTACTGCGGGGATAATGGATATTTGTGTGAAAAAATACCATTGCCATGTCAAAAAAGAAGCGAAAAGATTCCGGCGTTCACGAAGATTTGGATGGTTTCGAAATTCGAATTAACGAATTTGGAGAAATCATATCCAGTAAAAAGGTAGATGACCTAAATCGTTTCCTTGACGAAAATGTGGAGGATAAGAAACTGGTCGACCATCCGGATCACGCCAAACGAGAGGAGGAAGAATAAATATGTAATGAACCTGACAGCCAATTGATTTACTGAAATTGACAGCTGAGGTTAACTATTGATTTCAATAATTTGCCTAATTTGCGTACAGACCCATAGGACTGCTTAAAAGCTCCTTTCTGAGTATTGAAGGCAGTATATCCCGACCACTGACATGCACTGAACGGATTTACCATTCTTCGTCTGAACCCGTAAAAACCAGAGCGTTTTGGGCAGTGGCCTGATGAACCGATTATATGATCTACCTGACCGGGGGGTACGCCCCCATCCAAACAGCGTGCCATAACCATCCGCCCGGACCATGCGTTACAGCCTATTCTGGATCATCTGCCGGGGTCAGGCTTCCTGACCGAACGTTTTCGACAAACTAATGAGTGTATGATGCATGCGTTGACACGTTTGGTACGTCTTTGGTGCGTACTAGTTGTCGTTGGTACCTTACTGGCTTCCCCCGCCTTTGCTGCCGGGGAAGGTGACTCCGCGTGGGAGTTTGACCTGCCCCTCATGGAGTGCGATACCACCAAAGTACCTTGCGATAACGCTTCCAGCGCCTACTCCAGTTGGATAAATACCCTGCGCCTGCAAATTCAGGTGCCGGCCGAAGCTATGGGCGATAGTGTGTCTATCGTTCCTGCACCTCCCTCATCCTACCTGTTCGATGGTCCCTGTGGAGATACTATCTCCCTGGAGTTCCGCATATTCGATGATATGGGGAACCCCAAGTCCAATAACTGCTATACCTTTCTGGCTTTTGATAATGAGCCTCCGGAGTTTAATACCCCTTTTGGTGATACCATCCGGCTTACCTGCTTCGAAGCCGTCCCGCCGGCCAGCAACGTGAGTATTACCGATTGCCGGCTGGACGAAACCTCCTTTGAGGAAACGGTGCAAGCTATTGGTAACTGCCCGTTGGAGCAACGTATCATTCGACGTTGGACAGCTACCGACCGCTGTGGACAAATGTCTAATTTCACCCAGGTGATCCTGATCGAAGACGATGAAGCTCCTACCTTCATCAACTTCCCCTCGGATACTTTGGTCGATTGTAACTCCCCCACCGATACGATGACCATGGGGTCGCCCACGGCCAGGGATCTTTGTGATAGCGATCCGGAGATCGGTTTTTTCGATCAGGTCAATAATAATGGAGAATCTACCTGTGCGAACCGCTACACCATCCTGCGGAACTGGACAGTTACCGATAATTGCGGTAATACCCGAACCAAGGTGCAACGCATCGTTGTGCGGGATGACACCCCCCCCACCTTCACCGAACCGGCCGATACGGTTATCAGTTGTGCCTTTGGAGATGATCCATTCTTCACGGGGCGCCCCTCAAATGTATCGGATAATTGCGATATCCTGGGACCGGAAAATATCCGCTTCGAAGACCTTATTCTGTCAGATTCCTGCGATAATATCTACACGGTCCAGCGCACCTGGTTCGTAAGTGATAATTGCGGTAATACAGAAACCAGCACTCAGCGCATTGAGGTAGTTGATGAAGGAGGACTTGATTTCAACACGCCCGCTCAGGATCTCATTCTGGATTGTACCTCTGATCTGGATGCTCAATCGGCCTACAGTGCCTGGATCGATAATCGCACCGGTGCGGAAGCTACTGATAATTGTACCCCCCCGGAAGAGTTGACATACCAGGTACTGGATAGTGCCACCGGGCAGTCGGCTGTTTTCCCGGCCCGGACCTGCTTCGATGGTAATACATTCATTTACGAGCAGACCGTATACGTGGTGGTATCGGATGACTGTGGTCAGCGGGATACCAGTATCGCCCGTTTCCGGGTGGTCGATGACCAAAAGCCGGTTATTGCAAATTGCCTCAATGATACAATCATCGGAACCGACCCCGGGCGGTGTGATGCTCAATTTATTCTACCGGAACCCATCTTTACGGAGGATTGTACCGCCCCGATTCGGTATCAATTTAAAGTTGGCAATAATCCTCGCGTAAATGTGTCGAATATTGGTCCGGTCGCGGTACGCGTTCCACAAGGTGCCACCCTGGTTACCCAATACCTGACCGATTGTGCAGGGAACGTAGACAGTTGCTCCTTCTACGTAACGGTCGAAGACCGGGAGGCGCCGGTTGTTACCTGTCCGGCCGACGAAAGTGGCGTACTTGATGCCGGTACTTGCCAGTCGTTGCGTACCCTGACCTTTCCCGCAAGCATAAACGATAATTGTACCCTTGATTCATTGGGTAGTGAGCCACGGGTCGATTATTTTATCACCGGAGCTACCACTACCGATCCTGCCAGCTTCGGCCCCGATGGTGTACCACCTACTGTGGCCTTTGAATTGGGGGTTAGCACCGTCCACCTGATTGTGCGGGACCAGACGGGTAATGCCGATACCTGTAGCTATCAGGTGACAATCCGCGACGAAGAAAGCCCAACCGTTCGCTGCCAGCCAACCACTTTATTCGTGAATCCTTCGGGACTGATCGATGAGGAAGTTGGTGTGCAAGCTGTGGATGCGGGTAGCTTTGATAACTGTACCCTTGATACCTTGTTCCTGGAGCCTTTTACTTTTAGTTGTGATCTGGCGAGTACGGTCCAGGATGTGGTGCTTACTGGAATAGACGGTTCGGGAAATATGGCCCAATGTTCTACCATTGTCCGCGTGGAAAACCTGCAACCACAACCCACGGCGAACTCGGGTCTTTGTGGTAGCGATACCCTCTACCTGGTTGCTAACCCGCCACCTGCCGATGGGGGTGTGGTCTACCAATATAACTGGACCGGTCCCAATGGTTTTACCAGTAACCAGGAGAATCCGGTCATTCCGAATATTGGTCCGGCTAATGCGGGCTCCTACGTGGTACAGGTTACGGGAATTACGGGCTGTACGGCCACGGGGACGGTAGAGGTTTCTATCGAGGACCTCCCACTAACGCCCAACCTGATAGCCGAGCAACACTATTGTGTCGACGAAAATATTGTACTTGAGTCTTCGGTTCAGCCCGAAACAGGAACCGTAGTGTACCGTTGGTATACGGGTACGGCACCTAACGGAATCCTTTTTGCGGAAACGCAGATCCCTACGCTGACCCTACAGGCACCCCAGAGTGCCGGACAGCGCACCTTCTATGTGGAAGTGGAAGCCGATGGCTGTGCCTCACCGCCTTCGGCCTCCCGTACTTTCACCATCAATGCGATCCCCACCGCAATCCCGGATACCCGGAATATTTCGATCTGTGCAGGAGAAGCGATTATGCTAGGGACACCGGTTACGGGGCCGGGAATAACCTACGAATGGACAGGCCCCAATGGCTTTACGTCGACCAGCCAATTTCCGCAGGCTATTGATCCGGCCACGACGCTGAACGACGGCGTTTATGTGTTGACCGTTTCCCGAAACGGCTGTGCCTCGCCACCCGCCTACGTGAATGTGGATGTACTGCCGCGTCCGGGCCGCCCCGAGCTGTCGAATAACGGTCCGGCCTGTGCGGGGGAAGATATCGTCCTCTCCACCAATGCCGATGCGGAAGTTTATACCTGGATCGCTCCCGATCTGCGGGAGTTTTCCACGACCTCCGATACGTTTCTGATCGATAATGCTCAGGCTGCCGAAGGTGGTTCGTGGCGACTTTACGTAACGGATTTCAGTTGTGATTCGGAAACCTCTCTGCCGACCAGTGTGCAGGTGAGTGCACTACCTCAACCGGCCGCTGCCGCCGTACCTGATGTCATCTGCGAGGGCAGTACCATGACCCTGAACGCTTCACCGGATATTCCCAATGCCACCTACCGCTGGACCGGACCCAATAATTTTGTGGCGGTCGGGAAGTCCGTCAACATTGAAAATATGGGCCCTAATAAAGAGGGCACGTATAGCTTGCGCATAACGAATCAGGCCGGTTGTGCTAATTCCGACGACATTGCGATAAGTGTGGAAGAAAGTGTGCGAGTTATCGCCGCGTCAAATAACGGACCGGAATGCCTTCCAGGACCTACGGATATTCTGCTAACCTCCACCGTTTTCCCGGAAGACGACGGTACCCTGAATTACCGCTGGACCGGACCCAACGGATTTGTATCCACCGATGCAACGGCAGTTATTCCCAATGCCACGGAGGAGGATAACGGTAATTACCAACTACAGGTGGTCACTCAGGAAGGGTGCCGCTCCAACGTGGTTGGTACTCTGGTCGATGTGGCGGACCCACCAGCTATGCCCAGCGTACCTGCTATCAGTACCGGGACGCCGGAACCCCTCTGCGAAGGCAACGATATTACCCTGGTCACTACTGCCTACGAAGGCACCAATGTGGTGTACAGTTGGCGAACCCCGGTAGATGGTATTGTTCAAACGGAAACGCCGTCCCTTACGATACCGGCTGCCGAAATGGCTGATGGTGGTATGTATTCTGTATTCGTAACCGTCGATGGATGTCCGTCGAGAGAATCGGGACAACGCCGGCTAACAATAAACAATAAACCATCAGCCACTATTTCCAGTAACAGCCCGGTATGTGAAGGATTGCCGATCGAATTGCGGGCCGTAGCTCCCGCTGATTCCCGCTACCTGTGGTCAGGACCGGACTTCAGTTCGTCTTTGGCGAATCCGGTTATTGCGGTATCCGATTCCGCCTCCCACGCCGGTATTTATTCCCTGGTGATCGAAGTAAATGGATGTCGCTCGGACTCCGTCAAGACCCAGGTAGAAATCCTGGATGCTCCTATGCGACCCGATTTGGAGCAGGCACCCGATCTTTGTGTCGATGATCCGGGAGCTTTTCTGCGGTTACAATTGGCTGATACCACCGAAACGCCGGGAGCTACCTACACCTGGTATGGCCCAATCGGCGTATTGGGTTCGGGCTCGCAAACGACTTTTGGTATTCGTGATTTCGAGCCTTTTCCCGATGGTTTGAATAGCTTTTACGTTACGGCCACCCTTGATGCGTGTACCTCGGAGGAATCTAACCTGATCGATGTGGACCTGAACAAAATCCCGGATGTTCAGGCCTTCGCCGGTCAGGATTTCTCGGCCTGCGAAACGGATAACATCCTGTTGCGCGGAGAGACGCCCGACGTGGGCGAAGGACGCTGGACTCTGATCGGTCCGGATACGGCTTCGCAGGTAATCATAACTAACCCCAACCGGGCCAATTCAGCACTTAACGGATTGTACGGAGGAACGGATTATACCTTCCGCTGGACCTTGTCGAACGGCGCTTGCCAAAACTACTCTTTCGATGATGTGACTATCAATGTGAATGTGACAGAAACAGCTGATGCCGGTGATGATATTATTGCCTGTGCTTCCCGGGATATTACTCTGGCTGCAACCCCCTCGATTAGCGGGAATGCTTTCTGGTCGCAGACGAATGTGCAGGAATTGCTCGGGGTCAGTATAATCAATCCGACATCCACAACCCCCTCCATTACCGGCATGCAGCCGGGAAACCTCTACAGCTTCACCTGGACGGTTCGCAGTGGATGTGGTGATGTGACCGATGAGGTCCTGGTATTGATCTCTGATCCAAACCCCTTCGCGGGGCCGGACCAAATTGTCTGTAACGACGAAAATTTTGCCCAACTCATGGCCGATGAGCCAACGGAGGGAAGCCGGGGACGTTGGTATTCACCCAATCCCGATGTGCGTTTTTCCAGCGACGAATCCCCGACGACTACGGCAACACGCTTGTCACCAGGGTTGAACCTCTTTATCTGGGAAATGGATGACGGTATTTGTGGTATCGATTCCCGGGATACCGTACGTGTACAGTATAAGCGCAACCCCATC
Organism: uncultured Saprospiraceae bacterium; assembly: GCA_964342305.1. Taxonomy (GTDB): domain Bacteria; phylum Bacteroidota; class Bacteroidia; order Chitinophagales; family Saprospiraceae; genus DT-110. Next base: position 31,748 of record CAYFGK010000027.1, on the reverse strand, counting down.
GCCCGACCTGATATGGCGGTACTCGGTTTTGGTGAGGAGGTGGTGCTGGATGTAGTTGATAATGATTCCCTCATACAGGATGTATTCCTGGAAATCGTCGGGGAACCCGACCACGGTACCGTGGAGGTCCTTAATGACCGGGAGATAAGGTACGTGCCGGATGTCAATTACGTAGGTTCGGATCGCTTTTTCTACGAACTATGTAGTCAGGGTTGTGCCTGTTCGTTGGCCGAGGTCCAACTGGAGGTCGGAGGGAATGCAGCCTGTGATGTACCATCGATCATAACTCCAAATAACGATGGTATCAATGATGTCTTTGCGATACCCTGTCTGCTCAACGATACGGAGTATCCGAATAGCCAATTATTTATTATAAATCAATGGGGTGATGAAGTATATCGGTCACAAGTGCCGTATACCAATGATTGGCAGGGTCAGTACAACGGGGAGGACCTTGCACCGGGCACCTACTTTTATATACTGGATTTCGGGGATGGATCACCCCGTCAAAACGGTTTTTTCATGATCCAACGTTAATGAGCTGACGATGAAGAAAGTTTACTTACTGGTATTACTTTTTACCTGGTCTCTGGTTGGCTTCGGTCAACAGGAAGGGCAGTTTACGCAGTTCATGAACTACAAACTCGGATTGAATCCTGCCTATGCCGGGTCGGCCGGCGGCATCGAAATGGCCGGCTTGGTCCGCAGCCAGTGGATGGGGATTGAAGGCAGTCCGCAAACCCAGTTACTCACCTTTTCCATGCCAATGGTCAACAACCGGGTTGGAATAGGAGCCAACATTGTGCGCCAGTCGATCGGAGTAACCCAACAATATACCCTGGAAACAGCTTATGCCTATCGCATTCCCGTACCGCGTGGATTTTTAGGGGTAGGTTTACAGGCCTCGGTACGGATGCTACGCGTGGATTTTAACCAGCTCAGCGGTACACAACCGATCGAGCAAGATGGTGCTGTGCCCGCTAACGTACAAAGCAAATTAGTCCCTAATTTTGGCGCTGGCCTGTATTATAACGGCGAAAATTTTTACGTGGGCGTATCCGTACCACGCCTGTTAAAAAGTAATATTGACCTTTCGGATGGTGACGGGACAATTTCCCGCGAATTCCAGCATTTCTACATCATGGGTGGTTCGCGCTTTGATGTGGGGAGTAATGATATCCAATTGGAGCCGCAACTATTGATCAAATGGCTGGAAGGCGCACCTCTGGATATGGATATCAATGTAACCTCTCATTTTGGCAGTGCATTTCGCCTGGGCGTTTCCTATCGCCTGGGAGGTTCAACGCGCGGAGGGTTCGGGGAATCAGCCTCCCTGCTAATGGGAACCGAAATTGCCGAAAAACTGGATATTGGATTTGCCTATGACCTGACCCTCTCCCAGCTTCGCGACTTCAATTCAGGAAGTATGGAGGTCGTAGTTCGGTATTTTCTACAGAAGGAAGCTAAGGAAGTTGACAAACCTAATGTGGATGAACCTCGTTTCTTCTATTAACGAGAGGTTGGGCTTAAAGGAATTTGTAAAATGCAGAAAATCAAGGCCCAACCTCCCGGTACAGGGTAGAAGGTATTGGGTATATGGATTTAAACAAGTCTTACTACCTTGTACCTAATACCAAATACAACGTGAGGTTGTGACCTTATGTCATTTACCTAACAGATCGGCCCCAGCCTCACGTTCTATTAGGAAAACCCCATAACTACAAACACATGAACCGTATTGGCCTGATTTTGGGAATATTGCTTGCTGCTCTGCCGTTACTGGCTCAGACACAACGCAATGGTGGACAGCGCTTTGAGGAGGAGCGTTCGCGGGTGGTGCTTCGCAACCTGACCCGCCTTAATACGGAACATCTCGAGTTTTCTCCCACTTATTTCAAAGACGGGTTGGTATTCGTTTCTTCCCGTAAGAAGGGAGGCTACGTGGATAAAGATCTGAAAGAAACGTACTTCGATCTGTTTTTCACTGAGTTGGAGCCCGATGGCAGTCCGGGCCGGGTTAAGCCTTTCAGCCTGGAGCTCAATTCACCCTGGCACGAAGGCCCCGTAACCTTTTCCAAGGATTACAAACGCGTTTACTTCACCCGTAACAATTTTAATGCAGGAGGGGTAGTTACGAATAAAAATGGCCGAGTAGTCCTCAAGATTTACGAAGCGGAATGGGGCCCCTACAACGATTGGGCAAATGTGCAGGAATTGCCCATTAACGGTGAAAACTTCACCACTATGCATCCAACCCTGCACCCCGATGGCCAGCGATTGTATTTTGCATCGGATCGTCCCGGTGGCTTTGGCAAGAACGATATTTATATGGTGGAGAAGATCGACGGTAAATGGTCGCACCCCATCAATCTGGGACCGGAAATCAACACAGCCGGTAACGAAGTATCACCTTTCTTTCACGAAAGTGGCTATTTTTTCTTTGCCTCCGACGGCCACCCCGGTGAAGGAGGAATGGACCTCTACATGGTCGATATGGGTGGTAAACGCTGGGGTCAACTCACCAATTTGGGGACACCTTTCAATACGCCCGATGACGATTTTGGTTTTTTGATGCATCCATCCGGAACAAGGGGATATTTTTCTTCCAACCGCCAAGACGGGCTGGGTAAGGATGATATATATATGTTTACCGTTCCCGATGGACTGGGTGGTGTGCAAGTGGTGAAGGATGTGCTCTCGCAGATCCGAGTTTGGGACGAGCGATCCCGTCGTACGCTGGAGGGTGTTCAGGTTTTCGTGATGGAAACCGATTCTTTCGGAGAGCGTATTCGGCCTAATCCTGCGGATCCTTCCAAGACAATTACCATCGAGGAGGCCGCAGAGAATCCGGAAGCACTTGGCGCCCCAACTTTCATCACGGGACAGCGGGGGAGCGGCAGCGTGCAGTTGGATCCCGAAAGGGCCTATGTCATCATATTCGCAAAAGACGGCTACGAGACCAAGCAGATCAGTTTGTATGCGGGCGGCATGCCACCGGCTATCGATGTAAAATTGGCCTCGATTGAGTGCATCCGGCTTCAGGGTATTCTGGAAAATGTTGAGAACGGTGGCGTGGTCGGTGGCGCTCAGGTGACTATCCATAACAGTTGTACCGGTACGGCAGAAACAGTAGAAAGTGCCCCCAATGGTAAATACGAATACTGTCTGGAGATCGGGTGTTCTTTTACGATTACTGCACAGCACGATGGGTTTATTTCGGCTTCTACCGCCGTATCTACCGAGTATCTGCGGGGTAATCGGTTGTTCCGGGCGAATTTGCGTATGAAAACATCGGGTGAGGTCCGCCAAAAAGGAGTAGCCGTGGAGCGGGGAAGCATCTTTGTGTTGGAACAACTGACCTTTGACCGCGGCTCCGACCGGATCACACCGGGGCGTGAAAGTTCAGTCTATGCGCTGGCCGAACTGCTTAAACAATATCCATCGCTCGAAGTAGAGATCGGGGCACATACCGACTCAAGGGGCGACGCCACCTTCAATCAGCGATTATCGCTAAGACGTGCCGAGCGAATCCGGCGAATGCTGATCGACAGTGGAATTGGCAGTGCCCGCATCACTGCTTTTGGCTACGGCGAGAACCAACTCATCAACAACTGTGGAGAGGGAACCCCTTGTACTGAAGAACAACACCAGGAGAACCGCCGTATCGAAGTGAAAATCAGGCGAGGAGCTGATGGAATCACTGCCGACCAACTGGAGGGCAACCTGCTAAAAGGCCGGCGATAGTATGCGGGTACAGGTTGCAGATACGCTGCGTTTTTTGCGAAAGCTAACCTGGAAAAGGGTTTGGAATATGGTGCTGGTAATACTCTCCTATTACTACACCCGGCTCACGAGGAAACCACATCAGTGGGGTCTGCCCATCACTATTTCCGTTGAACCGACTACAGCTTGTAACCTGCGATGCCCGGAATGTCCGAGTGGTTTACGGCAATTTACCCGGCGAACCGGAAATCTGAAGCCCGATTTCTTTCGGTCGATCATAGAGGAGCTTGGCGACCGGCTTACCTATCTCATTTTTTACTTTCAGGGAGAACCCTATATCAATCCGGATTTCCTGGACATGGTTACCCACGCTTCTGATCGTGGCTTGTATACCATTACCTCCACCAATGGTCACTTTCTCAACGACGAGAATGCCCGACGTACAGTTACCTCCGGCCTGGATCGCCTGATCATATCCGTTGATGGCACCACACAGGAGGTATACGAACAATACCGTAAGGAGGGCAAGCTGGAGGTGGTACTGCAGGGGGCCCGTAACGTGGTAAAGTGGAAACGTTCATTAAAGTCGAAAACGCCTCACCTGATCTTTCAGTGTTTGGTGGTGCGTCCTAACGAACACCAGTTGGAAGATTTGCGGGAGTTGGCGAAGGAGATAGGTGTGGATCAAGTTTTGCTTAAAACCGCACAGGTATACGATTATGAATATGGAAACTCGCTCATTCCGACCCAGGAAAAATACGCGCGCTATGCCCGGCAGCCGGATGGCACCTACCGGATAAAACACCGCCTGCTCAACCATTGCTGGAAACTTTGGCACGCCTGTGTAATCACGTGGGACGGCCTGGTGGTACCCTGTTGTTTTGATAAGGACGCCGAGCATCGCCTGGGTAACCTCCGAGAGCGTTCTTTCCGTGCTATTTGGCAGGGCCCGGCCTACCAGTCATTTCGCCGACAGCTTTTGCAGGGCCGTGATCAGATCGATATCTGTACCAATTGCACGGAGGGTTGCAAGGTATGGACCTAAAAGGGGACGGAAAAAAATTTTATTTCGCATAATTCCTGCGAATGTCTTTTAACAATACATTTACGTGTTTTTTGCCGCTTACTAGTCCGAAAGAAGATTAAAAGACAGGAAAATGTTTTCCCTTAACCCAAATTACCTTTGGGTTACCCAAATATTAAGGGAGGTTAAATTTGATTTTACGTTAAAAAACCTGCAACTTTGTAGACGTTCGCTTTTATCAAAAAATAGGCCCTATTCCACGGGGTTTCCTCCTAATCAGCGATTTATACGTCCTGCCTTAGGAAAAAGCGAGAGCGAAAATCACTTAATAGCACATTTATGGTCATGGCGATCTGATCGCGCCAAAGGTTGTGATCAATTGCTGACTTCGGTGCGTTGAAGCGACCCTATAATCCCGCAACATCCACCCGAGAAGGGCCTCTTTACAAAAGAGGCTGCGTTCTCACTTTTTGTTCTATTGACAATACACTACAGCAGGAACCATTTTTTAAGATATATATGGTCGTACCCCTTCGTGCGGCCAAAAACAGCAGCAAAATGACCTACAAAACCATCATCTCCGGCCACCTGGAGTTCGGGAGCAACCGGAGCTACGAAAAAGTGATGAGCATGCTCGATCACCGCATCGAGAACTACTACAAAAATGATGTGCTCATAAACATCGAGGAAGTATTCCAGGAAGATACTTCGGCGATGGACATCCCCCGTTTGATCGGACAAGCCTCCGACAAGTGTTTCCGCAATACCCTGAGTATGGTCGAAATGATCATGCAATACGCTGTTGCCGGCACGGTCCACATTTGGAAACTCGAAGGCGGTAAATGCCTCGAACATCACAAGTTGGAGCCAAACAGTGATAAGGCTGCCATCAAATCTTTCCTGAAAGGCCGGGAACTGATCAAGGCGGGCAAGAAAAAGGAAGCTCGTACTTCCTTCAGCAAAGCCATTGAAAAATTCGAACGCCACGCGCTGGCCTACGAACGTCGCGGGCACATCAACTACCTGCTGAACAATATCGATGACGCTTTGTACGACTTTAACAAAAGTCTGCAGATCAACCCGAATAGCCCGGTCGCTTATTTCGGCCGTGGTACTATTCACATGCACCGGGGACATTTTGCGGAAGCAGAAGCTGACTTCGGGGCTGCCGCCAAAGGATCGATCCCTCACCAGCCCATTTACTGGAAAGCACGACGGGAAAAAGGGGCCTGTCACCTGGAATTGTCTCAGTATAAAGAAGCTGCTTTTGAATTCAAACTGCTGAGCAACCGCACCTTCGAGAAGAGCGACATTAATTATGCGTTCAAGCAAAAGGATCTCTTCAATTACGGACGCGCCCTGTTGGGATTGAAAGATTTTGACGCCGCCATCGAGGCCTTCGACAAAGCACTCAACGTGAAAGAAGAACAAGAAGAAGAGGCTATTCCCAAGGCCGACCGCTTACTGTATCGTGGGATTGCGTTACAAAAAGCAGGTAAAGACGGCTACCGTAATGATTGGCAGTTAGCTGCCGACAGCGGTTCCGAAAAAGCAGCACAATTGTTGCAGGAAGGCTAAGGCTAATCCTCTTTGCCGTTCTCATAAGCGCCACTCCGGTTATTAGGTCATCCGGGGTGGCGCTTTTTTTTGATGTCGAGCCTCCTGAGGCCGCCTGTACCCGTGCGGGCGCAGGCGGTGCTGGATCAATATAGGATCACACTTAATTTTCGATTCTCAATCTAAAGCACCAGAGGATCGAGATTCCGACAAACGATCTTTCCGACCACCGTCGTTGTTATACCATATGGATAAACAGTTTGTTATGCGTGTGTTGATTGTATTGGCGTTCTCGATTTTTGTTTTCCCTCTTTTCAGTCAGGATTCCCTGGTCCTGGTCGACCAGTTGGAGGGCAAGGAAGCAAAGTCTTACGAGCGGGCCCAATCCTTTATTCAGGAACGGGATCTGGTGCGGGCCGAGAAGGAGTTGTCGGAGTTATTACTGGAGATCCCTAACCTCATTGAGGCCAGAATTTACCTGGGACACGTGCAGTATGAGCAAGGCTTACGCCAAAAAGCGATCGATACCTACCGCAAGGCTTTAGCTCTATCACCCACCTTTAACCAGCGTTTGTGGTACCAACTCGGTCAAACCCTGCAGGAAATTGGTGATTATGCCGGAGCAACGGATGCCTTCGACACCTTTCTTGCGTCGGATGAACGAAATGAAGCCTTGCTTGACCGTGCCCGCAGAGCACGGGATGTAACCAGCTTTGCGGCAGATGCTATGGCGAACCCGGTACCTTTTGCCCCCGAGCCTTTGCCCGAAGGTATTAACACGCCGGAAGCCGAGTACTTGCCGAGCTTTACGGCTGATCAGTCTTTCCTGGTGTACACCGCAGTTCGCCGCGGACAGGAAGATTTTTACCAGAGTACCCGCGAGGGCGATACCTGGTCGGCCGGTTCGCCCATTAGCGAACTAAACACCAATCGCAACGAGGGGGCCCAGACCATTTCGGCCGACGGCCGGGTGATGGTCTTTACGGCCTGCGATCGTCCCGAAGGGCAGGGTGGTTGCGACTTGTATATTTCCATTCGTGAGGGAGACGACTGGTCGCGCCCGCAAAACATGGGGCCGACCATCAATACCCGCTTTTGGGATTCGCAACCTTCTCTCTCGGCCAATGGCCGTTTGCTGTATTTCGCCAGTGCCCGTCCCGGCGGACGGGGAAAGAACGATATCTGGATCACCTATCGCCAGGCTGATGGCTCCTGGATCCGGCCCGTTAATGCCGGAGCCCCCATCAATACGCCCGGCAACGAGTCGGCTCCTTTCATTCACGCCGATGGCCGGTCCCTTTATTTTATGTCGGACGGCCACATTGGGATGGGCGGCTACGATCTTTTCCTGGCCCGGCTGCAAGCCGATGGTACCTGGAAAGAACCCGAAAACCTGGGGTACCCCATCAATACGCCCGGCAATGAAGGGGCCCTCACTATACAACGGGACGGGAAATACGCTTACTTTTCCAAAGACGTGCGGGATCGGCCGATGGGTGAGCCCATCACCGATATTCTCCGATTTAAAATGCCGGAATCCATCCGTCCGCGGCCGGTCACGTACGTGCGTGCCCGCGTACTGGATGCGGTGACCCGCGAACCACTACGTGCTTTTGCTACCCTTTCCCCCGTTGGTGAAGAATTAATGTATTACGAGGATTCCACCGCTGTGGATGGCACCTTCCTGATCTGCCTTCCGCAGGGGAATGATTACGCGCTAAACGTCGATAGATCAGGATACCTCTTTTACTCCGATCATTTTCCCCTGGCGGAAGCGGGTTCGCTGGAAGAACCTTACGAGTTGGAAGTGCTGCTGCAACCTATCACCGCCGAGGTCGGCGATACTCTGGTGCCTTCCCGACCGGTGGTGTTGCGAAATGTATTTTTCGAAACTGCCTCAGCGGCCTTGCGCCCTGCATCGGAGCGGGAATTAAACAAACTGTACGACCTACTCACCGATCAACCGGATTTACGCATCCGGATCAACGGACACACTGATGATGTGGGCACTGATTCGGATAACCTGGAGTTAAGTGAAGCCCGGGCGAAGGCCGTATACCAGTATCTGATCGATAAGGGTATTGAACCCGCTCGTTTGGACTATAAAGGTTTTGGCGAAAGCCAGCCGATCGATACCAACGATACGGCAGAAGGACGGCAACAAAATCGCCGCACTGAATTTGAGGTATTGCCAACCTCAGATTAACGTGAGGTTCTCGCCTTCACTTCGTTACCGCGAGTGGAGAATGTCGACCGGTTTGCTAAATGGCTTAGGGTTACAACCTCGCTTTGTATTTGGTATTGGGTAGCGGAATTTACTTAAATCCAAATACCCTACACCTACTACCCTTTACCGCGAGGTTGAGCCTTGTATTTTGCCGAAAGGCACAGCATAAATCAAAGTTACTTAGGTTACAGAGTATTTTAAGCCCAACCTTGCGTTCAGATTAAGCCACGGGCCTTCAGTTCCAGGTATTTGTTGATAGCATTGACCGATAGGTCTTCCGGGGCCGTCAGGATAGCCTGGATGCCATACTGTTGTAGCTTTTCTACCATTTGTTGCTTTTCGCTGAGGAACTGACGGGCCGTTACCTGCTGGTAAATCCCAGACAGGTCTTCGGGGCGCCGATCGGCAAATTCCCGGATCTCCGTATTCTCAAAAATGATGACCACCAGCAAGTGCAATTTATTGATACGCCGCAAAACCGGCAGGACGCGGTCGAGCGCAAAGGCACTCTCAAAGTTGGTGAACAGCAGGAAAAGCGATCGCCCCGTTACCAGCTTGCGGCTGGCGTAGTAGAGTAATTCGAAATTAGCTTCCAGCGGCCGCTCCTGTTCGTTGTACAGAGCGGTCAGGATCTTATTGAGTTGGCCGGTAGCACTATCGGCTTTCAGGGTGGTTCCCAGCTTGTCGGAAAAGGTGATCAGGCCGGCTTTATCGTATTTTTGAAGGGCGATATTCGACATCACCAGGCTGGTATTGATGGCGTAATCCATCAGGCTGAGGCCGTGAAAGGGTAGTCGCATGGAGCGGCTCTTATCGATCACACAGTATATCTGCTGAGCTCGTTCGTCCTCGTACTGGTTAACCATGAGGGTATGCCTACGGCTACTTGCTTTCCAGTTAATGCTTCGGTAGTCGTCGCCCCGCACGTAGTTCTTGATCTGTTCAAATTCATAGCTATGCCCGATCCGCCTGATTTTTTTGATGCCTTTTTGGGTCGACAGGCGATCGAATGCCCGAAAGGCCATTTGCTTCATCTGCAGGATGGAAGGGTAGACCGGCACTTCTACGGGCTGCTCGTGAAAGGATACGCGCCGCTCAATTAGACGCAGGGGACTGGCCGCAAAAACCTGTAAAGCTCCGAAGTGATAGGCTCCGCGCTGGGTGGGACGGAGTCGATAGGTGATTCGCTTATCGGCATCCGGAGCGAGGCGCAGGTTTACCTCAAAATCGCGTTTCTGAAGTTTAATGGGTAGTTCATCGATGAGGCGCAGGTAAAGGGGCTGGCGACCGTTGTTGCGCAAGTCGAGATGGACGGGGTTTTGGTCGCCCAGATTAAACAGGCGGGGCACCCGGCGCCGGGCATCAATATCCAGGTTGCGCGTGAAGAGGAGGATGCCATCGGTAAGGACCGTACTTACGAACAGCACGAAGAGGATCTGCACGGGCACGAATAGAGACTCCACCGCAAAGCTCACCCCAAACAGCAGGCTGAACCCGCCGAGAAGATAAAAGAACCGGCTGTGGATGTATATTTCGCGCCAAATACGGATCACCTGTACATTACTTTTTTAGAAAACAAATTAAGCCTGTTTTAATGGTTCACGGTCCACGGTTCACGGTTCACGGTTTAGGAGCAGTAAACGACCGTCATCCATGCCCCATATTTTTTGGGGAATCCCGAATCCCTGGAAAAACCTTATCACCGCGGCACTTCGATCGATTGAATAATCGACTGGATAACATCGGCCGTTTCGTACCCTTCCATTTCGCGCTCCGGTTGCAGGATAACCCGGTGATTAAGCACGGGGTAGGCTACGTACTGAATATCGTCGGGAGTCACAAAATCGCGGCCGTTCATGGCGGCAATCGCTTTTGACATCCGCAAAATCGCCAGAGATGCCCGCGGTGAAGCTCCCAGGAAAAGGTCGCCGTGCGAACGCGTAGTATGTACGATCTGGGCGATATAATCGAGCAGGCTGTCTTCAATGTGGACCCTTTCGATCAAAGACCGGCACGTGCGAAGTTCAGTTACGGAGAAAACGGTCTCGACCGATTGCGACACCTTCAGGCTGAAGTCGGATCTGAATCGCCGCAGGATCTCTTGTTCTTCCGACAGATTGGGGTATTCCAGATTGATCTTAATGAGGAATCGGTCTAGTTGGGCTTCGGGCAATTTATAGGTTCCTTCCTGTTCGATGGGGTTTTGGGTGGCCATTACAAAGAAGGGGTCCTCCATCGGATAAGTAGCTCCATCCACGGTAACCTGGCGTTCTTCCATCACTTCGAAGAGGGAGGACTGGGTTTTGGCCGGGGCCCGGTTGATCTCATCGATCAGGACGACATTGGAAAAGATGGGGCCGGCATTAAAGCTGAATTCCGAGGATTTCATATTGAAGACGGTCGTTCCCACTACATCGCTCGGCATGAGGTCGGGGGTGAATTGGATGCGGGAAAAGTCAACGTCGAGGGTCTTGGCCAGCAATTTTGCCGTAAGGGTCTTGGCGATGCCCGGTACCCCTTCGAGCAACACGTGCCCGTCGGCAAGTATGGCGGCCAGTAGTTGATCGATCAAAGCCTGCTGACCAATGATCACCTTTCCCAATTCATCCCGGACACGGTCGGTGGCTTCCCGGATAGGAGTCAGGTTCAGGTTGTTGCCGCCCCACCGGCCGGGAGTGTCCATTTCCTCGGGAATGGGAGGCGGATTATTGGTTTTGTCTTCGGTTTGCTCTTTGGGGTCTTCGGCGGGGTCCTTGTATTCGTCTAGAGACATGCGTCAGCAGTTATTGGCATTGTTGGTAAAAAGATTCGATCTGTTGGTGGAACTCGATCAGAGTGTTCTCCGACACGAAGGAGGAGCTCTCGATATTGGTATTCAATAATACTATTTTTTTGATGACTTCAGCAGGCACTTGCGCTTGCTGACTCAGTTGTTTTACGAATGCATCATCCAGGTTTCGGGCCGACAAGCGGTACCGGTTCCGGATGAATTGCCGGAACAATCGCATATCCTCGAGGGCCAGTTTTTTGTGATCACTGCGCTGGAAGTGCAGGCGGCCGATTGTTTCGAGAAACTCCAGCGATGTGTTCCGGTTAGGTTCGAGCACGGGAATGATGCGCTGGCGTCTCCGCGTGCGAAAAAGCAAGAATATAAATGCGGCAGCCAGTAACAGATACCAGGCCCATGCGAGGGGAGGTTGTTGCAAAATGTATTGCAGGGGACTGGTGGCGTACTGCCTGCGCCCGGTTTGGAAAGGCCGGTTGATGCTTTCGGCCGTCATGGAATACTCATCCCAGAAGATGGTATCGGTGAGCGTAGTCCCCAGGACATGTTGTACGTAAGTCAGCGCCGTTTCCTTCCTCATACTCAGGTTGGTGAAGGCGAGGGGGCTGGTGTGTATGTAAAGCATGCCTTTGCCCACGGGCAGGCTGATGTAATTGGTGTAATCGGGTTCAATCATCCCCAATTCATCGATTTGTTCCCATAGTTCCGTGCAAATAGGGCCCTCCCGGAAATAGGGCCAGTCTATCGATTCATTATACCGTCGATTGCGAAAGGTAAATGTATGAGCATCCTCCTTCCCCGTCGTGGAAAGGATAACGGTGGAGTCGGTCGTGGCGGGCAATCCGAAAAAGGAGGAGTCGGCGCAGACCTGAGCGTGCAGACTATCCAGCAAAACAAAAGATGGGCTGGAAGCCACGAGTAAAGCTTTATTTCCGGCCGAAACAAAATCGATAAACCGGTTCAGATCGAGTGAATCAAAATATATGGTGTTGCCAATGCCCAGGTAGAGAGAGGGCTCAGTACTATCTACCGGCAGCCCCAGATGAATAGGCTGTCGGATAGATACAACGTTATGGTCCTCCGTCAGGAGTTTGTCGAGCACAAAGAGACCGTACGGGTCTTTGCTGGTACGCTTAAAATCCATTTGCCACGAATACCGGTTCCCGAATAATTGGTCCGAAAAGACCATGGCCAGGATTCCCAATAATATGGCGACCACCCCAAATATGTACCATATCCGACGATTCATGGCTGGGTCATTTGTGGTTGGGAAATAGTATCCTGAAAGGCTTTGAATCGTTCGTACAGTGATGTGAACTGTGCCCGGTCGATCGCTTGCCCTCCGTACCGGATGCGTTCAAATATTTGAGTGAGGGATCGCCACTCACCGGACCAGGATTGGTGACTGGTTTCGATCAGGTATTCCCGGTTGGTCTTATCCCGTTTCCATTTGATCATGCGGTTGCCGGCCAGTTGCTGGAGGGTACGCAAAAAAAGTAAACGAACGGCCAACCGGTAGTCTTCATCGGCCAATGCTTTCTGTAAAAAGGGATCGACATCAGATTCCGGCAGGTTTTCCTCGAGTTTATCGATGGTGATCTCTTGGTCTTTGAGTTTTTTATTCTTAGCCCTGCCAACTCCCATCAGGATGGCAATGAGTATAGCAATGGCAATCACTGCCAATACGATCAATAACACGCGCACTGCACCCGCGGCATTCCCGGAAAGGGGTTCCCGTTGCGGTTTGTTTTTGGTGGGTTTTACTTCCTTTGTTCCTACCTCTCCGTAATCGAGCTCCCTGGTGGCTTCTTCCCAGATTTCTCGCGAAAAGGAACTCGATTGGGCTGGCATTCGCAGGGGTATGCATCCAACCAGGATGATACACACGAAGAGGATCCCAAACCAGCCAACAGGTTTTCGCATGTTATTCTTTAAGTAATCCTCGAATTCGCCGCTCTACGGTAATCGATTTTATCTGCTCCCGCAAGGTTGTTGCATTACGGATCTCCTCATTACTGAAAACCAGCAGTTGAAAGCCCAATAAGATAAGGCCAAAACAAAAGAACAACATACTGGTGGTCAGTACAGTTTCCAGCAGGATCATCAGCACATCCATTTGGTCGGGCGGCAGGTACACTACCAAATTTATAAAGTCGAGGTAAAACAGCAGGATAGCGGTATCCAGCAGGGTATAAAAAATGAAGCCGATCATGAGCAACATCAGCAGCAGGCCGAGCGCGCGACCATAAGTTCCACGTAGTAAATGTGAGGTAGTTCGGTAAGCATTATTCAGGCTTCCGCCAAAAAACTGTTGCACTGATATGTATAGTAATGGTCCCGGCATAATAAAAACCAGCAGGAAGAAAGTAAACCAATTCCGGGTCCAGATCACGATCAGTGCCAGGGCTACGGGCATGGTCATCATAGCTGCTCTGCGCCACCAATCGGCACGTGAAATGGGCTGGTCGCGATCCGTGCGGATGATCCCACCCACGCCGGTAGCGAGCAGGCACAGACACAAGCCGATGATCAGTGGAACCCAGGTGTGTGCATCGTTGAAGAAAAAGCGGTCGAGCACCTGCAGTTTGCCAAAAGCCTGATTGGGATAGAAAAAGACCTCGTCGACTGCATTGGTCGAGGTGAGATACACAGTCCCCGTATAAAATACGCCCAATCCGGCCGACCAACTGATGAGCCTGCGGCCGTAGCGGCGCAGCAGCAAGAATACATCGGAGAAGACATCGCCGGAGCTTTTGATGCGGTTGTATTCGATCTCCAGGCTGGCATCCGGCGGCAGATCGGGGGGCGTACGATTTTCGTCAAAGCCCATCCGGGCACGGAATCGGGGATACCACACGAAATACATGAACACGAACAGTGCGCAAACCGCAATAAATACCCCTCGTATCACATCCGGGGTGTCGGTATGCCGGGTCAGGTACCCCTCGATGAAACCGGCCAGAATGAAAATGGGCACTGTACCAATTAGTATTTTCAGTCCCCGGCGGGCCGACCGTTGAAAGGCCTGCATGCGCGTATATGTTCCGGGGAAGGCCAGTCCGCGACCCATGGTAATGCCGGCCGCTCCGGCAATGATAATGGCGGATATTTCCAGGGTGCCGTGCAACCACACGGTAAGGAAGGATTCCCAAAAAAGATCGCGCTCGATAAAAAAGTACTGGAATGAACCGAGCATGATGCCATTGCGCAGCAACAGGGCAATAGTGCCTACTCCGGCCAGAATACCAAAAACGAAGGTCAGGATAGCCACGTAGATGTTGTTCATGGTAATTCCCACCGACATTCCGAGGCGGTCCCGGTCTTTGTAAATGGCCATGGGATCGCCGCTTTCAATATTTTGAATGGTCTGGTCAACGTAAGCGTCTCCCAGAATAGAGCGAATGAATTGCGGTTCCATAGCACTGGACAGCATGCCAATCCCACAGGCCAGTAAAAACACTAAAAAAGCCAACAGGAAGTCGCGGCGGGCCTCGTAAATGACTCTGGGCAATTCGTCGAGCCAGAAACTTATCAGCCGCCGACCGGGTGCTGACCGCCCGCGGTACAATTTAAAGAAGATGCGTTGTGCGAGGCTGTTGAGATAAACCCTTACCGAACGGTTGGGGTAAAAGGTGCGCGAATACGAGAGGTCATCGGTGATCTCAATGAACAGGTCCTTGAGGCTTTCCGGGTCGCGCAGGTCATCCTCCATTTGCTGTTCGAAGCGGAGCCATTTATCCTTATTTTGCTCGATAAATTTAGTTTCGCGCATGCATATTGGCTTGGTTAATGAAGCGTGGTAGCTCCGCTGATCACCGGGGTTTGGAGAAGTCCTATTTTATGAAAATCTTTGTAAAAATACAACCGCCGGCATGCAAACCATCGACATACGGACTTCCCAGAATGTCACCATTGAATACGAGCTGGCGAACCTGCGGGAACGTATCCTGGCTTTCCTCATTGATCTGTTGCTGCTGACGGTACTGTACCTACTGATTTTCTTTGTAGCGTACGATCTTATGCAAAACGCGAACGATCTCTTCGTGGGGGTGTTTTTTGGGTTATTACCCGTTGTTTTGCTGGTATCCTATATGTTGCTTTCGGAAATACTGGCCGATGGGCGTTCCTGGGGTAAGAAGGCTCTGGGAATAAAGGTGGTGCGGTTGGATGGGCGTCAGGCCGGGGTGGCCGATTATTTTTTGCGGTCGATCTTTTTATTGATTGATGTGGTTTTCGGACTGGGTGTACCGGCGGCCATTCTGATCAGCACCTCTGCCAAAAATCAGCGCTTGGGTGATATGACTGCCCACACCACCGTGGTTCGGGTACGTAATAAGGTCCACTTTCGGCTGGAGGATATTCTGAACATTGAATCCATTGAGGGTTACCAGCCGGTTTTTCCGGAGGTAAAGGCCCTGCAGGAGGCCGATATGCTGATCATCAAGCAGGCACTGAGTCGTTATCGTAGTTACCGCAATGAGGCACACCAAATTGCGCTGGCTGAACTGGCCGCGCACCTTAAGAATATACTTCACCTGGAACCTACCTCTCAGCGCGACGAGGAGTTCCTGAAAACGCTGTTGCGCGATTACATTGTACTGACTAGATAAGCTTTCGAAAAAAAGGGATTACCACGCATGGGACGAAGAAAAAAACCAGTTACACTTAAGGGAGTCCGCTTTACGGGTATTGCCGACCGTGGCAAAACGGTAGGGCGTGACCCGGAAGGGCGTGTTGTGTTCGTGGACCGCGGGCCCGTTCCGGGAGACGTGGCCGATGTGTTGGTTTTGCGCAAGCGTAAGGGTTTTTTCCAGGGTAAGGTAACGGAATACCACTCGTACTCCGACGCTCGTGTAGAGCCCTTCTGCGATCACTTCGGTGTCTGTGGCGGTTGCAAATGGCAGCACATCGACTACCAGGCACAGCTCCGCCAAAAACACCAGGTGGTGCTGGATGCCCTGAACCGGATCGGCAAAGTGGAGGTGGGGGATATCCGGCCCATTATGGGGAGCCTGGACACACAGTACTACCGCAACAAACTGGAGTTTTCCTTTTCGAACAAACGCTGGTTACTGCCAGAAGAGTTGAACGACCCCACGATCGATATGGAGAAAGAAGTCCTGGGCTTCCACCCCCCTGGTGCCTTCGACAAGGTCGTGGATATTCAGCACTGCTGGCTGCAACCCGACCCCTCCAACCTGATCCGGAACACGGCCCGCGATCTGGCGCACGAACTGGGCCTGCCCTTCTACGATGCCCGCACGCATGAGGGATTTATGCGCAATATGATGCTGCGCATTACCGAATTGGGCGAGGTGCTGGTGCTGGTGGCATTCGGGTCGGATGATCCGGATAAATACCGCCCTTTCCTCGACGGATTACTGGAGCGGGTGCCAGCCATCAACAGCCTGTATTACTGCATCAATACCAAAGTGAACGACTTTTTGCTAGACCTGCCACTGGAGCTGTACCACGGTAAGCCCTACGTGGAGGAGGCCCTCGGTGAGGTGCGCTTCCGGATCGGTCCGAAAAGCTTTTTCCAGACCAATACCCGCCAGGCCAAACGCCTCTACGATGTGGTGGTTGATTTTGCTGACCTTTCGGGAACCGAGAATGTGTACGACCTGTATACCGGGATCGGTAGTATTGGCCTCTACGTTGCGCACCAGGCGAGACAGGTGGTAGGCATTGAGGAGATCGAAGCGGCCATTGCCGATGCCAAAGTGAATGCAGAGATCAATAATATCGACAATGCTGTTTTCTACGCGGGTGATGTAAAGGATATACTGACGTCGGATTTTGCCGAAAGGCACGGAAAACCCGACCTGCTGATCACCGATCCGCCCCGGGCCGGTATGCACCCGGATGTGGTGGAGATGCTGTTGCAACTGGGAGCACCACGCATGGTATACGTAAGCTGCAACCCGGCGACTCAGGCCCGCGACCTGAACCTGTTGAGCCGGGATTATCGGGTGGAAAAGATACAACCGGTCGATATGTTCCCGCACACGCACCACATTGAGAGCATAGCCTTGCTAGTGCACAAATCGAGCTAATGGAAAATCAGGAGAAATACGGTAAACTGGAGGAGGACCTTCAGCAGTATAAAACCCTGCTGGGGAAAGCCGCCGATACAGTGCTGGATCAGGATGTATCGTCCTACCCCATTTTTGTTGTTCACCAGCTTTCAGTAGATTTAGGGCTACCCCTGGTGCAACGCGACGAGGATTCAGGCGTAAAATGGTCTGTAAATGCAACGACACTGGAGGAGCTGGTAACCAAGCAGGTGATCGCCAACGAACGAGTCGACGATTTCACGAAGGTCTATAAAGACCCGCGCAGCTTCCTGTGTTTATTTGTGCTCAGCGACCTGGGGGCCCAGTTTATCTTCATCCCCCGGGACGACGATTCAACGTCGGACCACTAAAATGCATGTATGAAAATACTCATCTGTGAAAGTGATGAAATTCTGCTAACGGCTATTGAATTTCGACTTTCCAAGCAGGGCTTCGATGTAGAACTCTCCAAGCTGGAGGGCAACATTGGAGAAGAACTCTCCTCCGTTTCCCCCGATTTGGTTATTGTCGATATGGATATGGAAAATCCTGCCGGTATGGAGGTGGTCAAAGAAGTGAAAGGCTGGCGTGGAGACCATACCAGCGTGTTATTATTGGCTGATCCCGATGAGGAAGAGCGTATAATGAACGCCTACGCAGCGGGTATTTCCGATTTTATTTCCAAGCCATTTAAGCCTGCTGAACTGTTGATCCGGGTTCGTCGCATACTTCGGGTTGATTAATACGCGGAGGCTCCGCGGACTATAGTCATAGCTCAAAAACTAACGTATCCATGAAAGGCATTATCCTGGCAGGAGGTTTGGGCACACGCCTGTATCCCCTCACATTGGCCGTGAGTAAACAGCTCATGCCCGTGTACGACAAACCCATGATCTATTACCCGTTGTCGACCTTACTGTCGGCAGGTATTCGGGATATCCTGATCATATCGACCCCCCAAGACCTACCAAAGTTTGAGCATTTGTTGGGCGATGGCTCTGACCTGGGCTGTTCCTTTTCGTATATTCCACAACACGAACCCAATGGGCTGGCACAGGCTTTTGTGCTGGGTGAATCGTTTATCGGTTCTGATCCGGCAGCCCTGATCCTGGGGGATAATATTTTTTACGGCAGTGGCCTGCAAAAGCTGCTGCAAAGCTCGGTCGATCCCGAGGGCGGGGTCATCTTTGCTTACCGCGTAGCTGATCCGGAACGCTACGGCGTAGTGGAGTTCGACGAAAACCTGAAGGCCATTTCCATAGAAGAAAAGCCTGCTAATCCCAAATCCAATTTTGCGGTACCCGGTCTGTACTTTTACAATAACGATGTAGTGGAGATCGCCAAAAACCTCGAACCCAGTGCCCGTGGTGAATATGAGATCACCGATGTGAATAAACACTACCTGAAAGAAGGCCGCCTCCAGGTTGGGGTGCTGGAACGGGGGGTAGCCTGGCTGGACACCGGCACCCACCAGTCGCTCATGCAGGCGGGGCAGTTTATCGAAACCATTGAAGAGCGACAGGGTTTAAAGATCGGGTGCATCGAAGAAGTCGCTTATGAGATGGGCTTTATCGATGCGGCGCAACTCGAAAAGTTGGGCCACAAATTTATTAAATCGGGCTATGGGCAGTACTTGCTCAATATCCTGAAACTGGAAGCAGAACAAACATGAAAAGATTTGGGCGCCGGTTGGTACGGATCATAGGGTGGACTTTTATGATCATCTTTGTTGTTATTGTTGTTCGCACCTTTCTTTTTTCCAGCCAGCAAATTCCGGTGACGCCCATTTATCAGCGAGACGTTCCGACCGGAGCACTCGATCGTCTGCAAAAAAGTATAACGTACCCGACGGTCAGCCGGGCTACGGGAGTGGATACCGCTGCCTTCGAGAGGCTCGATACTTTCCTGCAACGTGCATTCCCCGGGGTCCACGATTCTCTTACCTGGTCCTACCACAATTCGTTCAGCCGGATGTATCACTGGTCGGGGACCAATCCCAAATTGCCGCCCGTTTTGTTACTGGCCCACCTCGATGTAGTGCCCGTGGAAAAGGTCAGTATGGAAGACTGGTCGCAGGACCCCTACTCAGGGGCCAGAGCCGATGGCTACATATGGGGCCGGGGTACCCTGGATGATAAGGGAAATGCCATGGCTATCCTGGAGTCGGTGGAAACACTGCTGGCGGAAGGGTTCCAACCGGTGCGCTCCATCTACATTGCGCTGGGCCACGACGAAGAGGTTGGTGGTCAGGGAGCCCAGGCCATGGCGAAGTGGCTTAAGAACCAGGGCATCCGATCGGCCTTTACGCTCGACGAGGGCTCTTTATTACTAAAGGGGGCCTTGCCGGGACTGAATAAACCCGTGGCGATGATCGGCCTTTCGGAAAAAGGATACGTAAGCCTGGAACTGGAGGTCAATCTGGAGGAGGGAGGCCATTCCTCCATGCCGCCTTCCGAAACAGCGATCGGAATTTTGAGTCGATCCATTGCCAGGCTCGAAGAAAACCCCTTCCCGCCCCGAATTGAGGGGCCCACCCGATCCCTTTTCGATTACGCAGGACCGGAGATGAACCTCCCCCTGCGGGCCATTTTCGCCAATCTTTGGCTCACCAAAGGCATCCTGGCCGGGCAGTTAAGTCAGGATGCCAAGAGTGCGGCAATTATCCGTACCACCACCGCACCGACTATCATCAATGCCGGAATCAAGGATAATGTCCTGCCAACATTAGCCAGTGCGGTGATCAATTTTCGAATCATTCCTGGTGAAACACCGGAATTCGTGCGCGACCGGGTGGTTCGCGTCATCAATGACGATCGAGTACAGGTCGACTTCCAGGAACAATTCTCCATGTCGAGGCCCGCTCCCGTTTCCGAGACGAGTGCCCTCGGATTTCAGGTGATCCATCGTACCATCCGAGAATTGTATCCGGAAGCGGTTGTTGCTCCGGGCCTGGTCGTTGGTGCTACCGACAGTCGCCATTACCTCGACGTATCGGAACAAACGTACCGATTTATGCCCGCCTTACTTGACTCGGAAGAGCTTTCGGGCATCCACGGTATTAACGAACGCATCAGCGTGGCCAACTACGAGCAGATGATCCGCTGGTATATCCGCCTGCTGGAAAATAGTTGCCGGTAGTTTTGGGACTGGAGGGAGCGAAGAGACTGCAGAGACCGGTTTGGTTGCTTCGTTTTTCTTTTGTGCCTGGCCTTGCAGCTTTTTGTGGCGGCAAATCGAGAGACTGAGAGACTTGAGGGATTTCTTGGGCTTGGTTGTGTCGGTATTTTTAACGTAAGGTTGGGGCCGATCCGTTTGCTAAATAACTGAGGGTCACAACCTCACGCTGTATTTGGTATATGGTATAAGGCAGTAAGACTTGCTACAATCCAAATACCTAATACCTATTACTCTGTACCGGGAGGTTGGGCTTTGACAATCATTACTTTACGTATTGGTGTATGTCCAGCCTCACGATATTTTTAGTGTCTGGCCCGTTAGCTTTTGGTAGGGCATGTCTCACATTCGCACATTTTACTATCGCCCGTTCGTGCCTCAACGAGCAGGCCGGTCTTCGGCGAACTTGGAGCATGGGGCTATGACTAAAGAAAAAATCGCCTCATCGCCTGATCTCCAAATCCCCTGATCGAAAAAAAGAGGGAGACGCGATAAATCGGCGTCTTTACTGCGCTATTCGAATATCGGAACGAAACCCACTCCCCAATTCCCCAACTCTCCCACTAGCCGATCCCCTCCGTGCTGAGCCACTGTTGGATAGATTGTTGCTCAATGGCGGTGGCCATGAGACGAGGGAACTGATCGGGTGTGCAGGCGAAAGCTGGAATATCCATACGAGCGAGGGCAGCTGCGATTTGTTTGTCGTAGGCCGGAGTGCCTTTGTCGTTAAGGGCGAGCAAGCTAATGACTTGTACACCACGGCTGGTCAGTTCGCGCAAGGTTTCCAACATACGTTGGGGAGGAGCGCCTTCCATCAGGTCAGAAATGAGGATCAGAATGGTGTCTTGCGGAGCAGTAACGAGGCCCTGAGCGTACCGCAACGCCCGGTCGATATGGGTACCACCGCCCAGTTGGCTGGCGAAAAGCAGATCGACGGGATCATCCAGTTTGTCGGTGAAGTCCACTACGCTGGTGTCAAAGGCAATGAGGTGGGTCCTGAGTGAACGGAGGCTGGCCATGATCGATCCCAGGATGCTGCTGTAGACCACAGAGGCACTCATGGAACCGGATTGGTCAATGGCCAGGATAACGTGTTTGAGTTGTTGGTTACGCCGTCCGTGACCGATGAGCCGCTCGGGGATGACGGTTTTGTATTCCGGTTGGTAGTGTTTCAGGTTGGCGCGAATAGTGGCATGCCAGTTCATGTCGGCCAGTTTGGGCCTTCGATTGCGGACTGATTTATTCAGGGCACCACGCAGAGCTTCGAGCAATGGGGTACGCAGGCGTTTTTCCAGGTCTTCGACCAGTTTCCGCACGAGCTCCCGGGCCGTTTCGCGGGTGCGGTTAGGCATCACCTGTTGGAGGTTGAGGAGTGTGCTAACTAACTCCACATCGGGTTCGATGGTTTGCAGGAGTTCGGGTTCGAGCAACATTTCCTCAAGGCCTAATTTTTCGAGGGCGTCTTTCTGGAGCATTTGAACTACCGAGGTGGGGAAGTACTGGCGGATATCGCCAAGCCAGCGATTGATGTGCGGGGAAGATGGACCTAAACCGCGGTCGCGGTCACTATCGTAGAGCGCTTCCAGTACGTCGTCCATGCCCATCATGGCTCCTTCCAGGGGAACCTTGGTGGAGGGGTCGGCTTGTTTGCCCAGGATCAATCGCCATTTGCGCGCTAATTCTTCGGATTGACTCACTCCGTTAAAATAGGTGGAATACAGCAACTTACCAAGCATACCGCATCGTTGTAGATGTATAGTTTTCTGACTAAAATCAATTCGTACGATTGATCATTGTCACTGTTAGTGTGGGCAATTATCATGACCTTAACCGTGTAATCAAACAATACGCCTTATGAATGTCCTAGCACCCGTCAAAAGCATCATGACCAGTAAACTGGTCACCGTCAATCCCGCCGACAAACTGACTGTCGTTAAGGAGATTTTCGACGAACACCCGATCCACCACATCCCGGTCGTACGGTTCAAAGAGATCGTGGGAATCATCAGCAAGACTGATTTTATGCATTTTCTCCGTGGCTTTAGCAGGAACGAAGAAGACCGATTCGTCAACTACGCGCGCCTGCGTGCCTACACGGCCGAAGATATTATGACCAAAGGGTTGGCCAAACTATCTCCGGATGACCGGATTAACGTCGCTCTTGATGTTTTTCTGACCAACCGTTTCCACGCTATCCCGGTAATTGAAGAAGGGGATCTGGTAGGTATCGTGACTACCTTCGATGTGATCAAAGCATTAGCCAGCGAAGATGTTACATCTGATCAGATCCTGAAAAGCCGCAAAGGGTAAACCATACTTCCAGAAGCCACTAAAAAAAGGGATGCTGAACCTGCTTCAGCATCCCTTTTTTAGTGGAATAAAAAATGCAGCTACCGAAGTAGCTGCATACATATAACCCCAAAAAACCAAATGAAAACTAAAATCTTTATGGAAACTGCTGCAAAAGGTTGTATGGTGAAATAGTTTCTAACAGCAGATCAATATCTTTTTCAGTGTTAATTTAGCAATATATGCTGGAAATTCACCAAAAGATCCACCTTTTATGGCGGCCATTAATGTACTGCAAAAGTACGAGTTTTAAAAGAATTTAGATTCGTTTTAATCCTACTATTGGAATACGGATCGTTCTTTTTTAGAACGAAAATCCGATAGAGGCTTGTAAACTGAGGTTTCTGTCTTTGTCTTCGCTCAGGCGTAACATGCGGTTATCCAGGCCGGTACGATCCACATCCTGCTCGGTATTGGAAAGGTCTGACAAGCCGTAATTCATTCGGAAGCCCAGGTTAAGGCCGTTATTGATATAGATGTTCAACCCGGCATTCAATCCAAAGTCGAGGCGGTTAAATAATATTTCATCGCCGGGATTCCCATCGTAATAAGCCGAAACAACTTCAGGTACCTGGACAGCTCGATTATCGATAGTACGATTTTCCACGGCTCCAAAACCAGTAGTTGTAACATCGTCAGCCGTATAGCTTCCATCGACGGCTATTATGATGGGGTCGACATTCTGTCCACCAGCCGATACTCCGCTGAAGGTAATTTCTCCTTGTCCGCGCGAACCGATCAAAACGGCTGCGTTAACACCGGCGGAGGCTTCAACCCGGCCTACGCGGATGTAGGTCATCAGCGGGACATCAATGTAGGAGTTCGAAAAAGTGAGAACCTCCCGACGGTTACCGAAGCTAACCACCGGATCTCCCCCCTGGCGGGTATACAGGCGGAAGAAGGAGGGACCATCGAATACGTATTCGGACCCCTTCTGCGAATACAATAATTCCGTACGAAAACCGAAAATATCAGTCACTTTAAAGTTGACGATGGCTCCAACGTGGAACCCCGTGGCGTAGTTGTTGGTCTCCAGTTCATTGCCCTGAGCATCAGTGGCTATATCACCATCAAATTTGGAAAAATTGAGCCCTACCTTGAATCCCCCTGATACCTCCTGCGCGAGCGTGCTACCGCCAAATAATAGAAGGGTCAGGATTACCAATACTGTCTGTTTCATGTTTGTCTGATTATTTGAGTGGTTACTTAACCGAAACCACCCTACCGTTATTTGGTCAGGTTTTTTCGTAAATATATCCGGTGTTCTGTCCAGTTTTCCCTTTGGGAAAAACCGGTTATGTGAAAGCCAGATCGAAGGGCAAAGATAAGCATCCCCCGATGGCAATTACGCGTTTTTAGCTCAACGGTTGTATACCCTTCCGAACGGAGCCATTCTTCCTGTGCTAAAGCCAGGGCGGAGCCAATTCCCCGGCTTCGGTATGCGGGCAATACTCCCCCCATCCATGAATAAAAAAGCCGTTGACTTTTGGCATAACCAATCTTAAAACCAGCCAGATCGCCATCGCATTCAGCTATCAGCAGCAAATGGGCCACCCCCGACAGCCGCTGTTGGTATTCCTTAAGCCCGTAGGGCTGGTCGAATTCCGGAATAGCCTCACTAAGGGATAGTACGTCCTCAAAAGAGCCCCGACGGATAAATACGGTTGGTTGGGAACTCATGATGGCCAGTCCAATTCCAGATAAACCGGACAGTGATCCGAATGCACAATATCGGTAAGTTGGTATGCATCCCGTATACAATCGCTCAGGTTGTCGGTAACTGATTGGTAATCGATCCGCCAGCCTTTGTTGTTAGCACGGGCATTAGCGCGGTACGTCCACCAACTATACTGTTCCCGTTCGGGATATTTTTGCCGGAAGGCATCGGTAAAACCGCTATCGAACCATTTGGTCAGCCATTCCCGCTCTTCTGGCAGGAAGCCACTGTTTTTTTTATTGCGTACCGGATCGTGAATATCCATCTCGGTATGGGCAATATTATAGTCCCCAACAACAATGAGTTTCGGACGTTCCTTACGCAACTCCTGTATCCACCGGAAAAAATCATCGAGGAATTCCATCTTAAAATCCTGCCGAATATCACCAGTGGTTCCGCTGGGGAAATAGCAATTTAACAGCGTAACGTCACCGAAGTCGGTGCGTAGAATGCGTCCTTCACGGTCGTATTTTTCCATACCACAGCCTTCATCAACCCGATCGGGTTCCCGCAGGGAAAGAGTGGCCACACCGCTATACCCTTTTTTACTGGTAGCTGAATGCCAGAAGTGGTGGTATCCAATCTGCTCCAGATCCTCCATGTCGACCTGTTCGGGGTGAGCCTTAGTTTCCTGAAAACAGACAATGTCAAATTGCTCATTCGACAACCAGTCGGCTATGCCTTTGCGTTGGGCCGCCCGAATACCATTGATGTTGTAAGAGATAATGCGTTGGGTCATGTAGTACTTTGTTTTATTCATACAGCTTCTCAGGTGTCCACTGTGATTTGTTCCCGGTACAGTTGCCGCCAATTCCACCACCCCCACGCGCTCAGTAAAAAGTAGACTGCATACAGGCCACTGGTTGGGTATAAACCCTTACGCAGATATATGTTGATGGCTACCACATCAACAATGATCCAGATGATCCAGTTTTCCAGTTTACGCCTGGCCAGCAGGTACTGAGCCACCAGGCTGGCCACCGTCGTAAAAGCATCACCGTAGGGATAGCTGGCATCGGTATTATTAGCGATCCCGTAGCCCCAGATCAGGAAACCCGCGAGGATCATTGCCGTCCAACCCAGCTTTTGGTTGCCATCGAGGGTGGTGACTTCGACACTTTTCAGCTCATCCTGATTTCGCGACCAGTTATACCAGCCGTAAATATTCAGGACCACATAAATAACGTGCAGAAAGGTGTCGGAGTACAACTTATTTTGCAGGAAAATGAAGATATAGAGGCTGACCGAAAGCAATCCGAAAGGCCAGGCCAGCACCTTACCGCGTGTCAGTAAAAACACGTGCAGCATACCACTGATTACTGCAACGTATTCAATAATTTTAATGGTCTCCATATGGGGGGCGTTTGCACCACAAAAGTAGGGAAACCATGTTAATCGGAATAGGGGGCCCGAGCAGAGCCGGTAAATCAACGCTGGCCGATGCCTTAGCCCGGGAGATTGTCGCGAGGGGACGCTCCTATCGGATTATTCATCAGGATGTTTTTGTGCGTCGGCGATCCCAACTACCCATGATTCGCGATCACGTTGACTGGGAGCACCCTGACTCTATCCACTGGAGTCGACTGCGAACATCTTTAAAGCAAGCACAGGCTGAGGCCGACGTAGTATTGCACGAAGGGTTGCTGGCGTTTGCCAATCCTGCGATTAACAAACTCTACGACCGAACCGTGTTTCTTCACATTTCTGAATCTACTTTTCGCGAACGCAAGGCTGCTGATCTGCGTTGGGGAGAGGAACCGGCATGGTACGTGGATCATATCTGGGAAAGTTATCAACAGTTCGGCAAGCCACCGGCTTCACCGCCGGGAATGATCCATATCAGTGGTGAGGTGATGGTGGCACCGAGGGTCATTCAGGCTTTAGTTGATATGATGTCTCTTTCAAAAAAGCGGTTTAGTCGGCCCAGTTCTCCCGGTCCAGACTCCGGAAGTGGATGGCTTCCGCCAAATGCTCGATCTTGATGGACTCACTGCCGTCCAGATCGGCGGAGGTACGTGCGACCTTGAGGATACGGTCGTAGGCACGAGCCGATAGCTGCAGTTTTTCCATGGCCCGCTTAACCAGTGTCTGTCCGGCCTGATTTACCTGGCAAACTTCGCGTACCATCCGGGAGGGCATGTGGGCATTGCAAAAGATACCTTCCAGAGATTCGAAGCGTTCGTGTTGTTTTTGGCGGGCGGTTATTACCCGTTGGGCAATGTCCCGGCTATTGGTATCCGGTCGCTTCATACTGGCCAGTTCATCGTAGCTGACGGGGGTTACCTCCACGTGCAGATCAATACGGTCGAGCAAGGGGCCGGAGATCTTGTTGAGGTAACGCTGCACCACCCCCGGTGCACAAACGCAATCCTTATCGGGGTGATTGTGGTAGCCACAGGGACAGGGATTCATCGAAGCGATCAGCATAAAACTGGCCGGATAGTCGACGGTCACCTTAGCGCGGGAGATGGTCACCCGCCGTTCCTCCATGGGTTGCCGCATCACCTCCAGTACGGTCCGTTTGAACTCGGGCAGCTCATCGAGGAAGAGTACCCCATTGTGTGCCAGGGAAATTTCGCCGGGTGAGGGATTGGTGCCGCCACCGACCAGTGCTACATCGCTGATGGTGTGGTGTGGTGACCGGAACGGACGTTGAGCCACCAGCGATGATTCGGGAGGCAACACCCCGGCAACGGAATGGATCTTGGTGGTCTCGAGTGCTTCGTGCAAGTTCAGAGGTGGCAGGATGGTTGGCAACCGGCGGGCCAGCATGGTCTTACCAGCACCGGGCGGTCCGATGAGAATGACATTGTGGCCGCCTGCGGCGGCAATCTCTAACGCCCGCTTGATATTCTCCTGTCCCTGCACATCGGAAAAATCCACCTCGTACTGATCGAGGTTGTGGAAGAACTCATCCCGCGTTTCCACGAAAGTAGGGTCCAGATCCAGCTTACCCTTGCAGAAGGCGACTGCTTCCTTCAGGTTTTTGACACCGTATACATCGATCTGGTCGACGATGGCTGCCTCGCGTGCATTAGCGTAGGGCAGGATGAGCCCTTTAAAGCCCTCCTTGCGGGCCTGGATAGCGATGGGCAGGGCTCCCTTAATGGGGCGGAGTGTGCCATCGAGGGCCAGTTCACCCATGATAAGGTATTCGCCAATGGCTTGGTGAGGTATTTGCTTGCTGGCCGCCAGAATACCAAGTGCAATGGGCAGGTCGTAGGAGGAGCCTTCTTTGCGAATGTTCGCAGGTGCCAGGTTGACGATGGTGCGGGCCCGCGGCATCCGCATACCCATATTGCTGATGGCCGATTCGATGCGCTGAAAGCCCTCCCGTACCGCATTATCGGGTAGCCCCACCAGGTGGTAGAATTTCTTACCGGCAACGGGCTGCCCTCCCGAATTCACCTCAATGGTTAGGGTTTGGGCATCAACTCCCTGAACAGTACTGGCAAACGTTTTTACGAGCATATAAGTAAAGTTGGATTCTGTCACAAAAGCCCAAGGTAGTAGATTCACCGGTGAAATGCGATGCGCCCGGCGTCGGTTAGGTGACGTCTTTACCGCTTATGTGTTATTAAACGTTTATATGCGGATAAATGAGGTCAGGAGGTATTAGCGACGCTTGACGCTCGACGCTACCCACGAGTAAAGAAGCAGCCAGGCCCATCCCAGCCTTCTCTCAAGTCTCTGTGTTTTCTACAGTCCCGTTATGTCCTTACCGTCCTCATTACTTCCGCCTCCCGTTCAAAGAAGGTCTCCAGCCGGTGTACCCCGTAGCGGGGGCCAATATTATCCTGAGCCATCATGGTCAGGAAGAATTCCAGGGGGCCGTACGTTTTGGAGGAGGTAAAGGTACGTGCCAGCCAAATGAAAGCCCTGCGTGTCCAATCGGGCAAGTGAATGACTTTGCCCTGAGTACGGAATGCATCCAGGGCCAGTTTTGCAATTTCATCCTGTGTGAGGATATCGGGGCCTCCTACTTCGATCTGGCTGTTGGTAAGATCCCGGGAGTCGAGGATCATTTCAGCCAGATCAGCGCCGTGGATTGGGTTAAGTTTATACTGACCGTGACCAAATAAATAGACTGTACCTTTTTTAGCCATTGCCAGGAAATCGGCCATATCCGAAAAAAAGCCATTAGGGCGAATAATGATATAATCCATCCCGGAGGAAATGAGTGCATCGACAAAACGCTCTTTTGCTTCCATAATTTTCAGGTGGCGTAAGTGCTGACCATTAATGGCCGATACGTAGATCATTTTGCGGATTCCGGCCTTTTGGGCTTCCCGCAGCAGATTGAGATTGGCCTGGTAGTCGACATCCATATACGTTAATCCGTCTTTTTGCCGGGTAATCCCCACCGTGGAAATCAGGAGTTCGGCCCCATTGAGTTGTTCGCTCAAGGTTTGGGGTTGGGTCACCTGAGCGGTGATGATCCGGGAGGGAGGTAGGCCCGCATCCATCAAATTTTGCGTATTTCGGGTGATGGCCCGAAAGGGCAGGTTTTTCGATTGCAGGGCAGCGACTAAGTGGCGACCGAGGTAACCGGTGGAGCCGGCAATGATAATGTCCTTCATGAGCAATTGGTTTGGAATTGGTAACGGTGACCAAATTGGGCCAAAACCAACCGGGGATCGTACGGAATTATTTTTCCGGACCGAATAAATAGGAATTATCGGTTTTGCCGCAACCAGGCACTCGGTGTCAGACCGGTAGATCGCTTAAAAAACTCGTTGAAGACCGATTTGGAATTGAAACCACATTCGTAGGCAAGCCCCAGTATCGAGTAGTGTTTGAAGGTGGGATCTATTGCTTTTTGCTGAAAAGCAGCAAGTCGGTGGCCATTGATATACTCATTAAAATTCTGCTGCAAGATGTCGTTAAGCAGCCAGGAAAGTTTATTGGGGTGTAGGTCAATCCGATCGGCCAGCGATCGCAGTGTAAGATCGGCCTCCAAATAGACCTGATCGGTAGTGATAACTGTTTGCAGCGCTTCTTTGTAGGTCTCGATCTCTCCTTTCGATAGTTTGGAGGAGGGAGTAGAAGGAGTGGTCTCATCGGCTGTTCCCTGAGGGATCGGAAAAGTTGTTTTAACCAGGGCACGAAAGGATGCGTGTTGATGAAGCGGCCGCATCAGGGGATCATTACTGAAATTGATAAACTGCCCGTACCGGTGTTTGATTCCTTCCTGTAGGATGGCAAAAGCCTCCTCCGTTTTCCCCTGATACAGCGGGAAATACACTTCGAACGGAAGATATGGGTTGGCTTCAGGCTGAAAACCAGCGGTACTCTCTTCATCGCCATGCAGGAGTTGGTTAAGGGTGCGCAGGCCAGCTTTATTATTAATGCCGGAATGATGGTCCAGAAAATGATCGAGAGCAGATCCATTGCCTTGTAGTATCAGGCAACAAGCCTTTACCTGCGCTGCTAATTGCCAGTGTTGATCGATTTTCAGAGCCTTATCCATCCAGTGAATGGCTTCTTCATATTGCCCGTGCAAATAATGAATAGTGCCCTTTGTATAATGGTGATTTGCGGATAGGGGATTTCGCTCGAGTGCCTGGTCTATTTGCCTGAAGGCTTCCCTGAATTGCCCAAGGGCCATATAGCATTCGGCAGCTTGTTCCAGCGATTCGGTATCATTGGGCGCGATCGCAAGTGCTTTTTTCAGGAATTGCAGCCCCTCATGTGCCTTCCAGTCGGCCCAGAAGCATCGGGTCGCCTGCGAAAAGTAGGCCTGTGCGCTTTCGGGCTGAATGGCCAAACCGATCCGCAAATGATCGTCGGCTTTTTCCAGTGCTTCTTCCCGGTTCATTACCCGCCAGCCGGCCATAATGCTGTAACACTGCACCAGTCCAAAGTGTGGTTCGGAATAGGTGGGATCGAGTTGCGTACTGAGCTGGTAACAGGCAATGGCCCGCTCAAATTCTTCCAGACTCCAGTTCAATTGATATAGGCGTCCCTTCAGATATTGCTGGTAGGCATCAATGTGATTTGTCTTGGTCAGGATCAGATGATCACTGATTTCGATATGCCCAAAATTTTCGCGGATCTGCTCGGCAATTAGCAGGCTGATCTCATCCTGTAGCTGAAAAATATCGGATAACTCCCGGTCGAACCGCTCTGACCAGATCGTAAATCCATTATCCGTGCGAATAAGTTGGGTGGTGATGCGGATACGATTGCCCGCCTTGCGAATACTACCCTCCAGTACGGTGGAAACGCCCAATTCATTACCAATGATCCGTATATCTTTTTGGTGGCCTTTATAGACAAATGAGGAGGTACGTGCCGTCACTTTCAGACCAGTGATCTGGCCCAGTGCTATCAATAACTCCTCCGTAATTCCGTCGGCGAAAAAGTCGTTTTCAGGGTCCGTACTAAGATTCCGAAAGGGCAGTACGGCAATAGATTTCTGATCTATCAAGGCACTTTCTTGCTAGGTGTGAATAGTGGGTTTGCTTCCGCAAAATACAATTAAATGGATAAGACGCAATGTTCCCTGCCCCTCGTCACTCGAGTCTGGTTGTTCTCTTCAGTCCCGTCAGATCCCTGTGTTCTCTAGGGTCCCGATAGTCCCCCGGATCTCTATTCGTGCAAACCCCAACAGGATGCCATCAGATTGCTTTCGCAGGTCCACCATAAAATGCTGGTCGCTGTTCCGCACAAAGCGGTGAAGGCCCCGATTAGCGTACTGAGCAAACTGGATATCGTAAGCGGTCGGGTGTGCGCCTTCCACTGAGGTATGGATGTGTCGGTTATCAGACCCCGAACCGTAGTCGCCGGGCAGGATGGTGTGTAGATAAATTCGTCCCTCGGTATCGGTTCGGGTGGTACCACCCAGGCGAGCTGTTGATTCATCAGCTGGGTTGGTCGGATCGTATTCTCCTTCGTGGGTGGCATGGTATAAATGAATGGATCGGTTGCCAAGGGGCGATTGGTCTTCCTTTCGGACGAAGGTCAAACAGAGGAGCAGGGTTTCTCCTGGTTCATCGGCACTGCTGAGCGTGAGTCGGTTCGATTGGGGAAGCCCCTGAAATTCAATTATACCGCTTCCGAAAAGGTTTGGGCTTCGCCCAACCTTTTCACGCGAGTATATACTCGACTCGAAGTGGTTTGGAGTCCCAAACCAC
>CAYFGK010000026.1:28478-58838 GCA_964342305.1 uncultured Saprospiraceae bacterium | reverse complement strand
TGCTTTCGCAAAAAATCAAACGATAATGTCTGCAGCTTCGATTCTTAAAAAATTGGTATCCTTTCCGGTTCTCGGCGGACAATCCAATCTGGCTATCATTGAATACATCCAATCTCTGCTCAATGAGCACGGTGTGGCCTACCACCTCGTCCCGGACGAAACGGGTCAGAAAGCTTCGCTCCACTGCCGTATTGGTCCGCCGGTTGACGGTGGCGTTATCCTGTCCGGCCATACCGATGTGGTACCCACCGAAGGTCAAGCCTGGGATACCGATCCTTTCCAGCTCACCGATGGTGGTGATGGTAAACTGTACGGTCGCGGTTCCTGCGATATGAAAGGGTTCATCGCCTGCTGCCTGGCCGCTCTGCCGGATATGGTGGCGGCTGACCTGAAGCGGCCGGTCTACTTTGCCTTTTCCTACGATGAAGAGATCGGTTGCCTCGCCGGCCCGGCCCTCGCTGCTGCCATTCGCGACCATTACGATGAAGCCCCTAAATACGCGATCATCGGCGAACCTTCCCGGATGCAACCCATTACGGGCCAAAAAGGTATTTGTGTCTTCGATACCACGGTGCACGGATCGGCCGGACACAGCAGCCGCATTCGCACCGAGGTAAGCGCCATTCACGAATCAGCCAGGCTGATCGGCTGGCTGGAAGACAAAATGCATGCCCTGCTGAAGGCTGGCCACCGCGATGACCGTTTCGAACCAAACCACACCAGCCTGCACTGTGGCATGATCAAAGGCGGCATTGCTCCTAATGTCATTGCCGATCAATGTACCTTCACCTGGGACGTGCGTGCCATCCCCGGTGATGACACTGAGCTGATCTACCAGGAATTCCTCGCTTTTTGCCAGGAGCGGGAAAAAGAATTACGGCAACGATTCCCCGAAACAAGGATTGTAACCCGCAAGCACCATCCGGTGGTGCCAACGCTCGATACACCCGATGACCGGGAGGTGGTTCCTCTCATCAAAAGCCTCGCCCAACGCCAGGATCTGGGAGCCGTCTCCTACGCCGCCGAGGCCGGGCAATTCGCCCAGGCCGGCTTTCAATCGGTGATTTGCGGCCCCGGAGATATTGCCCAGGCCCACCGCGCCAATGAGTTCATCGAGATCGATCAACTGGAACAGGGGGTAGCTTTTCAACAAAGACTCATCCGACACCTTTGTTAATATAACGGGAGGTTGGGGCCTAACCGATTGATCAGGAACGGATTGTAACAACCTCCCGTTGTATTTGGTAGTAGGACTTGCTCAAATCTCTTTACACTATCCCAACTACCCTGTACCGTGAGGTTGGGCCTTAGGTATCCTCTTTTTAAGAAATTGTTTGTGCCCAACCTCACGTTTTGTTAATTGGTACAAGGTTCGAGGACCTAACCACTAAAGTGGTATGGAACATGATCTCGCGATTCAACACCATCGCTAAGGCGGTGGTCTTACGCTTCGAGGTTCAATTCGTCAACCGTGAGCCGTGAACCGTTTAAAAAGCTACATTAGCCGACAGGATGAAATTTCTGCCCGGTCCCGACAGGCCCGAGCTATAGGGCCGGTAGCGTTGATCGGTTATGTTTTCCAGTCCGCCACTCAGGGAAAAGGCCTCACTTACCTGGTATTGGGCCTTCACGTTGAGAGTGTACCAGGCGGGGGCATAATTTCGTCCCTGATCGTCCTTCGCGTATATTTCGTCCTTACCACGTTCATCTACTGACAGATCGTCAAAAGAACGCTCTCCCTGAAACTGTAGGTAGGCTTGCATCCGCAGCGGACCAGCCTCGTACATAATGCGGCTTACGCCAAAAAACGGAGCAGCGTGACGCGAAGGGCTTACCGTGCCATCATCCAGCTCCTCTTCTCCCCGTTGTACATTCAAATTCGTTTGGAAGGCAAATCCACGCGGCAGATCGACGTTCAAACCGAACTGCAAACCGTACACGTTGGCTTTTGCGGCATTCTGGATGGCCTGAACCTGGCTCAGGAGTCCGTCGTACATGATACTGTCCTGTCCGTTGAGCGAAAAATTGCGCCGGACCAGTGCATTCTGCAGGGATGTGTAGTAAGCGGTGACATCCAGTTTGACACTGCGACCAATGGTAGTTGCTACTCCCAGATCGAGGTTATAGGCCTGTTCGGCTTCCAGATCCGCATTCGGAACTACCACCGCTCCCGGTTCCGAATCAAAGATCTTACCCACATCATCCACGTTCGGTGCCCGGAAAGCCGTACCGGCATTTACGCGGATAACCCACCTGCCGGAAGGGCGAAAAACGGCCCCCAGGCTACCGGTAAGTGCATTGTTTGCCAGGCTGGCCTCATCAAAAGGCAAGGGAAAATACTCCTGATTGTCCCGAAAATCAGCGTCCAGCGAAAAGCGGTTATACCGCAGTCCGGCCTGGAGCGTCCATTGTTGCGACCAGCGAAATTCATTGTTGACGTAGGCTGCCAGGGAGCGCCAGGTTGCATCGGGATAACGAGAAGATGTTCCCGAAACGGTACCCTGAACAATATCTTCGGATTCCCCACTGGAAAGCACATCGTTCTGGACGTATTCCAGCCCGTAAAAAAGCAGATTACGCTCACCCGTATTTTTGATAAAATCCAGGTTTACCGAATAGGCGGTCACTTCTTCGGTGCGGTTGGTACGTTCGGGTTGGTTAAAACTGCGATCGATCCTGCTCTCTTCGAAAGTCTGGTGTGCAAGACTTAGCTGTACATCATCGTAAATTCGGGAGTTTCCACGGTGTTCCACCTTCAAATGGTTCATCATCCACATTTGGGGGCCGTAGTTCCATTCGGCGTAGCGCGGATTGCCATTGCGGGTGCGGTTATGGCGGTCGTAGCGTCCGTAAGACGTTGTTTCGGAAAAGTGAAAACCATACTCTAGATTCCACTCGTCGTTGGGCCGAAAACGCACCTTCTGCAGAATGTTGAATTGATCGTAAGCAGAAGGGATCTGCAGGAGCGGATCTTCCTGAGTGATCACCTCATCGACTCCGCTTACCCGACGCACGTGAATTGGTTTTACGTAGTCTTCCGGACCGTGCTGGCCCTGGCGTAAATGACCGTACTGCCAGGAGCTCAAACTGGTGGTGAAGGCCCATTTTTCCCAGCCCACATTGACGTCGAGATGGCCCGTCTGTTCCCGGTTGGCCGACGCGTAGCGTCCGGTAGCAGAACCAGCAACTAAGGGTGTATCCGATCCCGACAACCTGGGTTGGATAGTCTGAAAACTCATTACGCCCCCAATGGCGTCACTTCCGTAAATCACCGATCCCGGTCCAAAAAGCACTTCGGTCTGTTCGATGGCGAAAGGGTCCAGGTTGATCACATTCTGAATGTTGCCTCCCCGGAAAATAGCGGTGTTCATCCGTACCCCGTCAACAGTATAGAGAAGTCGGTTGGTTGCAAAACCACGGATCATGGGGCTACCACCACCCTGTTGGCTTTTCTGGACAAACACCTCACCGGTGAGTCCCAACAGGTCAGCGGCCGTCTGTGGATTTTGCAGCTGTACCATCTCCCGATCAACCGATCGAATGCGAGCTGCGACCCGATTGCGATCCTGTTCCCAACGGGTTGCGGAAACGACCACCTGGTTTAATTCAATCCCTGTACTGATCAGCATCACCCGGAAATTGGTATCCCTCAGTGCGTCGAGGGTCAACTGCATGGGTTCGTACCCGATACGACGGAACTCCAGAATGGCATCAGGTTCTAGGTTAGGCAGGTCGATATTCCCCCTTTCGTCTGATACACCCGACCAACTTTGATCGGTTGTCTGGATGGTGACAAATGATAAGGGCTCTCTCGTATCTTCATCAAGAATCTGTATTCGTTGTCCCGATGCAAAGAGCCACCCGCTCATGAATATCAGGGATATTATAATGCGTAACATAATGTGTATTTTTTCAAACGCGTATACAGATACACCCGCCATTTCCTCGCGCGGAAAGGCGAATAGATCTACCTGCATTTGACCAATTAAATAAATGGACTAAGAATCTTTTACGCGGCCATGGTGTTATGGGATGCAACCCACGGAGCTGGCCGGTGCGGTTAACGCATAAGATCGATGGGTGGACGCCACCACAAGGGCTCGAATCCCGGTGGCAAATGAGTGGCCAGGTAGTGCAGCGCATTGCTGCCGATTTCATCCGGAATTGGCAACAGCAGATTCCCCCCGGGAACCAGCCAAACCTGAACCCATTGTAATAGCCAGGCCAACGGCAGCGTAGAATCAGAGGTTGTATCGCGAACAGCTTTTGCCTCGGCCCGCTTAAGCTCTGTTTCACCGGCATCCCAATAGCACCACAAATGCAGAGTATCCCCCCGTAATTCACGGCGGGCCACATCAAACATCTGAGTTTGGTATTCAAATTCCCGGGAGTGTTCCCAATGAAAAAGGCGGGCACTATCCCTGCGATGAATGGAAAAATGGAAGAGTTGATCGTCGCTCAGACCGACCATAGCCTCCTGAGCTTTGCGCTCTAATTGAGCCTCCCGAACGGCGTAACCTGTGCGTGCACTCCAGTACGGGAGTCCCCACAGCAGTAACAACCACAAGCCTGTCAAGGGTGTGATGCGCACCGTTCGTTTGTTCATATCTGTTTTTCGTGTCGACGTTAAGTCAGTCGGGGTAATATAGGGAAAATAAAGAATACCCTGCAACCGGTGCCTCAGGGACAAAAAAAGAGTGTTCAGAAACACTGTAGTCTCTGAACACCTTGACAAAATCTGTACTTAAATTCCCCCTAGTACATAGTTGTTATTTCTTTAATTTGAATCTTAATAAAAAATAACGCTTGCTGGTTAGAATCACTGTTTTTAGAACGCTGTATGGTTAGAATCGCTTTAACGGTTAGAATCGCTAGTAATCAGAACGCTGCAATTTTAAGGCCGTGTACTAGTGTTTCCGGGGTTTTCTCTTTAGTACAGGCCGGGCTTTAGGCTAAAACGTGTACTTTTTGTGTTTAAATGCTGACCGTTGTCAGCTTGGTTGTTTTCGGCAATCATTTCTTTCCAGGCATTGCTGAATCAATCGGCAGAACGCTCCACAAAAAGATTCAGAGGTGCCAGTATCGGAGGTTGATCACGCTCCACTTCTGACGTGGTCAGATCACTGCATACTGTAGTGTTTCGAAAATCGACTCCGGATGAAGATGGTTAGAACAATGTCCGGAGATGGATAAAGATTGGTTAGTACGCATGTTTATTGTTTAGTCGCTGTAGAACGGTGTAGTGTCTGAGGAAATATTTGTTCGTAATTCGTATTCCCTTTTCGTTTGCTACAAATATGGTAAACTTTTTAGCTTATGGTCATGATTCTTCGATAATCGGTATGAATCACCTTGTTTCTGGGAGGAAACTCCCCATTTTCCGGGTTTTTCGTTGAAACCAATCACCAAACCCTACGTAGCTCCACAACTCTCTGACAGTTAAACATATAAACAAATAAAAATTGTGTTAAATTGTTTTCCTGTCGTAGCTGACAGCCGAATATAGGACTTTGCAGTCGTAAAAAAAGTTAAGCCCCTAAAATGATACAGGAAAGATGAAACCAACCAACCAAAATGTACCTTTGCCGACATAAATAAACACGACATAATGATCTGGAAACACACTCCTGACCTGGAAGGCCTTAATAAAATGGGCACCAACAACCTGGGTAGTCATTTGGGGATGGAATTCACCGAATTCGGCGAGGACTACCTCATCGCCCGCATGCCGGTGGATGACCGCACCCGCCAACCATTTGGTCTGCTCCACGGTGGAGCAAGTGCTGCCCTGGCCGAAACACTGGGCAGTGTAGCAAGCTTTTTGTGCATTCCGGATCCGGATGCCCAGATGGCCGTCGGGGTGGAGATCAACTGCAATCACCTTCGTTCAGCTCACAAAGGCTTTGTATTCGGTAAGGTCAGTCCCTACCGGGTAGGACGAACCATGCACGTGTGGAACATTGAGATAACCGATGAACGCCAGCGGCTGGTTTGCGTAAGCCGCCTGACCATTGCCGTCGTTAAACGCCGTCAATAGCCATTGTTGGCTTTTGCCGAAAGGCACAACCAACAACCTGGAAGCAGTTGCCACATCAGTACGAACAGAGGCCATACTCGAATTACCTAACGTGAGGTTGGGCACAAACCATTTCTTAAAGAGAGGATACCTAAGGCCCAACCTCACGGTACAGGGTAGTTGGTATAGTGTAAAGAGATTTGAGCAAGTCCTAATACCCTCTACCAAATACAACGGGAGGTGGTTACAATCCGTTCCTGATCAATTGATTAGGCCCCAACCTCACGGTACCTACCATAAGGTCCAGCAGTTTTCCGACCCCTATGAAAACGTTCTGGCGAACGTACGGAATACCGTGCTTTTGGAAAATAGCCTGCACCCTGGGTTGTAACTCCCGGTACCGCAGCATGGGTAAACGGGGAAACAAGTGGTGTTCGATCTGGTAATTCGTGTACCCCTGTAGATTTTCATCGGGGTCGTGATTGATCAATAAACCAACTGGAGTTGCGGTAATCATCGTCGGGAATTTCGGGTGGTAACCCCTTCACTTTGTAGGCCCACAGTCGAACGCGTTTGGCAAAATCGATGTGCTTGCGCATGTAATTCAGTGAATTGTAATCGTACATGGACTTCGCTGGAATTACGCCCAGCGATTTTGGCAGGTTATTGAAGGAGAAGGTCGTTTTCAGGCTTTCTTCCCAATTCAGGGTCTCGTGCAGCTCGAATACGCCCAGATCCTTCCAGGGGAACTCCCCGGTCTCTCCGGGCATGGGCCAGTCGATGCAACAATTGAAGATCCGGGGGTCTTCCCCTTCCTGCTTTTTGCGCAATTGCACCTGCAGACGATATTTGACCGGATCCCCCATAGCCAAACGGTTCTGCAATAACTCTTCAAACTCTTCCTTGAGGTAATTGCGCGACCGTGTATTGGTCGAGGGATCGATGCGCTGGTTTTCGGGTTCTATCCACTGTGGAGAGTCCTTTTTTACAATCCCCGTCTCTTCCACTTCCTCAAATGGGATCACCCGGTATTTGGCGTAATAGGTAATCCCATTATCCGATTTGTAGAAAAGGGGCGTTTTACTGTAGTACTTTAGATTGGAAAAGCTGGTCGGATTGCGACGCAAAGTCCGTCGGGCTGCATCCTTACCCACCGGGTACAGCTTATAGTACTCACCGTACTCTACCCCATATCGCTCAAGTCGCTGCTTGGCAAGTCTCAGGAAACTACGGGCATTCCAAAATAGGGTGATGGTTCCGGTATTCAATTCCAGATCAAAGGGGCTTTTCCACCGGGAGTCGGCCAGCTTCACAGAAATACTCCGAATAGCGGCCATAGCGTCATCGTAGAAGGTTGCGGCCGCATGGCGGATACGACAGTCGTATTGGGTACCAGGCTCAAAAATATGGTGGGGTGGTACAGACGGATCCGGATCTGCCCGAAACGTACCCCGGGCGACGATGCCATTATTGTGGGACATGCGCTCCCGGGACCTCCATCCCATACTAAGAGCGATCAGACCGGTAAATAAACGTGACCAAAACAATAATTCAAAGCGATCGGCCACCCTGGAAATCCACCAGCGACGTACCGGTTTTCGGGCGAGTTGTTCCATGTTCCTAAATGTTTGTTCTGGATTGAATGTTATCAATATCGATATCCACTTTGGCGAAAGCCTCCCGTTGTTCCTCTAATAATTCAATGAATCGGGGACTGATATCCTTCTCTTCATTTTTGGTAATGAACCCATACCCGGTGCGCGACAGCATATTGCTCCACCACATCATCTGCGTCGAAATGGTCAGATCCGGGGAAATCGCAGGATCATCTTCCGGTCCCAGAATACCATGCTCTTCGGTGCCCAGACGAATACCCAGGCTGCTGTATTTAATCTCTCCGATATCGTCGTATTGTTTGGAGTTGGACCAAAAATGACCGAAGGTCGCCTGAAAGATCGCATAGGAGCAACAGGCTTTCAGGTTTACCAGGTCATCCGAATCGGGATCGTACTCTTCGTTTTCGGTAACGGCCGACATGGCCCGGCGAAATTCACTGGGCGACCATTGGTCCTCTTCATCCCTGATGTGATCGATCCATTTCCGATCCA
The DNA here is from genome assembly GCA_964342305.1 of uncultured Saprospiraceae bacterium. Taxonomy (GTDB): domain Bacteria; phylum Bacteroidota; class Bacteroidia; order Chitinophagales; family Saprospiraceae; genus DT-110. Next base: position 50,714 of record CAYFGK010000026.1, on the reverse strand, counting down.
ATGCCTCGGCCTTGGTAAACGGACAACGGGAAACCTCCATATTCATGCGGTTTGAACGGTTGAACCATTCGGTATGCGGGTTTTCAGGTACGAGCCCTTCCCCGTCTGGTTTAAGTTTTCCTTTCAGGTAATCACACAGGAATACCCGGACGCTGTGCTTTACCAGATCCCCGGAAAAGTTAAAGACCTCGTGCCATTCGTTTATGATCCCATCGAGGTGCAGGTCGACGAATTCTTCCACAAATTGGGTAACTACCGAGTAGAACAGGTTAGCAGCCCGCGCGTAAGTATGCTTTTCCGAGAGTGGCTCCATAGGAGTCCACCCTTTCCAGTCAAGGGTCCCCATAACATCGTGCACCCGATCGACCAACCCTTTTGCCGACAAGGCAGTAGCGTGAGCGATGTATCCTTTGTCGTTGATCAAAATCTGGTCTGCCGTGTGATTAATCAGGGAGACCTCTTTAAGGTGTGGAAACAGGATCGCCCCTATCGGGTTTTTACAAATATTCCGGCGGGCCGCAATAGCAAATTGTTCGGTATTGGTATGCGTTTCCGCAAAATGCCGGTCAATTTCGGTGGCGATGGCACCGCTCACCCTGGCCACACGTTTAGCTGCCTCCCACCTGTCTCCATCTTTCGGGGTGAGTACTGCTTTCTCCGAATCCGAACCTCCCGGCCGGAGTTTTCCCTTGAGGGTGATCTCCACGGGCAGTACATAGCCATTATCCTGCATTTTAAACTTCAGACTCACATCCGGCATAGCGTATACGGAGGTATCCAGGCTGTAGCTGTTCCAATGGTAATAGACCCAGTACAGTGAAGGGTCAGAGGGGTCTTTATCGAACGTACTGGCGAACATACCATTCATAAATCGGATGCCAAACCACTCGTCGGTACGGGTAATACCAGGGATCTCATTTTCCATACAGACCGTCAGGTTCTCCGGATAATCCTTTTGTATTTCATCGATGGTAAGGTCATTGCCCGTTTTTATCGCCAGCAAATGCCTGCGGGTGATCAACTCGATCGGAATGAATTGCTTTTCGATGGCCCCGACCCTGCCCGGAGCATAGCTTTCAGATGGGTCATTGTCGTGATCTGCCATTTGCACCCGCGGAATGGCTGTATCCTTGCGATACTCCCAGTACGGAAGCGACATAAGTCCCATATCGTAGGCCATGCCGGTCAAATCACCCTTCCTGATTCCGATGCGGTGATATCGCTCATAGACGGGCGTCGCAATTAGTCCGTCGAAGGTATACTGACCGGTGTGGTGAAACTCCAGCCATAGTTTTTTGGTATCGTAGGCATGGGCAGCCAGCATATCAAAAGGGAGTTCAAAGTACCCCTCCGAATTCGTAAAGGTGGCCGAGAGCAACCGCCAGTGTCCAATCCAGGTACGGGACCAGAACTCAATCCGCATGTGATGGATCGGCACCCGCTGGTCTTCCCGTTCGGCAAAGGTGAGTCGCCCGACAATCGAGGAATCATTGATCGTCCCCCGCAGGATCTCCCGACGTGGAAATAGCTTTTTGCCGATACTTCGGACTACTTTCTTTGCATCCAGAAAGATCTCCAATAGTCCTTCGGCAACGCGGGCCAGCGGACTGGCCACGATGTTGCTTCCTTGGTGATGTAAGTGGTTCACACTTTTCAAACGGTGACGAAAGCGCGACCGCTTTGCGTTCTTGTTTTGCAATGCCTTGGTTGCCTCGTGTGCTTCCGGGTATAACCTGGCAATCTGGTCGTAGGTGTTTTGGGTAGACATATTCATTCGTCTGTAGTATGGCTGAGATCAGGTTTTAAGTAGTACATATCGATCATGCCCTTATTTTTTGCTTCAATCTTGCCCCGGTAATCAAAGGAGAATTGGTCTTTTACGGCTTCGTATGTCGCTCCGGATACGTTGATCTTCCACACTTCAGAATTTGATTCCATGCGGGAAGCCGTATTTACCGTATCGCCCCAGATATCGTAGGCAAACTTTCGCAAGCCAACCACTCCGGCAACTACCGGTCCGGTATGGATTCCGATGCGTATCCCGTAGTGATGTTTATTCGTTTTTTCACGAACCAGTTTATCGTTCCACATAACTTCGCGGATTTCCCGGGCAGCCTGAATTACGTCCCGCACGTGATGGGGATTTTCTTTGGGTAGCCCTCCTACGCACATGTATGAATCCCCGATGGTTTTGATCTTTTCCAAACCGTATTTATCGATGATGCGGTCGAAAGCGGCAAAATATTGGTCGATCTCGTCGACGAGCTCTGCCGGGTCCATGGAGGAGGTGATGCGCGTAAACCCTTTAAAATCGGTGAACATGACCGATACGTTATCGTACCGGCGGGGAATGGCTTTGCCATTGGACTTCAATTCCTCGGCCGTTTGCTCCGGTAGTATATTCAGGAGTAGCTGATCGGATTTTTTCTTTTCAGCAGCCAGCATGGCCGTTCGTTCTTCCACCTTACGCTCCAGGCTTTCGTAGAGTAATGCATTTTCGATAGAGATGGCGATCTGCCCGGATAGCAGCTGCAGGAGCTCGGTGCGTTCGGAGGTAAAAACATCTTCCGCCAGGCTATTCTCGAAATACATGATCCCCATCAGTTCCCCCTTATGGATTACCGGATACCCCAACATAGAAAGGGGTATTTCGGCATGTACATATTCATCCTGATTAAACCGTGGGTCTGACTGGGCCTGATCGACATTGATCTGTTGCTCGGTACGTCGGATGTAACTAATGAATGATTCCGGAACCAATCCGGAATTCTTGACGGGAAGGTCTTTCACCTCGGTTTGCCGGGAAGCATCAATGGTTGATTCGGCCCGGATAATCAATTCCTGACCTGATTTCAGCATAAGTACGCCCCTGGTGGCACCGATATTTTCCAGAAGGATCTCCAGGAGCTTTCGCAAAAGGTTATCCAGCTGTATTTCTCCGGAAATGCTGGTCGAAGCTTTGAGAATAGTGGCCAGGTCCAGGTCACCTTCATCGTAATAAGTTGTAGTCAGGCTGATGGCCCGCTTGCCCTCCGTTTTTGCGGCCCGGCGACCGGGAGCAAAAACGGTTGAAACGACATCCGGATACAGCTCGTTTAGTTGCTGCACCTTACCGTGAGCTTCCCATTCCCGGTACAGTTGTACGGCCATACGCAGGTAATAGCGTGAAATATTGGGCCGGTCGGCTTCCGCTAAATACCGAAAGGCTAATTCAGCAGCCAGCGCTTCCTCGTGTATGTATTGCTGTTCGGCGGCGTGCTGGATCGCGAGATCGTAGTATTTCCCAGCTTTATCAAACTGCCCGGTCACCCTTGCCAGTTCGGCCTGCAACAACTCGTACTTATGCTGGTAGTTTTCGGGGGCATGTTTAGCCCAGGTTTTCATTTTTCGCATATTCTTACGGGCGCGGGTCAGCAATCTGCGTTTGGGTTGGCCTTCCTGACTGGCGAGATTGATCGCCGCCAGCGCCTCGTGGAAATGGAAATAAGCTACCTCCAGTTTGGCGAGAACAGCATCGAGTTTCGGGCGACCTTCCTCTGCGCACTGCCAGGCAGTTTCGTAAGCCCCGAAGTAGTTGCACAGGATCATTTTATTCAGGTACACCTGAAGTACCGAGATGCGGTTGTTGATTTCTTCACCACGGGCCAGCATCTCCTGCTCATCGATGGCATCGCCGGATAAGACGGTCGGGGCACCACTGCTCTGCCCCATAAAGTTGAGCATACCCTGGCGGAAGATCTCATTGTAGCTATGGTTAGTATCCTGATTAAAGGCCGCAAAATTCTCGCTAAAATCACGGGTCTCTTCCTCGATTTTACCCAAAGGTAACCCGATCAGGTAGGCCTGAATACAATAGATGTTTGCATTGATACAGGCAAATTCAATGGCTCCCGTTTCTAATCCGATGTGGTACGAATCCCGCAGGGGTTTCAGGGTGTGCTTGATGTGCTCATTCCATATATTGATCAGGGCATACACTGGTGTGTAGATCTGAGCGATCCATTCTTTGGCATTGTATTTTTCGACGATCGAAAGGCCCAATTTCCCGAAGCGGTAACCGGTTTTAGGCATATTCAACACCCCCACCATGATAACTCCGTAGGTAGCGAACCCAAAAGAAGATACCGGTGAATTACCATACTTAATGGAGAGTTGTACGATCCGGAAAATCAGAAACGGAAAGATATCGGGATTACCCCAGTACGAGGATGGTGCTATCCCGGCGAGTACCCGGATAGCGGCCTTTTTGATCGGATCCTTGATGGCGGGCAAATCCCGCAGTTGCCCGTTGCTTTTGCCCCGGAGCATCATACCCGTCTTGATGAGGTCGGGCATCACTTTTACCGAATTCGGGCGCGACGGAAATTTTTCACCCAGCTTCTCCATCAGATCTAAACCTGCCCGCAAGGCATCTGACAGTCGGTTCTGTGCTTTCAAAGCATGAATACGGATCTCGGATGGCATAATCGTTTCCTCCAATGTCTTGGCTTTCGCCAAAACAGTATCGATGTAGGTATTCATATCATCAAACCGACTACAGAGGAATGCCGTTTCTGCTGCCTCGGAATACAAATTAATACTCAATTGGTATTGCTGTTCCCAATGGTCAGTCGGCAACAACTCAATACCATTGCGAATGAATTCGTATGCCGGTGTGAAGGCGCTGGATTCCTTGGCCTTTATACCTGCCTGCAGATTGAGTTGCGCCAATTGCCTGCGTTCGGTTTCCGAAGATATGATGTCGATCCCCCAATTGAGTTGGTTCACGATGTCAAATAAGCGGTCAGGGCGATCTTTTTCAGGAATGCGCTGCAACAGCAGTCGGCCAATGCGAAGGTGAAGCTCATTACGCTGATCTTCCGGGATCAGTGAATAAACGGCTTGCTGCACCCGGTCATGGCTAAAGCGGCATTCGCCCTCGTGCTGAAAAATAAGCCCTTCGGAGAGGGAAGACTCCAAATCCTCTAATAGTTTGGTCTGACTTTCTTCGGCGATCACAGACAGATCGGCAATGTCAAAACTGGCTCCGACGCAGGCAGCCAACTTAAGTACGTGCTGAGTGTCGTCTGGCATTCGCTTGATCTTTCCACTCATCAGGGTTACAACGTCGTCGGGCAGATCTTTGACACGAATCGTTTCCATATCCCAGCTCCAGCGCTGTTTGGAACTGGAAAAATGAATCAGGCCATCTTCGTACAGTGCGTTCAGAAACTGAGTTACGAAATAGGCATTGCCTCCCGTTTTATCGACTACCAGGTCGGCCAGCGGACGAGTCAGCTCGCGGCTCATCCTCAGGGAGTCGGCGATCAATGCATTTACGTGAATTTCGTCGAGGTTTCCGATAGTGATCTCATCGACAGGTACCTGATGCTCCTGAATGGACTGGATCAGGCTATTCAGTGGGTGAGATGGCCCCACTTCGTTATCCCGGTAGGCTCCGATACACAACAAATGGGACGCCTCGAGGTTGGTCATGATCACCCGTAGGAGATCGAGGGAGGCCGAATCCGCCCACTGCAGGTCATCGATAAACAAAGCAAGTGGATGATTGGCCGAACACAACACATGAATGAATCGCCGGAACATATAGTTAAAGCGATTCTGCACTTCGGCTCCACTCACCTCTACCACCGGCGGTTGCTCCCCGATGATCAATTCCAATTCGGGTATGACTTCCGTCAAAACGGCTCCCTCATCACCCAGAGCCTCCCGGATACGTTCCCGGTAATGGTCCAGCTTCCACTCTTCTTCTGTGAGCAGCAGATTGATCAGTTGACGCACTGCCTGAATGATGGCGAAGTAGGGAACGGACCGTTGGAACTGATCGAATTTTCCCTCGACAAAATAACCACGCTTTTCAGTCACCGGTTTGTAGATTTCCTTAACCAAAGACGACTTACCTGTACCTGAAAAACCAGCTACCAGCATCATTTGGACTGCACCGCGACTACAGTTCTCGTAAGCCTGAAGTAAGCGGGCGATCTCTTCCTCCCGGCCGTACAATTTCTGGACGAGTTGAAACTTGCTCGACATATCCCTGAGTGCAACCGGAAAGCTGGCAATGGTCCCTTTTTGTTTCAGGTTTTCCAGGCTGTTTTTTAGGTCGTGCAAAACCCCTGCGGCCGACTGGTAACGATCTTCGGCGTTTTTGGCGAGCATCTTCTGCACAATATGGTTGAGCACCTCCGGGATCTCCGGATCGAATTGGTGCAAGGGCGGAGCTTCACTTGCAATATGTGCGTGCACCATGGTCATGGCGTCATCCGATACAAAGGGAGCACGGCCGGCAAGCAACTCATAAAGAACGATACCCGATGAGTAAATATCGGAGCGGTGATCCACCGAGCGATTCATTCGTCCGGTTTGCTCCGGGCTGATGTAGGCCAGGGTGCCCTCCAGTCGTTTTGGATTTCCGAGATGCTGATTGCGTTGTGAAAAGCGGGAAGAGAGTCCGAAATCGATGATGATGACTTCGTGAGTGTCCGGTTTGACAAGTATATTACCGGGGGTAATATCTTTGTGAATTATACTGCGTTCGTGAATCCGGGCAACGATCTCCATGAGGTTGCAAGCCACCTCCAGTTTATCGGTAAGCGACGGATCGCGGTCGGTGAATTCACGCAGGGTGTGGCCGTCGACATATTCCAGAAAAATGGCTTGGTTGTTTTTTAGTTTGCCTCGCCCCAACGCTTTGCGTACGCCATCAATATCCAGGGCCTGCAGCACCTCGAACTCATTGGAAAAATGCTTTACACTCTGTGCAGAGGGGAACTCCTGGTTGAGGATCTTCACCACGTGAGTACCGTATTCCTGATTGTCCATAACCAACAATCGGGAACTCTGACTTTCGTATAAAAGACGACGTTGTTTCAAATTGAATCCATTTACGCAATGAAGCTGAACATGAAATCAGCGCTTTACACATAGTACCCCGGGGATCACGCAGGAATCCGGTGGAAACAAAAGGCCTATGAACGACCAGGTTCTAGTTCTGGAGATTATGTAACTGACTGATTCTACTGATTGCCGCCATAAATGCGGCACAAACGCTGGGCTATGTTTGTTGAGGTCGGCTGTACACCATGAGAATGATGCGGATGCCATACGTTGTCTGACGGGCGGGGGAACGGGGTAATGCTGTACGTTTTCTTAAAAATAAAAAATCCCGTTAAATCTTTTAGGTATTAGAAAAAACAATCTTTAAGAGCTTATTTTCACCACTTCCTTTTGGGCAGGCTAAAGATCAGGCATAGGCATAGCGATTATATCAGGATCCTTTGTATACTACCTGACCAATATTCCCGAAAAAGCGCTTAACCTCAGCAATCCGTTAGCTGTATACAGACTCGGGAATGATCGCACATCGTTTGAAAAACGGTATTTTTTGTCTTCCCTTTTTTTGGCGAAAGCCGCATCACCGCATAGCCCAACCAATAAACAGCAAAGAATGATTCAAATCTACTGTATGAACAGCAAACGACTGGCCTGCATTTCGGGCCTGATCATTTTCCTGACACTTCCTGTCCTGGCCCAGCAACAACCCGATTTCAATCTGGAGTTAGTGGGGCAACGCAACGATTATCCCACCGAATTATACTCCGACATTTGGGGATACGTCGATGGGAATGGCACTGAATATGGTATTATCGGAACACGACGAGGTACTGCTATCTATAATTTGTCGGATCCTGCCAATCCAGCCCTGACCCAGTACATACCCGGTGCATCAAGTATCTGGCGGGATATGAAAACACACGAGGAGTATATTTATGTTATTGCGGATCAGGGTACCGACGGACTTTTGGTCATCAACATGGAGGAAGCACCGGACACAGTGACCTGGTCCTTTTACAAGCCATTGCTGAACATCAATGGTGTTCAGCGGCAATTGACCGATTGTCATAATGTATACATTGACGAAAACGGCTACCTCTATTTGTCGGGCTGCAGTCTCTCGGATGGAGTGCTTATCTTTGATCTTAATGCGAATATTGAGGAACCTCCTTACCTGGGCCGCACCCCCACCAATTATTCCCACGATGTATTCGTCCGGGGAGATACCTTATGGACCTCTGACTTTAACGATGGAGTGTTCTCCGTAGTGGATGTAAGCAATAAGCAGGCGCCAATGCTGCTGGCAACACAACCCACTGGTTTTCAAGCTACACATAACGCCTGGCTGTCGGATGACGGCAACTACTTTTTCACTACCGACGAACGACCTAACGCCTTTGTAGAAGCCTACGACGTATCGGATCTTGATAATATTGAGTTGCTGGATCAATACCGACCGATCGTCACTGAAGGACGCGGGGTTTACCCACATAATACCTTCTATTACGAAGGCTTTCTCGTCACCTCCTATTATACGGATGGCGTCAAGATCATCGATGCTAACCGCCCACAAAATCTGGTGGAAGTAGGTAGTTATGACACCTACCAGGGACCTGATGGTGGGACAGAGGGGAACTGGGGGGTATACCCATATTTGCCCTCCGGTCTGCTTTTGGCATCCGACATTCAATCGGGTCTTTATGTTTTTGATCCTACCTATCAACAGGCAGCCTATCTGGAGGGAAGGGTACGCTCGGCACGCGATAGTTCCTTACTATCCGATGTAGCCATAACCATCCTATCGGATCAACCCAACCAAGCCTTAACCGACCGGACCGGACAATTTCGGACCGGCCAGGAACAGGCGGGCACCTTCCGGGTAGCTATTAACCGATTGGGGTATGTGCCAGATACCGTTTCGGTGAATCTCACCAACGGCGAAGTGACTACACTGAATGTTGCCCTGAGAACATCATCGGTTTATAGGGTGCAGATACAGGCGGTGATGACCGATGAGGGGCAATCTCCGGTTCCCGGGGCCACCTTTCTCCTGGAAGGGGAGGATGTCACCTACGAACTGGAAGCTGATGAACAAGGCCTGGCTTCTTCCAGTGACATCCTGGATGGCACCTACCAGGTTACAGCCGGAGCATGGGGTTTCCGGGAAGCTGACCTGGGCAGCCTGCTCATCGACGGAGACCAGGACCTAACAGCCGTCTTGGACAGTGGCTATCAGGATTTTTTCAACCTCGACCTCGGTTGGCAAACAAGTGGCACTGCTACCTCGGGGAATTGGGTCCGCGATATTCCCATTGGAACGGATTTTGGAACCGGCTTTATCAATCCCGGTTTTGACGATCCCAATGATCAGGGTTCCCGCTGCTACATGACCGGTAATGGCGGCCAGGATGCCGGATTTGATGACATCGATAATGGGTTTGTGCTCCTTGAATCTCCCCCGATGGATCTCAGCAATTATTTGGATCCTCGTTTTTCTTTTGCACTGTGGTTTGTGAATGATGGCGGTGGCTCCATGCTGGACGATAGCCTCCGGGTGTCACTGACTGACGGCCTCAATGAAGTAGGGTTGATCACCCTCACGGAATCAGAAAATACGTGGCGGTATGTCGACTCTCTCCCAGTCTCTGATTTAGGGTTAGATCTGAACCGACCTTTGACCCTCCGCGTGCAAGCCAGTGATTTACCTCCTAACGGGCATTTGGCGGAAGCCGCTTTCGATGCTTTTTCTGTATCAGATGCCGGAGTCACTACCAGTGTATCTCCTAGCAGATTACTGGCTGCCGATATTCAGGTATGGCCAAACCCCAGTACCGGGGCTTTCCGGGTACAGATTGATGCACCTTCCGTTTCGGGGACTATGTCTATGCAGGTGTACAATGCCCGCGGGCAATTGGTGGAGCAACGAACAGTTTCTAATATCCACGAATCGCTTAGGGTAGGTGAAAGCTATCAGCCCGGGCTATATACGCTGATTGTGCGCGACGCCCGGTCCAATACGTTCGGGGCGGTACGGATGGTGAAGCAATGATAACAGGTTTGAGGTATGAGGTATGAGGTTTGAGGTTTGAGGTTTGGGGTTTCACACTTCCACTTCACACTTCACACTTCCACTTCCCACTTCTAAAATCCTGCGCTGTCGTTAACGTCTCCGGGCTTGAAACCGATCATATCGAAATCGAGGATATCGTCTTGCAGGTTTTCCAGCAGATAAGCCTGGTCATTAAAGCCCTCCAGAGGGTTTTGGGGGTTGACGAACCCATTCGTGGCCGGCACAAAGTACCAGGTTGGCCAGGGATCGAAATCGGGTTCGAGTCCCAGGATGACCTTTCGGATAATAATTAGGTCCAGCGTGGATACCGAGCCCGAAGCATTCACGTCGGCCGATAGTAGCTGATAGGGCGAATCCAGATTTACCAGATTCAGGATATGCCGCTGAATCTGAATGAGATCGAGGGTGTTGACGCCATTGAGAACCTGGTCGGCTTTCTGACAGGAAACTTCGTAGGTATTGCCTGCGGACACGTTACTGAAGGTATACAGTCCCTGATCATCGGTAAAGGTACTCAGGGCACTACCATTACTTCCGATGAGGATAACCTGCGTATTCGGAATGGCAGTACCCGTTTCGGTGTGGACCATGCCCGCCACGGTCAGACCGGATTCGTCATCGGGCGTACGTCCGTCGAGGATCATGGCTCCGGTACTATCGGGATCTAACCAGTCCCGTAAGCGGGAGCTGGCAGTATCGCCCCCATCCCAGGATAAAGTCAGGCGGCCGTAATAAGCTGTGGTTGCTTCGCAACTGGAGGTACCTCCGTGCAGTTGGCCAACTACCCGTCCTTCGGGGTTGAGCAACGCGCTACCGGACGAACCAATTTCAAAGGCACCGACATCGTAATTCACCACAAAGTGGTGGCTGGCCGGGGTTTGCACGTCGTTATCCCAATTGATCCGGTTGGGGAATATGCGTACGGCATCCTCTTCGAAAGCTATTTTTTTTATATCTCCCCGCGGGTGGTGAATGATGGTCGCCGAGGTGGCGAGATTTTCACTGCGGTCCCACCCCAGGAAATAGGGGTCAAAAGACGTTGGCACCGATTGGAATAATTCCAGAAGGATAAAGTCGTTTTCCTGGCGGCCGGCCCTTCGCTGGCAACCGAGGATAGATTGCCGGGATGGTTCGGCGTTCGGATTTGCGCATCCTGAGGTCTCATACCCAAAGTCGAAACGCCAAAGGTCGAAAAGGGGAGTAAATCCATCCTGACAGTGGAAGGCACTGAGGACATAGGGGGTTCCATCCTGACGTGTGTTATTGAGCAGATTGCCCGTGCAAAAACCGGAGCCTTCCTCGACGACTACCAGAATGCGAATGATCCCTTTTTTGAGGGTTTGAAAGTCATCGCCGGCGGAGCAATTGATATTAGTATGGCAGTCGAAGGAAGCACCAAATCCAAGTTCCAGTTGTTGGCCGGAACGCAGGGTGGAATTGCCAAACATATCAGGCTTATACACTTGATCTACCCGAAAAAGGTGGATCCGGCCCTGCCCCGAAACCGGAGAAGGTTCGTAGTATTCTACAATAGCTTCTTCTCCGGGTAGGAATCCGGTAAGAAACCGGCCCGTACCTGGATTATTCTGCTCGGTGTAAGCGCCGATGATATGTTCACGACCCGGCGTATAAACGTGGAGGCGCGAGCCAGGTGGCAAATAAAACTGATCGTAGAAAAGACCGAGTCCATAGGCTCCGGAGGCCGACACCTGCAGTCGCCAGATGCGGTCGCCATTTGGCAGTTCGGTCCATTGTCCGCTATTATCCAGTCCCAGGTTAACGGAAGTCGGAGCGGCGAAGCGATCACCCGGAAAGCGGGCATCTTCGGCTTCAATCCGGGATCGGTTCAGTGCAGGAACGGTGGTGGTCACAAGTGGGGCTTTCGCCAAAAATGATTGAATGGCGGCATCAGCAGAGCGCGGCTGTTCCTGGAGGGTAATTTGAGCATGTAGTTTGTGAGAACAGGCAAGAACATGCAGAAAGGCTAGCAAAAAAAGTGACAAGCGTTGCATGGTAGAGAGTTTGGGACGTTCATGGGATGATAGTGGGCTGGCATTTAGGAGGTAGGACCTTAAATACCAACCGGGATCTATTGCGAAAGTACGAAAATCGGGTGAAAAACGGATGGCATCGGGGATGGCATCGCCGATGCTATCCCCGATGCCATCTAAAAGTTATCCACATTTTTTTCCACAATCAGCAAGGTTCCCGACACCACAACAAAAAACTCCAACTGCTATTCAACCCTTTTTCAATAAGTAGCATAGCTTAGCCGTCTTAATACCAACACTACAGCCCCAGCACCTCAACGCCCTGGTCAAACACAATATCGACCGGTATACCGGCTGCTGCCAGGCGGTCCAGATCGGCTTGCAACTGATCCTTGATCACTCCTTTCTCAGCCACCAGTTGGGCTACACCTTGGTAGTCACCATCGCCCTGGAGGGTCAAGATCAATTGGGATAAAGATTCACTGGCTGCTTCCAGCTTTTCGAAATCGACCCGGTACGTACCATCGTCCAGTCGCTCAAAAGCACCTTGCTCGGCAAAATAATTGAACCGGATCATATTGGCTTTCCCGTGTGCACTACTGGCACCAAAACGCACCGAGCGGAAAATACCTGCCATAAAAGTTACGTAATAATCCTTCAGATCACCCGTTAGCTCCCCCTGATCGTGCAGTTGCTTGATCATGTAAAGACCGAGGATATCTGCTTTCCCTTCCTCCAGGGCCGAAGCATGCTCTTTTAACGCTTCACGTACCGTACCACTGCCGTCGATGGTATTTTTAATCCCCAACCCGTGAGCAACTTCGTGAAACATCGTATTGCCAAAAAAAGCATCAAAAGTGATGTGGGAGCGCTGCTCTTCGGTAATCAGCTCCTCTGCGATCGGAATCATGATTTTATCGAACTTCGCCCGCATAGCGTTTTTTAGTTGCAGGCGACGAGAGCCCTTCTGTTGCTGCACCTCCTCGTCGTTGGGAAGGTTGATAGCGATCGTTTTACTACCCGAATTACAGTCACCGGCGTAATAGACCACATCGTACGCATTCAGGTCGGCATCACTGCCCGGTTTATCCTGTTTATAAGCCGCATCTACCGGGAGTCCTTCCTGGAGAGCTGGCAAAAAGGTAGCGTACTTCGCTAAGCGGTCACTCCACTCCATATCCTTGATCAGTACGTAAGCTTCGTGGGCAGCTTTGTATCCGTAAAGCTGGTCTTCGTACGTTTCGATCGGACCGATAACCACATCAATAGGATTCGTTTTCATGTCCATCCAGGCTAAATCGGAAGGCTGATATTCATCGTCAAGCAAGGCTTCGGCCCGCAGCGACAAGTATTGCTTTAATCCGGGATCTTCGGCCAGGTCGGCAGCTTCCTTCAGCAAGGTGCTGGCCCGTTGGATATCTTCGGCAAACTGCTCGTGATACGGAATAGTCATTAAATTCCCTTCCTCATCGCGACGTACAAAGGTGTATAATCCTGCCTTCCCCTTCAGCTCGGCGGCCTCGAATTCTTCCTTGGTCATATCCTCCGGATAGAAATTTGCTCCGGCGGGTTTGGGGCCTACCCCGTTTACGAAGGGCTCGTTATTGGCAAGCCGATCGTAGGGACCGTAATTGATACGGGCGAATTCCCGGTATTGATCGTTGGGCATAGCCGACAGTAAAGCCTCTTTATCGCCGTAGGCTTCGTACCAGAATAACCCATCCATGATCTTTGCCGCTTCGATCAGGGTCCTGACCATCTGCTTTTGATTGTCCGACAAATGGTCAATATCTGCAGTCAACTGAACGGCAGTGTATTTGTCGAGCAGATCCTGGACGGGAGTCTCCCCGGCCGAAAGTTCTAACGTTTGATCTTGCTTTTCTTGCTCGGCCGGTTGACACCCAAACAATACAGTGGTCAGCAAAAAACCGATGAATGTTAGATTACGCATATCAGTTTGGTCTTTTCTTGGTTAATCATTCTTGTACTTCTCGAACCAGGCCAGCACGTAGCTCACCTTATTGATCAGGTTACTGGGCTTCGATACAATGCCGTGCCCGGCTCCCTGAATGCGAACCATTGCGGAAGGCACCTTTTGCAACTTTAGGGCAGCATAATACTGCTCGGTCTCCGACATGGGCGTACGGTAATCCTGTTCACCGGTAAGCAACATCGTTGGCGTGGTGACATTACCAACCAGGGAAATCGGCGATCGCTCCATATAGTGTTCCAGATTTTCCCAGGGATAACCCGGAAACCAGTACCGGTAGAAAAACGCCGGATTATCGGCATGCAGTACAAAACTGTACCAATTGATTACTGGCTTGGCTACCACGGCCGCCCGAAAACGGTCGGTCTTACCAACAATCCAGGCCGACAGTACTCCTCCACCGGACCCCCCGGTCACATAAAGCTGATCTTCGTCGATATACCCCTTGTCGATGACGGCATCGACACCTGAGATCAGATCATCGTAATCCTCGCTGGGATAGTTGTGGTGGATCAGGTTCCCAAACTCCTCTCCGTAACTCGTACTTCCGCGGGGATTGGTATACAAAACCACGTACCCAGCAGCGGCATACAATTGTACTTCCAGGGAAAAGCGGTCACCGTAGTTGGAAAACGGACCACCGTGGATTTCCAGGATCAGTGGGTATTTTTGATGGGGATCGAAATTTGGTGGTTTACAGATCCATCCCTGGATACGGCGACCATCAAAGCTGGATTCATACCAGATCTCTTCAACCTCACCCAATTTTTTGTGGCTGAACAGGTCGGCATTGACTTCCGTCAAACGCTTTACCGAGTTGCCCTTGCCGGTAGCAAGGTCAGAAGGGTGATCAGGAGTAGAATGCGTAAAGGCATATTGTCCGTTTCCGGCAACACTGAAATCACCCCCGCCGTAAGGGCGCCCCAGGGATAATCCTCCCACATTGTTGGTCAGATCAGTCACAGTGCCATCCATCGCCATGGTAGCAATCTTGGTGTTTCCTTCATCGTCATACTGGAAGAACACCTTTTCGTTACCGTTGGCCCACTGTACATTATTGACCTGACGATCCAGGGTCGTGTTCACGACCCTGCTTTCGCCAGTACGACGATCGAGTACGTACAAATACGACATTTGGTAGCCCTGATACTCCTCATCGTACCCGGTATAGGCGATCAGTTGTCCGTTAGGGGAAACGACCGGATTATTATCGGGGCCCATCCGGTCAGTCAGTGCGGTATATCTGCCATCAGCAAGGTTGAGGGCATATAACTCCGAATTGGCCGGCTCGTACTCAGCATCTTCCTGCCGGTTAGAGGAAACGATAAGTTCCTCGCCCTCCGGAGTCCAATCGAAGGCACCGTGGTTGTATTCACCGGAAGAAACCTGGCGGGCGTGTCCCCCCTGTGCCGGCATTACAAAGATGTGGGAATAGGATTTATCAGTAAAGCCGCGACCGTCGGCCCGGTATTTGAGCTGATCAATGTAGACCGGGCGCTGCTCCCACTTGGCTCCTTTCGGTGGGCTGGGCAGATTGACAATACTCGTTTTGGGTGCATCCACCTGCATGGTAAATGCCATATGAGCCCCATCGGGTGACCACTGCACAGCGGAGGGTGATGAAGTAAAGCTGGTGAGTTTTGCCGAAAGGCCTGATTCTAAATAGTAACAATGGATCTGGTTTGATCCGCTTTCATTAGAACGGAAGGCCAAACGAGTGCCATCCGGCGACCAACGGGGACTCGAATAACTGTGCTCGCCGGTGAGAATTGGACGGTGATTTTCACCGTTAATGTCGACCAGCCAGATGCTGGCAGTACCCCCGTCCGTCATGATGTTCTTACCATTGCGCACGTAAGCAATGGTACGCCCATCCGGAGATATCTGCGGATCACTGATGAATTCAATGTCGAACACATCCATGGGTTCCAGAACGGCATCCTGCGACCACAAAGACGTGCCAAGTATACAGCACCCTAAGAAAAAAAGTATCCGTAGCATAGCATTTGTTTTTCCCTGAATGTAGCATTTTCATCGGGAAAAACCAGGCTAACAAATGAAAGGCACCCTGCTATTGGCCGTAGATAAAACTGGTTGCTGAGCCGTTCACCTGATTGACATCCAACCGAAAATCAGCATTTCCATATGGGGATTTATACGACTTAAAGGCTTTTTCCGACAAGGCGGCCCTGGACTCCGCATTACGCGATCTGGCTTCCACCAGCTCGTTCTCATTATAGGAAAATATACGCTCCTGGATTAGCCCTCCGTCCACATTAGCGAATTCGTGCAGGCGCACAATCCGACGATCAAAAAAGTAATAGATCTGTTCTCCCCCGGGATACAGGGCGCGAACCATTGCCGGGTCCTGCCCCTGGTAGTAGGCATAGACTTCCCAATTCTCATCGCCCCGGGTAACCGTGATCGGGCCGCGTTCCTGCAGCGTATCGACACTCGCTTCAATATCGGCAACGGTCGATTCTATCGCGTTCATGGTTTCGGGGAGGGGACGCAGGGTATTTACCGTATCCTCGCCTTCTTTGGGTTCAGAATCAGATTGGCACCCTGACACCAAAAGGGCAACGGCCATTCCAATCAACAAAGCATGCTTCATCACAAAGGCTGGTTTAGTTTATATCATCGCAATATAGAAAATCTGCGTATTTGTAGCGATGGTAGTCATAAGCGGGTATTTATCATGGTCTTGCACTCCTGTCGGAATTCTTGTATTTTACTACAAATACCCTTATGAGTCAGGATGCCATTTTAAAACGCAAACGCATCACCGTTTCGGACTATCACCGGATGGTTGAAGTGGGTATTTTGGCTCCGGACGAGCGAATCGAATTAATCCATGGTGAATTAATTGAGATGAGCCCATCCGGCCCCCTGCACAACAGCATTATAACCAGAATGCACCGGTTTTTACAAAAAAAACTAGGCGATAGGATTCTGATTTTCGCCCAAAGCCCAATCAGCATTTCGACTCATTCCGAACCAGAACCGGACCTGGCTATAGTGCAGTGGCAAGCGGACTTTTATGCCGCAAAGCACCCCGAACCAAAGGATATCCACTGGTTAGTTGAGGTGTCGGACACCAGCCTTACCAAAGATGAAGTGGTCAAAGCCCCGCTTTATGCATCGGCGGGCATCCCGGTCTTGTGGATGGTCAATATTCCCTCCCACCAGCTCGAAGTTTTTGTAAGACCCTCCGAGCTAGGGTATCAACAACACCAGGTTTTTCAGGTAACCGATCAGATTCAGCTACCCAATTCTGGAATAGTGGTTCCGATAATGGAGTTGATCGGGCCGAAACCGGAGTAGTTGGATACCACTTAATAGTCTTTCTACTTATGAGATAAAAGGGTGGCCGTTCATGCTAAACAATCTACCTTCCTGTCTCTGCAAGCCTCTTGTTTAAAGCCCCCCCTGTACCAGCACCATCCCGGTATGCGCCGGCACCATCACCTGACCACCATCTACGGTCCCCATTCCCGACATGTCTACCACCGAACCGTCCAGTACTTTTGTCCAGCTGCTTTCGGGTACGGTTACTTCGGCATTTGAATCGCCGCCATTAAAGGCCACAAAAATAGTTCTCCAGCTATCTCCCACCGCTTCGCCATCAATCCGGTAGGCAACGAGCTGATCGGTCTCGGTCTCCAAGAACATCAGGTTTTTCTGAATATCAGCGGTCGTCCGCATCCGGAAAGCCGGATGTGCTTTGCGCATAGCGATGAGTCCTTTGACGTATTCAACGGTCTCCCGGTAATCCGATTTGCGACTCCAGTCCAGCTTATTGATGGCGTCGGGTGATTCAAAGGAGTTCTCGACTCCGTCTTTAGTGCGTTGGAATTCAGCACCTGCGTGCAAAAAGGATACTCCCTGACTCGTCAGGGCCATAGCCAGTGCCAGGCGGTGCATCTTCGTTCGATCTTCTTCGGTAGCATCCGGACGGGAAATAGCCAGGCGATCCCACAGGGTATGGTTGTCGTGACAGGAAACGTAGGTGATGGTCTGGCTGGGTTGTGCTGCCCAGGCCGAATCGGAATAATTCACCTGGCGATAATCGACCTGAGAGTGTTGGGTAGAAGCAATAATCCCAAATTTGATACTTTCCTTCAGGCTATCCGCACCACTTACAAAACCCGGTTGATCGTGGGTAAAAACGTGTCCTTTCAGGGCATCCCGCATATCGTCGGAAAAGGCAGCCACGCCGGGCATTTTATGGGTGTATTTCTTCAGGGCTCGATCGGGCTCGGGCAGTGGTGAATCTCCGGCAGTCCAGCCTTCGCCATAGACAAAAATGGTGGAGTCTATGTCGTGAAGTCGTTTTGCGACCTGGCGCATGGTTTCCTGATCGTGGATTCCCATGAGGTCAAACCGAAATCCATCCAGATGGTATTCTTCGGCCCAGTAGGCTACTGATTCCAGGATAAATTTGCGCATCATCGCCCGGTCGGAAGCTGTTTCGTTACCGCAAGCCGATGCGTCGGAAAAGGAACCGTCTTCCCGCTGCCGGTAATAATATCCGGGAACAAGCTGGTTGAGGTTGGAGGTCTCCGTCCATCCCGTGTGGTTATACACCACATCGAGGACCACCCGAATTCCCCGCTTGTGCAATGCCTGTACCATCTGTTTAAACTCGCGAATACGGGTAGCTCCGTCGTGGGGGTTGGTGCTGTAGCTTCCCTCGGGTACATTGTAATGTTGGGGATCGTACCCCCAGTTGTATGTGCCTTCTTCCAGCTTCGTCTCGTCGATGGACCGAAAATCAAAGCTAGGCAACAAATGAAGATGGGTAATGCCCATTTCCTCCAGATGATCCAGCCCGGTAGCCAATCCTTCAGCATTGGTTGTTCCACCTTCCGTAATTGCCAGAAACTTGCCTGCGTGTTCCATGCCGGCGTCCTCATCCACCGAAAAGTCCCGTACGTGTAATTCGTAGATGATAATATCGTTAGGGTGCTCGAGCGGGGGGCGTTGGTCTTGCTCCCATCCATCGGGATTCGTGTTGGCCAGATCAATCACTTGTCCGCGCACCCCGTTAGCGCCGACGGCGCGCACGTAAGGGTCGGCTTTTTCCTCCAGCCATTTTCCGTTTTCCTGAATTTGAAAGGTGTAGTATGTACCCTCCAGGTCCCCGCCAATCGCTGTGTGCCAGGTGCCTTGCTCCGCCCGGTCCAGATCGATCGTCTCGGTGGGATCTCCGCCCAAGTCCGTTTCGTACAGGTGCAGGCGAACCGCCTGGGCTGCGGGCGACCATAACCGGAAAGTACTCGATTCGGGGGTATAGGTAAGACCGAGGTCTTCACCCTCATACACTGGATAATCATCATAACTCTCGTAGGTCATAGGATTCGTTTGGCAGGTCAGCAGCAGCAGAAAGATCAGGCTAAAAGCCAACAAGTGGATAGGTTTCATCAGCAGTTGTTTATGCGGATAAAACTAGCCCTTTTTTGGCGAAAGCCGAAAGTGAAAAACGACCAATCAGAAGTCCTGTTCATCCAAAAAAACATGGTTATTGTCCATTAAAAAGGTACGATAAGCTCCTTCCGGTTATTCTTGTTGACGAACTAAACAAACCATGTATGAATACTTTAAAACACCCACTATTGGCAGGTCTCACCCTGCTTTTGGCCGTCGGATGTCTCACGGCCCAACAGAGTCCCAAACTCGCCAACAGCTTACTTTGGAAGATCGAAGGCAAAGACCTGGAAACCCCCTCCTACCTCTACGGTACGATCCACGTGATCAGTCAGAGTGATTTCTTCCTCACCGATGCCACCAAGGCTGCTTTTGACGAAAGTCAGGAAATCGTGCTGGAACTCGATATGGATGACCCCCAGATGGGTGCGCAAATGATGCAACAGGCAGGCATGAAAGACGGTCAAACCCTGGATAAACTGCTGGCGGAAGAAGACTATCAGCATTTAGACTCACTGGTCCAAAAGAATATGGGCATGGGTATTGCCATGTTCAATAATTGGCAACCAATTCTGGCTTTTTCGTTGATCGTCCAGGAGTTTATTGATGGGCAGATGGGGTCCTACGAAATGTCCTTTGTGCAAATGGCCCAGGGGGCCGAGAAGGAAATTACCGGACTGGAAACAGTGGCGGAGCAGATCGCCGCCATGGGCAATATTTCCTACGAAGCACAGGCCGATTACCTCGCAGAACAACTCGATGATTTGGAAAGCAACCGGGAATTGTTCCGGGAAATGGTCGATTTGTACAAACAACAAAAGATCACTGATCTGGAGACTTACATCGTGGAATCCAGCGGTGGCGATGCTTTTGCCGAGCACCTCCTGAAAGACCGCAACGAAAAATGGGTGGACCGCATCCACAACAAAGCCAAAGAAGGCACTATCTTTTTCGCGGTCGGTGCCGGACACCTCGCCGGTGAAAACGGGGTGATCAATCTAATGCGAAAGGCCGGTTTTACGGTTACGGCAGTGGAATAACCCTTTCTATAACGTGAGGTTAAGGCCGAGCTGTTTGCTAAAAGACTGAATGCCAAAACCCCACGTTGTTTTTGGTACAAGGTATTGGGTAGTAGGTCTATTTTGAATCCTTATACCCAATACCTACTACTATGTACCGGGAGGTTGGGCCTTGATTATTTTCCATTTATGAAATAGTCTGTGCCCAACCTCACGTTTTAATAGACCAAACCCGATAGGCCACTGAGTGAATCTTAGTGGCCTTTTTTCTTAGTAGTGAGTTGACTACCTTTCGGTAAAAAGGTCCTGCATGAAAAACCAATTCTTATTGTTTTGCGCGCTATTTATGCTGTTTGCCTGCAACCAAAGCACAGAAAAACAGGCAGAGGATGATTTTGCCCTCATGGCCTATTACGTACCCAAAAAGACCTTCCCGCCCGACGATCTGCCGCTGCACCAGCTCACCCACATCATTTTCTCCTTCAGCAAGGTCATTGATGGCGAGATGACTTTTAGCAATCCTGTTCTTGACTCCCTGCTGCATATCCTGGCCGACCAACGCACCGAACATCCCGATCTTAAAGTGATGATCGCCTGTGGTGGTTGGGGAGCCGACGGTTTTTCGGATATGGCCAGCACCCCCGAAAACCGGGAGCGATTCATTCGGAGTACCGTTGCTTTCGTTCAGCGCTACGATCTGGACGGCGTCGATATCGACTGGGAATATCCCGCCATTCCCGCCGCTGGTACCGGAGCCCGCCCCGAGGATAAGGAAAACTTCACGGCCCTCATGAAAGAACTGCGGGAAGCCCTCGACCAACTGGACCGGCCACAAACCCTCACCTTTGCCTCCGCTGGTTGGGCTCCTTATTACGACAATATTGAGACGCAGAAAGTGATGCAATATGCTGACTACATGAACATTATGACTTACGATCAAATTGGCGGAACGTCCAGAGTCACGGGACATCATACGGCTCTGGGCTTCATCGAAAAGTCAGACCTCGAAGGAACCCCTTTTCTCGACACCCTCCTGGCTAACCGCCCTGATCGCGAACCGCAGTCAGTCGAACGCATTGTAGCCTTCGTACAGGAATTGGGCATTGATCCTGACCAATTAATTATTGGTGGCGCATTTTATGGCCGAGCGTGGAAGGGAGTAGAGCCAACCAATAATGGCCTTTATCAAAAAAACCAGGGTGCCCATACCGGCTGGATGGATTACGGCACCATTCGCGCTGATTACGAAAATAAAAATGGCTACACCCGCCACTGGGATTTCGTCGCTCAGGCCCCTTACCTATACAGTCCAGCCGACAGTGTATTCATCTCCTACGACGACCCCGAATCGGCGGCAAAGAAGGTGGCTTTCGCCAAAAAAGCAGGACTGGGGGGCATCATGTTCTGGCAATTGAGCAACGATACCCGGGAGGAAGGTGGTTTGTTGGATGCAATGTATGTAAGTAAGACTAAAGACTTATAGAAGATAGAGGCTAGATCTTTACAGACTTATAGTAAAGCCCTTCTCCCAGTTGGAGAAGGCTTGCCCTGTGAAATCTTGCGAAGCAAGAGTTGAAAACTATTTCACAGGGCGGTGGGATGAGGGTAAAAAAGAGCAGTCCAAATACGAACTACTCTGTACAAATTACGCTCGATCCGGAGGATCGAGCACCAGTAGCCCGTACGGGAATCGAACCCGTGTTTCAGGAATGAAAATCCTGCGTCCTAACCCCTAGACGAACGGGCCTGATCAGGTTTGAGGTTTGAGGTTACAGGTTTGAGGTAAACCTATGACCTCGAATTAGTCTAGACTCTTATAATCTAGCTTCTTCTGTCTTCTAAAAAGACGTAGTAGCCCGTACGGGAATCGAACCCGTGTTTCAGGAATGAAAATCCTGCGTCCTA
>CAYFGK010000026.1:0-28378 GCA_964342305.1 uncultured Saprospiraceae bacterium | reverse complement strand
GAACCCGTGTTTCAGGAATGAAAATCCTGCGTCCTAACCCCTAGACGAACGGGCCAATTGTCAAACTTTTTCGTTTATTGCCAACAAAACAAGGAACTACCACTTTCGGCAGTCTTTCATTGTTAAGTGATTGTAAAAAGGGCTTGATCCGTTGTAAAATCAAACCCTTTTTCCAAAGGCGATGCAAATATAGAATCTTTCCCAAAAGTTTGAAAGAATTTTCAGGCAAAAATTTGGGAAGTAAACATCCCCCTTGTCGAATCTTTATTTCAATGAGATGCACAACCACTGCGGGTATAAAATAGTTCCATCTTAACTCGATTATTGTTACTTTTACACTAAGTACTTAGACACTTATTCATCCAAACCAATCTTTCAATGGCTAAGAAGAAAATCGCAATCAACGGATTTGGCCGCATCGGCCGCCTTACATTCCGCAACCTCCTGCAAAATGATAACGTAGAGGTTGTTGCCATCAATGATCTGACCGACAACGCTACCCTAGCCCACCTCCTCAAGTACGACTCTGCCCAGGGTCCCTTCGATGGAACGGTCGAAGCAACCGAAGACAAACTGATCGTTAACGGTACCGAAATCAGTGCCCTCTCCGAACGCAACCCCGAAAATCTGCCCTGGGAAGCCCACGGCGTGGATCTCGTACTCGAGTGTACCGGTATTTTCCGTACGAAAGAAAAAGCCGGCCTCCACCTGAAAGCAGGTGCCAAAGACGTGGTGATCTCTGCCCCTGCTAAGGGTGGCGATGTACAAACCATCGTACTGGGGGTTAACCAGGAGGAACTGGATCGTCGCGCCAATGTATTCTCTAACGCATCTTGTACGACTAACTGCCTGGCTCCGGTCGTGAAGATCATGGATGAAAACTTTGGGATTCAGAACGGTTCCATGACCACCATCCACGCCTATACCGCCGACCAAAACATTCAGGATGCTCCGCACAGTGACCTGCGTCGCGCCCGTGCCGCTGCCTACAACATCGTACCCACCAGCACCGGTGCCGCCAGTGCCGTAGGTAAGGTGTATCCAACGGTCAAGGGCAAGCTCTTCGCTATCGCTGTTCGCGTACCCGTCGTTACGGGTTCCATGATCGAACTGAACGTGGTGGTTGACAAGGTACCTACCGCTGAGCAGGTGAACGAAAAGTTCAAAGCAGCTGCCGAAGGCCCCATGAAGGGCATCCTCGAGTACTGCACCGACCCCATCGTTTCCAGCGATATCGTGCGTAATCCCCACAGCTCCATTTTCGACTCCCTGATGACCGAAGTGAACGGCAACATGGTGAAAGTGGTCAGCTGGTACGATAACGAAGCCGGCTATTCTGCACGTTTAGCAGACCTCGCCTTATTGATCTTGTCATAAGCGAGTCCTCCACCTGTGGTAATAAGGTCCGTTTGTGAACTGATCCTATTGCCACATTATCTCCTCGCCTAGCAAGAAAAGGTATACTGGAGCCCTCTGTGGGTATTTGCCGGTTACTTGCTACCTGCCCTCCCCCTTCTCTTCGGAAGAGAAGGGGGGGCGGGGGGATGAGTTTCAAACCAAAAACCAATACCACCATGACCCTCGATTATTCCGGCAAAAAAGCGCTGGTGCGCGTTGATTTCAACGTTCCCCTCAACGCCGATCACGTCATTACCGACGATACCCGCATGCGCGCTGCCATGCCCACCATCAAGCACATCCTTGCGACTGGTGGCGCAGCGATACTTATGTCTCACCTGGGCCGCCCCGGTAAGAAAACCCTGCCCGATGGCTCCATCGATGTCGATACCTTTACCATGCGACATCTGGTCGACCACCTGGAAAAATTATCCGGCGCCAAGGTGCATTTTTGCCCCGAAACGGTAGGTGAACAAGCCACTAAGATGGCAGCCAACCTGAATCCGGGAGAAATCCTGCTTCTGGAAAACACCCGCTTTAATCCCGGCGAAAAGAAAGGCGATGAGGCCTTCGCCAAAAAACTATCCGAACTGGGTGACTTGTACGTAAATGATGCCTTCGGTACGGCCCACCGCGCTCACGCCTCAACAACCACCGTCGCTCAGTTTTTTCCGAAAGGGCAGAAAGAATTTGGCTTCCTGATGAATAGCGAGATCGAGAACGCCAACAAAGTGCTCAATAATCCCGAGCGTCCCCTGACGGCTATCGTCGGAGGCGCCAAGGTGTCCGATAAGATCCTGTTGCTGGAACGCCTGATCGATTTTGTCGACAAGCTCATCGTAGGAGGCGGTATGGCCTATACCTTCATGAAAGCCACCGGCGGCTCCATTGGCAAATCCCTGGTGGAAGAAGAAAAGCTGGACCTGGCTAATCAACTGATCGCCAAAGCTAATGACAAGGGTGTAGAATTACTTTTACCAGCAGACTCTATCATCGCCGATAACTTTGCGGCAGACGCCAATACCGACACTGCCGATAGCAAAAACATCCCCGAGGGATGGATGGGTCTGGATATTGGTCCGAAAGCACGCCAGGCATTTGCGGCCGTCATTAAAGGATCCAAAACAATTCTGTGGAACGGCCCGATGGGCGTCTTCGAAATGGACGCCTTTGCACAGGGCACCCTGGCAGTAGCCAATGCAACTGCGGAAGCCACTGATGCGGGTGCGTTCTCTCTGGTCGGTGGTGGTGATTCCGTATCCGCCGTCAATAAAAGCGGATTGTCGGATCGCATTAGCTTTGTTTCCACGGGAGGAGGTGCCATGCTGGAATTCCTGGAAGGGAAGGACTTGCCCGGGATTGCGGCGATGGAATCCTGACCCGTGATCGCTATTCCTGCCTTACGGCAAAAGCCCGGCACCCCATCGGTGCCGGGCTTTTTGTATTTGGAGGTTTAGATTTTTTTGTATCTTCTGGATCGTATACCCACAGTTCCCTTCGCACACTCCGGGCCGGATTAATCCCAGCCTTTCCCACCACTACACTACAACGGTTTAGGCTCTTTTCGTCTGTCGTGATAACCTGCGGCAGACTGGAATTCATATTCACCAAAAACACGTCCTAGCATGAAATCTATTCGTACGCTCCTGGCCATGCTCCTTGTAGCTGGCACCAGCCTTACTGTTTATGCCCAATTATCAACTACCCGAACCCCAACGCAACTTCAATTCCTGGAAAACAATAATTCCTTTGCTTTCCTGGGGACCGACGGCTCATCCATCTTTCTAACAAATACCAAAGACAATGGCTTTATCAGCTTTCAATCAGATAATACCTTCTTCATCAGGTCGACACTTGCTGATATCAGGTATACCTCCAAAACCGATCAATACTTCTACACCAACAACAACCTGCGCATGACGCTATCCAGTGCCGGCCGCTTGGGGTTGGGCACCACTAGCCCGAATGCTTATCTGGAGGTTGAGGAAAATTCGGCCACCAATTTCGGTCATATCTTGCTTTCAGAAACGGGTGCCAATGACTTCGCCCGCCTTGCTTTTCGCAATACCGGTAGCGCCGGCAATGATTCCTGGGAATTAGCAGGTAAAGCTGCCGGCGCTTCCAACACGCCGCTTTTCAATATTTTTTATGACAATGGCACCTCCGGAGCGGATATCCTCAGCATCCGCGGCGATACCCGCAAAGTGGCCATCAATGATGGTACCCCCGATTATACCCTGGAGGTGAATCATAGTACCTCGGCCACTGGTAACATTTTCAGCGGTGGAAATGGCTTCCTGCTCAGAAACACCGGCCCCAACGGTCATGATTGGTTGCAATACGTAGCAAACTCTGATGGTAGTTTCGTCTGGCTACGCGATAATAACACCGTCCGCGCGCAGATCGACCCCAATAATGGAAACTGGGTGCCCGGATCCGACCGCAAACTCAAAAAACAAATCCAGACGCTAACATCAGGTCAACTGGCAAAGATCATGGATCTGCGCCCCACAACCTACCAATTCAAGGATCAACTATCCGATCGAGTTTCCTATGGTTTGATCGCCCAGGAAGTGCAGGAAGTATATCCCGACATTGTAGTTCCTATGGGTGAGGAAGCACAACAACTTGGCTTGTCTTATACAGAACTGATTCCTGTCCTGATCGCCGGTATGCAGGAACAACAGGCGATGATCGAAGACCAAAAGGAGAAGATACGACGGATAGAACAGGAATTGCGCCAGATCAAAGATCGCCAAAGCAGTGGATCTGATGAGCCGACCTTCGAAGGCGATGAAACAAGTACTACCCTGACCGGCGTGCAACTCGATCAAAACCAGCCCAATCCCTTTTCCCGAAATACCCGGATTCGATACTTTTTGCCGGAGAAAACCACCAGCGCTTCCTTGCTGATCACCAACCTGGAAGGCCGGCAACTAAAGCGAATTGATATTGACCAAAGAGGAGAAGGAACCATTACCCTCCAAGCCAATTCGTTGCCGGCGGGCATGTACCTGTACACCCTGTTGGTGGATGGTGAGATTTTGGAGACCAGGCGAATGGTACTCACGAGCGGAAACTAAAAACTGTAGGCTACCTGCTGGACCATACTCTTTTTATGAGATCCCGGGAACTCATAAAAAGAGTATGGTCCAGCGGTTTTACCTCCTTCCAGGCAAACCCTACAGCAGCGATTGCAATACCACTTCCCGGTAGGTCTCCAGAGCGGGCACCTCGATAGCAACATCCTTAGCCCGGTCATCCCAGGTGCGTAGCCGAACGGCTGCCTGATAATACGCATTTGATTCGAACTCGGCCAGTTCTTCTTCGCTCATATTGCCCCCCTGCAGATGAAAGCTTTTTTGGGAAGGTTCCGACAATTTGTCGTAGTAATCAGCGTGTTTGGTACACAAGTATCGCTTGGACACCACGTGCAACAAGATGGGTTCAATGACCTTATCGGGGAAAATACCTTTGAAGCAATCAGCGGCGATCTGCTCGTGATCGTCGTTTTCTTCGGTAGGGTTGTTCGGATGTGCCGGGTCGTCGGCAATAATGTGTCCGATATCGTGAAATAAAGCGGCTGTTATATATTCCGGATCCTGATCAGTGGTCGAAGCTAAAAAAGCGGCCTGCAAGCCGTGCTGCATTTGGGTCACATCCTCCTCGTAATGTTCGTCACCGTGTTTGGTCAGGTAGTCGAACAGGATTTGTACACGCTCCTCCTTTGTGGCGGCTAGTAATTCGTCACGTAAGGTATTATTTGTCATTTTCCTGGGTAGTTGTTGTTGCAAATTGATGGAATCGTTTCAATAGGTCCGTATTCAGATAGTCCACGCCCCCGCGAAGCAAAAATGCCCATACGGCTTCGTTTTCGGGACTTGCCCATAGCCTCAGCGTTTTACCCTCCTCGTGCACTGCTTTAGCTAAATCCTTTAGTTTTCTCAACTGATCAGAGGGAGGCAGCCCTTTCCCGTCCCACTGTAATTGATTGCGGTAGTGATCGCTGATAAGTGGCATTACGGCGACGGAATAGCCCTTACCTAAATCTCCCGGACGACCATCCAGAGCGACCAGGCGTTTTTTGGAATCCCGCACCATTTCCATCGGGCGGTTACCCGACAAAACAACCATCACTGCGCCTTTAATCCCCCGATCGCCCTTCGACCGATACAACATGCTTCGGTATTTTTTCAACTGCCCGGCCAGTTCAGTGTAGGTGGACTCCCCTTCCGTTTTGATGTCGACCAGCAATTGAATTGGCTCGTCATAACCAGGGTAAACCCATCCACCATTCTCCCTGACCCGCTCCAGCAGGGGATCCAGATAGAGTTTTTTCAGGGTACGTGCGGGATCCGGCTGCTCCGGATGATCGTGATAGACGTATAATTCACCATCGATCAGGTGGATATCCGCTTCGAAGCTGACAAAGCCCTGCTCCAGTGCATCCAGTAAAGGACGCTTGTGCTCGTAGTCGTTGTGTGCGTGCGCAAAAGGAATTTGCCCGAAGAGTGCGGGCTGGAGAAGGACCAGAATAGCAGCTAACAATATCGTCCGCATAGGTTCTTGATTTTATTCCTTATTGGGGTTTCCCCAAAAATCCACTGGATATAAGGTGGTTTTATTTCCCTGATGATCGGTAAGGGTAACTTGCAGCGTTTCGCCACTATAGTCGTCAAAATACTCCAAACGAATGGGATGCAGGCCGGCTTGCAAAGCCTGAACCCCCTCCCTTCGTCGGGCGCTGTGCGACCCGTCGTTATCAACCAATAACTCTTCGCCCAGATACAATCGTGCCCCGTCATCGGAGCGTAGTTCTACTGAATACACTCCGGTTTTTGGTATGTCCAGATAACCGGTAAAAACAAAGGCAAAGGAATCGGGACGTTCAGCTTCTTCCAGGTAATCGCCTTTCGGCAAAAATCCTTCTTTTTTTGGCGTAAGCCCGGTCAACTCATCCAGCCCCTGAATGGCTTTCTCAAAATATTGGTAGGCTAAGCCAGGTCGCAGGGCAGGGTTGGGGGGCATACTTTCTACGGGCACCAGTTGGGTAACGGTACGTTCGCTGACCGGACTGCGGCGGCTCCCGTCCGGACCGAATAGCGCAGCGCGAACGGTAGACGTTTTAGCCAGGGTAATATCCTTGACATATTCAGCGTTAGGGGCTTTCGGGTCAGTACCATCCGTGGTATATCCCAGACGTAATTCGGGAAAATCATGCTTGATGCGCAGTCTGGTCATGCCCGTGAACCGGGTAGCTCCTTCCCACTCCAGGTTAGTCTCCAATTCGGAAAGATTGATCCGGTACCGAAGTTCCCGCTCATTGGTCAGGGCATTGAAAATGGAGAATTCTATGTGAGGCACCTCTGTTTTGGTTTCCTCCAGGTGTAAATCGATCAGGGCGTAGCTGTGCAGCGAGGTTATTGCCGGTGCTACCCGCCAGGGATTATATTCGGGCTCCTCTATTTGGTTGATGCCCGCAAACTGCAATTCGATGGCATCGAAGTCGAGCACACCCTTCATCCGGCATACCTCCCCGTAGTGCTGATCACCCGTCAGAAACACCAGATGCTGGGCTCCTGTATAGCGAATGGACGCGAATAAACGCCTCCGTGCCTCCGGGAAAGTCGACCAGCTTTCTGACCCTGTTTCCGGCCCCAGCAGCACCTGAAACCCGGAAGCCACCAGACGCAGGTCGGCAGGCTTCCTCAGTTCTTCCTCCAGCCAGGCCCACTGGTTCTCCCCCAGGACATCGCCACCGGAAAAAGGTTCATCGCGATTGTAGCGCACATCGAGCATGATGAACTGAACCGTTTTGCCCTGATGTTCTACGTAATGACTGTAGTAAATGCCATCCCGGTCCTCCGGAATCTCCTCTTCCAATTGCCAGAATTGGCGGAAATAGGCCTTGCTCTCTTCCTTGAGCGGGTATTCCTTGCCCGCATTATTGAGGCCATAATCGTGATCATCCCAGGTGGCAATGGTCGGTAGGGATTGTAATTCCTGAAAGGCCGGCTTGGCCGCCAGAGCATCGTAACACTTCTCGATGAAGGAGAAATCATCCTCCGTATCGGCGTATACATTATCGCCGATCCACAGGCAAAGATCAGGTTCGGCCTCCAGGTAGCGCACCAGGGCCGGCGCCGGCTCAAATTGACGGTGGCAACCGATCATCGCTATGCGAAAAGGGTCCTGTGCCTGAACCATTAAGCCCGCAGCACAAAGAATAAACAAACAAGTGGTTATCCGGCGTATCATTTTTTAGCGTCTTGAAGGTGGTAGGTTTGATATTTTTGGTAATTGGGGAATAGCCATGCTTTAGTGCCCTTATAGGGGTCTTCCTGTTGATCGTGATCGTATACGACCCACTGCAGACGAAACGTCCCTCCGAAACCGGATGGTATTGGTATTGCTACCTCCGCCGTCATTCCACCATCCTTACGGTAGGCTGATAGGCGGTAGCCTTTCGGCAAAAACTGCTCTTTGTCGACCAGCAACTCCTGATTATCCCGAATAATGAATCCCAGTACCGCAGCGCCCTCTTCACCCAATTTCAGGATCAGCTCCGCAGCATCCTGCTCCCAACTATTGCGGTAGGAATCAAAATAAAAATCATCGTCTATGACCTTCAGGGCCAGATACAAGGTATCCTTGCTTACCTGCACCTGAGCTGCCAATTGTAAATCCTCCGGTCCGGTCCAGGTGTGGGCGTAATAACCAAATTCACCAGGTGACGCTAACTCCGGCATGTCCCACTCGTCCAACTTGCCGTCAAGGGTTGGCGCTTGATCTGATCGCAGAATACTATACGCGTACAGTAAGGGCATGGGGTATGAATAGGTATGTTGTAGCGGTTCAATCCTGTTAAGCTCCTGCACATCCACTTCCCATTGTACAGGTTGACGGGTAGAGGGCCATTCTTGTCCGGGCCATCGGGAAAGCGTCACTGGAAGGGTCAAGATACTACCGGCAGCCAGCACCGTATCGATCGAAGCGGGCGAAACCCGTACAGCATCATGTTGGCGGGCGAACAAATGCACCTTCATTGGTCGGCTGGTCCTGTTGGGGAGGGTCAGAAGCGTTTTTGTGTCCGTGGCAGAAGCTTCCGGAAAAATGGGCTCGTGATGTAATGCTTCGGCTGTCGCCAAAAAAGCACCTGCCCTGGCCCCCATTTTTTGCGTAAGCAAGGTGTCCGGATGTATCCCTTCCGTTTCCAGATTGGCTACCACCAGTGTATCCGGGTACACGGTCACCCAGGCCAGGTGGTCCAATTCGCCGAATTCAGCACCGCGCAGTGCATTGCCACCACCACAGGTGGCCAGAACGAAATAGGGTCTGCCTTTGCGAATGCGGTATGAATACCGATGCTGATGGCCCGCAAAGACGGTATAGGGTCGCCCTGACAGCATGTCCTCGATCGCCAGAAAACCCGGCTCTTCATTTTGCCACAAGGGTTTGTGGAAAAACAAGAGTATCTGTTCCTGCACGGCAGTTGTGGTGAGTACGTCCTCCACAAAAGCTACTTGTTCCTCTGAAATACGAGAAGGAGCACCATCTTCCGTGTTGAGTACCAAAAAGGTAATACCCCGATGACGAAAGGAGTAATAGGTGTTGCCATGTCGTTCTTCCCAGAGTCGGGTCATCAGTTCATTCGACAAATCGTGGTTACCGGGGACATAGAAAAACGGGGCCGGAAAATCTTGCACCCATCCAGCGAATTGGTCCCACCAGCGTCCGATTTGCGCCTCATCGTAGGTGTATCCTTCGATCAAATCCCCCACACTCATCACAAAATCTGGCCGCAACCAAGATAAACGGTCCATAATTTTCGGGAAAGTCCCCCACCGATACCCCCCCGTCAGGTCGCCAATAGTAGCAAACCGAAACAACGGTTCGGGATAGTCAGTAGCTGGTTTCCAGGGCACGCCGGCGGGTACCTGAAAGTCGTCTGTTCTTCTTGGTTCCTGACCTGACAAGCAAAGGCCGGAAATCAGGCCAAGGGCAACGAGGAGGATAGTTCGCATAGTTCTGCTTTTGCCGAAAGGCTACTTAGCGTGGTGGAATAAGTCAGCGAATCGGATTTCCTGTGGTTCACCGTCAGGTCCCAGCATGCCCACCCGTAAGGTTTCACCGAGGAAATCCTCGAAGTAATCCACCCTTATGGGTACTAATCCTTTCTGCAGGGCCACGTAGCCGTTACGCCGACGTGCGGAATGGGAACCATCATTATCAACTACTAATTTGTCGTGCAGATACAGGCGGCTACCATCATCAGAATACGTATAGAAGGTGTAAATACCATCGGCAGGAATCCGTAAGTACCCCTCGAATTGAATAGCAAAGTGGTCCTTGCGCATATCGTTCTTCTCGGCGATCAGGCTCGGACTGCTATTGGTGGCAATACCTTGATCTTTTGGGGTCAGCGGAGTAAAATCAGGGATCTGATTCGCAAAATCACCTTCGTAATACCGGTATTTCAGGCCCGGTTTCAGCTTGAGGCCCTTTTCCGAAACAGCTTCCAGGGGCTTCACTTTACGGTAGGTTTTAGTGAAGGTGTTGGATGCCGCTGACCCGTCTTTCGAATACAAGCGAACCTTTACGGTAGTCGATTCATTCAGGGAAAAAGGCCCGGTATACGTGGTGGCATTCATGGTTGGCTCCGAACCATCAAGGGTGTATTTGATCTGTGTACCCTCGAAAGCAGTTCCCAAACTGACCTCGTGACTATTCAGGAAAATATCCAACGCGGTTGCGTCCAAGCCGTTGGGCTCGAAAGACATAGGGATCTTTTTGACACCAGAAAGCCTGAAGGGAGGCTCAAATTGCGGGCCATCGAAGCGCACGGTCCAGTCCAGCTCCAGGTCATCCCGGTCTTCAAGAGCGATATCACCCAACACATCAATGGAGATGGGAATTTCCACCATCGAATTGGAAGGAACTTTTACTTCGAAGGTATGCTCCGAGGGATTCAGGTGGTGATTGTGGTAAAAACGTCCCTCAAAAATGAGGTCCTTGCCCATAGTCTGCTTCACCTTTTCCCGCTCATTAGCACTAAATATGCCACTGGATTCCATTTCGAAGGTTTCCGGCAGGGTATTGTCGATCCGAAGCAACAGGCGATCCGATCCGGAATCACCTTTCAGGGAAAGGCTCTCCAGGCGGGCCGCATTATTCAGGGCCATCACCAGCGGGGCCGTTTCCGGCGTCAACACATCACCATCGATGATACCGCTTAGTTGTAGGTGGACTAATTCGGGGCCCTGGTCCGTCATGGTCACCCAGGTAACGTGATCAAACTCCCCTACTCTCGGCCCACGCAGACGGGTTCCGCCGCCGGTAGTTGCCAGCACGTAGTAATTCCGATCCTGACGTACTGATTTGAAGTAGCGGTGGGTATGACCGGCAAACACCGTATAGGGGCGGTCAACCAGGGCTTCTTCAATTTCGGCAAAACCATTGTAATCGCTGAAGTTCCAGATAGGATGGTGCATAAACAGCAGGGTCCAGCGTACATCTTCGTTTTCTGCCAGAGCATTTTTCACGTAGTTGATCTGCTCCTCGCTGAACATTACACCATCACCATCATTGGTATCCATCGCAATGAAAAGTACATCTTTGTACTTGAAATGATAATAAGAACGCCCGTAACGCTCCAACCAAAGATCCCGCATCACTTCGTTGGAAATGTCGTGATTGCCCGGCAGAGCAAAAAACCGCATTTGCAGGTCGCTAAGTATGCTGTCAAATTCAGTCCACTGCTCCTCCAGAATATCCATATCCTTAGTATATCCCTCAATTAAATCACCCACGCTCATGACGAATTCGGGGTGTAGTTGATTTAATTTCCCCAAAGCGTCACCAAACACGCCCGCCCGGTGCCCGCCGGTACGGTCACTAACAATTGCAAACTGGAACCAATCTTCGGCATTCTGGAAAGCCTTCCCGGTCCATGGCTTTTGGGAGGTAGTTAATTCGTGTGAAAACGGATCCTGGGCCATCAAACCCAGGCATAACAAGGATAGGAATAAGGTAAGCGCTGCTCTCATGGTTATTTTTTCATAAAAGTAAATTTTCGTCATTTTCTTTCCTAACCTGGAAAAAGGGTTCCCATTTTTTTAATGCCTGGTTTACACGAAAAGACATGCAAAAAGAATAAAAAAACCCACATTGCATTGATTACCAACCAACTAACACCAAGGCATCTTTCACCAAAACCACTACACCCAATTAACCCTCAGGTAACAGGTGGCATTTACCTTTGATGAAAAGTCCTCTTATGCGTCTACCATTGATCGCCACCCTTTGCCTCTTGTTGGGATGTACCTCCCAAACTGATACCGACACCTTATTCTATCTCCATGATTCCGCCCAATCGGGCATTTCCTTTTCCAACCAGCTCTTTCCCAGTCCCGACCTGAATATCATAACCTTTGAATATTTTAATAATGGTGCGGGGGTAGCCCTGGGTGATGTAGACAGGGATGGCTGGACCGATGTCTTTTTTACGGGCAACATGACCAATGCTGCCCTTTACCGGAATAAAGGATCCTTCACCTTTGAAGACATCACCGAAAACGCAGGCATCGATACCCAGGGCAGGTGGGCCACTGGTGTCCACATGGTCGACCTTAACGAAGATGGCTGGCTCGATATCTACGTAAGCTGCGCAGGACCCTACGAACCCGCCCAACGCGCGAACCTGCTTTTCATCAACCAACAGGATGGCACCTTTCGTGAACAAGCAGCCGATTACGGGCTCGACGACCGGGGCCATACCACCCAAACCGTATTCCTCGACTACGATCGCGACGGGGATCTCGACGCCTACCTGCTCACCAACATTATGGATGAAAAAGTGGGCCCGAATGTTATCCGCCCAAAAAAAACCAAAGGCCAGTCACCTAATACCGACCGGCTGTACCGAAACGACAATGGCCGGTTCACTAATGTTTCTGCCGAAGCTGGGATTACTATCGAAGGCTACGGGCTCGGCGTAGCCGTGGAGGACATCAACCGGGACGGATGGCTGGACATCTACGTTTCCAACGATTACTTGTCGAATGACTTATTGTACCTGAACCAAGGCAATGGCACCTTTAAGGATGTCGCTGCGGAGGCATTCCGGCATACCAGCTACTCCTCCATGGGTACGGATGTAGCCGACATTAATAACGACGGACTCCCGGACGTTCTTTCGGTGGATATGCTCCCGCCCGACAATAAGCGCCGCAAGCTGATGATCGGCAGTATTCGCTACGATCGTTTCCGGTCCGAGCTAATGACCGGTTATGCTCCCCAATACATGCGCAACACCCTGCAACTGCACCGGGGCGTTCGCGGCGACACCTTACCGGTCTTTAGTGAGATCGGGCAATTGGCCGGCATTCACAGTACCGACTGGAGCTGGAGCCCGCTTCTTGCCGATCTGGACAATGATGGCTGGAAAGACCTCCTGATCACCAACGGATACCCAAAGGATGTCACCAATATGGACTTTGCCTCCTACAAAATGGCGACCATGATGAAGGGGCAATGGGACCGTGACATGAAAGAAGTTTTGTTTCAGGCCCTCGGGGATCTCGACGGAGCTTACCTTCCAAATCATGTGTTTCGAAATGAAGGCGGATACCAATTTAGCCAGGCCAACAAAAAATGGGGATTCACCAACCCCTCCTACTCCCACGGCGCTGCCGTAGGCGACCTGGACAATGATGGCGACCTGGACTACGTGGTTAACAACACCGATGCACCGGCCTTCCTCTACGAAAACCGCCAGCAAGGCAACCATTTCCTGCGAATTGTACCGGGACCGGGTATACCTCAGGCGCTTCTGTATGGCGCTGAATTTCAACTGTTCACCCCCGGGCAGGTGCAAACGCAAACCTTCCAGCCAGCCCGTGGATACCAATCGAGCGTAGAACCCATCCTCCATTTTGGATTGGGTTCAGAAACCCGGATCGACTCCCTGGTAATCCGCTGGTCTGATGGCACAAGCCAGGTGGAACGGTCAGTTGTTACCGATCGGCAAATGACCGTTCAGGTAGAGAATCCCTCCTCTCCTATCGCAACAACACCGATTCCTGGAAAAAGCTGGCTGACCGACATAACAGGAGACCTGGATTGTACGATCACTCATCAGGAATCACACTACGCTGACTTTAAAGTACAGTCGCTGCTGTGGCAGAAATACTCACAACCCGGCCCGGCCCTTGCCGTTGGAGACATCAATGGCGACAATCTGGATGACTTTTTTGCGGGGGGAGCTTTCCGTCAGCCGGGTAAGCTACTTATACAAAAAGCGGATGGCCAATTTGTGCAGCGGGACCTTCCCGGTACCGAACACTTCGAGGAAGATGCAGCTGCCATTTTTCTGGATGTCGACGGGGATGAAGACCTGGATCTTTACGTCGGTAGCGGCGGCAGTGAATTCCCGGCAGGTTCTGAATTCTACCAGGATCGGTTGTACCTAAACGATGGCCGGGGTCGTTTCGCCCTGTCGGAAGAAGCCTTGCCAGAGCTGACTATCCCGACCGGTTGTGTGGTACCCGTGGACTATGACCAGGACGGAGATACCGACCTTTTTGTCGGAGCCCGCATTCATCCGCAAAATTATGCCATCATACCAACCAGTTTTTTGCTGGAAAATCAGGGCGGTCGGCTAACAGCTACACAGTTATTACCGGCAGGTGGGCAACTCGGCCGGGTGAGTACCGCTGTCTGGTCAGATATGGACGGCGATCAGCGTCCCGATCTCGTAGTTGCCGGAGAATGGATGCCTATGACTATTTTATACAACCGCCCGGACGGATTCGTAAAAAAGGAAATTGACAAAACCCGGGGATTGTGGAACACTATCTGTTTGGCCGATCTCGATGATGATGGTGATCAGGATATCCTTGCGGGCAATCTCGGTTGGAATCACCCTTTTGGCGAAAGCCTGCGTAAATACCAAAACGATTTTGACGGGAATGGTACCCCGGAAGCCTTGCTCACCATTGAGCTGGAGGGCAAAGAAGTGCCCTGGCATTACCGGAAGGATATGCTGCAGTGGTTATCCCCCCTGAAGAAGAACTTTAAGGATTTTACCTCCTACGCCGAAGCCGGCTGGGAGGACCTGTTTAGCGAAACGATTCGCCGCCAAAGCGAGCAACAAACGATCGATCAATTTGCCTCCGGCTGGCTGGAAAACGAAGGCGGCAGCTGGAAGTTCCATCCCTTCCCTGTCGAGGCTCAGTGGGCTCCGGTCAATGATTTCGCACTCCGTGATCTCGATGGAGACGGGCATTCAGAGATTATATGTATTGGTAATAACTTCGCTCCCGAACCAACCATTGGGCGGATGGATGCTTCTTACGGTTTGGTGCTTTCGCAAAAAGATGGACAACTGGAGGCCGTTCCCTGGCAAAAGAGTGGTTTATTCACCACGGGGGCAGGCCAAAAAATTGATTGGGTCTACCGTGCTGTCGAAGATACCTATCTGCTACTGGTTGCGACTAATGATGGTCCGATCAGGTTTTTCAGTACGGAACCCCTAAAAACACTTACCGCGTTACAATAACGAACGAGCCCCTCTGGCGCTGAAATTGCGGGCCTGTACTTATACACGCCAACTGCATGTCAAAAAAATAGATGCCAGCGGTGAGGTTTTTGGCGAAAGCCTCTAAAGAATCCCTGGAAAAGGTCCCCAAATACTGCCCCCTGGCATCAAAGAGCCTGATCTCGGAACGGACCAATTCGAGTGGCCATTGCCATTGGTTCACATTAGGTCCCTGCTGACGAAAGGAGCAGTCACAGCCAAGTTCGGCAAATTGATAGGTGATCGTCTGTTGGTAACAGCCAAAATCCAGGCTGACCCGATAGGTACCCGGTTCCGCAAAAACGCGTTCCAGCGACCGGGATCCATCGGACCAATTTGCCGTCCAGGCCATTGAGTCCAGCGTAATCTTTATCGACTGTCCACGACAAAGTTGCATATCACGAGTCAGCTCGCGACTCGGCGGCTCCGGGCAAGGTTCGACAAAAACCGCATCCAGGTAATAATACACGGAAGGACGCTCCCCGGGAGCTCTTTCTTCACGGACCATAGTTTCATCCGATTGGAAATTCCCGATAGTCAGGAAAGCCTCGTCACCGCGGGCCGTATACACCGATCGAACCGGTAGCCAGGCATCCGTGGATTTGATCAGTTGCCCCTTGGGGTATCGCAATTCCGGTTCCAAAAGGTATACCGAATCCGCGAGGGGACGTTGTCCGGAGAGCCAGAGTCCAAGCCCATCTGATTGATGACTACTACCTTCAGCCATCGAGATCCAATAACCGATACGATATCGCTGTCCAGCCCGCAGTTGCTCCGTCAATCGGACCGAAGCGTATTCCCGGTAGGGTGGATTACCCGAGATCACGGGAATCCAGGACCGAATACCGAGATATCCGTTTCCCCGAACCGGCTGCTGAAAGCCCAGGAAATTATCGGGGACGGAGGCCGAAGTGCTTTCATCGGCACAGCGGTGGTAGAAATCAGTCGTTTTGTTATTGGGCGAATCCCAGGGAATAGCCAGATGAACCTGACCGGGGTAAGGCGGGCAAATGTCAAACCGGTCAAAATCGGGATTTGGGACCAGGTTTTGCCCCGACGAAAACGATACGGGAAACACCCAAATCCACCAGCTCAACCACTTCCTGTTCCGCATAATTCATGGTTACGACGTCCTTCTATTCCAGGCGCGAAAAGTAACGCACCTCAAATCGTTCCTCCCGTTTTGCACCGAACATGGAGGGTTTTTCTTTACGCAGAACCAGCTGGTCATCGGTAAGAGCGACGATCTGAAACCAGCCCCAGCCCTGCTCGGTATCCGATTGCCAGTAGATGGTATCATTTGACAACTCATAGCGGTAATAGCGTGGATTATCAAACTTCCACTCCTCCATACGACCGTCATCCGTATAAACATACCTGGCCCAGTCTCCACTGTCGTCGCGATCCCAAAAACTAAATCCATTGTAAAAAGAATAGACAGAATCAACTTGCCAGGTACCTACCAGTTTTTGGGAAGAAGGACTTTGCTGACAGGAGCTGACCATTCCGGAAAGGAACATTATACCAAGGAAAATCGACGAAAAACATTTCATGGAGTTCGAATCAGTTTTCAGCATACAAGGTAAAAATACAGTTCCCGGAATACAGCAGGACGCTGTACTCCGGGACCGTTAAAGAGTCAGTTGGTACGATTAGTAATTTGGGTTCTGGACAAGTGTACCATTACTCAAATCTATTTCGCGCTGAGGAATGGCGAAATAATAGTGCTTAGGACGTTGGAAAGCGCGTGGTGGTTTGAAGGCGCCACGATCAACCTGATAATGATCAACAATATTGATAATACCGGCTTTGTCCCAGCGCATCAGATCCTGATGACGTTGGTTCTCGCCGGCCAGTTCTACCCGACGCTCGTGGATCAATTCGGGCATACCGGCACCGCTGACCGGTGCCAGACCCACCCGGCTGCGAACTGCATTAATCTCCGTATCACCGGAACCGTTTCCGTTTTGGCGGATTTTGGCTTCAGCGACCATAAGGTACACATCCGAAGTACGCAGAATAGGAACGTTCTGGCTACCATCCAAACCTCCGCTTGCACGCCAGGTTCCAAATTTGCGGAAGTGATAACCGGTACTCGACAGATCAGCTGTATACTCGGTAGGCCCCAGGTCACCACCCAGATCGATCATATCGCCGGGCTTCATGATGGAGTAATCGAGGCGGGGATCATTCGCTTCAAATTCATCCACCAGATCCTGGATGGGCTCGTGAAAATCCCAGCCGCCCCAGGGACGGGGTGTGGAATAAATACGGTAAGCGCAGGTAGTCCAGCCATCGAGGGCCTGTACCGCGAACAGCATCTCGGGATTATTCTCGGTCGCCACCTGGAAGTTGTCACCATAATCCCCGGCCAGCGGGTAAGGACCATTGATCACTTTATTACCAAACTCGATCACCCTGGGCATATCTTCCATGTACAGGTAGAGTTTTGCAAGGAAGCCATTTGCCGTACCGCTGGTAGGGCGACCAATATCACCGCCGGAATAAGAAGCGGGCAGCAGATCAGCCGCTTGCAACCAATCGGATTCAATAAAGGCACGCATTTCATCGGCCGATGCCTTGGGCTTGTTGAAATTGTTATCGCGGACATCCTGCTCGTCGATAATCGGTACCTCGCCATAAATGACGTGTAAGCGCCAGGTAGCAAAACCACGCATAAAATAGGCTTCACCCAAAACCCGGTTTTTCAGGCTGGCATCCATATCGATATCGGGCACATTGATCAGAATAGCGTTGGCCCGGTTAATGATTTCGTACTTACGGGTATAACTGGACCGCAACTGCGCATTGGAGGGATCAAAAGTGAATTCTTCGATCGCCTGGTCTTCCCCGTGGTCACCTGCACGCCAGAAATCATCGGAACAGATCTCAAAGGTCTGCTCGCTGTGGCCATAGAAATCCTCATCGTTCAGAGGATCGTACATAGCATTGGCTGCGGCCACGGCATCGTCGGCGTTACGCCAGAAAGTGGCGGAAGTGGACTGGGCATACGGGGTGGAATTGAGGAAATCCTCGCTACACCCTGCTGCCAAAACGGCCAGTATTAAAAAAAGTGAAAACCGCTTCATGATAGTCATGTCTTATTGGTTTATGGTAGTTTTTATCAATTAAAATTGGGCCGACAGTCCGAACGTCCAGGTACGTGACTGTGGATACTGAGCGTAATCCACGTTCCGCTGCAGGTTTCCGTCCACATAACCCAGTTCAGGATCCAGGCCACTGTAATCAGTGATAGTGAAAACGTTCTGTCCGGTTACGTAGAAGCGCAGGTTCGTCATGCGGATCGACTCGGTTACGTTCGCCGGCAAGGTATAGCCCAATGTGATATTTTTGAGGCGGAAGAAGCTTCCATCCTCGATGAACAGATCGGACGTACGGTAATTCAGGTTATCGCGATCGACGGTAGCACGCGGGATCTCATTGCTGGTCCCCTCGCCGGTCCAGCGATTCCGGACCTCATCGTACATATTGAAGGGATAGGACGCATCCAGTCCCTGCATACGATCGGCATTGTAAATATCTACCCCGGCAACCCCCAGGAAGAAGAGGTTCAAATCGAAGTTCTTATAACCAAAGCTGGTATTCAGGCCGTAGCTGACCGATGGGTTGGGGTCACCGAGTATAGTACGATCTTCGTCATCAATAATACCGTCGCCATTCAGGTCCAGGAAGCGGACATCGCCGGGCTGGATCAGGCCGGCTTCCCGCCGGGGGTCATTAGCGATATTGGGATCATTATTAACTTCTGAAGCATTCTGGTAGAGGCCGTTCGTGCGCCAACCAAAAAAAGTACCGATGGGCTCACCTTCGAAGGTGCGGGCAATCTCCTGATTCGGGCGGCCGTAGAATTGCGAAGCGAGGAAATTACCATTGAACAACTGAGTGACTTCCGTTTGGATGAAAGCAGCATTACCGCTAACGGAATACGTAAAATCCGTTCCGGCAGAACCACGGTACGATAATTCTACTTCCAGCCCCTGGTTGCGAAGCTCACCCACATTTTGATCAGGAACATCGGTGCGACCAATAGTCCCAACGGTAGGAGGAGCCAGGAGCATATCCTTGGTATCCTTGATAAAGTAGTTGAAAGAACCAAAGAGGCGGTTTTCCAATAAACCGATCTCCAGTCCGAAGTTCAGCATCTCGGCGGTTTCCCAGGAAATGTTCTCGTTCGGAATACGGCTCAGGCTGGACCCAACAATCTGATTGCTACCATCCAGACCGAAGGAATAACGACGTCCGCTAGAGACTAATGCCAGGTACTGCAGATTAGCTACGGATTGATTGCCCAACTGCCCCCACCCACCAGTCAGTTTCAGGAAGCTGATTGCGTTGACATTC
Source organism: uncultured Saprospiraceae bacterium (assembly GCA_964342305.1). Classification (GTDB taxonomy): domain Bacteria; phylum Bacteroidota; class Bacteroidia; order Chitinophagales; family Saprospiraceae; genus DT-110. The sequence continues at coordinate 9,042 of CAYFGK010000026.1, read as the reverse complement.
TGGAAAAACTTCTCACGGGAAATACGCCACCCGACCGAGAAAGCCGGGAAGTTACCCCAACGATTATCCGGAGCAAAACGAGATGAACCATCGCGACGGAAGGTGGCCGTCAGCAAGTACCGGCCATCGTACGAATAATTCACCCGCGCGAAACCAGACAGGAGAGAGAACTCGGAGCGCGTACCACTGGCATTGGATATCGTATTGCCCGCATTCAGGAAACGCTGGTCTTCATCTTCATTTGGGAAGTCCAGGCGTTCAGCGGAAAGGCTTTCAGAGATAAACTGCTGAGCAGTATAACCGCCTACCAGGTTCAGCTTGTGAACATCGTTGAAGGTTTGTTCGTACGACAGGAAGTATTCCCCCAGTAAAGAGTAAGATTCGGAGTACTGGCGGCTCAGGGAATTCCGCGAGCGGGCGCGGATCTGCCGGTCGATGATCGGGAAGAATTCGGTGCGATCAAAATACGAAGCATCAGCTGCGAAGTTCCCCTTTAATTTCAGACCAGGCAGGAATTCGATTTCCGCAAACACATTTCCCAGGAAGCGATTATTGATGGCTTTATCGTCCTCAATATCCGTAGTGAAAATGGGATTGTTGATATCACCGAATTCTCCACTCACCTGTGAAGAGCCGTACTGGCCGATTACGTGACCTGGCAGGGCCTCGTTTACAATTACGGGCAGCCCCGGGTGGAAGCGAATAGCACTCCAAATAGTACCGGTTTGAGCCGAATTGGTATTGATGAAGTTACCTTCCTGGCGAGTGATCTGCAGGTTCTCACCGATCGTTAGCCAATCAGTGACTTTAAAGGTTGAATTTATGCGACCGTAGTACCGGTCAAAGTAGGAGTTATCAATGGTACCATCTTCGTTAAAGTACCCACCGGTGAAAGCGAAACTCAGGCGGTCGCTACCTCCACTAATGGTAAAATCATAGTTCTGTGTCAATCCGCTCTCGAATAATTCATCCTGCCAGTTAGTTCGTTGCACCTGAAAGGCCGACTCGTTCCAAATAGCAGGAACAGCCTGACCACTATTTTGGTATGCTTCGCGCTTAACCGCTGCCAGTTCCCCGGCGTCCAGCACATCAATACGGCTGGATACATTTGATACACCTGCGTAGGCATTCAATGTAACTGACGTCTTCTGATTGAATCCTCCTTGCTTGGTGGAAACAATAATGACACCATTCGCCGCGCGTTGACCATAGATAGCGGAAGAGGAAGCATCCTTCAGAACCTCGATGGATTCGATATCGTTTGGATTGATATCGTTGATGCTTCCGTAGGTAAGCGGAACACCATCTACCACAATCAGAGGGCTGGCATCGTTTACGGTACCTGTACCACGGATCCTGATCGAGCCTCCATCACCCGGTGCGCCGCCATTACGAACAACGGAGACACCTGCTGCCCGACCCTGCAAGGCCTGAGAGGCTCCCGCAACGGGCAGGTTGCGTACCTCATCTCCTTTTACAGATGAAATGGCTCCGGTTACATCCTCTTTCTCCTGGGTTCCGTACCCGACTACCAGCACTTCGTCCAGTTGGGTCGATCCCAAAGTCATTGTCACGTTAACAGAACTGCGGCCATCTACCGCCACGCGCTGGTTATTATAACCAACGTACGAAAACACCAGTACCGCTCCCTCGCCGGAAACAGTAATCTCGTAAGTTCCATCTACCTCAGTCACGGCTCCCGTAGAGGTCCCCTCCACTACGACCGTAACACCGATCAGGGGTTCACCGGCATCATCCGTAACTGTTCCGGATACCGTACGGTCCTGTGCGACCAATTGGGCCGTTAAAAACAGGAAGAATAGCACACCTTTGAGTTTTGTGCACCAAGAAGCATCGTTCATAATTAGATAGGTTTGATTGATTTAATTGGGTTTCGCAAAAGGAAAACAAATGAAAAATGACGACCTCTGCGGAAACATTTACCACAAAGAAAACCAATCAATCAAGAAGGAATTAATTTGGAAGTTTAAAGATAGGTTAAGTCAAAAAACAACCATAAAACACTTATTATCAATTATTTAAACAAAACCACTGCCACCCAACAATCTATTTTCATTAAATGAAAACAAACTCGAACCGCCGTTAATGCAAGCAGATAAATACAATCTTAACCTACTGTAAAATAAATTTAAAGCCCGCAGACCAAAGCGCCGGAGTAAAGAGGAAAGTCAGGATAAATTTCCCGGGGAGAACAGAAAAAATCGCCAGCCTTCAGGCTCTGAAATGACCGGGTTCGTGAGTTATTCCGCCCATAAAGGAGTTTTTTACATCGGAAGCCCTATCTTTAGAAGCGAAGAAGGTCCACTTCGGAGACCTGCCTCCTAAACCCATTCTTTTTTCATCAGAAGATACAACCTGAACATATCGGTTTTTCACCCTGTCCCCTTGGACGTATTTAACGCTACTTTCATGAAACTTAATGCGGGCTACGCAATACACAGAATAGGCCCCAGGCTCAGAGCCTACAGGAATGAAAAGAATATGCGCCTGGTCGATTTATCAGACCAGGCAGGTATAAGCTCGGCTATGCTTTCCAAAATTGAAAATGGCCGCATCATACCCACCATCCCAACCTTGTTTCAACTGATTACGGCCCTGGATGTCGAACCATCGGCTTTCTTTGCCGAGTTAAATGATCAGAACAAGTTCTCCAACTACCTATTGATCAGGCAGGAGAATTACGTCTCTTACGTCAAGGAAGAAACCGCGCAAGGTTTTAATTATCAGTCAATCCTGGAACACACCCAGGGATCCGATAATTTTCAAATATCCCTGGTCACCCTGGAACCGGATAATAAACGTCCACAGGTATCTACGAATGCCTTTGAGTTTTTATTCCTCATTGAGGGCCAGATAAAGTTCCACCTGGAAGAGACCGTGCTGGAAGTCCGAAAAGGAGACTCTTTATTTTTCGACGGCAGGATACCACATGTGCCAAAAAACACGCAGAAAACACCGGCAATGTATCTGGTGATCTACTTCTTCATTACCGAGAAACAAGAGCAAACAAGGATTTCACCTTCGAAAGAAATGCCAAAGGCCAGCCAATAAAAAATCCGAAGAACAACCCCTTCGGATCGATCTTCGGATCAGGTTATCAGCTTTTTTTGCTTTCGCTAAAAGCCGTTGACACCATTTACCGTAGTATACTTAAAACTGATCTTCTTCTCGGGATTCACGATCTTAAAGGCCGATTGGCACATCAAGGTAGCTTCGTGGAATCCGCACAGGATCAACTTCAGTTTCCCCGGATACGTATTGATATCGCCAACGGCGTATATGCCGGGAATATTCGTACTGTAATCGAAGGTGTCGACTACAATAGCGTTTTTATCAATATTCAGCCCCCAATCGGCGATAGGGCCCAGTTTTGGCGAAAGCCCGAAGAGGGGAATGAAGTGGTCCGTTGACTTAGTCAATTCTCCGCGTTCCTTGTGTTTGATCTTTACGTCGGTAAGATGACCATTCCCGCCCAGGCCAATCGCCTGTGAATCGGTGAGCAGATCGATCCGGCCATCTTCCGCCAATTGGAAGACTTTCTCCACGGAATCAGGGGCACCACGAAATCCTTTGCGGCGGTGGATCAATGTAACTTCCTTAGCCACTTCGGCCAGGTAAATGGTCCAGTCCAGCGCTGAATCACCACCTCCGGCTAGGACTACACGCTTGTCGCGGTATTTCTCGGGATCGCGAATGATGTACTCCACACCTTTATCTTCAAAATGCTCCAGATTTTCCAGTGGCGGTTTGCGTGGCTCAAAGCATCCCAGCCCGCCGGCAATACAGATCACGGGAGCTTCGATAATCGTGCCCTTATTGGTCGTCAGGCGGAAATGTCCATTCTCCTGCTTCTCGATCGACTCCGCCCGTTCCCCGAGGGTAAAACCAGGTTTGAAGGGTGCGATCTGCTCCATGAGGTTATCGACCAGCTCGCCGGCCAGGATCGATGGATAGCCAGGAATATCATAAATGGGCTTTTTGGGATAAATCTCCGTTAGTTGCCCGCCGGGCTGGCCCAGGGAGTCTACCAAATGGCAGCGCATCTTTAACAAACCAGCCTCAAAAACAGTGAAGAGGCCAACGGGACCTGCTCCAATGATCAAAATATCCGTCTGTGTCATGTCTTTAGGATCATTGACAATTTGTTTAGCGCGTCAAACATACACAATAATGGCTCGAGCAACAGTAACATTTGTCACTCAGCCAGATGCAAAACATCAAGGATGACTGCGCTTAAACAGTGTTAGTAATGTGCATTTGTCTGGTTAGGGTACAACCTACGACTGCATTTTGTTTGCAAAATAATCGGGATGGAGTCCGCACTCCGTTTTTTCCTGCCCCTGCCAGCGTCCCGAACGACCTTCGCCCCGCTCGGTACAATGGGTACAGCCCACCGAACCGTACCCCTCTGCTTCTAATGGGTGCTGTGGCAAATCGTGGTAGGAAACATGGTATAAAAACTCTCCTTCGTCAATGTCGATCAGAGGGTGGCACTTGAGTATATGGCCATCCCATTCGAACAATCGTTGATCCGACCTGAAATCCGTCTGGTATCCCATCAATCCGGAGATCCATACGGAATACTCCGGCTTGATATCGTTGAGGGGCTCCACTTTATTGATGTGACAGCAGCGATCAGGATCGGAATTCCACAGTTCCTTATCGCGGGTTTCGGCGTGTCGTTCCGGATTCGGGTGTACGTCGATTACCTCTAAACCGAATGCCTCCGCCAGCTGTTCCTTGTAGCTCAGCGTTTCTGGAAAGTGGTATCCGGTATCGATAAAATGTATTTGCTGACCGGGATTGATCCGGCTCAGCAAATGCAGCAGGAACACCGATTTGGTCCCAAAGGAAGAGGTAATCAGGATTTCGTCAGCATTAAAAAGCTCGTAGAGCTTTTCCAGTCGTTCCTGGTAGTTTAAAGGTTCAAACAACTCGTTCAAATAGTCAACTTGTTGTTCCGGACTCGCTGCCGAATTAGACCTTAAGTTTGTCATGAATGCGTGTTTTCGTTCCTTGTGTGGGTCGCCTGGGCTTCCAATATGGAAGCTGTCAGTTGGTTTAATTCTTTTACTTTATGTTCGAAGTCCCCTCCGAGGGTATCCCGGAAGGCCTTAAGATGATCTAGTAGATCGGTGGTCTCAGCCGGAAGACTTGCCTCCAGTAACTGCCGGAATCGCTTGGCGAAGGTGGGCGACTTCCCGTTCGTGGAGATAGCCACCTTTAAGTCTCCTCTCGTCACAATAGATCCGAGGTAAAAATCACAAAGTGCCGGTGTATCAGCTACATTGATCAGGATCCCCCGTTGTTTAGCGGCAGCGTGCACCTCTTTGTTCAATTCGGGGATATTTGTCGCTGCAACTACCAGGTCGCGGCCTTCCAGATCCTCCAATTCGAACGGTTTGCGCACGATCCTAACCTGATGCTCCGGCGTACGTGCCAGCAGCTCCGTAATCTCCGGATTCACCCAGGGAGCGACCATGGTAATACGAGCCTGCGGACTGCTTTTCAGCATAAACGAGACCTTTTCGTAGCCCACTTCGCCCGCGCCTACGATCAGCATGTCGAGCTGGTGCAGCTTGAGAAAGATGGGGTACAATGGATTCTGCCGGGTACTCATGCTCGTACGTGTTTCAGTTGTCGCAGAATAGGTTGCACATCGCCGCTCTGCCGGGCCAGGTCCACTACGTCACCCAGAACAATGATGCCCGGAGCGCCAATCCCGGACTGTGCTACATCCGCTTCCATCCGGTTCACACGGGTAAACAGGACCCGCTCGTCGTGACGGGAACCGTTCTGAACGATCAGCACGGGAGTGTCTGCTTTTTTTGCTTTCGCAAAAAGGGTGGCGATCTGTGGTATTTTACGCATGCCCATCAAAACCACTACGGTGGCAGAGGATTGAGCTGCCAGGCGAATATCTTCCGACAGGTTTCCGGCGCTGGTAGTGGCGGTCAGCACCCAAAAGCTTCGGGCACAGTTGCGATGGGTCAGGGGAATACCCTGCATGCCGGTTAGCGAAGTAGCCGACGAAATACCCGGTATCACCTGCACTTGTAGTCCCCATTGTCGGGCAAAGGTCACCTCCTCGTACCCACGACCAAACACAAAGGGGTCGCCCCCCTTTAGTCGTACCACGTGACCGAACTGCAGGGCCATCTGGACGATCAGGCGGTTGATCTCCTCTTGTTTCATGCTGTGCTGACCGGCACGCTTACCCACGTAGATCTTTTTGGCGGAAGCCGGAACCTCCTCCAGCAATTCCGTACCGACCAGGGCATCGTAGAGTACCACATCAGCCGACCGCAGGGCTTTCAGGCCTTTTACCGTAATGAGGTCAGCATCGCCGGGACCAGCCCCTACCAACGTCAATTTTGCTTTTTTAATGGCAGTCATTGGTCTAGGCTTTATAATAGTTTTCAATCACCAGCTTATCGGCGCCCTCCCGGCGCAGCTGGTTTTCACGTTGAGCTACCATATCATCCAGCAAGTCGGAGGCTTCCTGCAAAAAAGACTCCACAAATTCCCGGGTGGGGCGGTTCTTTTTGATCCGGAGTACGAACGCCGGAAAGTCTTCCACCCGGCTGATCGAGCCATTGTCGACGTAATGCTCCTGAAAATCCTGCATGATCCCTTTGTGGGTATTGCAATCCACGTCAGCCGCCAGGAGCAGAGCTTTGGCACCCACCACGAGGGCGGTATATGCGTAGTAGGCTGCGTAATCGTAAGCGCCCTGTGCAGCATACGAAAAAGCATCATTGCGTTTGGAGACCGCATCCTGCAGAATAGTTCCTACCAGATCAAGGGCAGCACCGGCGCACTCCCCTACCCCGATCGATTGACGGTAGGGATTTTTCTCACTCCAGTCGATAAGATCGGCCTCGGTGAAGGTATCAGTATCGGCAAGTGGCTTCAGCAATTGGTAGAAATGGCGCTTACCCAATCGCTGCACAAAGTCGATAAACAATTCCCCCTCTGCACGTTCCGCCTGATAGTGATCCAGCACCAGACCCAGCGCCTGGGGTATCCGGCGGGTAGGAAGCTTAATGACTTTCTCGGCAATAAATCCGGTGCCATCGGGGCGAACCCCACCGCCAAGCACTACCTGCATGGCTGGCACCAGCCAGTTGTTTTTCTTATCGCGGATGGAGCTGCCGTGGAATCCGATCTGGGCGGCCATGTGTTGTCCGCAGGAATTCATACAGCCGCTGATCTTGATACGCAGATTCTGTTCGAAGACGTAGTCGGGATATTCCTCCTGAATAAAGTTGGAAAGGTATTCAGCTAAACCGGTACTGTTCGTTACGCCCAGGGCACAGGTATCTGTTCCCGGACAAGCGGTGACGTCGGCCGTGCCGTGAAAACCGGGCCCACCGAACCCCAGTTCCGCCAGTCCATTGTACAGAGCAGGCAGGTTTGCTTCCCGAACGTAGCGGAAAAGCAGTCCCTGATTGACGGTCACCCGGATGTCGGAGGCGGCGTATTGCCGCACCAGATCAGCGACCTTGCGGGCCTCGGCGGAAGTCAGGTTCCCGAGTGGAATACGAACCTGGACAAAGACGAATCCTTTCTGCTTCTGTGGAGCCACGTTGGTTGCTTGCCACGTCTTAAAGCCGGATCCCGGTACTACTTCTTCCACTATGTGTTTTTCAGAAAACTGGGGTTTAGTTTCCCTGGGCACATCAATGGGAATGGATAGTTTAGCCAAACCTTTTTTCTCTTCCTCCACCAACTCCAGGAAGGTCTCCAGCCCCATTGACTTGATCAGGAACTTCAGCCGGGCCTTCATGCGCTTTTGGCGTTCGCCATAACGATCAAAAACCCGAATGGCTGCTTCCAGGAAAGGCAGGATCTCATCGGCTGGCATAAAGTCGCTAACCGGCTGTGCAACCATGGAAACGGCACCGAGTCCTCCGCCCACGACCACGCGAAAACCACGTTGACCATCCACTAGCCGCGGGATAAAACCAAAATCATGGAAATAGGTAAAAGCGGCATCGGCTTCGGTGGCCGAGAAGGCCATTTTTATTTTGCGGCCCATTTCCTGGCAAATAGGATTGCGCAGGAAGTAATCAGTTACGGCCTGGGCGTAGGGTCCCACGTCAAACGGCTCATCCGGGTGAACGCCGGCTGTGGCCGAAGCGGTTACGGTACGCACGGTATTCCCACAGGCTTCGCGGGCATTCATCCCTACTTCCGCCAGACCCGACCAGATAGCCGGAGAATCGTCGAGGCGTACGTAGTGCAGTTGGATATTCTGGCGGGTTGTGAGGTGCATCCGCGCATTGGTGTATTTTTCCGAAAGATCGGCTATCCGCTCCAACTGATCGGGGGTCAGGCGGCCATAGGGGATCTTGATGCGAAACATTTGCACCCCTTCCTGCCGCTGTCCGTAGACGCCACGGGTCAGCCGATAGTGCTTGAAACGTTCCTCATCTTCCTTTCCTCGCTTAAAGGCATCAATGCGACTGGAGAGTTCATTGATATCCTTCTGGTCGAGCGGATTAATCTGTGGGTTGTTAGTAGGATGGTTCATGCCGGTAACCGGGTTTAATGTTTGGGTATAAATCAAAAGCTCTTCCGGGGTTCCCGGAAGAGCTTTTGATTACAGTTATAGATCAATCAGCACTACACACGGGAAGCAGGGGCCAATGCCTTACAGCAACAGCAGCAGCAACACATATTCATCGCGTGGAAAACTGAAGTATTCATAATCGTCGATTCCTGAACAGGAAAAAATTAGTTAAAGCAGGTGCCCCGATAACCGGCGACAATACAATTATAGACCAAATTCCGATGAGAAACAATTTTTAAAGCCAATATTATCACTTTTTTAGTGATAAAAACAAACCAACATATTATCATATGAACCTGCGAAACTACCTTATTTTACGACTATTTGGCATTTTTCATCTGGGCACAATTCAGAATTATAATCAAATAAGTTACAAATTATCACGAAGTAGGAGTGCTCATATGTTTGAGGAGAAGTAAAACGGTACATTAATGATCAATGATGTA
>CAYFGK010000025.1:39714-59698 GCA_964342305.1 uncultured Saprospiraceae bacterium | reverse complement strand
ATAGAAAGTGCATTAAATTTAAGTAAAGTATCCGGAAATGGAATCTTTATACCAAAAGGGACCTACTTAGCTTCTGGATTATCTTATAATTGGCAAGGTGGTGAATTAAGGCTCGTTGGCGAAAATCCTGATAGCTGTAAAATAAAAGGGGCAGGACTAATAACTATAGATACGGCAAACGTCTATTTAGAGAAAGTTCAATTCACCGACAGTCCAAATAATTATTCATTTAGATATAATGATGCTTCGCTGCCTATTACAGGAGATACTCTAAATCGAACTGTTACCATCAAAGAATGCAAGTTTGTGAATGTAGAAAGAGCTTTCTCCTTGTTCGAGAATACTGATAATTATCTGAATCCTTTTAGTGTAAATGTCATTGATAACGAAATAGACAGTGTTGGCGTTGGTGGTTTTATGTTTAGAGGCTACTTAATTAATAGTCATTTTGTTAACAATAGGTTCAATGGGATTCAAGACAGGAGTACATATAGTTTTTGTATAAATGTCGGTGATACTGACAATAGAATTTCAAGAAACATAAATATAAGCGGCAATAAGTTCAATAATATTTTAGGGGAGGAATCGTCTAGCTCTGAAATAACGTATATAATCATTAGTTACGGACAAAGCAACGTAATGTATGGTAATCAATTTTACAACTGTAGAAGAGGGTTGTACTCGCGTGGTGATGATGGGTTGATTTATGGAAATACTTTTTTGAACCCAGATAGCACAGGAAGATTACCATTTATTTTTAAAGGAGGAAACACTTATACTTTGACAGATAATGTAGTTATTGGAAAGCAAAATGGCATAGTTTTGTTTGATAATGATCCTGATGTATTTCACATGGCAGGAAACACTATAGATGTAACACTAGATTTAGTTTCAGGATTCACGACTAATCATTTAATGTCAGCTGTAGGTGACTGGTCGTTAGTTTCCATTAAAAGCAATTATATTAATATATCATCTAGGGTCGGAAATACAACGGCCCTTTTTTCACTGTCAAATAAGGGTGATATTGATTTGGTTGACAATGTAATAATAGATGATGGTTATATATTATCCGCAAACAACTCAGACACTCACCATCATAACATAAGAGGTAATTCAATATACTCAAGCACTTTCTATTTTGGTAAACCTAAAAATTTAGATATGGTAGGTAACAATTTTTACCTATCGACTTCAAATGCAAATTTCATAAGACTAAATGGTGGAGGTAGATTGAATATATCAAGTAATAACTTCTTAAGAAACCCTACTTCTAATTTTTCAGCAAGCAGGTTTACATCTGGGTTCATTGACTTAAATAGTGATTTTGAAAGGCTTTTTATTAAAGATAATTGGATTGACACTAGTGGGGCTACAGTTGATTTTGTTTTTGATGTTGATGGGTCGGGAGATGTAATTTGTGAAAACAATACTTTTCCGATAAAATACCCTTTTAGAATTTCAAGCTATTCAGGGGGGGAGTCTACTTATAAGTTTTATCAAAATAAAATATACGACCCTAATGCTTCTTCCAATGTGTTCTTATTAAGAACTGATGTTGATTTAGACTCTTTGATTATTATAGAATCTAAATTAAATGAAATTTTTCAAAATGATGATACATTAAATATAGTTGGATTACTTGGAAGTGTTTCTGATTATTCGACGTTCAAGGTGATTCGTTCCCATGAAGATTTTGGTTTAAAGTTAAATCCAAGTTACGAGGTAGGTTCATTTTCTACGTATATGAGAACAAAGATTGATTCTTTAATTACGAAAAACCGCACCTACACCTACCAATACACCTCTGACGGCACCGACTGGACCATAGACACATTTACCACCTGGCTATCCAGCTACGACGAATTACGCCTGGGAATGAACATTACCGATGCGGCCACCTCCAATTTTTTGGCCAGCCTCCCTACTCCCTCGGCAAGCTACAATACGAAAAGTATCTACATATCTGCTACCGATGACAATACCGGTGATGCGGAAGAAGTACAATTATCCGGAAGTCTTCAGGATTCCACCGGACTGATTAGTAGCTACTACATGAGTGATTTTGAAACCGTTCACCTTCGATGTATGCAAAACAGTAATGGAGATTACCGATGGATACTGATAAATAAATCATAACCCCCTGAGAAGACTACGACGACATGCAAAAATCAAACTGGTACCAGCTGGTACTGCAACAAATACAAAAGCATGGCACGGCCTTCATGGCTGTGGCCCTGATGGCCTACATCTTCTACACGCAGGGGCAGATATCGAATGAAAAGTCAGATGCCTGTAACGAGCAGCTGATCGAAGTATATAAGGAGAGCCAGGAGCGAATGATACTAGTCATTGAACATAACAGCTTCGCCCTGGACCGACTGAGTGAAAAACTTGAAAACATAGAATCCCAAAACAACTAGCCACGGCTAATTATAATCCCAAAAACCATGAAACTATTCCGAAATACCCTGGGCCTTTTATTGGCTCTGCTTACCGTTTTTCCATCCATGGGGCAGCAACGCTATGAGCGTGCCCTTGAAAATGCTACCGAGCAATATCATCGTGCCGTCGCCCAGGATTTGGCTGATGGAGTACTGGATACCTTCCGCCTGCACCCGATCGAGACGGTACCTATGCTTACCACACGAGCAGCCCGGCAGGAAAACCGCGGATACTACGATACGCAAGTCGATCAGCACGAGGCCGAGCTCCGGACTCGTACAGTTAATGGCCGCAAGGTGGTCGTCGTCATCGTAGACACCGGCATTGATGCCGACCACGAAGCTCTCCAGGGGCACGTACTCAAAGAGTATCGACGTAATTTCACGACCGATCGCACGGATCAGCCAGGGTATAAGTTCAATCCGCACGGAACGCATTGTGCCGGCGCTGTGGTGGCCACCCCGCCGAACGGTAGTCGGATTGGCGTTGCCGGAATCGCTGCCAAATACAACCGGGTGAGCGTGATCGATGTACAGACACTTACCCAGGGCGGATCAGGAGCGTACAGTTGGATCGTGAAAGGATTAAACTATGTCGCTGATATCGCTCCGGAACTGCAGTCCGAAGGTTACCAAGTCATTGTATCTATGTCGCTGGGCGGTAGTAGTCCGAATTTTGCGCTGGAACAGGCGATCGACCGGCTTGCCGATCGGAATGTATATGTGGTTGCCGCAGCTGGTAATAATGGCCGACCAGAGATCAGTTATCCCGCGCGGTACGAAAATGCGCGATCGGTGGGCGCACTGGATAGCCGCCTGGTGCGAGCTTACTACAGTAATTATGGTGCTCAGCAATTTGTGACCGCGCCTGGATCGGCGATCTACAGCACCATTCCTGATGACAAATACGCCTCATATAATGGTACCAGCATGGCCACCCCAATCGTCGCCGGCATAGTGGCTAACGCCTTATGTGCGAATCCGGATATGACCATTGACCAGGTGGACCAAATTATCGAGACTAAGATTCGTGACCTGGGCAACCCGGGATACGATGATGAGTACGGTTATGGTTTGCCGATCATGGGGGCTTTCCTCGAAGATATCCCCGACCAACCCGATAACCCGACAGATCCCGACCCGACTCCGGAACCTGATCCGGATCCCGTGCCGGTCCACCCATCCCCTACTGTAACGTATAGCGACCTGTCGGGTACCTACTCGACTTTTTGGAAAACGTCCAGTCAGGGTGTATTCGAAGAAGTGGATCTGCAGTTTGTGGTGAGCGTGAAGTCGAAGTACCACGCCCGGTATGTGGCCAGGCAAGCCAATGAGGTGTTTGAGGCCTATTTCCAGCGTCGTGGGTTTGTGCTACGCGACGGCGATGATCTGAACGACCTGGGTTACTGGATTGCTCACTTCTGTGAAATGATGATGCCCAGGGATTACGATCTGGATGTGACCATTGAAAAAGTGATCGTGACCAGTCCGGAGGGCGATCAGATATACCTGGACCGACCAAAAGCTGGTCTCCAGCTCAGGCCGCTGTTTCAGGCCAAAGCTATTTCTCACTTTCAATACGCTGCGTGATGGCTTACACTGCTGACGACATCGTTGGACTTACCCTTTTTGCCGCAAGGCAGGTAAAAATGAAGAAGCTACCTCAGAATCACGCCCCTATTGTGGGAGTCGTGGAGCCGGGGGCAGCCGTCGGCGTAGTGTACAGCTGGTTGGAGCCTACCGCTACGCGGACCAACCTGCACTGGATGTTCTATGACCCCAATGGTACAGCCTATTACGTGGAGCATACCCCTGGGGCCTTTGACCTAAAAAGCATACAGCAGCAGATCGAAAAGAAAAAGGGCAAGCCCGACTTGGTCGACCGGCTTAGCCAGGCTATCAGTGGCGGCTTTTTTGTGTGGGGCATTTTCTCATTAACCAAAGCAATACTGGACTGATGGCAAAATTTGACCCTGCATATAGCATCGTGCTGCGCCTCGAGGGCGGCTACCAAAATAATCCAGCTGATAAGGGAAACTACAATTCCCTCGGAGATCTGGTGGGTACCAAGTATGGTATCAGTGCGCCAGTACTGGAACAGTGGATCGGCCGGCCGCCGACCAAAATGGATATGGCCAATCTCAATACGCATACGGCTAAAGCCATCTATTACAATTTGTACTGGAAGAACATCCAGGGCGACTTTATCCGGTCGCAGGACTTGGCTAACATCTTTTTTGATGGCCACGTGAACCACGGCCGGACCGGTATTCGGCTGATGCAGCGCGTGCTGGGTGTATCGGATGATGGTATTGTAGGCCCGATCACTTTGAATGCACTGAATTCTTCGGATACCGGTAAGACCTACGTGGCCTACCGGCGCACTCGCGAAGCTTTTTACCGGCAGCTGGCCACCGGTAGCCAGGCACAGTTCCTCAATGGATGGCTGCGACGCCTGCAGGCCTTCACGGCCTATGGCGGATTACCGGTAGCCTCAGCACCTGCTGGTAACGCCACGTGGTGGATACTTGGCCTGGTGGGCCTCGGTATTTTGATAACTCGATAGTTCCATAACCTCAAATTTCCATAGCTATGAAAAAATCTCCTATGAACTTTCTGAACCCGAGCAATAAGTTTGGGTACGATGAAATCGTCGACACCTTTGTCGATGTGATTACCGCACTGGTGGCCTTCCTTGCTCTGTGGCAGGGGAAGTTCAACCTGATGGCATTCCTCAACTGGGCGATGGGTAACTACCCACGTATCCAGGAAGCGGTGAATGATTTTGGCACTTTCACTAAGCAGCTGGGCGACCTGACTGCTGAGGAGTCCAAAGCTGCCGCTGCGGAGATCGCCAATCAGGTGCCTAATGATAAGGTGGCCCAACGGATTGCCCGATTCCTGACCGGACTAGCGCTGCTGCACGGATTCGTGCTGAGCACTGTGAATGGTGCCACCGGCCTGTACGGGTACTTCAAAGACACGTTTTCCCGACAACCTGCGAAGGCATAGTCAATAATGCGTAAGGTGTGTACTTACAGCCCGGGGCCGGATGGCCCTGGGCTTTTTGTTGGTAGGATAAAAAAGCCCCTCCGGTGATCTTCCGGAGGGGCTTGTGTTTTAGGCGTCAGCCTGTTTTTTCTGTATTTGAAGCTGCTCGATGTCATCCAGTAGGGCCACGATGGCTTCAAAGTGAAATACCTTCAGCCTTCGGTCGGACTGGTCGTTGCTGATGTCGGATATCAAATAGCCGACAAGTAGATCCATAAGGGATTTTTTGACGCTGTCGATCGTATCTGTCCGGCAGAAATTTTTAAAAGCGTCAAAGATGGTGATTGGTTGGTCATTATTCTCCTGTCTCATACTAGAGAAAATTTACGTCGGATGCCCCCTTAGGGCTGAGACACAGTCCAGAGAACTGAGTTCGGCGCTTTCGCATTCCGGGCCCATAGGAGCATCCTTATCGTAAAAAATAATAATCAGGGAGTTCCCCTGGATTGTGTCTCAGCCACAAGATGCGGGAAATTGCGGAGAAATTCAAATGGTGGGTTATTCTGGAGACTCGAGTAGTTCCATTTCTATCTGTCCAGTAACTCGATTGTGGCGAATAGCCTCGACTCTTTTCTGTCGGCTTTTGATCACCTCCTTCCTTCTCTTTAGGTCACTTTCGATATCCTTGATCTCGATGAGTTCTTGTTCGTTAAGCCGTATCAGCTCACGCTCACTTTCTAATGACTGTTCGATCAATTCTACGACCTGGTACTGCTGTACCATTTGGTCCCGAAACCAGGCCATAAAAGCGTATTGCTTTTCTTCGGACCCTTCCTTTCTACCTTTCGTAGAAATACTGGACAGCCAGGAATAAGCATCGATCATAGGTAGTGCATACATTTCACGAGGTTTACCGTCAGCGCCGATAAGTGAATGCAGGCCACCTAGTTTTCCAAAAACCGGATGCGCCTTTATCCAATCAACCTGGCTTTTGATGTTTACATCAATCAGTTCACATATCGTTCTAATGGGAACTACCCGGTGGCCACCAATGATGGGTGTTGGTAATTGGATTCCTTTAAATTCAATGATTTGATTTTCCATAGGACTATAGTTTTAGTCCTAAAATAAGAAAAATAGGTGGTCAACTGGGGGGTCTGGGACCCCCAGGTTGGCTGAAAATTGATCAAAAAAACATTCAACCAGGGGGTCTGGGACCCCCTGGTTGAAGCCAAAATTGTTTTAAAAGGGCCAACTGGTCGGTGATAATTTTACAACTCCGGAAACCGATCAACGGTAGTCAGGTGCTTAATTCCCATCTGACGCAGGTATTGGGCGGTCTGATCCAGGGAGTGGTGATCCATCATTTTATTGAGATCGAACACACTTCCACCGGCCTTGATGAACCGGACGGCTCCCGTGTGCCTCCAGCTATAGATGGTGTACCCTTTCGGATACCCGAGCTTCTTTAATATGTCCCGGTGTCGTCGCCAGAAGGTGTTTTTGCCGATCGGCCGGTCTTCCAGGATGGGCGAAGGAAATACGTATTCATTGGGCATCAAGGGGGGTAACTGGCAAAGAGCCTTCTTAAAGCACCTTGGAATTGCTTTATAAGTGGTCTTACGGTTCTTGGCCTTCTTTCCGGGCAGGTAAATCAGGTCTTCGTCCAGCATAATGTTCATACCGCGCAGGAGCCGGGCCTCCTCATTTGGTCGCAGGAAGCAGTAATGGATGAACTGAATGAATAGCCACAGCTGAGGATCTTTATGCGCGATCACTTGTTTCAGTTGGTCCACGTGCTTCTTTTGGAATATCAGGTCTGGCGTATATGATGACTTGATGGCTTGGACTTCGTCAAACAACCCCTCCACCCCTATTTCCCGGAACACTTTATTCAATTGCTCCCGGTACTTATTGTAGGTAGTAGGATGCAGTGTCCGCTGGAGGCGGCGGAAGTATTCTTGCACCAACGCAGGTGTAGGCGTCTGCCCATTCATCACCTTAAAGAAGTCATCGATCTTCCCTTTGTAGGCAATGTAGGTTTTGTACGACACGGTTCCTTCCAGGTCGGCCAGCCATTGCCTAGCGGCCTCCTCGTGGGACGATTCCGGAGGTGCATACTCTCTTTTGATCTGTTCGATTAGCTGTTCAGCAGCGACCTGGCGGGCTTCTATGGTGTCGTGCTGGTTAATGCCGGTACGGCGCTTACGTCTTTCTCCCTGCTCATTCCTCCATTCTACGTGCCACTCCTTACTAAGGTCAGAAGGAGAATACACCCTGAATTCAGGAAAAAATTTTTTTTCACTCCCCATTTGAATGTGCTCGGGAAGTGTGCCGATGAGATAATGCGGTAATTTAGCCCGGGACAAAGAATCTTGTCCCGGGACAAACCTACCTATTTGATTAACAGCGCTTTACGCGCAGAAGTGGAGACGCCGAGAGTCGAACTCGGGTCCAGAGAAAGCGCCAAAGAGCTTTCTACATGCTTAGTTTCCTATCAAATTGTCGGGATCACGATAGGTCAGGAAACGTACCCAAACGGTCACCTTAGCTCCGATTAATCTCGGGGATGCATCAGAGCACCTACACCCCCCAGTCCGAAAGTGATGGTGTGCGGCACAGTGTGTATCGGACGTCAACCGTACGGCACAAAGGCTTTCTAAGACTTAGTCTTAGGCAGCCATGGCATAATTAGAGTTGCCATGTAAAAAAGGGTTGATTGCTAGTTTTTGACGGAGGTAGACAATCTTGCTCCGGCATGCTTACTAATCAGCTCACTCTCCTGTCGATACCAATACGTCCCCAGTATCGGCCGGTGTGGCCTGGTCCGTTCTCTTTTGAACGGCTTGCAAAGATAAAAACACTCGGCAAGGCGCAAAAGTTCCTATTCCGAGTGCTTAAAAAATTCCCCCTTGAAATATATTTACAGATTGTAAAAACTGGGGTTCATGGGATCATAACTGTGGCAACTTGTGCGCTATTTGTCCTTTTGACGCGTAGGGGTGACAAAAGTCACATCTCTTTTTTGATTTTTTTTGCTTTCGCAAAAAGGAATCCGGTCCCGGCCTGCTAAAGTCCGGGGTTTTTACCTATTTTTTCCCGCATTAGCAGCGTCTTTACGCACCTTACTCACCGACCGAAAAAAGGATACATGGAGGCCGTTCAGGAAACCAACTTCTCGCTCCCCGGACAAACGAATTTTTACCGCGGCAAAGTTCGCGACGTATATACCGTTGGGGATCAACTGATCATGGTCGCATCCGACCGAATCTCCGCATTTGATCATGTCCTGCCCAGGCCAATTCCCTATAAAGGACAGGTGCTGAACCAGGTGGCCACCTACTTCCTGGAAGCGACCGCCGATATTGTCCCCAACTGGCTCATCTCCTCCCCCGACCCCAACGTAGCCATCGGCAGGGCCTGTGAACCCTTTAAAGTGGAAATGGTTATCCGCGGGTACCTTGCCGGGCACGCCTGGCGAGAATACCGCGACGGCAAACGTACTATTTGCGGCATCGATATGCCCGATGGCTTACGCCAAAATGATCCCTTCCCCTCCCCCATCATTACCCCCGCCACCAAGGCTGAGGAAGGGCACGACGAAGACATTTCCCGCGAAGAAATCCTCAAACAAGGTATCGTATCAGCCGAAGACTACGTGCAACTCGAGCACTACACCCGCGCCCTCTTCGAACGGGGTACCCAGATGGCACGCGAACAGGGACTGATCCTCGTCGATACGAAATACGAATTCGGCAAGAAAGACGGTGAGATCTACCTGATCGATGAAATTCATACGCCCGACAGTTCCCGCTATTTTTACCTCGAGGGCTACGACGACCGCCAACGCACCGGGCAACCGCAACAGCAATTATCCAAGGAATTTGTCAGGGAATGGCTGATGACGTATGGGTTTCAAGGGAAGGAAGGACAGCTCATGCCCTCCATGCCCGACTCCTTCGTGGAGCAGGTATCCAGTCGTTACATTGAGCTCTACGAAAAGGTGACCGGACGCACTTTTGAAAAGGCTGACACTACGAACATCCTGGAACGGATGGAGAAAAATATTCTCCAGGCCATTGGATAAGGCATTGTAAAATCGCTTTTTTTTGAGGTTTAGGTTGAGGTTGAGTAGGATTTTCTTTTCAGGGTATATCATTCATTTCCAATTACTACCCTCTATTTTTTGCAAAAATGTTTGAATAGTATAGCGCGCATGCCTTTCTTGGCTGTCGAAGCCAGAAGTAGGAGGTAACGCCGGCAGGGATAGTAGATCATGTTCACAGAATCAGTCTTTTTCCTGCCGACTTGCCCCTTTCAGATTACAGAACGCTTCCCTTAGTTTATTGTATGCAAGGCCGGGCCACCTTCCTGCCTTCATGTCTGGTTATTTTTTGGTAACTTAAGAGAACAAGACTTCCGAAATACACCGAAAATGCTGTCCAGATAAATTGACGTTCATTTAAGGATTAATGCTGTTTCCGGAACAGAGTCCACGATTCACAGTCCAAGTTTTTGACTTAACCTTAATCTGATCCTCAACCTTTACATCTGGTTTCTTAGGCGAACCAAAGCATGTACCAAATTACGGAAAGCTCTCCCCAGGACTAAGCCCCGCCTTAACGAACCTAATACCCAGGCCAATGGTCCGTACCTTTACCTACCTGCTCGTGGGGTTTATTTGTTGCAGTCTCACCTCTTTATACAGTCAGGAAGACTGGCAAACCATAGAGCTATGTCCAAAGACAATTCGCACTACGCAGGAATTCACCACTAAAAATAACTGTGGTGGCCTCACCTCCCAATACCGGACCATACCGGCCGGTTCGACCCTCGAGCTATTCCGGACGGTTCGCAGAAATATGGGCCGTTTCAATGGCAACCAATGGTACGGTTGCTTCTGTGACTACAAATTACCGGCGGAAAGCAATATGAAGTTCGATTGCGAAACGGACGAAGCCCTTACCAGTGACCTGGACGTATTGTATTCCTACGTGCTTAATTACTTCTGGTTGGATACTGGAAGTGATTTTGACGAGAATGATTGCACCGACTTTTCATCAAGCTACGGTTTCGGCGGCTGGACGCAGCGCCAGATTGGACCGCTGTTTGATGATCCCTCTTTATTCGGCAGACGGGAAGATGTGAACGTCTACAAACACCCCGATCTTCAGGCAGCTTTTGCCTATCGCAGCTATGTCAACTTTTCCTTTGAATACCTTACCGAGCAAGGCACCCCGGGATGGGAGATCATTTTGGAGCGATCCGTCACGGAGGAGTGCACGGTACCGCTAACCATCCGCACCTACGATGCCAATCCCGAGTTTCTGAATACGGGGTTCCTGGGAACCAACGAGGATGTCGATCATATTACCGAACTCACTGATCCGGCCACTGCCCTGCTCAGTGTAACGGAGCAACGGGATCGGGTACTGGCCGACAGTGTGTCCGAGATCCTGTTAGCCATTCCCTATGCGGAGGCCGTGGAAACCTCCGAATGGGTACTCCCCGAAGACCATGGCAGCATCCGTACCCCCTGGGGAACAGGTACCGCAGAAATAGAAGGACAAGATTATTTTCTGGCTCTCTACCAGGCACCGGCCGATTTGCCGGGGGGCGAGGCCACTAAACAGATTGAAGGTATTGATGCCGCCGAAGCAGAGATCGCGGTAACGTTTACGGGAAGTACCGGAGAAATGACGCAATCGTTCTCGATTGATGTACTGCGACCTCCGGTCATATTGGTACACGGCACCTTCGACAATCCGGAGAACTGCTGGCAAACGCCACTGGCCGGTTTAAACAGCATGGCTGATACACTGGGCAATTCCGGGTTCAAAGTATTCCTGGTCGATTACCAGGAATCAAATGGCCGGACGGATCGAGGCCCCAGCACTTTTGAAGACAATAAGAACGTAGTGTACGAAAATCCCGGCGGAATTAAGGACGCCATCGCCTGGTTCCGGGAAGAACTCGATTGTGCCGCGACCCGTGCCGACGTGATCGGACACAGTATGGGTGGCGTGCTTCCCAGAGTGTACGCCTCCAGCCGTGGACCAGGCATACGTAGCTACGAAACGAATTATTACCGACGTGATAATTTCTTCCGTGGTGATATTCACCGGATGATATCGATCGCAAGTACGCACCACGGTTCTAATTTGAGTGGTTTCCTGCATTTTGTGGAAGAAACAACTCTTACGACCGACCTACCATTCATTGAGGCTTTCGTAAATGGTTCCTCCATCCTGGCGGCCTGGCTCGGTGGCCTGGGCAGCAGTGGTGCGGTCAGAAGTCAATTTCCGCGAAGTCTGGCCCTGCAACGGATTGGACCAACACCGGTTCCCAGCCACGCAGTAGTTTGTACCATTGAGGATGTAAACGATATTTCTGCGAATATCGGAGATGAATCGGTGTTACTGACTTATGCAAATTTCCTGCGGGCACTGACCATGGTCTTCTACTTCAATAAGGCAACCCTGCGTGAATTCAACACCAACATGCTATACCAGTACAGTCGTTTGCCCGACCGGCTTCGTAACCAACACACCGTACCCCCACCCTTCACGCCGATTGCCAAAGAAGCGGTACTGGATGCTACCAAACCCATGAACCGGGAAGCCTTTATCGACAGCCTAGAACTGGAAGTGGGGCGGGCCTGGTTTCTTTGGCATTTGCTTAGTGATGACGTGGATGATGATTGGATTAGTGTGGAAAAAGCTTATGTGACCCCCTACGAAACGACGGAGATCAATTATGGTGATTTCGACGATCCGTTGCAAACGGCCCTGCAAAATGAACAGTGGGATATTATCCGGGGGGAACGGGAGATCACGCTCGATATCGAACCGGCAACGGCCGATAAGCTCGTCAACTTTTTCCGGCAACTGATCTTCGAAAATGATGCCAACGATTGTGTCGTCCGTTTTGAAAGTCAGACCGGCAGCCTGCGGGAGCCCTTCTATCAGGTATTCGACGACCATATCCACAGCTTTGCCCCCCGCTACGCCGATGTCCAGGAACACGTAATTCAAGTACTAAAATCCGGATACGATCGGTTTGATACGGGTGGTTTTCCCAACGCCGGCCGATTATTACCCATATCCTTTCCCGATCCGGATGAAATTGGTCCTTTGCGCAGTCTGGATGACCTGGGAGATGCCCTGGTCACCGGGCGGGAAGCAATCTGTTGGTCGGGGATCGTTTGCGATCATGCCTACGCCATCGCCGAAGTAGCTCAGAACGAACGGGTGGTTATCCTGGGACGCCCCGTCAACCCCGACGCCACTGTCCTCATCCAGGATGATAATGCCACCAAGCCCATGAACCTCAAGGGTAAAAGCTCCAATTGGGGTCCTCAACGTGGATTTATCGCTGAAGATCAGCAATTCAGCAAGCTGTGGTTTCAATACGAAGATGACGATACCGAAGAACGGGATGAAGACATTGAAAAATACAATGAAGAGGTCGAAAAAACCATGGCCGACCCCACGGTACCCTCTCTCTTGGCTCAACTGACTAAACCGTATACTTGTGACGGAGTGCTGGACACCTTTGCCGTGTATTACGACACCACCATTACCGATGCTACCCTGGCCATTGTATTATCGACCGATGGGGAAACCTTTTACCCCTATTCCTACGATATGCATGAGGCCTGTAATGGGCCATCTACCGAATGTTGTCCGATTTTTAACCAAACACGTTCCGCGGAAAATCTGGTACCCTTACGGGTACTGGCCAATGCTGAGTTACGGGATGAACAAGGTAACCCTCGCTTTTACACGGCCGATTACGACCTGCTGGCCATTGGCTTTTACGATAAAGCCTTGCACGGCAATGAAAACGACGATTACCCCGAGTCTGTCCCCGCATTCACCGGTGATGATTTCGATGCCGAACGGGGTTTTATCACCGAACGACAGAAAGGGTTAGTGGATCTGATCAACGAAGCGGTGGAGGACTCGGGATACCGGGGAGGCAACGTCACCCATCACGGTCCGGAGAATCAATATTACATTCTCGGTCGTCCGGATAAAGGGTCACCTTACGTCGATTACCCAATCGTAGCTTTTGAACCTGATCCATTGGGGACTCGGGGGATCATCCGGGCAATACCTAAGGGGCCCGCCGGATTCCGGGACCGCTACCTCAAGCAGTATTTTGCAAAAATGCGGCGAAAAGGCTATGACCTGTACCCCAATCAGGTAGCCATAGGTTGGCGCTGGGACCAGGAACGCCCCTATACCTACGAAGACGGTTGGGATGACCGGGACGCCCCCGGATTGGACGCCGGTCCGGAACAGATTCCGCGGGAGCGCGACATTCCCTGCTCCTGCTTCCAAGAACCCGAATCACAACTCGTCGATGAACGCTTTGGATTGCCGGAGACCCCCACAGTCCGAAAAAATGCCAGGGTTTTCCCTAACCCGGCCCGACGGGTACTGAATCTCGAGATTGCCGCCGATCGCGACCAATCCGCGCAATTCCGGCTGATCGATTATTCGGGGCGCCTGGTCCACCGGGGAAGACTGATCCTGAATCGCGGCCTGCACGTTTACCAGCTACCACTGCCTGACTTGCCCGCAGGCTTGTATCAATTGACCGTTCAATCCGGTACCCGGGTGCTTTCGCAAAAAATATCCATTATCAACGCCAATTAATCCGGCTATGAGAACCTACCTATTACCCTTTCTGATCCTGCTTTTGACTTGCCTTGGTATGCAATCCCAAACCCCTTATGGTTTCAACTATCAGGCAGTAGCACGCGATGCCGATGGGTCTCCTTTTGCCGAAAGGCAAATAAGCATGCTAATCTCCATTGTAAGCGGCTTTGAAGATGGTCCGCTGGAATTTCAGGAGGTACACGAGGTAACTACCAATGCACGGGGTATGTTTCGGATAGTGATCGGTGACGGGGAGTTTCTCTTCGGGAACCTCCGCAACATCGAGTGGGGGAACGACATGTACTACATCCGGACAGAGTTGGACCCGGAGGGCGGTGAAAACTACGTTGATTTTGGTACCGAGCGGTTATACGCGGTGCCCTATGCCCTTTATGCCGAAACCGCCGGCAATGCCAATAGTACTGAAAGCACCGACGATCAGGAGCTAAATCTGGATGGAACGACGCTCTCTATCGAAGACGGGAACGCGGTAGACCTGAGTATTCTGCAGGATGGAGTCAACGATGCTGACCCGGACCCACAGAATGAGTTGCAAACGCTGAGTCTGAACGGATCTACGCTATCGCTGAGTTCGGGAAATTCGGTTACCCTGCCCGGCGGTTCCGGTTCTTCCTTTTGGCAGGAATCTAATCCCGGGACTATTTTTTACCGGGGAGCCAGAGTCTTCATAGAAGACCATACCGGGCAAACGTTGCTGGATTTTGGCGAAAGCCAGCAGGGAGGATATGTACAAACTCAGCGAAACGGGACAGTTATCTCTACCCTTGGCAGCGGATTTTCCGGAACGGGCCAGCTGGAACTGAACCGCACCAATGGTTCGTCCTTAGTACAAATTGGCTCAAATATTTCGGAGAATGGGTTCATGGAATTGCGGGCACCCGATCAACAGCCATTAATACAATTGACCAGCTCGGGGGATAATGTATCTAGTGGATACATCGGCCTGTTCTCAGAAAATGAAACACCCATACTTATTCAATCCGGCCTGAGTAGTGGAGGTGGATTTGTGTCTACCCGTGGTCCCAATGGTAATGCCAACGTCAATCTTTCCACACTATCGGGGTCACCCGACCACGGATTCCTCTCGGTAAAAGACAGCGATGGCACTACCCGGGCGGGCGTCTACGTTAACGCCAACGGACAAGGGGTGGTTTTTGGAGATATCAGCTCTTTTTCGGCGCCGCATCCGGTAGCCAAAAACCGGCAAATTGTCTACGCAGCCGTTGAGGGTCCGGAAGCGGCTGCGTACCTGCGCGGCACCACCCAACTGGAAAACGGGGAAGTGTTTGTGCCCTTTCCCGATCATTTTCAACACATCGTCAATACAGAAACCATGACGATCATGCTTACCCCGCTCTCCGCTGCATCCAAAGGCATGGCAGTGATCGAAAAAACGGAGTCGGGCTTTCGGGTTAAGGAATTAGCCGCGGGCACCGGCAATTACGCTTTTGACTGGGAGGTGAAAGGCGTCAGGAAAGGATTCGAATCGTTCCGACCGGTACGTCCGCGCGATGATCAGCAAACCGACCTTCCTTCATCTCAAAAACATCGGAATAATGAGCATTAGCAGAATCATTGTGCTTATTGCTGCATGGTTATTTTCCACGGCCGGTGCCACCTATTCCCAGCAGGTGCTCAATGTAACGGGTACACAATCAGAGGCTAACGGCTTAACACTACAGTATAGCGTAGGGGAACTCATGGTACGTCAGCCGGAAACGGGAAATCACCTGCTAACAGAGGGAGTTATTCAGCCCGTTAATACCCTACCCACGGCCCTCGGGGAACCTGCCTTCCGGCAAAAAATCGAGGTATTTCCCAACCCTGCTTTCGGATATGTGCACGTCCGGATACCGGACCAGAATTCCGTGCAATACTTACTGATTGCGGAAAGCGGTCAGATAGTTCGCAGCGGAAAGCTGGACGATGGAAGTGGACTTATCCAATTGGAGGACCTCCCGGCGGGTTGGTACGCCATGTACCTGAAAAGCACCAAGGTATCCTTCGATCCGGTGAAGTTGGTCATAGGTCCGGACCACTGATGCTGGCGGGAGCTATTTTAACGTAGGGTTGGGGCCTAATCGATTGATCAGGTACGGATTGTGACCACCTCCCGTTGTATTTGGTAGAGGGTATTAGGTAGTAGGATTTGCTCAAATCTCTTTACACTATACCAACTACCCTGTACCGTGAGGTTGGGCCTTAGGTATCCTCTCTTTAAGAAATTGTTTATGCCCAACCTCACGCTATTTTAGTGCTTCCTCATACAACCGATAATTCTCCGAATCGAAGCAAACGAAGATCACCTCTTCCACCTTTTTGGCCGGGAAGCTGCGAACAGCTTCCAGGGCGATCCGGCAGGCCATTTCCTTGGGAAAGCCAAATACGCCGGTACTGATATTCGGAAAGGCGATTTGCTGCAGGCCATGTTCTTCGGCCAGCTCAAGGGAGCGGGTGTAGCATTGTTTCAGCAAAGCTGCTTCGTCGTGTTCGCCTCCATTCCAAATCGGACCTACGGTATGGATGACCTTTTTGGCCGGCAAATCCCCCGCCGTAGTAATTACTGCTTCACCGGTGTTGCAACGGCCCTGCCGGTTTCGGATCTGTTTACACGCTTCGAGAATAGCTGGTCCGCCGGCCCGGTGGATAGCTCCATCGACCCCTCCTCCACCCATTAGGGAAGAATTCGCCGCATTGACAATAGCGTCTGCATCGATCTTAGTTATATCGTCTTGTGATAAGGTAATAGTCATGATCACTCTTAAATATTTGCTCGTAAAACAATATCGCGGGTGCCCAGCCATAGGTCGCCCTTTTTTTCTAATTGCAATAGCCGGGCATACCCACCACGGGGATTTGATGATGCGTGGGAAGCCTCCGAGCGCAGGTCATCACCGGCAAATAGATAACTGGGGAGCCAGTAATATGCGCCATCGGGCTCCAGAACTGTGAGGTGAATATGGGGTGGTTCAGTCCCACTGGGATAAGCACCGGGTTTACGGGTATACAAGGTGTATTGCCCGTTTGCATCCGTTTTCAACCACTTGCGGGTGGCACCGTGTTTGCGGGCCCAGCCGGTGGCTCCTTTAGATGGTGTATATAATCCATCGTGATCAGTCTGGTAAAAATATAAGACAATACCGGATGCCGGTGTTTCCCCATCGGATCGGAAAACTGTACCAGTGATTTTAAGTGGCAACCCTTCTTCATCAGTATTGGGCATTGTATCAATTGCCTTCAGTGTCTGGTCGCCATACTCCAACACCGCTTCGCAGCCCTCACAGGGGCCGCCGATCAGGTAAGGAGTATTAGTTGTTGCGGGTTGCTGACTACAGGCGGTAAGCGCCAATAGCATGCATACTATCAGGCCAGGTAAGCATTTCATATGATTGGTTGATTGGTTCCGCATAATAGATACAGAAATATTCGGCTCAGATCAACCGGGCATAGATGTGAAGCCGTTTTTAGTCGGCGTACGAAGGTCTGTTGTTTTAGCAAACAGTGGAGTTCAGGTAGGAGCAGAAAAAGTTCCCGAAAGCCCTGATTTAAGATGGTTTAGTCGGCGGCTGGCATTTGAGATGGCATCGGGGATGGCATCCCCGATGCCATCTGTAGCTAGGGTACCTCCATCGAAACGCCTTCCATATCCTCCAAACGCGCCATAAGCCCCCAACCATTTGCCCGCTCCAAAACGGCCATCTGTAACACATTCCGGCCGGGCTTCAGGTGGAGTAAGACCGAATTAGTTTCCATCGCCAAATGCCCCATGTACTGCACGCCTTTTGCCCGAAAGGCGTTGTTTCCCCGAAACAGTTCCCGGCCGTTAAGCAGTACAACGCACCGATCGCTGTAATCGAAAAACAATCGCTTGGTTCCGGCCTGATCAGCGATTACGATAACCTCCGCCAACACCACGTCCTCCTCATTTTGTTCGAAAGCGCCACGCTGCGTTTTTTTCACATATCGGGAGATCGGTAACAAGCCATCGGCATCGGTACGAGCCGATTGGTACGTCACATTCGCTGAGTTTTTCAGCATATCCTCCAAGTCTTCGGCCGGACGCGCATCCGACAAACGCCAAGTACCCACTGCTCCCGGTGGCAGCTTGGTTTCAGGCAGTTTATCATCTGCAAATTCCACCGGATCGGTACTGAAGGCCACTTCAGAATACCAACTTGGAAACAGGGACCAAAGACCTGCTCCCCCCCGATTAACGGCTCCTTTCAGATGGTCAACCGACAATACCGTACTTCCATTCAGGCTTATCTGCGTCCGGTCCCGGGTAAAGGCAAGTTCAAGTACATTCCAGTCGTTGGGAATAAAGGTCGCCCGGGCCTGAAATTTAGGATACAGTTGCCAGTTACTCTCACCGTGAAAAACCGGTGTATATTGTATTGCATCCACCTGGGCTGATTTATGTTGGCGGAGGTAGATGTGTTCTTCGTGGCCGTTTTGACGGTGGAAGAACAACCCGGCAAACGAACGGTCGGGAGCACCATATACTGCTACCCGGATCCGGCCTTCTTCCATATCAAGATCTTTCAACGTCAGGCTTCCGTTAAGACGTACCGACGGTCGACCGGCTTTTTGCTCAAAAATGACCTCGGAAGCCTGCTCTGCATGCCAGGCTTTTTCAGTTAGTGGTACGGAAGTCCAGGTCTGGGCTTTCGCAAAAAAAGGGACCAGCCCCATGAACAGAAAAACAATGATCGGGTATTTCATTTCGCAACGTTTTCTGCAAATGTATCATGCCAACCACTGCCATGCTGTATCTCTTCAAGACGATTACCTATCACTTTGCACCTCTGACCGAAATTCAGACGGTGTCTGCCCTACCTGACCCGAAAAAAAGCGTGTGAGGTTGTTAGGACTACTGTAATCCAGATCATAAGCGATCTCAGCAATGGTTTGCCCGGTGAATAGCAACCGGGTTTTTATTTCCTGAACCCTGCGTTGGATCAATACATCTTTTGCCGTAAGGCCGGTCATTTGCTTGATCTGCCGATTCAACACATTACGGTGTACGCCGAGTTCACGGGCATAATCCGCTACCCCCAATTGCTGGTTTATGTGCTCCTCCAGCAACTGTTTAAATTGTACCAGAATATCCTTTCTGGAGGTTTCCGGAGGTAAATTGTGGTAGGATAAAAACGCCCGGTTCAAACGGGTAAGCACGAACAGTAATAAACCATGGATAATGATGGAGCTATCGGAACGGTAATCTGTTATCTCTTGGGTAATCTCTCGAAGGGCTAAGGAGACCACCGTAAAGTCAGCCTCAGAAAGCACCAGATACGGAGGCTGTGCAACATTGAAAAAATAATGCAGGCGATGCACGAATAGCCTGTCGGCAAAAAAGGTCTCCAGAAAAGAGCTGCGAAATACCAGGTGGAATCCACGAACGGATTCTTCCGGGATATCATATCGCTTCAGCTGGTAGGGGGAGGCAAAAAGGATGGTCCTTGGCCCGACGGGCACCTTAAACTGATTAGCCCAAAAATGACCGGTACCAACTTCCAGAAACATGATCTCAAAAAAATCAATGGTGTGTATCTGAGATGGCAAATGCAGATCGGGATTTTCCTGATACCGGTGGAGGTCCATATCCAGCGGGAAGCCGTACTTCCGGTCATCGAATTGTAGGAGACGTATCACCCTGGGGCGTATTGCTGTAGTAATGCTTCCGTCTCGGTGAATCCACCTTCTCGGGCCATATCTAAAGGTTTTTGTCCGTTTTTGATATGATCCAGCAATTCGTCCATAATGGATCATTTAGTTCCAAAAAAGTACGAAAAGAGGATGATTTTGTCAGGTGGGTTGCGAAAAAAGGAGATGCCATCTAGGATGGCATCCTAGATGGCA
>CAYFGK010000025.1:8172-39614 GCA_964342305.1 uncultured Saprospiraceae bacterium | reverse complement strand
CTACAAACCCCGCCAAATAGGCAAAATGCGCTCCCAGCTCCCCATCCCTCGCCACAGTCGCCCGGTCCAACAAATCACTCTGCTCCCGCAACAGCTCTGGCATCACATGGGTAAGGAATTGCTCGCCGAAAGCCTCCGAGGCATCGCGCGGAAGCTCGTTTGGCAAATTATCGATGGTCATCATATCGATGCAGCCCGGAGTGTGGGCGGGCACCTCCTGCCCCGTCTTGGGATCGTAACCAAAGACGGGATCGTCAATAGTACTGGCACGTAAGGTCGATGGAATAGACGAAACAGGTGCAATATCACAGGTAACATCTGCAATAACCTGAATGGAGAAGTCATCCCGCCCCATATCCTCCGCAGTAAAAAATTGTGGAGCCCGATTATCCCAAAATATACCATTGATCATAATATCCGCTACACGGGTGTAGGGCGTGAAGCTGCTGGCAAATAATTCAGGGTATTGGTAGAAATCCCTGGTCTTGAAGGGCTTTCCGTCTTTGCGGACCACGTAATCCGCTACCCGAAGCTGAGTGAACACGGCCTCTTCGAACGTGTCAGTGAGGAATGAAGTTGGCTCAACCTGACGGATTCCCATATCCCGTAAAACCTTAGCGGCACCAGTCCCGACGCGGCCGGTACCGGTAAGCACGATCCTGACCGGAGGCCATTGCTGAGCAGCATAGGCTGCCCGTGCCGCTTTATAATCGTGAAAATGCTTCATTTGCGGCAAGACGAATTCTCCGATACGGGCTCCGTAGGTAAAAAGCCCGTTATGAGCTCCTACCATACCTGCCCACTTTCCAAAGGCAATGACGCGTTTACCTTGTTCGTTGGTCAGCACCTCGTAATCGATGAGCCGAATTTGCTTTGCCAGGATGGCCTGCAGCAAGGAGCGGTTATAAGTCTGCTCTTTGATGGTATGCGAAAAGAAAAAGTACGTCTTCTCGGGGATCAACTGGTCAATGGGTACTTCTTTCACCCCCATCAAAATAGTGCGATCCGACAAATCTTCCTGCATGGGTATACCCAATGCCTGGTATTCGGCATCCGTATAACAGCGGCCCGGTGAGGGTTGTACACACAAATCCACACCGTGTGCATCGATCATTTTTTTACACTGAGCAGGGGTTAGCGGAACCCGCGAATCAGGAGGCGTCTTGCCCTCCCGAATGATACCGATCTTCATACATTGGCATTTCCAGGATCAAAGAAAAGGCCAAATATAGGTTTTTACGCGGCTTCCTAATGAGCCATCAGGAAAGAATCATCTTTTGCCGGCAGACTGGACGCCCCCATCAGATAGCCGTCCACTTCCCGGGCCGCCTCCCGCCCCTCAGAAATAGCCCAGACTACCAGCGACTGGCCACGACGCATATCTCCGGCAGCAAATACACCTTCCACACTGGTTTGGTAACCATCCGTTTTCACATTGGAACGCGCGTCCTTTTCTACACTCAATTGATCCAGCATTCCCTCCTGCTGTGGGTGTACGAAACCTACCGCCAGCAGGACCAGTTCGCAGGGTATCTCGGCTTCCGTACCAGGAATCTCTTTGAGCTGGTGACGCCCCGTCTTTGGATCTTCTTTCCATTCCACCTGTACGGTCTGTGCCGCACGAACCCGACCTGCATCGTCGCCCAGGAAAGCCTTGGTCAGTATAGCCCAATCGCGTTCAACTCCTTCTTCGTGACTGGAACTGGTACGCAGAACCATCGGCCAGTTGGGCCAACTCAGTGGATCGCGCTCAGCGGGTGGCTTGGCTAATAATTCGATTTGACGTACCGAGGTAGCTCCCTGTCGGTTAGACGTACCTACGCAATCCGAACCGGTGTCGCCACCGCCAATTACCAGGACGTTCTTGTCGTTGGCCAGGATCAGGTCCTCATCGGGTTGTGGATCCCCCGCCACCCTGCGGTTACTCTGTTCGAGGAAATCCATCGCAAAGTGTACCCCTTCCAGTTCGCGGCCGGGGATAGGCAAATCGCGCGGGATAGTCGATCCCCCGCATAATATTACAGCATCGAAATCGGCCTGTAATTCAGCGGGCATGATATCAACACCGACGTTGGTGCTGGTCTTAAAGCGGATGCCTTCGGCTTCCAGAATGGCCAGGCGACGCTCGAGTACCCACTTTTCCAGTTTAAAATCAGGGATCCCGTAGCGTAACAGTCCACCTATCCGGTCGTTGCGCTCGAACACGGTGACCAGGTGGCCCGCCCGGTTCAGTTGATCAGCAGCGGCCAATCCGGCCGGGCCGGAACCAACGACTGCTACCTTTTTCGCCGTTCGGGTGGTGGGCGGCTGTGGACGAATCAAATTTTTCTCATACGCCTTTTCGGCAATACTTTTCTCAATATGCTCAATAGCTACCGGTGGCTGGTTGATGCCCAGCACACAAGCAGTTTCACAAGGAGCCGGACAAATACGGCCCGTGAATTCCGGGAAATTATTGGTCGACTGCAGAATATCGAACGCTTCTTCCCAGTCTTCCCGGTACACGGCATCGTTGAATTCCGGGATTATATTCCCAAGCGGGCAGCCGGTATGGCAGAACGGTATACCACAATCCATGCAGCGCGCCGCCTGCTCATTGGTCTTCTGGTCCGGAAAATCTTCGTAGATCTCTTTATAATCCCTAATGCGTTCTTTGGGGTCACGGGATTTGGGCAATTCCCGGGTATATTTCATAAATCCTTTAGGATCAGCCATATTTCAGTTTTTATCGATTGGTAATTAAGCCGTAACACTCGCAGGCTGCACATTCAACTGGAAAGTTTTCTGTTGCCGTTCCAGGATGGCTTTATAATCGCGAGGCATCACCTTGACGAAGTGGGGAATGGATGCATCCCAGTTTTCCAGGATCTCGCGGGCACTACGGCTGCTGGTATAGCCAAAATGGTTACGGATCATCCGGCGCAAGATTTCCACATCATCGTCCGACAGCGGGTCCAGGTCTACCATCTCTTTGTTCACCCTGCTCTCGAACTGCTGCTCCGGATCGTATACGAACGCCATTCCACCACTCATGCCGGCCGCAAAATTTTCACCCGTTTCGCCGAGCACCACGACCAGGCCGCCGGTCATGTATTCACAACCGTGGTCACCAACGCCCTCCACAACGGTATGAACCCCGGAGTTGCGCACGGCAAATCGCTCGCCTGCCATACCGCGGATGTAGGCCTCACCGGAGGTCGCTCCGTAAAAAGCCACATTCCCGATGATGATATTCTCACTGGGCCGGAAGGTCACTTCCCGATCCGGAACGACGATCAGCCTACCACCGGAAAGACCTTTCCCGAAGTAATCGTTAGCTTCTCCTTCCAGCGTAAAGTGAAGTCCTTTGGCACCAAAGGCGCCAAAACTCTGTCCTGCCGATCCCCGAAAGCGGAAATCAATGGTCCCATCGGGCAATCCGTCGCCACCGTAGACCTTGGCTATTTCATTGGACAGCATCGTTCCGGTAGCACGGTCCGTATTGCGAATGGGGAAGGAAGATTGGACATGCTTACCTTCCTCCAAAGCGAGTTTAGCTTGCTCGATGAGCTTACGGTCCAGTACCTGGTCAATGCCATGGTCCTGGGGAACCATCTTGCGTTGTCCGACCGTCTCATCGGCAGGCTCTTTGTAGAGAATAGGGCTGAGGTCTAGTTTACGGTATTTCCAATGTTGAATATCCTGAGCCATTTTCAGCATCTCCACTTTTCCGACCATCTCATCCACGGTACGGAAACCGAGATCAGCCATAAAGCCCCGCAGGTCCTCCGCCAGAAAGCGGAAGAAATTTATCACGTAATCCGGAGTAGCATTAAATCGCTTGCGCAACTCCGGATCCTGAGTGGCAATGCCCACCGGACACGTATTCATGTGGCATTTACGCATCATGATACACCCTTCAACAACCAGCGCAGCGGTGGCTACCCCCCATTCCTCTGCCCCCAACAGGGTGGCAATGGCCAGGTCACGCCCCGTCCGGATCTGCCCGTCGGTTTGCAGGGTTACCCGATCCCGCAACTTGTTCTTCACCAGCGTTTGGTGGGTTTCAGCCAGGCCTAACTCCCAGGGCAGCCCGGCGTGCCGGATCGACGTCAAGGGGGACGCCCCCGTCCCTCCGTCGTGCCCGCTGATCAGGATGGCGTCAGCATGAGCCTTGGCCACTCCCGACGCAATAATGCCTACCCCGGCTTTGGAGACCAGCTTTACGTTGATCCGTGCTTCCCGGTTGGCATTTTTCAGATCAAAGATCAATTGGGCCAGATCCTCAATCGAGTAAATATCGTGGTGCGGCGGTGGCGAGATAAGGGATACGCCCGGTGTAGAGTGTCGAACGCGCCCGATCCAATCGTCTACTTTATGGCCGGGTAGTTGCCCGCCTTCACCGGGTTTTGCTCCCTGCGCCATTTTGATCTGTAACTCATCGGCATTGGTCAGGTAATTATTGGTTACCCCAAAACGACCCGAAGCGACTTGCTTGGTGGCCGACCGTTCCCAATCACCATTTTCCTTTGGAGTAAAGCGAATTTCATCTTCCCCGCCTTCTCCGCTATTGCTTTTTCCGCCAATCCGGTTCATGGCAATCGCCAGCGTGGAATGCGCTTCGTGGGAGATGGATCCGAACGACATGGCCCCCGTGGCAAAACGCTTCATGATCTGCTCGGCAGGTTCTACCTCCTCCAACGGTATGGAGTCTCCCCGGCGGAAGGTAAGCAAGCCCCGCAGGGTCATGGCCTGCTTGGTTTGCTGGTCAATGGAATCTGCATATTTCCGGTACGTGTCGGAGCAATTTTTGCGGGTGGCCACCTGGAGGTAATGGATACTCTGGGGGTTGAACAAATGAGCTTCCCCACGGCGCTTGTACTGGAAAACACCCCCTACGTCCAATCTTGGCTGGGCACTGGCTTCTTCCGGGAACGCTCCTTTATGACGGATCATCACCTCGCGGGCTATGCCATCGAAACCAATACCCTGGATCCGGGAAATAGTTCCGGTAAAGCAGTGCTCTATCACCCGCTCATCAATACCCAGTGCTTCAAAAATTTGCGCTCCCTGGTACGATTGCAGCGTGGAGATACCGATCTTAGACATGATCTTTAGCAAGCCTTTCCCGACGGCCGTCCGGTAGATGGTCAAAGCCTCGTCCAGGCTCGACACCGTTTCCAGGGTGCCCCGCTCCCACAGATCATTCAGGGTAGCGTAGGCCATGTACGGATTTACCGCGGTAGCTCCGTACCCAATCAGGGTCGCAAAATGGTGCGTCTCACGCACGTCGCCAGCCTCGACCACGATGGAGGTCAGCGACCGCAGGCCCTCGCGGATCAGATGGTGGTGTACGGCAGCGGCGGCCAGCAAGGATGGGATGGGCGCGTGGAAGGCATCCACGTTGCGGTCCGATAAAACCAAAACATTATTACCATTACGCGCCAGATCCTCTGCCACCGCACAAATACGGTCGATAGCAGCTTTCAGGCGCCCCTTCTGCTGGTCGGCCTTGAAAACGATATCGATCAGGCCCGTTTTGAAGTGCGGATGCTGAACGTATTTTATCTTATTGAGTTCCTTATTGCTGATTACCGGACTGTCCAGGTGAATAAAACGGGCCCTTTCCGGCTTCAGGTCCAGGATATTGCTGTGCCCCCCAAGCAAGCTGTACAGCGACATGACCGAACGCTCCCGGATGGGATCGATCGGCGGATTCGTCACCTGGGCAAATAGTTGCTTGAAGTAATTAGCCAGGTGTTGGGACTGATGTGAAAGTGCCGCCAGCGGTGTATCTGCTCCCATCGATCCGATAGGGTCTTTTTTGTCCTTCACTATAGGTGTAAGCAGGAATTTGACATCTTCCCTGGTGAAACCGAAAAGTACCTGATTGCGCACCAATTGTTTTTTGCCCTGAGCGATAATATCGGGAACCTGATCATCCAGGGTATCGAGGGTGATCCGGTTATCGTCGAGCCAGTCGCGATAAGGCAGGCGCGAACAGATGGCTTCCTTTAATTCTTTGTCTCCAATGACACGGTGCTGCTCCAGATCGGCAATGAGAATACGGCCGGGCTGCAATCGCCCCTTTTTGAGTACCTGTGACTGATCGACCGGCAAAGCGCCTGCCTCGGAAGCAACGATCAGCGTATTGTCCTTCATCAGGCAATAGCGCGATGGGCGCAGACCGTTACGGTCCAGCGTGGCCCCCACCAGGATACCGTCGGTAAAGCAAATGCTGGCCGGGCCGTCCCAGGCCTCCATTACGGTGCGATGGTACTCGTAAAAAGCGCGCTTTTCGTCGGGCATACCCTCGTTGTGCTCCCAAGCTTCCGGGATCATCATCATAAGAGCGTGGGGCAAGCTGTAGCCACTGAGCACCAGAAATTCCAGGACATTGTCGAAGTTTCCGGAGTCAGACAGCGACTCCCCGCAGATAGGAGCCAACTTCTCCAATTCGGCTTCGGTAAATACTTCCGACATTAGTTGCTGCTCCTTCGACTTCCACCAGTTCAGATTACCGGTGATGGTATTAATCTCCCCGTTGTGGGCGATATACCGAAAAGGTTGGGCTAATTTCCATTTGGGCACGGTATTAGTTGAAAAACGGGAGTGTACCAATGCAATGGCGGAGGTCAATAGCTCATCGTGCAGATCGGGATAGTAAGGACGTACCTGGTAGGTAGTGAGTTGTCCTTTGTAAATAACCGTTTTGTAGGAGAACGAACACAGATAAAACTGATCCCGCGACTGGGGAAAGGTCTTCTGAATGTTATGAGTAGCAAACTTCCGGAGCACGTACAATTTGCGTTCGAGATCGATGGGTTCCATCGGGAGTTTCGGGGCTACGAATACCTGCTCGATCCTCGGTTCGACCGCTACGGCCGAATCACCCAGTGATTCGTGATCAGTTGGAACCTTGCGATACCCCAGCAACTCAAAACCACATTCATCAATGTAATCATCGAACAGCACGCGGCATTGATTGCGCAGGGAGCGCTCGGCCGGGAAAAAGACCATACCCACTCCGTACTTGCCGAATGCCGGTAGCTCAAATCCGAGTTCCCGGCATTTCTTCTGGAAGAAGGTATGTGGTGTCTGGATCAGGATACCGGCACCATCGCCGGTATTTGGCTCGCAGCCACAAGCGCCGCGATGCTCCATGTTCATGAGCATGCGCAGGGCATTTTCGACTAGATCGTGCGACTTGTTTCCGTCAAGATTGGCAATCAGGCCTGTTCCACAGGCATCTTTTTCGAGTGACTCACAGTAGAGTCCGCGGTTTATTGTCCCCATATATTCTTTTTTCCTGGCACACGGCGGCCGTGTATACGCCCCGCGTATCCATTAATCGTTGATTGGTCTCATTCAGGTGGCCTGTTGGTGGTATGCTTATTAAGTGGATCTTACCTCGGCCAAATGGTTTCCGGAAAGCTGCTCTAAAGCACTCCGGGCTTGGTTAGGGATGGAAAGAATGTCAACAAAAGTGTGCTATTGCTTGCCGTACGGTAAGGTGGAAAATACGGCAATAGAGAACTCCCTCCAAATAAAAAACCGGAAGTATCCAGCAAAAGTTTAATAACTTTTTGAAAAAGTACGATATGAAAGGTACTGATGAACTGCGCATTGCAGACTAAGGCCTCCAATAAAAAGCAACAAAAACAAATAAAGACAGGTCGAGCACTTCCCCGACCTGTCTTTATTTGCCGAAAGGCAAAATCACCAAATAACTTGCTAATACCGAAAACAGCAATTGCCAGCCGACGATTTTGCGGTACACGATTTACAGCGGCAGATTTATATCCAGGTAATTCTCATTATCCAGACCATTCACCTCCAACTGGATCACGGGTTCGGGGCTACTCCAATCGATGCGGATCAGTCCGTAGGCCAATTTAGCGATGATATTTCCCTGGCGGTATTTATTGGGCTCCTCCCCAACGGATCCCCAGGTATGGGTCATACCGCTGGAAGTTAATTCAAACAGTGGATAATCCAGCCCCTCCAGATCGATCCGTGCCAGTTCGGAAATGTGTCGGTCCCCACTCAGCAAGATAGGCCGGTAGGGTTTTGTGCGTTCCAGCAAATCAAATAACCGCTGACGCGAACGGGGCAGGTTTGCCCATTTTTCATAGCCGTGCTCTTCGGCCAGAACCTGAACACTACTGGCAATAATATGGACCTCCGCTTCGCTGTTGGTAAGCTGTTCCTCCAGCCAGGCCCACTGGGCTTCGCCCAGCATATCGCCATCCTCGCGAGGCACGTACCGACGGTTCCCGTCGGTAGCCCGCTTCAGGGTGTCCCGAAAGTATCTTGTATCCAGCAGTATGACCTTCACCTGCTGGTCATCATATCCAAACAAATAGCTCTGGTACGTACCGGGGCGCTGGCGAACGGCGGCATCCCTGGGCACATCCAGAAAGTCCATCATCAGCGCTTTGGAGGCGTCCTTTTTAGGATACTCCTTCCCTCCGTCGTTGACTCCGAAATCGTGGTCATCCCAGATACCAATCACGGGGACCTCTTCACGGAAAGCAGTGTAGGCTTCACCGAATTTTTGCATGCGGTATTTATCTTCCATCACCTGCATATCCTCCGAATCACCGTAGATATTGTCGCCCAGCCAGATCCACAGATCGGGATTCTGAGCCTGGATGAAGGGCCACATTTCCTGGGGGGCGTCCTGCCGGTTACAGGACCCAATAGCGATGGTCGTTATACTTTGGTCAGTAGGTAATTCCTGCCCCACAAAAAGAGCCGGCTGATCAGCGGTAGGTTCTCCTTCCTGGTCAGTAGTTTTTGCCTGCTCGGTATTACAGGCACTCAACAGGCTTGCGCCAAAAAGGAAAAGGATTAATCGGTACATAGGCATTGTGTTATTTTGCCCAAAAGTACCACTTCCTTAAATAAGGAATATGAAGCCTGTGTTAACATTTTATCCCTTGTCTTGCGGATATACGAGTCCCATGCGAACCCGGACGGCATCCAGCAATTCCATCAGGTCGCGACTGAATTGGTGTGGCAACTGATCGCTTTCTATTTTTCCTTGCTGCAGGCAGGCCATCACTTCCAGTGCTTCGTGGCGATAGCCGTTCGACGAGTCCGGGAAGTCTTTAACCACGGGGCGCTCTCCCCGGCGGACCAGGGTAACGGTGCCCGGAGGTTCGTGCCAGCGGGTATGGATCTGGATGTATCCTTCCGTTCCGTAAATGAAGGCTTCCGAGCGAGTCTGATTGCGTAAGGTAGCGTGCAGGTGTGCACAACTATTGTTGCCGTAGTTCAGCAGAATTCCGTGTTCCACATCCACTCCGGTCGGTGCCATCACCGCGCTGGCCTTAATATCGGAGGGTTTTCCCAGGATAAGCAGACTCAGGAATAGCGGATAAATACCGATATCCAGCAGTGCTCCGCCCCCTAGATCAGGATTGAAAAGGCGACCACTGGGATCGTAGGGTGCAGGAAACCCAAAATCAGCTTTCACCGAATGGACCTCCCCGATCATTCCCTGCCGGATGATATCCAGTACGTAATGCGTTTGGGGAAGAAAGCGGGTCCAGATCGCCTCCATTAAAAAGACCTGCTGCTGCCGGGATTCTTCGATCATCTGATGGGCCTGACGCCCGTTGATGGCCAGTGGTTTTTCACACAGCACCGCCTTTTTGTTGCCCAGACACATGAGCGTATTCTCGAAGTGACCATCGTGCGGGGTGGCGATGTAGATCACGTCCACTTCTTCACAAGTCGCCAGTTCCTGATAGCTGCCAAAGGCCTGTGGGATCTGGTAGGTGTCGGCAAACGCACGGGCCCGGTCGAGGGAGCGCGACCCCACTGCATAGATCTCCGCTTCGGGTATATTGGTAAGGTCCTGAGCCATTTTGTGGGCAATTTTACCGGGACCAAGGATCCCCCATCGTGTCTTTATCATGGATTTTCATTTTGCAGTGCAGGCAACAGCAATAGCACTCTGTGAATAGTGGAAGATCCCAATTACCGAAAATCTTTTTTTCTTTGTTAATTATATGTAGGAAAAACCTAGTACCTGAAACCCCTAATTCTTGCGTATGGAAACTATTGATCAAGTAGTAATACGGTTCAACCCGGAACAGCTAAGTCTCCTCAATATTTGCCTGGCCTTTCTCATGTTTGGAGTGGCCCTCGACCTGCGTGTCGATCATTTTAAGGAACTCTTCCGCCAGCCCCGGCGCCCGCTTTTGGGCCTGGTATCCCAATGGATACTATTACCGGCACTGACTATTGGATTGATCGCGCTCTTCCGGCCTGCTCCCAGTATGGCCCTCGGCATGATACTGATCGCCTGCTGCCCCGGCGGCAATGTGTCCAACTACGCCGTGCACCTGTCGGGCTCCAATACGGCCTTATCGATCGTCATGACCACGATCTCGACCCTGGCGGCGGTAATTGTTACTCCGGTCTATTTTTCCGAGGCGGGCACCTGGCTGCCCGAGACCCGGGAGCTGGCCAGTCAAATTCACGTCCCGCTCCGGGACATGATCTTCACTATTTTAAAATTAATTGTGCTGCCCCTCATCTTAGGCATGGTGCTTAACGCTCGTTACCCGGCATTTACGGCCCGCATTGAAGGGGCCGTCAAGGGACTAAGTATGGCGATCTTTCTGAGCTTCATTGCCTTTGCCCTGTACGGCAACTGGGATAACCTGGTCAACTACATCCACCTCGTCTTCCTGTTGGTATTCATTCACAACACCCTGGCCCTGCTCGTTGGCTACCAGTTTGGCCGGATGATGAAGCTGTCCCTGGCCGATACCCGCACCATCAGTATTGAAACGGGCATCCAAAATTCGGGACTGGCCCTGCTATTGATCTTTAACTTTTTTGATGGCTTGGGAGGAATGGCCATTATGGCCGCCTGGTGGGGCATCTGGCACCTGGTCTCTGCCTTTACGCTGGCTATGTTTTGGCGAAATCGTATTCCCCAGGGACAAGTGCAGCCGGTCTCCTGAACGCGTATTACCACGGTTTCCTCTTCACCGACCATCCCCATCGGCCACGCCAACCTCCGCATGGACGGCCGATCAGTAAATATTCCGGCAACGAAGTGGTTTGGGACATCATACCACTTCGAGTCGGCTATACACTTACGTGAAAAGATTGGGCAAAGCCCGAACCTTTCCGGATGCGGAAATATTTATCGAGGCTTACGCCAAAAAACAGTCAATCTGGTACATTTTAAAGCAATTTCAAGAACCAAATGCCTGCATAGCTTATTTAAAATTTGTATCTTATAAAGTGTTGTAGCACAAGCATTGCCCTCGGCACCCAAACCTTTATCTGCCTATGACCAGACTGTACATTCTACTAGTATTTATACTGTTTTCCGGATCCGTTTTTGCTCAGGCTGAAACTGTAAGTAATTCACGAGGCTATATCGTGACC
Source organism: uncultured Saprospiraceae bacterium (assembly GCA_964342305.1). Classification (GTDB taxonomy): domain Bacteria; phylum Bacteroidota; class Bacteroidia; order Chitinophagales; family Saprospiraceae; genus DT-110. The sequence goes on along the minus strand of CAYFGK010000025.1, from coordinate 28,220 downwards.
CTGAGCGGCGACCACCTCACCGGTAGAATTGGGGATGTTATCGAAGGAAATGGGACCAGTTTTGTAATGTTTATCAATGATTTTGGTACGCCCTATATGATCCGCGCGGAGTTGATCAGAGGTTTCGCCTTCAAGGAAAATAAAGATATGCTGGAATACGAGACTCAATTCGATTCCCGCAAGTGGCTTTTCATGAAAGTAATCGTCCGTGGAGCCGGTATCAGCCTGTATCGTTCACCCGGGTATAATATCTCTAAACAAGAGGGTGGCTCCGTCAACGTTATTAATAGCCGGAATTACCAACCGGGTCGCTACTATATCGTGCGTGGCAACCGCGAACCCGTCCCCGTCAAGCGGTGGGGTTTTCGCCACAATATGCGCAAGATGCTCAAAGAACGCGCTCCGGGCCTGGCCGATAAGATTGGCGATAAAGGCTACCGTTTTAAAAATCTGGAAAAGATCATCAAGGAGTACAACCGGGAATATATCCTGACCCGCTACTCACTTTAAGAACCTTTGCGGTAAATACGCCCCTCCCAGGGTCGTAGTGCTTCCGACGGCACAGCGGGTTCCGCGTAGTTGCCGGTCAGCCAGTTATCACCGTCTTCAAGTGGAAGATCGGTCAGGATGTCATTCGTGAAGTTCAGTAATACCAGGTAATTTCCGGCGGCATCTTCCCGCCGGTAAGCATACAGATCATTACGCCCCCCATCAACGGGGGTGTAGGTGCCATAGATCAGGGTTTTGTGTTCCTTCCTCAAGGCCAGCAAATACCGGTAGAAGTGGTAAATAGAATCCGGATCTTTACGGTCGGCTTCCACGTTAATGTCCCTGTAATTTGGATTGACTTTGATCCAGGGTGATCCCGTAGTGAACCCTGCCTCGGCAGCATCCGACCACTGCATTGGGGTGCGCACATTGTCACGAGCCTGAATGTGCACCGACTCGAGCATTGCCTCCATGTCGCGTCCTTCTTCCTGCCAGATTGCAACGTTATTGCGGATCTCCACATCACGGTAGTCATCGAAGGAGGGAAAGGCGACGTTGGTCATACCGATTTCCGTCCCCTGGTACAGGCAGGGAGTACCTCGCAGGGATAATAACAGAATGGCCAGCATTTTTGCAGATTCAATGCGGTATTCATCGTCATTACCGAACCGGGATACCAGGCGGGGAAAATCGTGGTTGTCGAGGTAAATATTCAGCCAGCCCTCATTGCCGATGGCCCGATCCCATTTCGTAAAAATGTCTTTAAAGGTATTGAGATCCACATCGACAATATCAAACTTTCCGCCAGGGCCGTGATCAATAAACATATGGCCGAAGTGAAAGATCATATTCAACTCGTCACGATCCTTACCGACGTACAGGTTGGCTTTCTCCGGGGGTATTCCTACCCCCTCTCCTACCGTCATCATATCGTAGTGAGCCATAACTTCCCGGTACATTTCCTGCAGAAATTCGTGTACGCGGGGGCCGTTGCAGTATAGCTCTTCCACCACTTTATTGAAGTCGGAGTAGTCGGCATCAGGCCACGACAATCGCTTGGAAATCATGGGAATGACATCCATACGGAAGCCGTCAACCCCTTTATCTAACCAGAATCGCATCAGGTCGTAGACTTCCCTTCGCACCTGCGGGTTTTCCCAATTCAGGTCGGGTTGTTTTTTGGTAAACAGGTGCAGATAGTAAGCCCCGGCTTGTTCGTCATATTCCCAGGCGGAGCCGCCAAACATGGATTGCCAGTTATTGGGAGGCTCCGGTTGCCAGATGTAGTAATCACGGTACGGGTTATCGGGCGAGGTGCGGGCCTGCTGAAACCAATAGTGCTCGTCGGAGGTGTGGTTAACCACCAGATCCATTACCAGCTTCATCCCCCGTTCATGGATACCTTCCAGCACGGCATCAAAGTCCGCCATGGTACCGAACTCATCCATGATGGACCGGTAGTCGCTGATATCGTACCCATTGTCGTCGTTAGGCGATTGATAGATGGGGCTCAGCCAGATGATATCTATACCTAACTCCTGCAGGTAATCCAGCTTGCGCAAAATACCTCCCAGATCACCAATTCCGTCACCATTGCTGTCCATAAAGGAGCGAGGATAGATCTGATAGATCACTCCTTCTTTCCACCAGTGTTGTTTCATACCGTTGTCCATTTACCAGGCACCAAAAAAAAGAGGCCCCGAAGAGCAGCGAATATACAGCCTTCTCTTCAGGACCAATGACCCTCGCCAGTGCTTTTTTGCCGAAAGGCAAACCTATTGCTTGATCAGACGCCAAGCTTTTTGATGGACACCATCGGTAATTAGTATCTGGTAGATCCCGGCGGGGATCACCTGACCTTGTAGATCGGTCCCCTCCCAGGGTATGGTCAATTCCGATCTGCTATCCAGATCGTTCAGTGGCCAGTTTTGGACTACCTGCCCCATCGCATTAACCACCCGTACTTCGAATTTCCCAAGTTGTCGGGAAGTGGTTCCCCGTATCGATAAGGTAACCTGACTACGGAATGGGTTCGGGAAAACGGACAGATCAATTAAGGTATCCAGTGGATTGTCGGTAGCCGTCGTTTGGTCATCACGGCTGTCATCGATGCATTCTGCACAGGGTTCACCACCCTGAGCCGGTTCAAGACATAAAAAAGCAGTGTATTCACTTAAAATACGTTCGGCAAGGCTCAATCCGATAATCTCCTGTACGATTTCCGGTTTTTGCGAATTAGGCTGAAGTTGATTGATGTATGAATATGTCCAGTGGTCGGCAACAGCATCATTCCCGAGGCGAATGGAGGAATCCGGGATTTCGATACCGTTTAAAAAAATATTCCCGCCGGTCTTTACGGCTGCTTCAATGTAAAAATCAGCATTACCCACATATTTACCGCTTTGTAAGATGGGCTGTCCGAGGTTCACCAATGCATCTTCCCTCCGCAAATTGTAGCGCTGGAAGGAAAACCCATCACGCAGAGTGGTATACAGATCAAAGGTACCGATTCGGGTTATCACCTCTGCTCCCATCTGCGCAATTAGTTGTTTTGTATTTCCATTGAATGCTCTTCGATGTATTCCACCAAAGATCCGAACCAGGTTATCAAAAAAATAATCGTTCCCGTAGACACGGGATCCATTGGACAGGTAGATCGTTTGTACCCCTCGGTCCCGGGTGTTGACCACATAAATCGGAAGGCGGTTATCGGCTCCGAGTTGCTGCAAATCGTGTAAGAGCTGATTTGCCTGTTCTTGTGACCCTTCACTCTGGGAATTGGACACTAAGAGGACCTTGGTCCGGTCGCTTCCGGGCTCCCCCAGGGCGAACTGCAGACCTTCACTCAAAAGTACCGGCAGATTATAGGCTCCTATTTCCGAGGGATCCAGACTGGAGAACACCCGGTCCAGACTATCTGGGCTGGCCGGATAAAAACCATTGGTCACCGACACCGGGGCCAGTCCGGCAACCATCAGCGCAAAACTATCCCGATCGGTTAGATTATCCGATAAAGATTGATGAATGGCGTCCAGCACATCCTGAGCATCGACATTCTGACTACCGAGGTATTCATGCTGTACCAAAACCAAAACCTTCCGGCCATTTTCCTCCTCTAAACCGAGGAATACATCCGGTAGCAGCGCTAATTCATAGAAATGATCTTCGTCGCGCTCAAAAGTCTGCAGGAAAACGCCCTTGTCCATTGGCGAATCCGAAAGTATGATGGGTTGTTGTTCCTGAAAATTTTCACCATCCCGAATGTATTCAAAAAAGACTTCACCGGAAGCGGTTGTTTTCTGAACAAATGGATTCTCCGGATGATTCTGTAATTGCGGATTAGCAAAATCTGACTCCGGGAAATACTGAACCCGTTGAATACCAGGTGGTTCCCAGCCCGAACGACTAAAATTAACCGGAAGAAAATGTCCAACCTGATCGGGATTCCAGTCTCCTGGGATAAGCATATTGAGCTTTATCCGCCGGGAGCTATCGGAGGGTAAGGGAAATATCCGCAGTTCGTAATCTTGGGGGCCATTCTTATAGAGGACAGATGGATCCTGATTCCGATCGACAATATCTTCGTAGATAGTAGAGGCAGTCCAGCGGTCAATGATATCCGCCCTGATAATGACCGTATCTATCCACAGCCAGGAATCATTGATGATGGATCCTTCGGGTAATTCAAATTGAATGACTGCTTCCAGGTTTCTGCCCGCCGGGTAAGCAAAATGTTCAGCCGAAACGGTGAGGTATACCCCCACTTCCGTAAAAAGGCCTTTCGGTCGAACGGTATAGATTACTTCTTCCAGGGTGCCGACCGATGCCTCCCAGGGACGTTGTGGGTCCAGGACTTCCGTAGTTGCGTAATACGTCTGTGTGTATCCAAACTGTGCAACACACAGCAGGGCCAGGCTCCAGGTGTAGAGCATTTTCATATGGGTGGAGTTTAGGGTTTGATTAATAAGGCATTGCGTACCCTAATATTGCTATTTATAGCTTGCTATGCCAGTAATTCATTCCCTCCTGCAATCCCTGTGACAAAGATTACCTCCTAAGCGCATTACTCAAAAAAGCACGGATGCTGCATGGGACTTTCCATCATATCCACCAATATGGCTGCGGTGGATGATTGCTGCCCCTTACCGATCCCGCGGTTTCCCAGAATGGACTGTGTATGCTCATAGCGGGCATAAAAGCCGTATTCGCCGATGAGGTTCCCCATATCCGTGCGTAGACGTATCGACAGGTCATCGAAGTCGTAGCGCATCAACCCATAGTACAGCAACCAGTTGATGATCGGGTCCACGGCATCGACACCTTCCTTATCGGCAGGTATCTCTCCCGCCAGGCTGACCCGGGGCACCCAATAGTGGCCTTCTTCGATGAAATTGGCTTCGAGAATAGCCCGCATATCTTCGGCCTGTCCCTGATCACCAATATCAGCGATCAGTGGCAACACACCCCCGATCGATCCGGTAAGGATTGTATCTCCGCAATAGGTATCACGCGGCAGAAATATACCGTACTCCGTATCCCATAGTAGGTCATTCATGGAAAAGACGGTCAGCTCGTGGCGCTCCAACAGATCATCGGTGGAGCAACGGGTCATAGCCGCCAGTCGGAAAAGACATTCGTTGGACCACACTAAAAGGGATAAATGCAAAGGCTCCTGCACGGAATGCCGTCCATCCCGCAGGTCCATTTCTTCCCAATAGGGTGCGTCGGTCAGCAGGGATTCCGAGGAATGATGCAGGACGGGCATGCCATCTTCCTCCGTATCGCGATCGCGGTACCATGCCAGTTGCTGCTGGATAAGTTGCCGGACAATGGGCTGTAACCGATCGGGTGGAACCGGTGCATCTCCGACCGTAGCGCCGTGCTCCATCCATAATAGGATAGGAACCAGGAGGCGTTCGGAAGGATTACCAATGGCAAATGGATGCTTACTGAGTGCCTGGAGTAGTTTTCCAGGAGCGCGGTGAAGCGTAGCCACCCCGGACCAGGGTGGTACAAAGGAGTTTTTCTCGACGAGATACCAAGCGGCATCAACGACGGGTCGTTGAAGTGTTTCCATAGTGTTTCTAAGTGTTTCAACACCCGGAAAAACCAACCGGTACGAGGCATGCCACGTACAGCTCTTTTTTTCCGAGTTTAATTCCCCTTGATGCCGGTTTGGACAGTACAGGATGGCCGGGAGATTCGAAATGGACTCCGGAAGACCACCACATACTCATTATTCGTAGGAGGGAATAAAAGGTTTCGGGTTGGTCAGAATTTTATTTTTTATAATTTTAGTATAGTTGTACCGGCAACTCCTTAGTTTGGGAGCAAGAGCGCTTGCAAATTCGGTGTTCCTGGATGATTTTGGATAGATTTCCTCTAATCCATACCAAACACGGCACATTTTTAATCCAAAAAGCACGATAATGAAATTTGAAATTTTTAAAAGTGAGTCTGGAGAAAAGTTTTATTTCCGCCTAAAGGCCAAAAACGGACAGGTTATCCTCACCAGCCAGGGGTACGCCAGCAAAGCATCGGCGAAAAATGGCATCGAATCCGTTAAAAAGCACTCCGCCTCCAAGGACAATTTTGAGATCAAGGAATCTTCAGACGGTAAGCCTTATTTCAATCTGTGCTCTTCCAATAAACAAGTTGTTGGTAGCAGCCAGCGCTATGCTTCTGATGCTTCCATGAAAAAAGGTATCGATTCCGTTATGACGGTGGCTCCCGAGGCTGAGATCGTAGACCTGACCCTCGAGGGTTAAGCAGTGCATCTGGACAAACTGCTTCCGTTCACCAATCCAAACACCGTAGCCAACACATCGCTGGTTACGGTGTTTTTTTCACTAATATCTCCCCACGTCTATGCCCGCAATTAATCTTTGGTCGAGCCCCCGAAACATCAGTACTGCCCTGATGTATTCCTTTGCCCAAAGACCCGATACGGTCGTCTTCGACGAGCCACTCTATGCCCACTATCTGTCGCACACCACCACTGAGGCGAATCACCCGGGAACCAGCGAGATCCTCCGGTCGCAGAATCCCGACGGGCACGTCGTTATCCGTGATATTATTCTAGCGGATCACCAGCAACCGGTTGCTCTTTTCAAGCAAATGACGCATCATCTGATTAATTTGGATCAGGGATTCCTGGCCCAAACGGATAACGTCCTGCTGATTCGCGATCCGCGGGCCATCATCAGTTCCTACGCCAAGGTAATCCCCAATCCGACCATCCAGGATGTGGGGATCGCTCAACAAACGCATCTGTTGCGGGAGTTAAAGGCGCTCGGTACCTTGCGGGCAGTGGTCGACACCAATGATCTGCTAAAAGACCCCGCCGGCATGCTCCGGGCATTGTGTGCAGCACTCGGTATACCTTTTTACGAAAAAATGCTCCGCTGGCCTGCCGGCCCGCGCCCCGAAGACGGTGTCTGGGCTAAATACTGGTACGCTAACGTACACAAATCGACCGGGTTTAAGCCTTATAGTCCGCGCACCTATACGCTGGACGGCACCCTGGCCGATCTGGCCGAAGAATGCCAACCCTATTACGATGAACTATACCGGGAAGCGCTGCAACCCGTTACCTAAATTTGAAAAACCAACGCTTTTCTATGCTCCAAAAATTTGACCCTAAGAATAAAGATATCCAGGTATTCGTCGGTGATGGCCTCGTACACCGGGATGATGCTAACGTTTCTGTTTTCGACAGTGTCGTCCAGGGCGGCGATGCGGTCTGGGAAGGCCTGCGGGTCTACGACGGTCGCATCCTCTCGCTGGATGCCCATCTCGAACGCCTGCAGAACTCCGCCCACGCACTTGCGTTCCGCGATGTGCCCGATAATGAGAACATAAAAAAAGCTATTTTCCAGACGCTCGAGGCCAACGGCATGCGCGATGGTGTGCATATTCGCCTCACCCTGACCCGCGGGAAAAAGATCACCTCCGGCATGGATCCACGGCTGAACCAATTCGGCCCCACTCTGATCGTATTGGCCGAATGGAAGCCCCCTGTATACCCGCCCGCGATCACCCTCATTACCTGCTCTCAGCGTCGAAATAACCCCATGTTTCTCGACTCCAAGATCCACCACAACAACCTGCTCAATAATATATTGGCCAAGATCGAGGCCAATCACGCCGGTGCGGATGCGGGGATCATGCTCGATAAAGATGGCTTCGTGGCCGAGGCCAACGGGGTTAACCTCTTTTTTATCCGCAAGGGTACGGTACATACGCCCTTCGCAACCGCTTGCCTGCCCGGGATCACCCGTCAGACCGTAATCGATTTGTGCCACAATAACAGTATCCCCGTGCAGGAGGGGAATTACTCTATCACCGAATTCTACACGGCTGATGAGGTCTTCACCACGGGTACCATGGGAGAATTGACCAGGGTGGAGGAGATCGACGGCCGTGTGATCAGGGGCGCTGAAACCAGTGTTTTGGATAAGCTGCAGGAACTTTTTGGCGCCTACACGAGAACGGAAGGAGTGCCTTTGCCCTTTTAAATCACCTGTAATGACTACGGAAGAATGGAAATCGGCAGGGGAAATCCGCGAGGCAGGTGGTTACCAGCTATTTCTCCGGGTAGGGCCACCCAACGGACCTCCCTTGCTCTTATTGCATGGATTTCCTACCGCGAGCTGGGATTGGCACAAGCTTTGGCCCGAGCTTTCACAACACTTCCAACTGATTGCACCCGACTTTCTGGGGTTTGGTTTTTCGGAGAAGCCTTATCCGCATGCGTATTCGGTAACCGAACAGGCCGACGTATGCCGGCAACTGTTAACACTGACCGGGGTGGACAGGTACCATATCCTGGCCCATGATTACGGCAATTCTGTTGCGCAGGAACTTATGGCCCTCGATCGGGAACAGGACCATGCACCCCGTATCTTATCCGTAGCCTTCCTGAACGGTGGCCTGTTTCCGGAGGCACACCAACCCCGACTTATCCAAAGCCTGCTGGCGGGCCCTGCTGGTTTTCTGCTCGTGCCTTTCATGTCGAAGTCCACCCTGCGGAGGACTTTTAACCGCATCTTTGGCCCCGACCATCCCCCATCCGAATCGGAGATCGATTCTTTCTGGCAACTTTTGCAATACAACCGCGGTAAGCGGTGTATTCCGGCCTTGCTACGCTACATGGAGGAACGTGTCGAACACCGTCACCGTTGGGTCCCGCCCTTGCTCGAGAGCCCCTACCCCATCCGGCTCATTAATGGTCCGGAGGACCCCATCTCGGGGCGGCACCTGGCCGAGCATTATGCCAACCTTCGCCCCGATGCCGACATTGTATATATAAAAGGTGTGGGGCATTACCCTCAGATCGAAGCACCGGAGGCCACGCTCAATGCCTTTCTTGATTTTCATACCTAACCTTGCTCTATGCAACGTTCCTTTACCGACCAACTGAATCGCAGTGTAACACTCAACTTTCCGCCCCGGCGGATCGTGAGTCTGGTCCCCAGCCAGACGGAGCTGTTGTACCATTTGGGATTGGAAAGCGAGGTCGTGGGGATCACCAAGTTTTGCGTAGAACCGGACTCCTGGTTCCGCTCCAAAACCCGCGTGGGTGGCACCAAGCAAGTACATTTCGACCAAATCGCGGACCTGCAGCCGGACCTCATCCTGGGCAATAAAGAAGAAAACGACCGGAGCGATATTATGCATCTCGAACGGCAATATCCCGTTTGGATAAGTGACATCCGGGCCCTGAAAGATGCCTTGATGATGATCCGTCAGGTGGGCGACGTATGTCAGCGAAGCGATCGGGCCCTTTCGCTGATCCAGGATATTCGCCAGAACTTCGATAACTGGGCACAGGAGCGTCCGCGAACGCCGGTCACGGCTGCCTACTTTATCTGGGCCAATCCCCTGATGGTCGCCGGCGGCCAAACCTTCATCAACCACCTCATGGAGCGCGCCGGATTCCGCAACGTCTTCGCCGATCTCGACCGCTATCCCGAGGTGACCGAAGCACAACTGTTGGAGCGGCGACCAGAAGCACTCCTTCTATCGAGTGAGCCTTTCCCCTTCAAAGAGAAACACCTCGCAGACTGGCGGCAACGTTTACCCAGCAGCCGGATAGCTCTAGTCGATGGCATGGCTTTCTCCTGGTACGGCAGTCGATTACGTTCGTCTCCCGACTACTTTGCGCAATTACACCGCCAATTGTCCGCTTCCTGATTTTTTTTGGCGAAAGCCACCCAAAAAAGCAAATTGGCAAAGTTCTTGCTGATTATTTCCTACCCAAGATAACGCAAATAGCGTCTAACACATCTTTTTGGATACAGCATCTAACACATTGAACATGGACTTTACGGTACTATGTTGATGTTCCTGCCGACGGAGAAGGTTGAGGCTAAGGCTGAGGTTAAGGATTTAGCCTTACAGGCCTTCCAATGCCACTGCGAAGGTGGTGAGCGTGGAGCGTCGAGCGTGGAGCGTCGAGCGTGGAGCGTGGAGCGTCATGCATTGAGCCTGAACCTTGAACCTTGGACCGTGAACCGTGAACCGTGGACCGTGAACCTTACAAAAGTTGATCTACCGAGCAAAGTAGTCCTGACGAAAACTATATCCGGGTGATATAGCCATAAGTTCAGGTATGCCTTTCGGCAAAAACCGACGGATCGGAAGTAGCCGGGGGGTACATTGGTTAGTACCTACGTACTGGTCACTGACGTGTGGCCCGTACTCATCGAAAAATTAAACCTACTATGCTCAAAAAGCTACTGTTGTTAAGCCTTTTCACCCTGGCCGGTCTGGCGGTGATGGCACAGAATACCCTGGCAAAACGGGTAAACGGACAGGTATTGGTAAAATTGAAACCAGCCGTAGAATCGCATACGTTCATTGCCAAATTCGCAACCCAGTCAAGGGCCGGGGGCGGTGTATGGGTTGAGCGGCGTTTGAGCCGATCGGGGAACATCCACCTGATGAAGTTTGATACCAACAGTGTGTCGGGTGATGTCCTCATGGGTGAGCTGAAGGACAACCCTCAGGTCGAAACGGCCAACTTTGATTACTACGTGCAATCACGCACCGACCCCAATGACCCGGAATACGAGGCCCAATGGGGACTGGACCGCATCGGCATACCCGAAGTGTGGGAACAAACGACCGGAGGTCTGAGTGCCAATGGAGATACGATCGTGGTTGCCATTCTCGACACGGGTTTTGACATTTACCACGAGGATTTGTACCCTAATATATGGCGTAACCACGCTGAAATTCCGGGTGACGGCAAGGACAACGACGAGAACGGGTACGTAGATGACTACCTCGGTTGGAACTTCATTGAGGATAGTCCCGAACATATTCCAGACCCCCACGGCCATTCCGTGGCCGGCATTGTCGGAGCAGCCGGCAACAATGAGATCGGGGTATCGGGTATAAACTGGTCGGTGAAGCTAATGGTCCTGGAAGCACGAACCATCAGTGAGATTATTGCCGCCTATGAGTACATCATCGATCAGCGCATCCAGTACAATAAAAGCTATGGTCAAAAGGGCGCCTTCGTGGTTGCCACCAATGCCTCTTTCGGAATCAACCGTCTGTGGTGCGATCACCAACCCCTTTGGGGAGACATGTACGATGTATTAGGATCCGCGGGTATCCTTACTGCCGCCGGAACCGCCAACAATGCCTGGAACGTCGATGAGGTGGGTGATATGCCAACGACCTGCCCGAGCGAATTCCTGATGACGGTACTCAATACCAATCCCTACGATGAACGTTACGTAGGCTCAGCCTACGGTCGCCACGCCATTGATATGGGAGCGCCGGGACAAGGCTCATTCACGACCAAACCTTTCAACCGGTACGGGGAATTCAATGGTAACTCGGCAGCTGCCCCTCACCTGTCGGGTTCCATTGCCCTTTTGTACAGTTTGCCCTGTCCCAACCTGGCCACGGATGCCCTGCGCAAACCCGAAGCAACGGCACTGCGTATACGGGAGGCGCTGATGGAGGGAGTTGACCCCGTGCAGCAACTGGGCCAGCTCACCCAAACCGGCGGGCGGTTGAACGTAGCCAATAGTATGAACCTTCTGATGGAGGATTGTTCGGGGCCGGAACCAACAGAATCGGCCATCCAATTGCGTCCCAACCCCGTGCGTACCTACGTGGATATTGGTGTTCGCGCCCGGCAGGAAGACGTAGCCGAGCTGCTGATCCTCGATGCCCTGGGACGCTTGCACTACCGGGAGGAACTGGCCGTTTCCCAGGTCGATGAATTTGATATGCGACGCATTCAGGTGGCAGGCTGGGCCCCGGGCACATACATCGTACTCCTGCGAAAGAACGGGGAGGTGCATTCAAGGAAGTTTGTGCTGACCCCGGAAAGGTGATTCGAAATCAACCCCCGAAGTCCGTACGGACTTCGGGGGCCGGCGGAAAGCACGATTTCAGCCCATCACTTTAGTGGTGGGATTCGGAGAGAGAGGGAGAATTGGAGAGAGGGGGAATTGGAGAGAGGGAGAATTGGAGAGAGGGTATGGTTTTATAGCTAAAAAACCGGCAAAAACATGGCATACCCGCCACTGCTTATGTACATTTGCGCTCCTGCGGGGAAGAGCTCCTTCGGTTTCTTAATTTTTTACCGAAAACATTTACAGGAACCGTTTTTTTATTTATCTTTGCATCCGCATTCAGAAACATACACACAGAGAAGGCTCCGTAGCTCAACTGGATAGAGCACCTGACTACGGATCAGGAGGTTTAAGGTTCGAATCCTTACGGAGTCACTTTCTCTTTATCTCGGATAAATAGTGCATAAGTTCAAGGTTTCAGGATTCGAGAAGATTTCCCGATTTGACACCTTGAACTTTTTAAATATTAGGGACTATGTCTAAAATATGTCAACTGACGGGGAAGCGTCCGGTGTCTGGTCACTCGGTTTCCTTCTCCAATCACAAGACCAAGCGCCGCTTTGAGCCAAATTTGCAGAAGAAGCGTTTCTACATTCCGGAAACGGATCAGTGGGTAACGATCAAGGTATCGGCCAATGCACTGCGTACTATTGATAAACTGGGTCTGTACGCCTACCTGAAGAAGGTTGAGAAAAAAGGCATCGACCACGGTATTGTTTTGAACGAACCTAAATAAAAAATAGGCCATGGCTAAGAAAAGCAAAGGGAACCGCATCCAGGTCATCCTGGAATGCACCGAGCACAAAGATTCAGGGATGCCAGGGACCTCTCGGTACGTTACTCAGAAGAATCGGAAGAACACACCGAGCCGTTTGGAGTTGAAGAAATTTAACCCCATCCTGAAGAAAGTAACCCTGCACCGCGAAATTAAGTAACTGACTTGATACAGTTGGCTGGCTTTCGTATATTACTGGCTCTGTAAAAAGTAAAAAATAACATACAATGGCTAAGGTATCGAAGAACGCACGGGTGGCCCAGCGTGCCGCCAACGCCGGTTCCGGTCGCGATCACGTAAAAATCGTGGTTAGTGTTAAAGACCCTAAAACCGGAAAGTACTCTTTCAAAGAGCAGATCGTGCACAAAGACAAAAAAGACGAATTTCTGAAAGCGTTTAAATAAACGACCTTTCGGTATTCATAAAAAGGCTTTCCGTCCTGCGGAAAGCCTTTTTTTATACTCTTTTTCACCAAATTGGTCGAAGGCCGAACGGGGAGGTCAACCTACCTTTCCCCTTTCGGGTTCTCTTTGTACTTTTACGAGTCACGTCGCGAAGGGGCGACCATTCCCTGAAGATTACAAGCAAACCATATGAGCGTATTTGGCAACCTGTTTAACAAAAAGAAAAAAGAAGACCTCGACAAAGGCCTCGAGAAAACCCGTACCAATTTCTTTTCAAAACTGGGCCGGGCCGTTGCCGGCAAAGCCACTGTTGACGAAGAGGTACTCGACAGCCTGGAGGAAATTCTGATCTCCTCCGACGTGGGCCTGGATACCACCGTAAAGATCATCGAACGCATCGAGGAACGGGTAGCCAAAGACAAATACCTCAATACCTCCGAACTCAACGAAATACTGCGCGATGAGATCGTGCAATTGCTCGCCGAGAACAATACCGAAGACGTAGAGGACTTCAGCCTTCCCGAAAGCCCCCGCCCCTACGTGATCATGGTGGTTGGGGTGAATGGTGTGGGAAAGACTACCACCATTGGGAAGCTGGCCAATCAATTTGTTCAGCAGGGTAAAAAGGTGGTACTGGGCGCCGGAGATACCTTCCGCGCTGCTGCCGTGGACCAGCTCCAGATATGGGCCGACCGCGTGGGCTGTGACTTTTTCAGCAAAGGCATGAAAGCTGATCCCGCCGCCGTGGCCTACGAAACCATCACCTACGCCGTTGACAACAATTGCGATGTAGCCATCGTCGATACTGCCGGCCGCCTCCATACCAAGATCAACCTCATGAATGAGCTGAGTAAGATCAAACGCAGCATGGGCAAAAAACTGGAAACGGCCCCTAACGAGGTACTCCTCGTTTTGGATGCAACGACCGGCCAGAACGCCATTGAGCAGGCCAAACATTTCACCAATGCCACCGATGTTTCCGCCCTGGCACTTACGAAACTGGACGGGACAGCCAAAGGCGGAGTGGCAATCGGGATCAGCGACCAGTTCAAGGTGCCCATTAAATTTATTGGCGTTGGCGAAGGCATTGACCACCTTCAGGTATTCAATAAACGCCAGTTCGTGGACTCCCTCTTCGAGCAATAGCACACAATGAATACACAATCCCCAACGTTTTGGTGTTGATACTGATATTTTAGGCGTTACTTTGAAAGCGTCTCTACCAATACACCCCTACTATGCGCTTTATGCTTTGTTTAACCGCAGGGCTCTTCCTCCTTTACGGAAAACTTGCGGCCCAGACCTGGAAACCGGATCCCGACCAACAAACTGGTTACGCCACGTATTATGCCGACCGTTACCACGGACAACAAACAGCGTACGGTGATATTTACGACCGTTCAGCCTACACCTGCGCCAGCCAGGCTTTCCCAAAAAACACCCTGCTACGGGTTACCCGTCTGGATAATCAAAAAACGGTTGTCGTGCGAGTGAACGATCGCGGCCCCTGGGGCAACGAAGAGAATGTCATTGACCTGAGTTACGCAGCTGCCGAACGGATCGGGATGATCCAGGCCGGGCGCGTCCGCGTCCGCGTAGATAAGATCGGCACTTCTTCCGCCAACCCTGCCCCGCCGGATGTCATCACCAAAAAGGCTACACCACGTCGCAGCCGTGCCGGTTTACCAACGGCAAGGTCGCGGGAGGTAAGCCAGCCCGTGGCTCCACCCAGAAGATCCAACAATCCCCCCCCGACTACTAATACCAACGCGAACGATGGTTTGTCCTGGATTTCTGGCAACCATCAGGCCTATGGCGTACAAATTGCCGCTTATTCCGACCGGGATAACGCAGCCAACCAATCAAAGAAATGGCAAGACCAGGGCCTGACCGATCTGTATATCTGGCAGGAGTCAGCCAAAACGTACAAAGTTATTGTAGGCAAATACGCTTCCCGCACCCAGGCCGAGCAAAAGCTCGCTTTTTTGCGAAAGCAATACGGATTGGAAGGCTTTGTCAAAAAGTACTAATGACAGGTTTGAGGTATGAGGTTTGAGGTTTGAGGTAAGGTTATAGGTCTCCTCAAACCCCAAACCTCAAACCTATCACCTGTTTAGGTATTTCTCCGGAATAGGGGTATCCTCGTATTCCGCGTTCCAGAGGATATTGACGATGTAGTACCGATTATCTTTTTTGATGAGTTGAATGCTGTTGATACCACGTTGGAATACGGGTCCATCTTCGGTTCGCTTGGAGGCATAAGTGCTGAATATTTGCACGATATTGCCGAAACGATCGGTCTTGCGACTGAGCTCTACCTCAAAAAAACCGCTCTCTTCCAGATAAGGACCATTGCGCTCGATATAACCATCCGGTGTCATTGAGATGAGGCGGGTATTGCCTTGCTGATCGCGGGCCATAGCCTGTAGCCGCGCATCTTCCTGAAACAATCCTTTCATGAGGTCCCAATCACGCTTTTCGCCCGCCGGACCGGAGATAACCTCGTATAGCGTAGCAATAATGGCGTCCTCGGTCGCCACCTTTTCCATGGGGACGGCATCTTCCTGCCCCCAGGCCGTAACAATAGTGCACACCATAAACAGGCACACCGCACATAATACTCGTAACATACGCATGTAATGTTTTAGTCGATAAATAATACCATTGTGTCTGAATAGCACCAGCGTAGCACGCGGTCGTGAACCTATTTCCAAACCAATGGTGTTTCTAAAGTAACGTAAGATTGGGGTTGAGCTTTTGCAAATTGGTTTAGACCCAATCGCTCGTCAAAGTATCATAAAAAGCAGAGCCTGTTGCAGAAACTCGACAAGTGAAATAAACATGAAGAGCAATTACTTGAATTACATCCTGGACCAGATGCAGGGGGTGGATGGGATTACTATCCAAAAACAAATGGGTGGAGTGCGTTTCTTTCGCAACGGTCAGGTTTTTGGTGCGATCAGTGGCGGGCGTTTCCGACTGCGCCGGTCACCCTGTGGAGAGATGGCGGCAACCGGAAGTGACACTCCCCCTCCTTCCAAAAATCTGGTAGCTGCTAAGGGGCTGGATCCTTCCCGGTGGTGTACAGTTCCCGAAGCCGTCATTTCGGATACCCCCCTCTTTTCAAAAATCATTCGCCACTATTCGGGTGAAGAGGTACAAGCCCCCCTCTGTGAAGATATGAGGGTCTGTGGGTAATGCTGCCCAGGGTTTAAAGGCCGTTTTTCCTGATCCTGGGACCGAGGAAATGTTTCCTTTGACCGTGAACCATAAACCACGGACCATAAAAGTGTTATTTTGCCCCCAAAAGGGTACATGATCTCCCCCAAACGTATGCTGAACCGACTGGTACGGCGAATCGATGACTTTTTCGATTCGTTACGGTTCCGTATGGTACGCGTGGGTGGGCGCGGTAAAAACTTCCCGATCAAAATAGCTACTTATCGCGGGTTTGGCAGCCAGCATACTATTTTTGTACAGGGGCGCGTATTGATACGGAAATCCTTTCGGGAAAAAGAAGAAAAATCGTTCCTGGAATACTTGCTCAGCACCTATAATCAGTTTGAATCCGACGAAGTACCCAATGCGCGGCTCAAGATTCAGGTAGGTAATAATGTCTATGATGTCTCGACCGATAAAGAAGGCTTCTTCACCCTGGACGAGCGATTAGATGAGCCGCTCCCGGCAACGGCAGATTCCTGGTACACCGTGCAAATACACCTGGTGGAAACGCCCTGGCGAAAGATGGATCTTAGCACTACAACCACCATTCTCATTCCGCCCCAAAATGCCCGCCTGGGAATCATTACCGATATTGACGACACCATACTACACACGGGGGTCACTTCGCCACTGAAGTGGAAGGTGATCTACAACACCTTTTTCAAAAGTCCGGCGAGCCGGAAGGTCTTTGACGAGGCGGCGGCTTACTTCCACGCCATGCAAAAGGGGCCGGACAATCGGGAGTCGAATCCGGTCTTTTATGTCTCGAACAGTCCGCACAACCTGTACGAGATGGTTAAGAAATTCCTCAAGATCCACCATTTGCCGAAAGGCCCCGTACTACTGCGCGACCTGGGTTTCCCGTACCGCTTACATCCGCTGGGCTACAAAGGCCATAAGGCCAGCAGTATTCACCGCATCCTGCAGACCTACCCCGACATTCCCTTCATATTAATTGGCGATTCGGGCGAAAAAGACGCCTACATTTACCACGAGATCGCCTCGGACTACCCCGGCCGGATCAAGGTTATTTTCATCCGGGACGTGCGTAGTCCCCGCCGGGTGCGCAAGATCCGCCGGTTCATGGAGGACATCCCGGAAGTTCCACTGCAAATCTTCGAATCCTACCAGCAGGCAGCCTCCCTGGCCAATGCCCATCGGTTATTGGATTTCGATCAGTTTGAGGCCATTAAAAATGAATTGATCGAAGATTCAAAAGGCTAATGGCCTCCGTTATCATCCGAATTCTCTATTTCCCGCCGGCGCATGGGCATCACGTCGATCCGTGAAAACAGCTCTTCTGTACTGGCTGGCAGGTCCGTTCTCCATTTGATTCCGCCATCTAGTCCGATCAGTAAAAAGGCGGATTCCCGACCTTTCGGCAAATATTGTGTTCGCAGGTTTCGAACATCCTTGTAGGTCCATGCTTTATCATCAGTGGAGGTTATGCTATCCGGAAAGACAGATAGTACGATCAACTTGCGATCGTTCATCCCCTGTTCATTCTTGTGGAATGAATCCATTTGAATTTGGTAATTCGTATCTGTAGGAGTGGGAGCAAACAAAAGTATCAATCGGTTTTCCCATTGGTATTTCGCGAGTTCCTGGGTAAATCCGGAAAACGGAAGGGCGAGAGCCCACAAACTCAGGATAATTTTTGGTGTAGCTGCAGACATTCCGATCATTTTTTGGTGTCTTGCCCGGCAGGCAATATACCCTTCAGAGAATGAGTTTAATTACTAACTGAATAACGAAGCGGGTGTTTACCCCGCCGAGTCATGATCCCAAATAAGACCAGTATGAAAAAGCATATCCTATTGCTCGCCGCCCTGGCGAACGCAAGCGTTCCAAACCTTCCGGCCCAAGAATATTTTGTGGCGCAGGATGCTGGTGATTATTACGAATGGTTCCAGCAACACTCCAACGCTTCCGCCCTGTTTAGTGACCAAAGTACCTTATACATCTTTTCCCATCAGACCCCATTACGGGAGGAACCCTGCGTGGAAAGTAAAACGGTTTTAACGCTCTCCGCCGGTGAGACCGTGCGCAATCAAGCCTATGGCGTGGAAGATTTCATTCCCTCCGCCGAAATTCGTGGCTACATTGACCAGTGGTTCCAGGTGGTCGTGGATCAGCCCGATGGATCCACCATCCCCGGCTACATCTGGGGTGGCCATTTGGCGAAAGCCTGGCACGAGACGGACCTCAATCAGGATAATAACGCTGATTTGGTGCTGATGGGCCTTACCGAAGGTGAGCGAACCACTTCCCGCGACATCCGGGCCGAACTGAAGGTTCTCCGTTCGGGAGAGGTCATTTCCACGACCGAACTCCCGGGCATGTGCGTATTCGGTGAGTGCGATTCGGATGCACTACTGCGGACTTTCGCGCCCAGTGGTCAGGAAAACATCACCATGCTGGAAGCCTCGACCATGATGATCGGCTGCACTGCAGGTATCGAACGGGCTTTTTTAATCTGGAAAGGCAATTCTTTTGAATGTGTTTTCTACGGAGAAATGACCACCCGGCAGACATATCAGGAGTCTCCTTTTGCCGTAAGGCTAACCCCTAAGGCCGGATCCGCACAAATATGCCATTTTAACGGCATTGGTGATGACTTCAATCCGGTTTGGAAATGTGCCGATCGCGAAATCACTGCCTCGACCTCCGCTATTCCGTAACCCGAAGGACAATCTTACCGGCGTTGGCATTGGCTTCCATGCGTTGATGGGCTTGCTCGGCTTCCGTCCAGTCGAATACGGAATCGATGACAGGAGCCACCTTTCCATCGATAATGGCCTGCCAGGCGAAGGCTCTGAAATCCTGGGTCAGTTTGATTTTATAGGACAGCGGTCTTGCTCTCAGCGTTGAGCCCGTGATGGTAAGCCGCTTCATCAATACGGGAATCAGTGAGGCGTCGGGAATCCTGTGTCCTCCCATAAAGGCCAGCAGCACCATGCGCCCGTCTGTTGCCAGGGCATCGATATTCTGCCGGAAATAGGGTACCCCGATAACATCTACAATGACATCTACACCTTTATTTGTGGTGTATTCAGCGATTGCTTCCGCAAAATCCTCCTGCCGGTAATCAATGGTCTGGGAGGCCCCCAGTTTGCGACACAAGTCGTGCTTGGGAGCCGATGCTGTTACCAGGACCTCGGCACCGGCCAGTCTGGCCAATTGGATAGCAGCGGTTCCCACCCCACTCGCACCTGCGTGCAAAAGTACGCGTTCCCCTTCCCGAAGACCAGCGATTGTAAACAGGGCCTGATAGGCGGTCAGAAACGTTTCGGGAATGGCTCCCGCTACGGTCCAATCCATCTGTTCCGGGACGGGCAAGGCCATATCCTCGTGCAGCACTGCGTACTCCGCATATCCTCCGCCGGCCAGTAATCCACAAACCCGGTCACCCAATTCCCAGCTATTAACCTCATCCCCCACAGCGGCAACTGTCCCGGCCACTTCCAGTCCCAGGATAGGACTGGCACCTGCGGGAGGTGGATAATTCCCTTTACGCTGCATGATATCGGCCCGGTTGAGGGCCGTAGCTGCTACTTTGATCAACAGGTCAGAGGGGCCTGGATCAGGAGCAGGATGTTCCCCCAGACGGAGGGTTTCGGAACCGGTTTGGTGGAGGATGGCGCGCATAATCGTCTTCGGAAGATTTGAGATTTTTAGATACCAGACAGAAGAGGAGATGGTCTGCATCTTCTATCTAGCATCTTATAAACTACAAAATTGGTCTTCGAAAGATTTAAGATTTTTTGATACCAGACAGAA
>CAYFGK010000025.1:0-8072 GCA_964342305.1 uncultured Saprospiraceae bacterium | reverse complement strand
CTAGCATCTTAATAAACTACAAAATTGGTCTTCGAAAGATTTGAGATTTTTAGATACCAGACAGAAGAGGAGATGGTCTGCATCTTCTATCTAGCCTCTTTTTGTCTAGCATCTTAATAAACTACAAAATTGGTCTTCGAAAGATTTAAGATTTTTTGATACCAGACAGAAGAGGAGATGGTCTGCATCTTCTATCTAGCCTCTTTTTGTCTAGCATCTTAATAAACTACAAAATTGGTCTTCGAAAGATTTGAGATTTTTAGATGCCAGACAGAAGAAGAGATGGTCTGCATCTTCTATCTAGCCTCTTTTTGTCTAGCATCTTATAAACTAAAGAAGGTCGAACAAATGCCCCATTTGATTCTTCTTCGTCTTCAGGTAATCGCGATTTTCTTGTTGGGGGCGAATGATGAGAGGCACGCGATTTTCAATGTGGATGGAGGATTGATCGAAAGCTTCGATCTTCTCCGGATTATTGGTGAGCAGCCGGATGCGATCGACAGACAGATCTTTCAGCATGGCCACGGCAATATCGTACTGACGCGCATCGACTTCGAGACCCAGGTGAATATTTGCATCAATGGTATTAAGGCCTAGATCCTGAAGCTGATAGGCTTTGAGCTTATTGATGATGCCAATGCCCCTCCCCTCCTGGCGCAGATACAGGACTACCCCTTTTTCGGCGGCGGTCATTTCCAGGGCCTTGGTGAGTTGTTCGCCGCAATCACAACGTTTGGACCCAAAAAGATCGCCGGTGATGCATTCGGAATGAATACGGGTAAGTACGGGGTTGTTGATGTCCACCTCGGGATGGACCAGAGCGATGTGCGGCATCCAGTCCTCGGGGTCGCTGGCGTAGGCCACCATATTGAAGGGCCCCCAGGGAGTAGGAATAATTGCTTCGGCCTGACGGGCCAGTGTATGTTGCGGTTGGTTTTTTCCCATGTGAAGTTATCGTAGGAGATATGATCTAGAAACAGGGGTTTGTTAAGTATGGTTTAAAGGGTTTAGGGTTTAAAAGGATTAGGTTGAGGTTGAGGTTGAGATCCAGGTAATCCTTACTACTGGTCCTTTAACCACTAAAGTGGTATAGAACATCATGTTATCCCACAACACCACAGCTGAAGCTGTGGCTTTATCCCCACGATGTGCAACCCGTAGATCGTACATGCCTGCCGAAGCCTTGGCGTAGGCAGGGACCGTGAACCTTGGACCGTGAACCTGCACCTTCCCAAAGGTACCATTTTGTGATTACGGAAATTCGTTCTACATTTACATTCTTTAGAAAAGCCAATTACCCATGAACTGTTTGGCTATCCCGAGAACCACTCTTAGCAATCTTCGCTGTTTTCAAGAAATGTAAAATTATGTAACTGGGATGACAATTCCCGGTGAATTCCCTCCGACACTTTCATTTTCAATAGTTTACAAACAAGAAACATGGAAGAATGGCAAATTTTACTCCGTAAAAACCGCCCGACGGGCCTGATACGTTTCAAGGTATTCGACTAATTTGCCTTTTTATTCTATCAACTGACTATATTTGGCAGCGAAATGCGTTCGCAGTACGATTAAGAAATGTGAAGACATTGTTTCGATCCCATAAACTCACCATTAATAGCGCCCAGTTTAGCCCAATAACCAGATAACACCTAAAGCAGCCCACCAACAGGATTAGTATGTAGCACAAGTTTGGATCACGTTTTTTCAAATTCATATGGAAAAACACAAGACCACCCTATTGGTGGTATGTGTTTTCATTAGCTCACTAAAATTTTTCATGATGAAAAAACTCTCACTAGTTCTAATGCTGGTCTTCGCTGGCATGGCCACCCTGATGGCCCAGCGAACGATCCAGGGTACAGTCTCCGACGAGAGCGGAGAAGCCCTGATCGGAGCCACCGTACTCGTGAAGGGTACCTCAACGGGTGCAGTTACCGATATTGATGGTAACTATTCCGTTACGGTTCCTTCCGGAGGTACAGTGCTCGTATTCTCTTATACCGGTTATGCTTCCAAGGAAGTGCAGATCGGTACTTCCAATGTAATCGACGTTACACTGGACCCATCCATCGAACAGCTGGACGAGATCATCGTAACCGGTTATTCGGAAACAGAAGCCAAAAAACTGGTTTCTTCCGTAGCTGTTGTCGATGAAAAAGCTATCGAAAACGTTGCTCTGTCTGACGTTAACCAGATCATTCAGGGTCGTGCTCCTGGTGTACTTACTACGGCCGGTACCGGTCAGCCAGGTGCTACCATCGACATCCGTATCCGTGGTACAGGATCAATCACCGCTGGTCGCGGACCGCTGTACGTTATCGACGGTGTAATTATTGATCAAGCTGATTACACAACTCAAACACAAAGTTCAAACGTATTAGCCAACATCAACCCGAACGATATCGCTAACGTAACGGTACTGAAGGATGCCTCGGCAACCGCTCTGTACGGTTCTCGTGGTGCCAACGGTGTGGTTTTGATCACTACCAAGCGCGGACGTGCGGGTGAATCTCGCATTACGGCTAAAGTGCAATATGGTGTCACCAGCCCAACTGGTGCTACTGATTTCGACGTAATGTCTGCCGAGGAAGTACTGGCTTACGAGCGTGTTGTACTGGAAAACTCCGGCTTCGATCCCGATCAGTTTCGTCCAAACTCTCTGCTGGACCAAACCTTCGACTGGGTAGATGCTGCTTTCCGTACAGGACAAACCCAGAACTTTGAGTTACAAGCTAGTGGCGGTAACGACAAGACGCGCTTCTTCGTATCAGGTGGTTATTTCGACCAGCAAGGTATCCTGATCGAATCAGCATTCAACCGTATGTCATTACGTGCTAACCTCGACCACCGTGCTTCTGATAAATTGAGTGTTGCTCTGAACTTTAACGGTTCGTACTCTGAGAACCTCAACGCTGTTGCCGGTAACCGTTTTGCTTCGCCTCTGTTGAGCTCTTTCACGAACTCACCTCTGGTGGCTTATCCTTTCCAGGACGACGGAAGCCTGTTCACTGGTGCAGAAGCTGAATGGGGCGGTACTTTCCCTGACAACTTTCTGTATTCAACTCCTTTGAACCCCGTAACGGCTAATACCTTCCGGGTTATTTCTAAGCTGGAATTGAACTACAACATCCTGGAAAACCTGAAATTCACCCAGGTTGCCAACGTTGACTTCGTAAATATCAAGGAGAACGTATTCCAGGATCCTACCACCAACGATGGTGCTCCTACTAATGGTTCTATCTCTAATGCATTCAACGAAAACATCTCTGTGACCTCACAGTCACTGTTGAAGTATTTCACCACTTTTGGTGATAACCACAACTTGGATGCACTTGGTGGTTTTGAGTACCAAACCGTAGACCGTGATAACTTCTCGGCAAACGGTACTGGTCTTGCCAGCGGTCAGCTGAAGACCCTGAACTCTACCGCTAGCCCACAGGGCGTAGGTGGTTTCCGTTCTGAATATGCCTTTGCTTCCGTGCTCGGTCAGTTGAACTACAACTTTGACGAGCGTTATTTCCTGACGACTAGTATTCGTCGTGACGGTTCGTCTCGTTTCGGTGCTAACAATCGCTACGCTACCTTCTGGTCAGTGGGTGGTTCTTGGGCTATTTCCGAAGAGAACTTCATGGCTGGTATCGACTTCCTCGATAACCTGCGTATCCGCGCCAGCTACGGGGTAACTGGTAACGCTGAAATTGGAAACTTCCCATCTTTGGAGTTGTACGGTTTCGGCAACAACTACCTGGACACACCTGGTTCTTCACCGACTCAGATCGCTAACCCCGACCTGACCTGGGAGAACAGTGATAACTTCAACGTAGGTCTGGATTTTGCTATCCTGAAAAGCCGTGTTAGCGGTACCGTTGAATACTACCGTCGTGAAGGTTACGACCTGCTGTTGAACGTACCTGTATCCCGTACCTCCGGTTTCGGAACAGCTACCCGTAACATTGGCCGTATCGAGAACACTGGTGTTGAGTTAACCCTGGGTTTTGCCCCGGTAGTAGCTTCACAACCCGGTGGTTTCAGCTGGAACTTAGACCTGAACTTCTCTGCTAACAACAACCAGGTTCTGGAACTGCCAGGTGGAGAGGACATTCAGAACGGCTCTCAGATCTACAGCGAAGGACGTCCAATCCGTACTTTCTATGCCCGTGAATGGGCAGGTGTAAACCCAGCTGACGGAACCCCGCTTTGGTCCGACGGTGAAGGTGGAACAACCGGTGTTTATGGATCTGCTCCCCTGCAATACGTAGGTAACGCTGAGCCAAGCTGGATTGGTGGTCTGAACACTTCATTCGCTTATAAAGGTATTTCCTTGTCTGCCTTCTTCTACACGGTACAGGGTAACACTGTTTATAACAACACTCGTCGTTTCTTCGACTCTGACGGTCAGCGTTACGGATGGGGACACGCGAACTACGTAGACGACAACTTCTGGCGTCAGCCCGGCGACAATGCCGAACGTCCACAACCAATTGTTGGTGGTAATAACAATGCCAACGGCTACTCCACTCGTTTCCTGGAGGATGGTTCATTCATCCGCCTGCGTAACCTGACGCTGGGCTACCGTCTGCCAGCTTCAATTCTGGACCGAATTGGTGTTCAAGGTGTTAATATTTACGCTCAGGGACAGAACCTGTTTACCATCACGGACTACTCTGGATTCGATCCGGAAATGGATGAAACGGGAACAGAGTTCTTCCGTTACCCCGTAGGTGCTTCTGTTACCTTCGGTCTGGATGTAACATTCTAAGGCACCCATTCAATCCACTAAAAAATTATTGCACATGAAATTTTTCAAAAATATAGCTCTCTTTGGTCTCGCAATTGGCCTTTTTGCCTGCGAAGAGCAATTAGAACTGCAACCCTTTCAGTCGCTGTCCACCACGGAGGCGCTGAATTCCGTCGACAACATGCGCGTTGCCGTTAACGGTGCGTATGATGCCCTGCAGGGATTAAATTACTACGGTCGTGATTTCCAGGTGCAGGCCGACGTTGAGGCCGATATGGTATACATTGCTATCGGTAACTCGAACCGTTTTATCCTGAACTATACGTACGATTGGAATCAGGATTCTGAAGGTGGTATCTTTGATGATGCCTACCGTGTAATTCTGCGTGCCAACAACGTAATTAACAACATCGATGCCCTGGAGGGTAACCAGACCCGCAAGGATCAGATCAAGGGTGAAGCTTTGGCAATCCGCGCTCTGGCTCACTTCGATATGGTTCGTTTGTACGGTGCGATGCCTTCACAAGGAAATCCATCTTCTGATCTCGGCATTCCGATTATTTTGGAAGCTCAAATCACGGAGCCTCCCCGTAACACTGTTGCGGAGGTGTACAACCAGGTTATTGCTGACCTTAATGCTGCCAAAGGTTTATTAGGCGACAACGGAACATTCAACTTCAGCAGTGATGCTGTTGACGCACTGTTGGCTCGTGTTCACCTGTATCGCGGCAACTATAACGAAGCAGTAACAGCCGCCAGCGCGGTAATCAATTCTGGTAACTATGCATTAGCTGATGATTTTACCAGCATCTTTGGTGTTCCGGGTACTTCTTCCGAGGAGATCTTTACTTTGCGTTTCACAGCTGCTGAAAACCGTGGTTCAGATAACTTAGGATCTATCTATAATCCGGACAGCTACGGTGACATCCGTCCTTCTAACGATTACTTTGATCTGTTCGAAGACGGTGACCAACGTGGTACGATGGTTTACTCAACGGTTAAGGGTGGAACGGAAGATATCTTCCAATCCAAATTCCTGAGCCAGGATGGTATCCCGGGTCTGCACAGCCCACGTATTTTGCGTTTCGCTGAGATGTACCTGATCCGTGCCGAAGCTAACTGGCGTTTAGGTAACACGGCTGATGCAGCTGATGACCTGAACACCCTGCGTACCGCTCGTGGTGCTTCTGAGATCACAGCAGATGATGTTGATGCTCCTTTCATCATGAACGAGCGTCTGCGGGAGTACGCTTTCGAAGGACACGCGAAGTTTGACTACTACCGTCTTGGTGTTGATATTGTTCGCGATCAGTGTCTGACCGGTGAACAAATCACTTCACCATGTACGATTGCGGTAACGAATCCAATGATGATCTACCCAATCCCACAGTACGAAATGCTGGTTAACCAAGCTATGGTACAAAACCCTGGCTATTAATCGTTAGTTATACCGCCAATCCTGTATTGGCTTTCGGTCCCCTCTCTGCTGGATGCAGGGAGGGGATTTTTCGTTTTATCAAAAGAGGATTTGAAAACTATCCGACCATTCCTTCCGTTATTTCTTCCGACCTTTATAAATATGAAAAGTTCCGTTTGGATCAGCCTCCTTTACTTATTTCTAGCTGTCTCCGGTTGCCTGCCGGATACACCTGTAGTCCCCGACGAACCCAACGCGGGGGGTGGTCCACGGATTCCGTCTTCTTATGCCCGTCTTATTTCTGACACTCTGGGAGGAATCCCGGTTGTTACCATCGGTAAAATGGCCAGTCGGCAATCGCCGGGAGCTATCACTGGTGAGGAGCCCATCGAATGGGAATTCGTCGTTGCCTTTGAAAATCGAACGGGAAAGCGGTTTGAGCTAATCCAAGATTCCCTGCCCGCTCTCCTACGGGATGAACGGGGCACCATTTGGTCCGTGGAAGGAATGGGGCTGCAAGGTCCGGAATCAGGGAAGAGACTTACTCCTGCCAATGGCAGTCTGGGCTATTGGTACGCTTTTGCTACCCGCTACCCCGGGTTATCCATCGACGGTGGCCCAACCATGTCTGTCGACGTACAACAAACCACCGGACCCGACTGGGACGTTCCTACCCAGAGTATTGTTCGTGGTGCTCAACGTGACGACATTAAGTCGATTGAACGGCCGGTCTTCGTTCGGGAAAGTGAGCGCATCCAGGAACCCTACCGGTGGTCGGATGACGAAAAGGTCATAGGGGTGACCGTTGGCGGAATTAGTCGCTGCTATCCGCTCGAGATCCTGAATTGGCACGAAATTGTGAACGATGAAATCGCCGGCATACCCATTACCGTTTCCTATCACCCTTACACGTCTACCGCTCGGGTTTGGAAGCGTGATGCACAGACTCCTTCATTTGGAGTCACGGGTTTGCTCTATGAGCACAATATGCTGCTGTACGACCGCAATACCATTTCCCGCTGGCTGCAAATGGAAAACAAGTGCGTCAACGGTAGTCGACGGGGCGAAACCGAAGAAATCCTGTCTTTCGTGGAAACGTCCTTTGCGAACTGGAAACAAATAGCCCCCGATACTAAAATACTTTCTTCAGCGACCGGATTTCCCTTTTTCTACGATGAGCATCCGTTGCCGGGCTTCTCCACTGACGACCAGTTTCTCCCGGCTCCCATCACCTACGATGACGATCGCCTCCCCCGAAAAGAGCGGGTTTTTGGCCTGATTGTCAACAGTGAAGCGGTGGTTTACACCCAAAAGGCTTTCCAATAGCCCGAAATTCACGTATTTTCTAACATAAAATGACTGCAGCGAAAAAGCGATCCGTTCGTTTTTGGATCATACTGATCATCTTACTTCCCATAGTTTTGGGAGGTATTTACGTACTTATCCCTAAATCTGCCCGCAACGTGCCCAACGGCCAAGGTTTTTCAAAGGAAGGTGAGTTGACCATCCATTCTGCCGACAGTCAACAAGTACTGGCCAAATTGGATATTGAGATTGCCGACAACAATCTGGATATCCAACAGGGAATGATGTATCGCACCGAACTGGGACCTGACCAGGGTATGCTGTTCATCCTCGAACGGGAAGAACCCCAATCCTTCTGGATGCTCAACACCTACCTCGCCCTGGATATAATCTTTACCGATGGTACCGGACGTATTGTCCGCATTGCCCGTAACAACCAGCCCCATGCGCTGGAACCGATTCCCTCCATCGAGCCCGCCCGGTATGCGCTGGAGGTAAACGCCGGCTTCTGTACGGAACACGGTATCGATGAGGGCGATTGGATGGAGTGGGAAGGTGCTCGATCCTCCGGATCGAGCGAGAACTAAGAGACTATAGAGCACGGAGACT
>CAYFGK010000024.1:1629-60046 GCA_964342305.1 uncultured Saprospiraceae bacterium | reverse complement strand
GGCGTCTCTACCCGATCACTTGGCGCACGGACGATCCCCCTATCCCCAACTCCCCAAATCCCCCATTCCCCAAATCCCCAACTCCCCCTCTCAGCCAAGAGCAGATCCCCTGCACGGTAGCATAAACGAAAAAATCCAGCCAAGATTTATGCATTCCAGCACCCGACCGCATCCCTCCATAAAACCACAGATCATGAAAACATCGAAAATCACCTTTGTACTACTGTTTTTGCTGGGAACAGCGACCAGCCTCCTGGCCCAGCACACCTTTACCGGAACCGTTACCGGTCCGCAGGGACAACCACTTCCGGGCGTGAATGTCACCTTTGATTACGTGACTCCGGGTACCGTTACCGATCTCAACGGACATTTTGCACTGACCCACAATAAGCCGTGTACCAACCTTATCTTTGAAGCACCCGGGTATATGCGGCAGGTTCAGAAACAAGTATGCGCCACCGACTCCATCCTGGTATCCATGGTGGTCCGGCCACAACGGGAACTGGTGGAAGAAGAAGCGATGGAAGCCTATCCGGCCAGCCCGGTGATGGGCGATCAGGCTATTCGCACCTCCGGTCAGGCGAAAATGCGGTTAGCCAACCGGGGCATCGTACCAGGGTACGCCATGGATCCCGGCACACCCCACAATACCGAAGACTACGCGGCTATCCAGGAAAATCGCTTCCACCGACCGGGCGATGAACCCCTGTCGACCTTTTCTATCGACGTGGATGCGGCCGCTTACAGCAATATGCGTCGCTTTCTGAAAAATGGTCAGCAACCACCTATCGATGCCATTCGGGTAGAGGAGCTGGTCAACTACTTCAACTACGATTATCCACAGCCTAAAGATGAGCATCCCTTCCACATTGAGACGGAACTGGCCGAGTGTCCCTGGCAACCCGATCACCAATTGCTGCACATTGGTCTGCAAGGAAAATTAATTCCCAACGACGATCTGCCGGCCTCGAACCTGGTCTTTTTGGTCGACGTATCGGGTTCCATGCAGGCGTCTAACAAACTGCCCTTGCTGCAATCGTCCCTGCAATTGCTGACCGACCAGTTGCGTCCGCAGGATCGGGTGGCGCTGGTAGTCTACGCCGGTGCGGCCGGTACGGTACTGGAGTCAACCCCCGGTTCGGAGAAAATGAAGATCAAAGATGCTATTCGCGGACTGACTGCGGGCGGCTCTACGGCGGGAGGTGAAGGCATCAAGCTGGCCTATAAAATCGCTCGCCAACACTTCCAAAAAGAAGGGAATAACCGCGTGATCCTGGCTACCGACGGCGACTTCAACGTCGGCGAAAGCAGTGATGCCGCTATGCAACGACTGATCGAAAAGGAGCGGGAAAGCGGCGTTTTCCTTACCGTGCTTGGCTTCGGAATGGGTAACTATAAAGACAATAAAATGCAGATCCTGGCCGACAAGGGCAACGGGAATCACGCCTATATCGACGACCTGAGCGAGGCCCGTAAGGTCCTGGTCAATGAATTTGGCGGTACTCTTTTCACCATCGCCAAAGACGTCAAGATCCAGATTGAATTCAATCCGGCCAAAGTGGCGGGTTACCGCCTGATAGGGTACGAAAATCGCCTGCTGAATAAAGAAGATTTCAACGACGACAGAGTCGATGCCGGTGAATTGGGCAGTGGCCACACCGTTACGGCTCTCTACGAGATTATTCCCATCGGCGTGGAAAGCGATTTTCTGGCCGATGTGGATGACCTGAAATATCAGCAGCCTAAGCCTTCCGGCAAAAAGTCAGACGATCTGGCTACGGTCAAGTTCCGCTATAAAAAACCGGATGGCGAGCAAAGTATCTTACTCGAGCGGACGGTTTTGGCGAAAGCCAGTAAAAAAGGAAGCGAATCCTTCCGCTGGTCGGCAGCCGTAGCCTCCTTCGGCATGATGCTTCGCGATTCGGAATTCAAAGGGAATGCTACCTACGACGCCATCATTGAATTGGCGCAGAGTGCCCGGGG
This sequence comes from uncultured Saprospiraceae bacterium, assembly GCA_964342305.1. Classification (GTDB taxonomy): domain Bacteria; phylum Bacteroidota; class Bacteroidia; order Chitinophagales; family Saprospiraceae; genus DT-110. The sequence goes on along the minus strand of CAYFGK010000024.1, from coordinate 58,063 downwards.
AGACGATTCCGAGGGCTACCGCTCCGAATTCATCCGGTTGGTGAAGAATGCCCGGGATCTGTTCCCGACGAAGGAGGAAAAAGATAATACGACGGCAGGAAACCGTTAAGATGGTTCAAGGTTCAGGGACCAGGGGCCACGGACCACGGTTTACGGTTTACGGTTCACGGTTCAGGGACCACGGTTCACGGACCACGGGCTAGGGTCTATATGGAACCCCGGTACTCAGGTACACAGGCCCGACCCACTTTCTCCTTTGCCCGCAGGGACTTTACCGGAGGACTCCCCGTTCCTCCGACCGGGGATTGGTAATCGAGGATGAGGTGGGTCAAACGGTTGCCAATAACCGGCAGCACTAAGCCGAGGAAGATGATCCCGGATCGCTGCCTGAAGGATAAATGTGGGATGCGGTATACCCGTCGGACTACCAACAAGCAGTCCATGGCGTGGTACATTACCAAACTGGGCAGAGAAATGATCTTAGGTAGTCCCATAGGCTTTTCTTTTTAGATAAGCCTATTTCCGAAGATGGGCCAGAAAAACCGACAGGAGATCCGAAAAACTCGAAATACCAATCCACCGGTTTTAGGAACGAGTCCCACACTACCCGCCGAGCAGATCGTCGCAGTAACGATCCGGGATCCGGAGGTTCTCTATGTTCATGGCCGCAAAATCACCGTCGAGGTTGATATTCAACATATAATTACCAGCCGTAATAGAGGTGGTCTGGATAGGAATATTGTTGAAATCGTACCGCTGACCGCCGTAGTACACCCGGAAATCGTAGGTGTTACCTACTTCCAGGCGATTGCTGTAGAAGTTACCACTGTACGCATAGGAAAGCCAGTTCCAATAACCGCAACCTGCTTCCCGGTAATAGATCCAGGCCGAAGGACGGATCTGGATATCGGCTTCTTCCCGCTCGCAGATGCCGGTAACGGCAGCTTGTACCAGCAGTCGACTGCGTGGCTGGTAACGGGTGGCATCGATCATATTCACCGACTGGCAGGTGGTGGTGAAGGTGGCTGACTCGAAGATCACATCCTGGCAGTAGTAGCTCGGAGAACTGAGGAACTGTACCCGCAAGTTACGTCCGGTCGGGATATTGTACAGGCTGATGGTGCTGCCATTACGCAGGCTAAGGTAACGCGCGGAACCAAATCGCGCACCGGTAGTAGCATCCACCAGTCGTGCGATGGCGTAGGGGGCACTGTAATCCTCATAATTGGATTGTACCTGCAGAGTAACCGGTTCGCGCCAGGTACAACGACTGCCGTAGAACCAGTCGAGGTTCCACCAACTCAGGTGATCCACATCGAATTTCGCTTCCAGCTGTCCCAGTGGGTTCCGGGTGATGGTCGCTTCCTGTTCCCAGGTCCACTGACCGGTTTCGTCGTCGAGACTCCAGACGGGAACCTTGTCACCGACCTGGACCGACATGCCGGTCTCGGGGTTAATGGTATTGGGATTGACTCCCACATTGACTTCCACCGGGCGGGAAAAGGTCTTTACCTCCGTATTGCCCACGAACATATCGAGTGCAATGAAGCCGGCAGTGACGAATTCGAGGGCGTCCATAGCCTGGCCGTTGGGGCCGATCACATTTTCTGCCTGTAGTCCCCCCGGAAAAGCCTGCAGGGATTCTTCCGAACGGTTATCAAAATGCAGCAATTGTACATCTACCGACCCATTGAGGTTGTTGCCGCTGGCATCACGTACCTGGGTGCCTGACTTTACCGTAATGGAGGCCCGTTCCTGCTTGGCCCCCGTCAGCGGAGTGGTAAAGGCCGATGGGATAAGGGTTCCCGTGGTGCTGTTGGCCGTGAAATTTCCACGACTCATGCTGACTCCGGAAGGCAGGTTATTGAGCGGCACCATATTGACGGGAACGAACTGGAAATTGGTGTCGTACATGACTACCGTCTGGACCGTCTTCAGGTATCCGGGAGCCTCGGCGATAAAGGTCAGCTCCAGCGGATTATCGGCGTTGATGCTATCGGCGCGGTCGAGGGAAACCTCCATGAATCCATCCTGCACCACGAGATCGCGGCGGCCGTCGGTGGTGTATACCCGGTTCGCGCCCGGTCCCGTGACCCGGACCGACAGGTTGGCCGGCGCGTTGGTGTTATTGGGATTGGCATCCAAAAAGTTGATGATTAAGGGCGTCCGGAAAACATTGAAATCAAGATTGAGTACTACCCCATCCGTAATACCGTCTAACGACAAGTCCTTACAGGTGGTGGTAAATATCATAGTCGCGGCGAGCAGCAGCGGTATGGTCAAACGTCGTTTCATGGTGAGTTGTATTATGTTGGTTTTTAGGAATTATTGCTGATTCATGGTGAAGGAGCGCATCTCTTCCGCCTTGGAAGGGTCGGAATCGGCCTGGATCGTAATTACATTATCCATGTACAGATAGTGCTGTAAGCGCAATTCGTAGGTAGCTCCCCGTTCCAGCGAAATATTGAAACTACCTCCGGGATAGCGTTGCGACAAAGCCTTCTGCTTTTGTCCGTTGGGCAGTACCTTGTAGAGGTCGATGATGACGTAGGGAAGGTTATTCCCGTTTCCGCTGTCAACCACCTGCCCTTTTAGTGACAAATAGGGGGTAACTGGCTTGGCCGGAGTGGCCGGTTGTTCAGCAGGTGTTTCGGCTATTTCTTCCTCCTGCTTCCGGTTTCGGCGGCTTGGTTTTTCCGCTTCTTCCGCTGGAGCTTCCCGCATTTCTTCGGTAATAAGTGGTGCCTCATCGGTAGCTTCCTCCCGGGGCTCCATTAGCTCTTCTTCTTCCATAGCATCCTTGGAATTGGGGCTACCCAGGGCAAAGCCGTAGGCGAGTCTGAAACCAATGCTGGGGTGGAATTGCAGGGATTCGAGGTTGTTGCTCAATACGGGGCCATTGGCCTCATTACCGGCTAGTACACCGTCGGATTGCACAGTGATTGCGGGTTTGCCACGCATGTATACTCCTGCTTCGAAGGCAAAAGTAAGCTTATTGGCAGCCAGTGAGCGGCCAAAGCCCAGCCCGAGATACGGATAAATGGACGATTCGGTACGGTAGGTACTGCCGATGCTGCCCAGACGTTCGGGGGTCAGTTCGAAATCGTTAATGAAAATACTTTCCGTAAACCGACCGGCAATGGTGATGTGGTTGTCGAGTTCAAACATGGCACCAGCCATCAGGCGAAGCTTCTTGCTTCGCGTAAACGGAAAATCTACGAGAAATCCAATGGTACTCAGGTTGACATCGGTGTCGATCAACAGCGTTTGGCCGTCGATCCCTAAGGTGCCCGCATCAACGGAGAAGTCGGATAAAGAAGCACGAATGCTGTTGTAGGAAATGCGGAAATTCACGGGTTTGAGGATGCCGAGCGTTACATCAGCGCCGTACAGCGCGTGGGTACCCGTATTCAGGCCGATCGACATCGCTGGCTGGAAACCAGACTGATTGGGGGTGGTAGCGTCCTCCATTGGTACTTCTTGCGCTCCCAGTGGGGATAACAACAGCAGGAAGGGGACAACAATCATCACGGACAGGTAGCGGAAGCCCCCTGAAGCCGTAGCAGGAAACGTACTCATAGCTGGTAGGTTATTGGGTTACAATTTGTTAGTTATAAATCGGCAGGAGTGTCAGACTATTAGATCTCCGACCGGTGATACGTTATGGGAGCGAAGGGGATACCAGCTCCTTTTTTTATTGGTTTTACGCAGTATTCATTGTTTGGTTACACACAAATGCCTTGTTATCAAAAGGTCCAGGCAAGGGTTAAGACTTTGATAAAAAACGTTCGAAAAATCGAATTCCGGGGGTAGGATTCTGATTGTAGGGGGGAATCTCGTCGAAGCCAAATCGCTGATATAATCGCCTGGCAGCATGCATACGCGGATGCGTATCGAGTCGCAGGCGTTCGTATCCGATTTGGGTAGCTTCGTGTGTTATAGCGGTAAGTAATGCCTCTCCGATGCCGTTGCCCCGAAAATCGGGATCAACGTACATACGTTTAAGTTCGGCTGTACTCGGCGACAAGGAACGTAGTCCCAGACAGCCGGCAGCATGGTCGTGCAGCCAGGCGATCAGCAAAACCCCGTCGGGCGGGCCGTAATCACCTGGTAGTGATTGTAGTTCTTCTTCAAATTGCCCGAGGGCAGCATCGTGCCCCCGCCATTCGGCGTAAGCACGCAGTAAAGTCCGGACACCTTCCAATTGCAGAGGTTCAGTGGCCCGCTCAATTCGAAGGGTCATAATGGGCGCTCGTAAGGTACTTTTTGGCGTAAAGCCAACAAAATGCGAAGGACAACCCGGCGCTCGAATGCTTCCACCAGAAAGCCTTCCGTGAAACGGTCCGCGCGCACCAGTAAAGTAATCATTTTACATAGTTCGGGGACATCCATATTGTTAAAGTCATAGGCTTTAAGGCGCCACGCAGTATGTCCTTTTTCCCAGCGGCTCCAATCGTAAACAACTACCAGTCCCAGATCATAGACCAATTTTTGAAATTGCCGGACTTCTTCGGAAGGAATAAGGTACGGCTGCTGTTCCTCACCGGACCAACGACCGTAGCTTTCTTTCTCTTCCAGAACTGGAATGAGGTTCAGCAGATCCTGCCAGTCGGGCATGCGAATCCGCACCAGGTGGTCTTCGAGTTGTATTTCCTCCGTAAACATAAGTCGCTTCAGATGTCTCTCCGGGAGAACGTATGGGTTATTAATCCTACACTTTCTACTGGGCTGGAATCGTGAAAATAGAATAATTCTCGCGTATTAAACGGTATCCTTACGGCGGAAAACGGATATTCCCAGTGGGGGAACGCTCACTTCGATCCAATAGGGCTGGCCGGACCAATCGCCCTTTTGGGCTTCGTGCTCGGTATTTCCGTGCTGACCACTGCCGCCAAATCCTTCCAGATCGCTGTTCAGGCATTCTTCCCAGACACCGGGAAGCGGTACTCCTAAACGGTAAGGATATCGGTTAACCGGGGTGAAATTACACAGCACCACCAGTTGGTCTTCCGGGTGATCACCACGGCGGATGAATGACAACAGACTGCTGGTCGCATCACCATGGTCGACCCAGGCAAAACCATCTCCCTGGAATTGCCGTTCGTAGAGGGCGGGCGTTTCCCGGTAGAAAGTATTGAGCGTTTTTATCCATTCCCGTACTCCCTGGTGGGGAGCGTGATCGAGTAACCACCAGTCCAGGCCGCGCTCGATATTCCATTCGGTGGTTTGACCGAATTCGCCACCCATGAACAGCAATTTCGTGCCGGGGTGCATATACATATAGCCAAACAACAATCGCAGGTTGGCAAACCGCTGCCATTCGTCGCCGGGCATGCGGTCGATGAGGGCACCTTTACCGTGAACTACCTCATCGTGCGAAAGCGGTAACATGAAGTTTTCGGTGAAGGCGTATATCAGGCTAAAAGTGATCTCCCCGTGGTGGTATTTTCGGTGAATGGGTTCCCGCTTGAAATAATTCAGGGTGTCGTGCATCCAACCCATCATCCACTTTTGCCCAAAACCCAGTCCCCCCGTATACGTGGGATGGGACACACCGCCCCAGGCCGTCGACTCCTCCGCAATGGTGACGGCATCCGGATACTCGCGATAAACGGTTTCGTTGAACTCCCGCAGGAAATCGACGGCTTCCAGGTTTTCGCGTCCGCCGTATTTGTTGGGGATCCATTCCCCCTCTTCCCGGGAGTAATCCAGGTACAACATGGATGCTACTGCATCGACCCGCAATCCGTCAATATGGTATTGGTCGAGCCAAAACAGCGCATTTGATATCAGGAAGTTGCGTACCTCGTTGCGGCCGTAGTTGAAAACAGCACTTTTCCAGTCGGGGTGAAAACCCTGGCGGGGGTCGGCGTGCTCGAAGAGGTGGGTACCGTCGAATTGGGCCAGCCCGTGCCCGTCGTTGGGGAAATGCGAAGGTACCCAATCCACGAGTACCCCGATGCCTGCCTGGTGCAGGGCATCGACCAGGTACATAAAGTCTTCGGGTTGCCCGAAGCGGGAAGTCGGAGCAAAATACCCCGTAATCTGGTATCCCCACGACGGGAAAAAGGGGTGCTCCATGGGCGGCAGAAACTCCACGTGGGTAAAGCCGGCGTCAACGATGTAATCGACCAGATCTTTGGCCAGCTCACGGTAGCTGAGCGAGCGGCTGTTATTGTCGATCTTGCGCCAGGATCCCAGGTGTACCTCGTACACAGAATAGGGTTGAGGTTTTCCGCTTTTCTTCTTGCGCTCCTCCATCCAGGTGCGATCCTTCCACTCGTAGTAGGGATCCCACACGATTGATGCCGTCCGGGGAGGGATTTCCCAGAATCGGGCAAAGGGATCGCCTTTTTCGATGCGATCTCCCTGGGGTGTTTGTATACAATATTTATATAAGGTACCCTTGCCAATGTTAGGTATAAAGCCTTCCCAGATACCCGACCCGTCCCATCGGACATGGAGTGGATGTGATCCCTGGTTCCAGCCGTTGAAGTCGCCAACTACGGAAACGTACTGGGCGTTGGGTGCCCAGATGGCAAAATACGTACCCCACTGACCATCAATTTCGATGGGGTGGCTGCCGAGTTTTTCGTACAGCCGGAAGTGCTTACCGGATCGAAAAAGATGAATGTCAAATTCGGTTAACAGACTATGGACCAGCACCTCACTCATAAGTTGGACGTTTCTCGCTTCTGACAAAAGATCGACCCGGCAAACGCAGGTCGTTTGTCTAAAATTAAAAATCTTACCCGGTATTGGTAGATAGTGCTACCTTTTAATTGGAAAAAGACGAATGTTTTACGCAACCGGAATTTTGGAATCAAGCGGGTCTTCTTAGTCACTTGCCTATCCCCGCAGGCTGGATCAAGTGGCAAAGATCTGCTCAAAATTCTGGAATGCCTTAAATTCGATAGCATTGCCGCTCGGATCCAGGAAGAACATAGTTGCTTGTTCGCCGGGCTCCCCCTTAAAGCGGATGTAGGGTTCGATCACAAAGTCTATTCCCTGTTGCTTGAGTTTTTCGGCCAGCGCTTCCCATTCATCCATATGCAGGATAGCTCCGAAATGTTTTACCGGGACCTCCTTTCCATCCACGTGGTTGGTGGGAGCCCCCGAGTCTCCACCCTCCGTCAGGTGAGCTGTGAGCTGGTTTCCCCAAAAATCAAGGTCGATCCAGCGGTCCGAAGTCCTGCCGATCTTGCAGCCCAGCAGGCCTTCGTAAAAAGACCGCGCTTCGGCCAGGTCTTTTACCGGGAATGCTAAATGAAATGGTTGTGCCATAGGTATGTTGTTTTTGTTCGTTTTTTCACCTCCCACCGCTAAAGCAGCCGGGCTGATACCTTTCCGCTTTATTACCATCAGTCGCTTTGCTCGTGTCCGATCTCCGCTTTCCAGTCACCACCCCCGGTACGACGGTGGCTTCACCCCCTTCATACGGGCATACACGATGATCTGCCCGCGGTGATGGGTCAGGTGGTCGTTGAGTAAAAAGACGATCCGCCGACGGCTCATCGGTCCTGCGAAAAAGTCTACCTCATCGTTGAGCGTAGTGGCATCCAGGTTTTCCAGGGCTGCGTGAGCGGCTTCCATTGCCCGGCGCGCTGCAGCCATAATTTCTTCTTTGCCGGCCCCCTCCATCGTCCGGTCAATGGTCACCTTCTCGCCTTGTAAATAGCTCCCGGTCAGCCAGGCCACATTACCGGCCATATGCAAAAGCTGTTCCTTGAATGTCATTTGCTCCTCGGTCGGCCGGAAGTCGTAGTGCTCAAAGGGCATGGCTTCGGCCATTTCGAGCGTGTAAGCCATCATGTTCTCCCATTTGGCAGCCGCATCGGTCAGGAATGGATCTTGTGCCATAGTTATCTGGCTTCCGCCAAAAATCAATACGGTAAGTAATAAGCTTCGCATAATTTTGTTGATTTCGGGTGAGTCGGAAAGATACAAATTGCCGGAGCTATACCGACTAGAATTGATTTGATTTGGATTCCCAAATCAAATCAATTCTAGTATATACTCGCTTCCGAAAAGGTTTGGGCCTCGCCAAACCTTTTCGGAAGCGGTATATTAGGGATGGTAGTAGTAATCAATTATGATCCGAATCGATCCAGATGGGCTAGCGCATAATAGGCTGAGGCAACGTGCATACTCTGGAGAAAAGCATTCTCCCGCAGCAGCCTTCTGAACTCCGGCAAAGGGACCAGCTCTAATTCGATCTGTTCCCCCTGTCCGGGGTTGGGCTCTTGTACCTGTTTGCCACCTACGGCCAGGAAGGTGTGCACCAGGTTGGTGCATTTATCGGGATTGGAGGAAACCACGCTGGTAGCATACAATTCGCTGAAGGTGTAACCCGTCTCTTCCAGGAGCTCGCGACGCATGGCAGCCTCCGGTGAGGGATCGGTCTCCTCCACGGTACCACTCGGTAATTCCAGGATGACAGAGCCCACCCCGTGCCGGTATTGACGGGTCAGAATGACCTGTCCGTCGCAAGTGAGTGCCACAGCATTAAGCCAATCCGGGTATTCCAGTACGTAGAAAGGGTCGAGGATCTGCCCGTCGGGCATTCGGCAGCGGTCAGCCCTGAGGTGGATCCACCGATCTGACCGGATGATCCGCGAGGCCAGGATATTCCATTTCATGGTTCTAAGCTACGGAACCTGCCTCCGAAAACCCAATTGAACCCACGTACCTTTTGTTCGTTAGGAATTATGTATTTTTTGCCATAGCAGATCATGCTATCAAATCCCCCGGACGACGAACATATCCCCAAAATCAGTTAGTGAAAGCGACCAATTCGTTCATAAAGGCAACACCACCCTATGACCAAAAAACGCCAAAACTGGGATAGTAAACTCGGGTTTATTCTGGCCGCCAGCGGATCGGCCATCGGCCTGGGAAATATCGTTTTTTTCAGTTCCAATGCCTACCAATACGGAGGAGGAGCATTCTATATACCCTATTTTCTCGCCCTTTTTGTACTCGGCATGCCAATTATGATGCTGGAATTCGGGTTGGGTAGCACCACCCGTAAATCCCTGCCCATGGCCATGCGGGAGTATACGGGCCGCAAGGGGGAATTCATCGGCTGGTGGAGTGTAATGGCGGCCCTGTTCATCACTATGTACTATATCGCTATCCTGGGCTGGGCCTTCACCATGATGATCGGTTCGTTCGGGAGTTTATTCGAGCCGGGGATTACCGCTCCCTTCGCCCCCTTTACCGAACCCACGCCTGAGCCGAATGCCATGGTCTACTTCTTCAACACCATCGCAACCTGGCAACCCCTCCTGTTTATCGTTTTGCTCTGGCTGATCAATCTAACCATCCTGCGAACCGGCACGGAATCCATCGAAAAAGCAGTACGGGTGTTTGTGCCCACCATGTGGATCTTCATGATCATTCTGGTAATCCGGGGCCTCACCCTGGAGGGCGGCTTCGATGGTGTGATGTATCTCTTTACCCCCGATTTTGAAGGTATCTCCGATCCCAGTGTCTGGAGAGGGGCATTCAGCCAGATGTTTTTCTCCTTATCCCTGGGGATGGGGACTATGACCGCCTATGCCTCCTATTTGCCACGTGATGCGGACCAGGTGAACAATTCCATGCTGGTCTCATTCCTGAATTGCAGCTTTGAGTTCCTGGCTGGGATCGCCATTTTCTCGTTGTTGTTCGTATTTGCACTTAATCCGGCCGGAACCACCTTGTCCCTGTCTTTCTTTGTTATTCCGCAGGGCATTAACGAATTGTCATCCACACCCTGGGTGGTGCGTCTGTTCGGCTTTTTATTTTATCTGCTGATCGTCATGGCGGGTATTACCTCCTCCATTTCCCTGATCGAAAGCCCGGCTTCCGCCCTGATGGATAAATTTAAGATCAGCCGTCGAAAGGCACTTACGTACATTGCTGTTCCGGCCGTGATCGGTAGCTGCATGTTTGCCCTGCCCCAAATCATTGATCCCAACTTGTCGGGCAACGGCACCCTGGGGCTTACCCTGCTGGATCTCACCGATCACTGGGTGTTTAATTACAGCCTGCTGATCGTCGGTTTCGTGGAAGTGCTGCTGATCGGATGGATCTTCGGAGCCGAGAATTTACGGCAGGCCCTGAACGAACACGCCAAACTTAAGATCGGACGTTGGTTCGTGGTATTTGTGAAATACCTCATCCCGTTAATTCTCCTGGTGGTGATCGTTACCAGCCTGATGGCCGACTGGCCCCTGTACGGCAGTAGCTACGATATGCCCGGGTATACCTGGTTGCCTGTCTTTATACCGATTTTTTTCCTGGTAGTGAGTTTGTCCATTGCTTTTATGCTTACGCAAAAAAAGAATCGAACATGAGAGCCGCATTGTCCGTTTTGCCAATACTGATATGCTTAATGACCCTTAGCCAGCGTGCAACGGGCCAAATTGAATTGGAGCCCCTGAAACCCATCAAAGGAGAAGTGGTGTCGGTGACCGTTGATCCACCAACCGACAGCCTGCTGTTGATATACCGTCCTAATAGTGCGGTAGCGCGGGAAGAGTGGGTGGTAAGCGACCAGGCCAATGGCCGCTTTAACTGGACACCCTCCGATGCAGGGGTAGTCGCTATGGCGGCCGGCGGTCAAGCGCGGAATGTTTCGGTCCGGTTTGCCGGTGTATCAACCTCCGGTATTACCGTTATGGTATTGGCTTTTTGCCTGCTGTTCGGAGGCGCCTTTTTTTCCTTCAGACTCTTGTTCAGTGATCCGGAATCAGAGCAGCATGCCAAAGAATTAGATGTTTCACATCGCCCCGACACTTAGGTTAGGTAGCTGTTTGTCAGTATTTTATGAGTGTAAAATAAATAAAAATTAAAGTTTTTTTTGCGAAAGCATACAATATAAAAAGTAGATCTCCGGTTTAATTATTGTTGACTAGCTACATCCAAATCTGGACACCAACCCATAGCTAGAACCCTCTCACAAGTATTACGCTATTCTCTGCATCCATTCGGATGCCGTAACACTCTTGCTCCTCAATTTGGTTTCATGGCACGCGCTATTTCGGTACGAAATACGATCAATCTATTTATTCCATATAACGCAAAAACCATTTTCCATGAACAAGATCAGCTTGTTTCAACTGTTCGGGCTATTTGTACTATCAGCCCTTCTCACCACCGCTTGTGATGACGATAACGACAATGACGGATCGGACCTTCAGGGAGACCTGCGCGTCGAACTGACAGATTCCCCCATTGACGATCCCGACATTTCCGGTGTATTTGTTACCGTAGCGGATATACGCATCGATGGCGAAAGCTGGGATGGATTTACCGGTAAAACGACTATTGACCTGATGGCCTACCAAAACGGTCGCACCGAATTGATCGGTGACGGCTCGTTGGATGCCGAATCCTATAATAACCTGGAATTAGTACTGGATTACGAAGAAGATGCCAGTGGAAACAGTCCGGGTTGCTACGTCGAAAAGATGGACGGAACGAAAAAACAACTCCGAACCGACGACAATACACTGGAAGCTAACAAAGACTTTACGGTCGAAGCGAACCAGTCGAGCGATATTGTGATCGATTTTGATCTGCGCAAAGCAGTACAAAGATCCGATGATGCTCAGGAGGAGTATACCTTTGTGGCACAGAACAACCTGGAAGCAGCCCTCCGTGTGGTCAACAAAGCAGAGGCAGGTACCATCGAGGGTGAATTGATGGATAATTCTACCAATAGCGACCGTATCGTCGTATACGCTTACACGGAAGGAGCCTTTAACCGCATGCAGGAAATGCAGGAAAACAGCAACGGACTTCGCTTTCAGAATGCAGTGTCCAGTTCAGTAGTTGCCGAAGACGGTACCTACGCCCTTTCTTTCCTGGAATCCGGCGATTACGAACTGGTATTCGCATCCTATCGCGACATTGATAACGACGGTGAAACGGATTTACAGGGTAGCCTGGAACTCAACTTGTTGGGTAACCTCGGGCTTGACCTGACGGCCCTTTCGGTCCAGTCACAAACCAGCCTGGAAGTAAACCTTCAGATTACCGGATTGCTGCCGTTTTAATCAGATTAGGATAAGGTGTACCTCGGGTGGAGACACAGTGCATGGTGTCTCCACCCGAGAAGTTTGCATACCTTCAGAGATTAATCCCAAAAACTACCCAACCTCAGCCGATTCGGCTGAGGTTTTTTTAATTTAGGTACTGTTTGATCAAAATCACCTGACATGTACATAAGCGCACCCGTACAAGCTATCCAACGTTTGCACCAACACCGGCAGGGGGCTTACGCCGCTACTGTCCTGGAAGATCTGTCCGGTCGGGTCGACGACCTGATGGAGCACCAGACCGACCAGGTACTGGCCATAGCAACCTATCTGACTAATGGTCATCCGGAATATGCGGGACAGGCTACACACCATATTCCCTTTGGGTCGGTCCAGCGAGCTGATTTCGAAAAAGCAGTAGCCCGCACCGTCGGGTACCGGGACTGGACGGGAGTGGAACAGGAGACCAGGCAACTGGATCCCGATTTTGAGCGGGCCGTCGATCTGCTGGTAGCTGGCGATAAGGAGTCCCTGGAGGCCATGCTTTCGCAAAAGCCAGACCTCATCCATCAATCCAGCGCCTATGGCCACCGCGCCGCACTCATCCACTACGTAGGAGCCAACGGGGTGGAACTTTGGCGGCAACAGGTTCCGGCAAATTTGCCCGAGATGCTCGAGTTATTACTCAAACACGGAGCTGATCCCCGACAGGCACATAATATTTATCAGGGAAACGGTGATGTGCGGTCCTTGATCGAAACGAGTGCTCATCCTAAGGCTGCGGGATTAAGCGAAGGGCTGTTGCAGGTCTTGTAGTACGGTAGACGGCTTACGGAATACGGCGCACGGATTGAACGTCCCTGAGGATTCGGCCATAACAGTCTTCAGTAGGGAGTTTAAGCCCATGCGCTCCAGCGGTGGGAAGTTTAAGCCCATGCGCTTCAGCGGGAGGCTCATCCCAGATATCAACCTTCTTCCTGAAGATATGTCTTCAACTCTTTACTACGTTCAATAAACGATTCCGACTCGGTAATTGCGATCAGGTAGCTACCCCGCAGACTCTGGATGATATTGCGCAGGATAGGTTGGTCGATGAAGTCGTATTTCCCCTGGCGTATCGCCGAATAATCGAACTCCCGGATCATAAATTCACCCATATACTTTTCATTGATCTTATCCTGGCGGGTATAATCTTTTACTAATTCCTGTTGACCGGCATGGTGTTTTTGCAGCCGTTTTTGGAGGTCGAGAGAACCGAAGAGCGAGAGGTCCCCCGTGTTCACGAGGGTCTGGTAGGTGATGTCCTGCGGATTATAAGACACGCCGGAGGCCAGGTGGTAGATGGTGTTAGGTACCGAATCGCGGGGTCCCGGGGCACCGTACAAAATGGGCATAATGCGATCGATGGCATCCAGGCGATCCCGGAAGTCGGCAATATTCGATTCGAGCTGGTTGATCTCGGTATCGAGGTCGGTGATCAGGCTGGTAGTGTATTGCTTTCGCAGCTTGCGATCCTGGCTGTTTTCAGCCCAGCGATTAAGCGAAAAAGCGATGGTAATGCCAACGATCACAATGGCAATTTCTCCGAAGGTGTACCGCCAGTTAATGCCTTTTTTCCGTTTTGAAGTCGACATAGTTCTTTTCAATTATCATTTGATCCCTCAATCCCGCATTTCGGAGAATGACCACAGATAAGGTATGAGGTCGGGGAAGGATACGTTGAGATTCGGTATATTTTGCTGCACAAAAACAAAAACATGCGCAAAACGACTACCTATCTGCTCCTGTTAGCCTTGCTTGCGGGATGTTCTTCTTACCGTCATGCTGAATTTACAAAAAAAGATGTCCGCCGTGCCCAAAAGGTGATCGGGTTGTCCTTTAGCAAGGAGGCCGTCAATACTATGTACCGGTATTTAGGGCGTAATAACGATGGCTACGATTCGCTAAGGGCCTTTTCATCCGATTACCGCACCGAGCCGGCCCTCTATTTTGACCCCCGCCCTGCCGGTTTCGAAATGCCGGCATCCGTTGAGTCTGCTATGTGGGCTGTACCGGACGATATCCGGCGGCCTGATTCCGATGAGGACCTGGCCTTTATGTCGGTCGCTGAGCTGGCCAGTCTCCTTCGTTCAAAGCAGATCACCTCGGTAGAATTGACGCAATTGTATTTGGACCGGATTGAACAGTACGACGATCAGTTGATGTCGGTCATCACCCTAACCAGGGATCGGGCTCTGGAGCGAGCCCGCCGTGCCGATCTGGAACTGGCACGTGGGCAGGATCGGGGACCGCTGCACGGAATCCCCTACGGCGTGAAAGATCTGGCGGCAGTTGCGGGCTATCCGACGACCTGGGGGGCGGAGCCATACCGCGACCAAGTCCTGGATTACACGGCCACGGTAGTAGAGCGCCTCGATGAGGCCGGTGCGATCCTTATCGCCAAATTGGTGTCCGGTTCCCTGGCCCGTGGAGATGTTTGGTTTGGCGGAAAAACGCGAAACCCCTGGGATACCGAACAGGGTGCCAGTGGTTCGTCGGCCGGTTCGGCATCAGCAACGGCCGCGGGGCTGGTCGGGTTTAGCATTGGAACGGAAACCCTGGGTTCCATTACGTCCCCTTCCACCCGATGCGGGGTGACCGGCCTGCGTCCTACTTATGGGCGGGTGCCGCGCACCGGCTTCATGACCCTTTCCTGGACGATGGATAAGGTGGGGCCCATCTGCCGCACCGCCTTTGATTGCGGGCTGGTGTTGGCGGCAATTCACGGACCCGACGGTGCCGATCGTACCGTGGTGGAGGCACCGTTCACCCCCAGAACGGACCGTTCACCCGGTGACCTGAAGGTTGCTTTTTTGGCGGAAGCCTTCGAACAGGATTCCTCGGATACCGGCAGCAATGACGATGCCGCTCTCCAGGCCCTGCGCGACCTGGGAATAAATCCCGAAGCAGTTGAGTTACCCGATGATTTTCCGTGGCAGACCTTCGATATCATCTTGCGGTCGGAGGCAGGTGCCTTTTTTGATGAATTAGTGCGCTCCGGAGAGATCGACGACATGGTGGAACAGGATTATGGCTCGCGGGCCAATTCCCTGCGACAATCGCGATTCATTCCCGCGGTGGAATATTTGCAGGCCAATCGCCAACGGCAGCGTTTGATCGAAGCCATGCACCAACTCATGGAAGGGTACGACCTGCTGATAAGTCCCAGCCGGGGTAGCCGCCAATTATACATTACTAACCTTACCGGACACCCGGCCCTGTCGTTGCCTACTGGCCTCGACGACGATGGGCATCCCACTTCACTGACCCTGGTGGGGCCCTTGTATGGCGAAGCCACGCTATTGGAAGTAGCCCGGGCGTTCCAGGAAAAAACCAACTACGACGAAGTACATCCACCGCTAAGTACCGACAAATAAAATTGCAACAAAGTTGCATTTTTGGTAGTTTTGCCAAACTCTGAAACGTTTATTCCGTTTTGGATTGAAGTAAGATCTGACTTAACAGGTATACCGGGAGGTGCCTCTAAGATTGTAGTGGATGATTAAACAACGAGTTGGTTTTCGGGTATTTTTTGCCGAAAGGCTAAGAAGCATTTGGGTAGTAGTAGCACTGATCGGTACGCAAACAGCGGTGCCGGGCCAAACCGATTCGTGCACCTATCAAATTCAGGGGCGGGTTTTTGACCAGAAAACCCGGCAGCCCATGGAATTGGTCAGTATCCAGCTGGTCGGTAAGCAGATCGGGACATCTACTGATGCTGAAGGACGGTTTGAACTGACCGGACTCTGCGATAAGGAAAACGATCTGCTTTTTTCCTATGTCGGTTATAAGCAGGTCGAACACCACCACGATTACCATCATCCCTTTGTGGAGATTTACCTGGCCCCAAACTCCTTGTTGATGGAAAGTGTCGTGGTGGAGGCTCAGGCTACGGCGAGTGGCCTGGAAACAACCCAAACCGAACGCTTGTCGGAGGAAGAACTGGCGGAAGTTTCTTCGCTCACTTTGGGGGAAGCGGCCAGCCGTATTTCCGGCGTACAGACCATCAGCACCGGGCAAAATATCGTCAAGCCGGTGATCCACGGTCTGCATAGCAACCGGATACTGGTGGTCAATAACGGCTTGCGCCACGAATTTCAGAATTGGGGTACCGATCACGCTCCGGAGATCGACCCTTCCATGGTTGACCGGCTGGAAGTGGTAAAGGGAGCGGGTACCGTGCGCTATGGTCCGGAAGCCCTGGGTGGGGTGATCCTGATTAACCCGCCGAAGCCGGAGTTTAATACGCCCCTGAGTGGTTCGGTTTCCCTTACGGGAAAAAGCAACGGGCGCTCTGGTGAGGCATCTCTTCAGTTGGAAAAAGGATTTAAATGGATCAGCCTGATGGCTTCCGGTTCCTATTTAAAGCAGGGTGATTTGCACGCTCCGGATTATCAGCTGACGAATACCGGCAAGGAGGAATCAAGCTATGGTGGTGGCTTTCGACTGCATCCATTACCGGAGTTGTTCGTGGAAGGTTTTTACAGTCGCTTCGATCAGGAATTAGGCATTCTGCGCGGCTCGGTTAATACAAATCTGGATGATCTGCTGCGAGCGTTGGAGGCCGAGACACCGAATTTTACCGAACCTTTCAGTTACGATATTAATACTCCCAAACAAGCTGTATCTCACGACCTGTATAAGGCCTCGGTCCAATGGGTGGGGGATCGTCAGTCGGTCCAGGTACAGTATGGCTACCAGATGAACCGTCGGCAGGAATTTGATGTGCGCCGGGGTAATGATCGGTTGGTGCCCAATATCGATCTGGAACTGGCTACCCATTCGCTGGACGGATTATGGCGACATCCGAAATGGGGTAAACTCTCCGGCCAACTCGGCGTGCAATGGAGTCAACAAGCGAATGATAATATTCCCGGAACCCAGACCGTACCCTTCATTCCTAATTTCGATCAGGAGCGTCTGGGTGGCTTCCTGATCGAAAGCCTGGATCTTGGGAATTCCGCAGTGGAAGCAGGTATTCGCTACGATTGGCAGGAAAGCTATATTGTGGGGCGTCAGCCTAATAACCTGATTTACCGGAACACCGTTTCTTTTCAGAGTGTTACGGCTACTTTAGGCTTTCGCCAAAAATTATCGGATCAGGCCTTGTTTCGCACAAATATCGGCACGGCCTGGCGTCCACCCAATATTGCCGAGCTGTATCGGTTTGGCCGGCACCTGAGTTTTCTGGAGTACGGTTTATGGCGGTATACCATTAACGAAGAACGCGACCTGATCAGCACCCGTGATATCCTCACCGAAGAAGACCGTTCCGTACCCAATGAAACCGGATACAAATGGATAGCATCTTACGAAGTAAACCGGGAGGATGTCCAGTGGGAACTGACCGGATACATCAACTACATTGAGAATTATATATACGCCCGTCCGGCCGGGTTGACGGCCACGGTCAGGGGTACCTCTCCCTTTTTCATATACGATCAAAGCGACGCCCTTTTTTGGGGACTGGACCTGACTGCCCGCTTTACCCATAATCCAAAACTGGAGTCTACGGTGAAGGGAAGTTACCTTTGGTCGAAGCAGGTCTCGGAGGATGATTACCTGGTCGGACAGCCACCGGCCCGGATCGCCTATGAAGCTGTTTGGAAGCCCGATTTTCCCATTTTTGACGAGACCCGTTTTTCTCTCCGGGGCTCCTATACCTTTGAGCAATTCCAAACACCGAGGATTCTTACCGTAGACGAGGTCATTTTTGCCTTTCGTAATGATGTTGACCTCTTTGGTAAAGATGCGGCTGATTTTGACATTGCGGCTCCTCCACCCGGCTTTTTTTTAATGGATATTGCCTGGACCGCAAAGTGGAAATCCATTTCTCTGTCCTTGCGGGTTAGTAATTTGCTCAACACCAGCTACAGACGCAATACAGACCGCTTGCGCTACTTTGCCGATGAGGTTGGTCGAAACTTTGCCCTTACTTTAGGATATTCTTTTTAAGGTTGTTTTTGTAACATCGTTGCGTTTTCTTATTTTGCAACGAAGTTGCAAAAATTAACCATTTATGAAGAGATTATGTACCCTTTTGTGCCTGTTTGTTTTAGCTATGACAGGGCATGCCCAAATTGACCAAGTAACCCTTACGTTTAGCCCGGTGGATGGAGGGAGTGATGTGACCGTTACGGCCTCCGATAATGGGAGCGGCCTTGCCCCCGATGGTGCTATTTCCCTGGTGGAAAGCACCGAATATGCGGTTACGGTTAATCTCGGAGATGATCAGACGACTTACGAAGATCAGGCCGAAGACATCCAGTTCTTTTTCAACCCATCCGAAGGATTACTGAGTGGAGACATCCAATACGACGACGCGTATGCGAATACCCTGCCGATTGGCTTTGTATCGACCTGGATCACCACCTGTCTGGACGAGGCTGCCAATGGTAGCTTCACCCTGCAATTACAGGATCTGGATGGCAATAAGTCGGCCAACAGTACGGCAAATGACGGAACAACCGTTTTTGCCGTCACCTGGGATGTAACGGTAAATGATGATGCCGACGCTCCGGCCTGCGAGAACGAGGAAGAGATCATCACCGACGTAGTGCTGACCTTCACGCCGATGAACGGTGGTGACGTAGTAACGGCCCGCGCCCAGGACCCCGACGGGGAGGGCGTTCTGCCCCTGGAAGTGATCGACGATATCGAGTTGTTGGAAAGCACGGAATACGTGCTGACCCTCTCCCTGACTAACGAGATCGAAGGAGAAGATATCACGGAAGAGATCGAGGAGGAGGACGATGAGCACATGTTCTTTTTCGAATTCACGGACGGTCTGATGCAAAGTCCGGCGGGCGACGGAAATGCCGACAATCGCGAAGACGAAGTTAACTACCAGGACTTTGACGATAACAGCCTGCCGGTCGGTCTGGAAACGGGCTGGACGACCATCTGTACGGAAGAAGACCTGAGTGGCACCTTCCGCGTAGTACTGAAGCACCAGCCGGGTGTTAAGTCTGCTACTTCAACCATCGACGATGGTAGCACAGATGTTGACCTGACCTGGACGTTGAACGTAAGTAACGACGCCGACGCTCCATCCTGCGAGAACGAGGAGGAGATTATCACCGATGTAGTATTAACGTTCACACCGATGAACGGTGGTGACGTAGTAACGGCCCGCGCCCAGGACCCCGACGGGGAGGGCGTTCTGCCCCTGGAAGTGATCGACGATATCGAGTTGTTGGAAAGCACGGAATACGTGCTGACCCTCTCCCTGACTAACGAGATCGAAGGAGAAGATATCACGGAAGAGATCGAGGAGGAGGACGATGAGCACATGTTCTTTTTCGAATTCACGGACGGTCTGATGCAAAGTCCGGCGGGCGACGGAAATGCCGACAATCGCGAAGACGAAGTTAACTACCAGGACTTTGACGATAACAGCCTGCCGGTCGGTCTGGAAACGGGCTGGACGACCATCTGTACGGAAGAAGACCTGAGTGGCACCTTCCGCGTAGTACTGAAGCACCAGCCGGGTGTTAAGTCTGCTACTTCAACCATCGACGATGGTAGCACAGATGTTGACCTGACCTGGACGTTGAACGTAAGTAACGACGCCGACGCTCCATCCTGCGAGAACGAGGAGGAGATTATCACCGATGTAGTATTAACGTTCACACCGATGAACGGTGGTGACGTAGTAACGGCCCGCGCCCAGGACCCCGACGGTGAAGGTGTGTTGCCGCTGGAGGTGATCGATGATATTGAGTTAATTGAGAGTACGGAGTACGTACTGACCATGAGTCTGACCAACGAGATCGAAGGAGAAGACATCACGGAAGAGATTCGCGAAGAAGACGCGGAGCACATGTTCTTCTTCGCCTTCACGGACGGTCTGATGCAAAGTCCGGCGGGCGACGGAAATGCGGATAACCGCGCCGACGCGGTTAACTACCAGGACTTTGACGAGAACAGCCTGACGGTCGGTCTGGAAACGGGCTGGACGACCATCTGTACGGAAGAAGACCTGAGCGGTACCTTCCGCGTAATCCTGAAGCACCAGCCGGGTGTTAAGTCTGCTACCTCGACCATCAACGATGGCGGGACAGATGTTGACCTGACCTGGACGTTGAACGTTAGCAACGACGCCGACGCTCCATCCTGTGAGAACGAGGAAGAGATCATTACCGATGTGGTATTAACGTTCACCCCAGATGGCGAAGGCGATGTCATCACGGCCCGCGCTCAGGATCCCGACGGGGAAGGCGTATTGCCCCTGGAAGTGCTCGACGACATTCAGTTGCAGGAGAATACCACCTATACGATGACCATGAGTCTGACCAACGAGATCGAAGGAGAAGACATCACGGAAGAGATTCGCGAAGAAGACGCGGAGCACATGTTCTTCTTTGCCTTCACCGAAGGTATTTTCTCTAGTCCTACCGGTGATGGGAATATCGATAACCGTCCTGATCCGGTTAATTACAACGATTTCGACAGCAATAACCTCCCGGTAGGCTTATCCACGAATTGGACAACTACCGCCGCCATGAATAGCGGGACTTTGCGCATCGTTCTGAAGCACCAGCCGGAGATCAAATCGGAAACATCAACGATTGATGACGGTGGAACGGATGTCGATCTAACCTGGAATGTGAATACAGTTGTCACCAATACCCAAGAAGTATTGGCTGGGCAAAACGCCTACCTGCGTATTCAGCCAAACCCCGTAGTGGATCAACTGCAATGGGTATGGACCGGAGACGATGTACTTCAAGACTTCACCATGCGAATTCTAGGAGCGAACGGTCAGGTTGTGTACGAAGCTGACAGCAAGGACCAGCCATTCGTATCTACGAATAACTGGACACCCGGTGTCTACGTGATGCAGGTAATCACTTCCGGACAGGTTCACGTACAACGATTCGTTAAAGTATCAGAAAGACAGTAAGCATTTGAATTAGTTTGATTTAATTTATTCGTTTCACATTGAGGGCTCCCTTCACCGGGAGCCCTTTTTTGTGTTTTGCAGATACTATAAAATTTTATATTGCGGAATAACTTCGTTAAGAAATTAAAGCAATATGTCTCCCCATTACGATTATATCATCATTGGCGGTGGCTCGGCCGGCTGTGTGCTGGCCAACCGTCTGAGTGTTGATCCGGAAAACCGGGTTCTTCTCCTCGAAGCCGGACGAACCGATCGCAAGCTGGAAATTAAGGTGCCGGCAGCCTTCCACAAACTCTTTAAGACTCCTTACGATTATGCTTACCATACCGTGCCCCAAGCCCGGGCTGCTAATCGGGAGATGTACCTCCCCCGGGGTAAAGTCATTGGGGGCAGCAGTAGTATCAATGCTATGATCTACATCCGGGGCCACCAACAGGATTACGATAATTGGGCAGCTCAAGGTAATGATGGCTGGGCTTACGAAGATGTCTTACCCTACTTCCGAAAGGCGGAACAAAATCAGGATCTGGCAGAGAATCGTTTTCACGGTGGCCACGGTCCTTTATACGTGAGTAACCGGCGTTATACCAATCCGATGTCCCATGCTTTTGTGCGGGCAGGCCGGGAATTAGGCTACGATCACAATCCTGATTTCAACGGGGCCAGGCAGGAAGGGTTTGGCCTGTATCAGGTCACCCAACGGGAGGGAGCGCGTTGGAGCACCGCATCGGCCTATCTGCGCCCCGTTATGGACCGTGAGAACCTGGATGTATTCGTCGAGGCACGAGTTGAGCGTATCGGTAATACGGATGGGCGGGCCGACCGGGTGTTTTTTACGAAGAACGGGCGGTCCCGGGAAGTACACTGCCGGGGCGAGATCATCGTCTCAGCCGGTGCCTACAACAGTCCGCAATTACTTATGTGTTCGGGTATCGGCCCCGGGAAGCATCTGCGCGAACAAGGTATTGAGGTAGTTGCCGACGTGCCGGGAGTGGGTGGTAATCTGCAGGACCACTACGTTTTTTTTACCATTTTCAACAGTACCAATCGCAGGTCTCTGGACATAGCCGAACGGTTCCCGCATTCCCTGGGGGCACTTTGGAAATTTCTTACCGCCCGCAGGGGCATGCTGACGAGTAATGTAGCGGAAGCCGGTGGATTTGTGCGCACCTCGTCCGATCAGACCGCACCGGACATGCAGTTTCATTTTGGGCCTTGTTTTTTTCTGGATCACGGTTTTGGGAACCCCAAACGCGGTTATGGCTTCTCCATCGGCGGCAAGGTCCTCAATCCGGGTAGTCGCGGTACCGTTCGGCTACAAAGTTCCGGGATGGATCAACCTCCCGTTATTGATCATGCCTACCTTACGGAGGAAGATGACGTTCGCCGATCGGTATGGGGGTACAAGCTCACCGAGAAATTGGGCATGACGAAGGCCCTGCTTCCGTATCGCAAGGGGCTCCACCTGCCCCAACATCTGCTGACCGATGATCAGGCCATTGAGGAACATATCCGATCAACCGGTCAGACACTGTACCATCCGGTAGGGACCTGTAAAATGGGTGATGATGACGAGTCGGTGGTAGATTCTCGCTTGCGGGTGCAAGGAGTGAGAGGCTTGCGGGTAGTGGATGCATCCATTATGCCAACCATACCGCGTGGCAACACCAACGCCCCTACCATCATGATCGCCGAGAAAGCCGCGGATATGATACTGGAGGATAGGAAGTTGGGGAAGGGGGAGGAAGTACTGAAGAGGTCCCTTAAGTGACCTCCTCCGTTGATACCCAACTCATCAAATCAACTGCTCCCGAAATTTCGGCGGTCGGCGCATCTGCGTCGCCTGCTCAAAAGCGTAAGCTACCTTCAACAAAGCAGGCTCTGCGTAAGCTTCTCCGAAGAAAGATAAACCAAAAGGCAATCCCTCCACAAATCCCGCCGGGACCGTAATATTGGGGTAACCGGCACGGGCAGCCGGCGATGAACTGCCACCGCCAAA
Source organism: uncultured Saprospiraceae bacterium (assembly GCA_964342305.1). Classification (GTDB taxonomy): domain Bacteria; phylum Bacteroidota; class Bacteroidia; order Chitinophagales; family Saprospiraceae; genus DT-110. Next base: position 35,094 of record CAYFGK010000024.1, on the reverse strand, counting down.
TTTGTCGCCGTTGATAACGTCGGTAGTCCAGGCAGGACCACCGGTAGGGCCGACGATGGCATCCAGATCATTTTCGCGAATGAGTCGCTCAATGCCCTTTCGGGACTGGCTAACTGTTTTCTCTACTGCCTCCAGGTATTCCTGGGTAGTCAGATCGCCTTTTTCCTGAGCAGCTTCCAGGATCTCTTGCTTGAAAAACGGCATGGCCCGATCTTCGTGCGCTTCGTTCCAGGCAATGATGTCGGCCAGCGTTTTCACCCCCGAATCCGGGTTGGCATTCTTCAGGTAGGCATTGACCCCGTCCTTGAATTCGTAGAGTAATACATTGTATCCGGCACCGCCGAGACCTTCCCATTCCTCGGGGTAATCCAGATCAATGACTTCGGCGCCCTGTTCACGCATAGCTTCAAAAGCATTCTCCAAAGCCAGGTCAACGCCCTCGTGGAAGCCCATCATGTTGCGCACCACACCGATCCGTGATCCACGCAAACCCTGCGCATCCAGGAACTGGGTGTAGTCTTCGTGGGACCGGCCCAGACTTTCTGAGGTCTTTACGTCGGTGGAATCTTCGCCGGTCAGGGGGCCGAGTAAGATGGCGGCATCGCGAACCGTTCGCGCCATCGGCCCTGCGGTATCCTGGGTGGCGGAAATGGGAATGATCCCCGTTCGGCTCCACAAGCCAACGGTGGGTTTAATACCCACTACGCCGTTGGCATTGGCAGGACAAACAATGGAGCCATTGGTTTCCGTACCAATAGTAATGGCACACAGGTTGGCCGAGACTGCCGCCCCCGAACCCGAACTGCTACCACACGGATTCCGGGAAAGTACGTAGGGGTTTTTACACTGTCCGCCGCGGCCGCTCCAACCACTGGAGGAACGGGTAGACCGGAAATTGGCCCACTCGCTCAGGTTGGTTTTACCCAACAGGATAGCACCGGCATTGCGTAATTTGCTGACGATAAAAGCATCTTGCTCTGCCACATTACCGGCCATGACGAGTGCTCCGGCAGTGGTCTGCATTTGGTCGGCCGTATCAATATTGTCTTTGATCATGACCGGGATGCCGTGAAGCGGACCACGTACGTTCCCGTTGCTGCGCTCCCGGTCGAGCTGATCGGCAATAGCCAGGGCTTCGGGATTAACCTCGATCACTGCGTTAAGGGTTGGCCCGCTGTCGTCGATGGCCGCAATGCGGTCGAGGTACCACTGGGTGATTTGCCGGGCCGTCCAGGTCCCGTTCTCCATCTTTTCCTGAAGTTCGGCTACCGTGGTTTCCAGCAACACAAATTCATCCGTTTCAACGTTGGGGGCCTGAATATCTTCGGACGATCCGGTCGGATCAGGAGCTGCACCGGAAGACTCACAGGACGAAGCAAGGAAGGGAATGGATAACCCTCCCAACACAGTATTGCGAAGAAAAAATCGTCGTTTCATAATTTGGCGTTCCTTTTTTCAAAAGATACGCTTTTTGGCGAAAGCCTGAAGCACTTACTCCAAACGCTGGGTATAATCGGTGGGCCACATGGGAATATCCTGCCGGAAAACCGCCCGGATCAGGCCATCACGGAAACTAAGACCATCCTGACTATTAGCCATCCAGACTACACCCTTTTTTTCCGAAAGGGAAAGCATAAAGTAAGCTTTGAATGGTCCATTGTCGCCCCAATGGAAAACATACCGATTGCCCTGATATTCGGTAATACCCAATCCGAGTCCCCAGCTAATGAGGGTGCCGTCAAGCGTATCAACGGGCACCAGGGGGGTACCCATTTCCCGGAGCATATCTTCCCGACGTAGTAATTCCTGCAGAAAAGCGGCGTAGTCCCGGGAGGTGGTCAATAAAGAGGCGGCACTTACCGGAAGCTTAGCCGCCAATGCCGGACGACTGTTGCCATCGCGGTAGTACCCTTCGGCAATGAGGGACTCCAACCTGGTTTGGGGGATATAGCTCGATCGAGTCATATTCAGGGGAGAGAACAATCGACGGCGGGCCAGCTCTTCCAAATCTTCCTTGGTGCGGCCTTCCAGGACCCGCTGCAGATAAAGGTAACCTTCACCCGAATAGGAAAAACCGCTGCCGGGTGCCTGCTTTAACTGAAGGGTATCCGTAGCCTTAAATTGGGTAGGGTAAGTGGCTCCGGTCCGGTCGAAGCGGCCCCGCCAGTTGGGAAGGCCCGATTGGTGGGATAACAACAAGGCCGGTGTGACCTCTGCAAATCGCTGATCGGCAGCCAGCGCCGGCAAATCCGGCAATTGGTCGACCTGATCGTCAAGGGCAAGCCCGGCCCGTTCTTTTTCCAGCAGGTAGAGGTAGGCGAATACCGTCTTGCTCAGAGAAGCAGCCTCAAAAACAGTCTTAGGGCCAACGGGGTTCTGTGTTTTCAGATTCCGGACTCCCTGATGAACCTGATGCAGGATCTGTTGGTCGTCGAAGACAACCAGTGAAATGCCGGGGGTCAGGGAGTCGTCGAGGATCTGACCGACCAGCGTATCCAATCGGCGGTAATCGGGCCCGGATTGAGCAGTAACTGTTTGATAGCTGAGGAAAAGGGACCAAATCATTGAAAAGCTTAGTACGTAGGTGCGCATTACAAATGTGTTAATTCACCTCCAAGGATGGGATGCCGGACAAAAAGTTGCACCCATCAACAGGATGGAGTATGGCGACAAGTCAGGCCAATTGCGAAAAGGGATGGCCGTGCGCAAGTGACATATTTGACCCGAACCGGTTTGAATCAGTAGGTTGTTGGTATAATTGGTATCTTGAAAGTCTAAAGTAATTTCAGGATACATACTACATTCATACTACTTTTGAAAATACCAATGCACATGCAAAAAATACTTTTGGCAGGCTGTCTGTTTCTGGGCGTGATTTCCGGTATTTCTGCCCAGGAATCGAGCATTATTGATAAGGTGGCTCTGGAGACATGTACTTGTATGGAAGGCAAAAATCTGGACAATATTACCACGGAGACCTTTGAGCAGGAGATCGGGACCTGCCTGATCAATGTAGCCTCCAAATACACGGCCGAATTGAAGGAAGCCATGGGTTTTGACATTAACGATCAGAATTCGGTGAGCTCTCTCGGCGAAAAGGTAGGCCGGAATATTGCCCTGAATTGTCCGACGCTTTTTCAGAAAATGATGGAATTGTACAGTGATGACCAGGAATTGTCTCCGGATCAGGTCCAGCAACTGGCTCGTTTCCGGGGTACCTTCGCGCGCCTGGATGCTTCCGGAGCTTTCGCCAAAATTATTGTAGTGGGAGAAGGCCGGGCAGAGAACGCCTTTACCTGGATGGAATACTTTCCGGGTTCCGAAATGTTCTTGCAGGAAACGAGTTCGCTGACCGGGCAGATGATGACCGTTACCTATAAAACCAGCAAGGTGTACGATCCGGGAACGAAAAAATACCGGGAAATAAAGATCATCACCCGCGTCGATAATCAGTAACCTAAGGGCCTCGCTATACGTCTTATGGGTATGGATCTACCTCGATATCCGGAAAGCAATTTATCCTGATCAGGATTATATCCATGAATGCAGGGAATTGATCGAAGGAATATGGTATATACTTCCGGGCATCTTTACTTTTGTAAAGTCACCGTTTGAGAAGATCCCGGAAAAGCAGGCATCTTCTCAAACGAGTAACCTTAAATCTGGAATCTATGGAATGGAAATCGGTACGGGAATACCACGCTCAGTTTTTATACACCTTGAGTTCCTATCCGAAAGCCGTTCGCTTCACTCAGACCAATAAACTCTGGGAGGGCTTTTGGCGGTACGGATGGGTGTCGCGCCTATTAGTTGTTCTGGCGGTAGTCGCCGGACTGAAATTCCTGTCCCTGATCTTCAACTGGTTTCAGCAGGTCGATACCTCCGATCCCCTCGTCATGGCTTCTTCCCTGGGCAGTTTCTTTTCGGATGTGGCCGCCAAAGAATTCGAATTCCTCCTCTCCGGTGGTATGAAATACATCATGCTGATCCTGCTGGAGATCGTGATCTTTCACATGTGCCGCCGTACCTTCCAGATACTTTCGGGCAAGAATTCCGATGCCTCCCTGAAAGCCTTCATCCGCGCTCAGGTGCGTATGTTAAAGGTTGCCCTGCGCTCATACGTACTGGAAACCATCATTGTAGCCATCATCAATGCCTCCACGGGTATCTTTGGTTTTTTGGAACCCATGGCCTTCATCGCCACCATCCTGGTCCAGGCTTATTTTGTGGGCTTCACGGTGATCGATAACTACTACGAGCAGTTTGGGTTGACCATTAAGGAGAGTACGGTTGAGTCCAGGCGTTTCCTGGGCGTGACCCTGGCAGCCGGATTGACTTTGCAACTGCTATTTCTGATACCGGTCCTGGGTACGCTGGTAGCGCCCATCCTGGCAGCGGTGGCGGTCACTATTGTCCTGTACGAGATAACGGATTTTCACCGGATTCCGCCTGTACCCGCTGCGGTGGTAGAGGAGGAGCTGGTCTAACCCAGGGGGAGTAGCAGGGCGTAAGCCACCATACTTCCTTCCCAGATGAAATACCGAAGTAAGTACTCTTCCCGGATAATTCCTTTTCGGATGGCACCGCGTATTTGCCCGCCCTCCGGTCGGTAGGTGAAGGGACGTACATAAATGTGCTGACAGAAGTCGAGCTGCCGGCGGCCGTATGCTTTGTACAGGGCCTCCTTGGCACACCAATACACGTGCAGGTGTTCGAGACGGGTCGATGCTTCGAGGCTTTCCATTTCGGGGGGGCGCATGAATTTATGGGCAATCCGTTCGATTTTGGGAACGAACCGCTGGATATCAATGCCCACGGCTACCGGTCCCGCAATCGCTGCACAAACCGTGCGGGAGTGGCTAATGGAAATTTGCCAGTCGGAGTCCTGCAGATGGGGCTTACCGTACTCGTCCTTGGTGAAATGAGCCCGGCTTAACCGGCCCGACATTTCGTGTACCAGATGGCGTGCGGCCAGCCACTCTACCCGACGGTGCCCCTTCAGCTTGGCCAGTTGTTGTTCTTCTTCCCGGCTCAGATCGAGGGTCGGGTAAAGCTCATCTTCCGTCTCGATAATTCGCCAGAGACCGATTTCACCGGTTGGCTCCAGATGATTGTGGTAATGCAGCGGCATTTGAAATACAAGGTATTACTGTTCTCCGTAGAAGCGCACAAGATACCGATTTGTTGCAGGAGCTGCCTTACGGCAAAAACCAAAGGGTTGATCAGGCGTTCTTCGAACAAGAACCAGCTTATAAAAAACAACCATGATCCGACTCTCCAAACGAATCCAACTCACCGGCCATAAAGCCTCGATTTTTGCCGTAGGTCCCGACCGGGAAACGACCTCTTTCCTGTCGGCGGGTGGTGATGGTTGGATCGTGCGCTGGAACCTGGACGATCCCGAAACGGGAAAGCTCATTGCCCGGGTCGATACCCAGGTTTTTTCCCTCCACTACTTACCCGATAAACACTGGGTTATTGCGGGCGATATGAATGGCGGGGTTCACTGGGTTGATCTGGATCAGCCGGATAAGTCCCGCCATATCGCCCATCACCAGAAGGGGACCTTCGATATTTGCCGTGTGGAGGATCACGTCTTTACCCTGGGCGGACAAGGCGTATTAACACGCTGGAGCATTACGGAGGCCCGCTCCCTGGAAAGCATGCAACTTACTCATGCCTCGCTGCGCAGCGTTGACTACAGCCCAGAACGCCGGGAATTGGCTATCGGTGCCTCGGACAATAGCATCTATCTCCTGGATGCCGGGTCGATGGCCATCCGCCACCATCAGGAGCAGGCACACGACAATTCGGTGTTCAGTGTCCATTACCACCCCGACGGCCGACATCTGCTCACCGGCGGACGGGATGCGCACCTGCGTATCTGGTCCCTGACAGAGCAAGGTCTCGAGCCACTCAAAGCACTACCGGCCCACTATTTTACCATCAACAGCATCGCCTTCCATCCGGAGGGCCGCTGGTTTGCCACCGGCAGCCGCGATAAGACCATCAAATTGTGGGATGCAGAAACCTTCGAGATTAAACAAGTGCTGGAGACCAGCCGCGATGGTTGTCACCTGAATTCGGTGAATAACCTGTTCTGGTCGCCCTACGGCAATCAGCTAATCTCGGCCAGTGATGATCGGAGTATCATTTTGTGGGAAACGGAAGCTGCTCGATCCTCTGTATTGTGAGGTTGGGTTTTGTCGAATATCACTTTACGGACTAGCCTATGCCCAAACTCACGTTAAGTAGCACCTAATAACGGTTAGATTTCCAAAAAATGATACTACCTGTATGGGAATCATTCTTTGGTTTCACGATTTATTGCTCCGCGGCCCACGTTTCAGGGATTTAGCCTAAGACTTAACCTCAACCTTAGCTCTAAAGAACTCTGATTTTCACCGCCTTATATAAATGTAGTTAATAGAGGGTATTGGGACTAAAGCAAATCCTACTACCCTCTACTAAATACAGCGTGAGGTTGTGACATTCAGCCGTTTCGCAACAGCTTAGCCTGTCAACCTCACGCTACCATTAATACTTGGCCGGTGTTCCTGCCGGCGGCAGCGAGTTCTCGATGAATTCCCGGATATCTTCATTGGCCGTTTCCAGGTCGTCGCGGCGCAGGTACATCATATGGCCGCTGCGGTAGCCCTCAAAACGCAGGCGATCCTGTAGCTTTCCACTGGGATCGAGGTGCCACATGGTGTATTTGGCGTTGAAATAAGTCGTAGCGCCATCGTAGTACCCGGATTGCACCATAACGTTCAGGTACGGGTTCTGGGCCATGGCCTGGCGCAGATTCTCACCCGTCTGATCACCCGAACGGTCCCAGGGACGAACCGGGCCAAACATATTGTATTTGATATCGGTATCCCAGTCCAGGTAGTTCTTGAAGTAGATGTTGATGGCCGGGGTGAACGAATGCAACCAGGAGGTGATCTCCGAGTTGTAATCGGGACGTTCGCCTCCATCGGCGCGATCGATACCCTTGTAGCGCGAATCCAGGCGACCTACGGTGTAGCCCTGGTCCCGCAGCAGGTCTTTCCAGAAGAAAGCGTAGTCTACGTCCAGATTATGTTGGAGGATGGTCTTTTTGTCGATTCCGGAGTAGTAAGCCATTTTTTCGGCCATTTCGTCGCGGGTATCCTCGTCCAGGAAGCCGCCCATGGCCATGGCCGGCAGCAGTTCGTTAATGGTGAAATCCTCCGCTTCGGCCAGCACCTCGGGCAGGTCTTTGGATTGTAGTTCGCCCGGCAGCATTTCGTGGTACCAGGCGGTTGCTGCGAAATAGGGCAGCCGGTTAGCTGCCGCAACGGGACCGTCGCGATCAATACCCAAACCGGTGGGAGACACCAGGATAACGCCGTTCAGGTACATCCATTGATTGTTTTGCAGTTCGAGAGCGAGACCGGAGACACGGGTCGTTCCGTAGCTTTCCCCGATCAGGTACTTGGGTGATGCCCAACGGTTTTTGCGGGTAACGAAATTCTCGATCCAGGCGGCGAGGTATTCTACATCCTGGTTTACACCAAAAAAAGTAGCGGGATCGACTTCGTCATCAATGACGCGTGAATAGCCCGTATTGACGGGGTTGACAAATACGATATCCGCTACATCGAGGATGGAGTAGGGGTTATCCCTTACACCGTAAGGCTGAATCGGATACCCTTCATCATCGATATTCAGAATGCGGGGACCGGTATAGGCCAGGTGCATCCAGACGGAAGCAGAGCCGGGTCCGCCATTGAACGAAATGACCAGCGGACGGCGACTGCGGTCGTCGACATCCGTGCGCTCGTAATAGGTATAGAACAAAGCCGCAGCGGGTTTGCCATCTTCTCCCCAAACGGGTTGGGTGCCGGTGGTTGCCCGGAATGGCACTTCCTGGCCCTTAATAGTTACTTCGTGGTTAGTTACTACTACCGAATCGGCAGGTAACATGCGCTTCTGCGCGAAAATACCTGTCACCAGCAGGGACAGGGTCAGGGTAAGGAGCGTTTGTTTCATGTTTTGTTTTCGTTTTTTACGAAAGTAAAAAAAATGCATCAGACCGATACGTCAAGGGTGGCACCGGATAGCGGAAGATGCAATAGCATGCGGACCGACTGCCCGGGAAATAGCTGGCCCAGGGCTTGCCGGCTCAGGTAATAGAATACACCTAAACCGGCCGCGTGATTGCGCCACTTCTTCTCCGGGCCACTGAAGCCGGAGTGCTGGATCACCACCAGACCGTTCGGGGTTTCCAATAACCCGTCCAGGACCGTACGGAAATGACGGCCTTTTACCGGAAGGTGAAGGGCGAATTTCCGGTAGGCATTGGTTGGTTGGAAATGGTTTTGCTGGAAATGATACCATCCTTTTACCTGCCGCACAACGTTCTCGGCGACAATGGAGGGCGGCAATTCAAAGCGGTCGAGCATGGTCTTGGTCAGGGTCAAAAAATCACGATCGGCATAAGTATCCTGCCAGGCCGTCAGCAGGTTTTTGACCACTTGTCCCAGCGGCTGAGCGTCGGCTTCATCCTCCCAGGACAGGGGCGAACCGTACTTGGTGATGGCCCCGGTCTGTAAGACGAATTGTTGGTTGAGTGCTTCTTCCTGATATTGCCGCTCATCGATGTAAAACGGCAGCAATGGGTGCAGGGAGGGGCCTGCGGGTGGTTCCAGGTAGCGGATCGTATCCGGGGTTACTTCCTCACCCGCAAAATCACGGCCCAGGCGGATAACCTTAGTATCAATACGGATATTCTGGTCGTTCCAATACCAGGGGCTGTCGGTACTGTCGGGATCAAGCGTAGGGATGGATTCATCTCCGTCGTTCCAGGTCCGGTTCAGCCATTTGCTGGGATTACCAGTGGTGGGGAATACCAGAAAATCCCGGGCACGGGTCACCCCTACGTACAGCAGGCGGGCATCTTCCATTCGTGCCTGACGGATCTTATCCTGCATGGCATCGGAGGCCTGCAGACGTTCTTCGAGGTTGGTCTTGCGAAACTGGCGGTCGTAGGGATTAACCCAGTAGCGCAACCAGCGGTTACCTAAGACATCATTCAGGTCGAGGTTGTCGGACCGCTGGATGAGATCCATGCCCCATACATCAGCGCGCAGGGATTTTTCGAGGCTGTGGCAGATGACCAGGGGCCATTCCAGCCCTTTGCTACGGTGATAGGTCAGGACATTGACTGCCTGGGAGCGTTCGCCGGCCCCCTGCATATCGGTTTCATTGCGCTCCTGATCGTTGAGCCAGAGCAAGAAACCACCGAGCGAGGCAGCCGTGTGGAGGCGCGTGCATGCTTCTTCGTACTGGCGGGCCATGCTGCGGAGTTGATCGATATTGTCGAGTCGCTGATCGCTTTGGCCCCAGGCCACTACGATGCGTCTCAGGTCGAGCTGATCCAGCACGATCTCGAGCATTTCGGTACTGGCAACGTCGGGGGTTTTTCCCCGGAGTTGTTCGATCCGTTCGATGAGAGGCTGGTCCTGAGCCCACTTGTGCCTGGTAGTTCCGGCTTCCCGTTGATCCAGATACTGCAGGCGGTCGTCCAGCACTTCGGCTATCGGTAAACCTTCACCCAGGACGAGCAATTCGGCGATAGCCAGGGTGTCGTAGGGATTGAGCAGGTATTTCAGGGCGGCCAGGACCAGTTTGGCTTCGGCTGTCTGGAGCAGGCCACTGCGCGAAATGGCCACTTCCAGGCCGGCTTGATGTAGGGCTTCGGCTACCGCCTGGCAGTCTTTGTTGGATCGGCAAAGTACGGCTATATCGCCCGGTCGCAGAGAGCGGTAAGTGTTTCCGCCTTTCGGCAAAAAACGGGGGGGTGCCGCCAGGGTTTCCCGGATCTGGCGGGCAATGGCATTTTCCAGCCAGGGTTTCCCGGGTTGCCGCTTGGATTGCCCCTCTTCGGGTTCGTAGGCGAAGTGCCAATGGTGGAGAGCCATTTGCATATCGGATGGTTCGTCGGCATCGTGCTGACTATCGGGGCCGGTTTTCTTCAGTCGATTTGGTTTGAGGGCCACGTGCTCCACCGCCATATCCGGAAAGGCCTTAGTGAACAGCGCATTACTGGCGTGGACAATATCCTCCCGCGATCGCCAGGAGGTGTCCTGGATATCGTCGGCAGCTACCCCGCCGCTGGCCTTGATGATGGCTTGCATGAGCGAGGGGTCGGCTCCGCGGAATCCGTAGATCGACTGTTTGGGATCACCTACCCAAATGCTTTGCTTGGCGAGGCCCGCCAGTTTGAGAAAGATGGCCAGTTGAATAGGGCTGGTATCCTGGAATTCATCGACCATCAGGAGATCTAATTCTTCACGCAGCACCTCCCCGACAACAGCGTTGTCGAGAATGTTGTTGACCAGGACTTCCATGTCGGTATAGTCGATCAGACCCCGTCGTTTTTTGTAGGCTTCGTACTCGTCCATGGCCGCAATGGCTAAGCCAAATAGCGTGTGGATAAAGTCGGCTACATCTTCGTGCAGGCGTGGATGAGCATCGTGCCCGGTGGCGTAATCCACGAGGGCTTCCACTGCATCCCGGCTTTTAGCACCTGGCTTCAGTTTACTCAACCGGGCCCAGTCGGGCCAAACCAATTCACCGCGAACGTTTAGTTCCCGGTGTAGCCTACGCAGCAAGCTGAGCACTCCCTGCGTAGCTTTGGTACCGTCTTCTCCACCCTGAATAGCGGCGATCGCTCCGTCTAATTCACCCAGCAATTGCTGATTCCAGGCCTCGGGTGAACGCTGGGAAGGAGGTGCTAAAAAGGCACTGAACTGATCGATGGATCGGCGGGCGCTATCTTGCATGGCATCCTCATTGAAATCGTTGGCACGAGCTACTTCGGTCAGCCGCCGAAGTTCGGTCCGCCAGTCGAAATAGTCATTGGCGTCCAGTCCCAGGCGATAGCAGAGTATATCCATTCGTTCCACACGCTCCTCGGTCAGAATGGTGGAGAGGGCTTGATTAAACAACAGTTGCTGATCCTCATCGGCAATGATCGACACATCGGGTGATACACCGGCTTCGTAAGCAAACCGCTGGAGGAGCTTCACGCCCAGTCCGTGTACGGTCCCGATGAGGGCATTGTTGAGCGCTTCCGCTTCGGCGGAACGGCCTTCGGTGAGCAGTTTGATCCGGACGCGTTCCTGGAGTTCCGCGGCGGCTTTACGGGTGAACGTAGTGGCAATAATACCATGCGGACGAACGTGCCCTTCCATCAGTAGCCCCGATAGTTCTTTGGTTAGTCTGAATGTTTTTCCGGATCCGGCTCCGGCCGAAATGATGCGCAGGTGGGACAAGTCCATAGTCAGGGTTTATGAACTGCCAATATAGAGAAGGCTGGGGGATTTCCCGGAGAATTGCCGCAGGAGGTTTGCGACTACAGGAACACGGGAAGATAGGGTAGAAGGCGCAAGTAATGAATGCGCTGGCTACCCTTGCCTACCACAATTAGTGACCGGTCACCTACCTGGATACGCAGTACCTGGGGGCTGTTCCGTATTTGCTTCCGTATTTTCCGCCAGTCCCGGCTTTTTATCACGGGGCGAAGCCATGTGCGCAAAGCGGCCTTCAGGACCCGTGGCGAATCGGCTTTAATGACCAGCCCTTCCCCGGTGGAATGACCGTACATGCGAATTTGTCCCTGCTGATGCGTGAGGATAAGATCTGTCTTGGCAGAAAGTAGTTGCAGGGCATTCATAGGTGGAAAGAGTGTACTCATTATTAATGGGATAGGGAAGGCATTCTTTTTTGCTAACCAGTCAATTCGAATGGCACTGGAATAAATCAAAGTGGCCGGGACGAAGAGACTAGCAAAAAAGAATGCCCGTCGGACGTGATTATCCGTCTTTCTCGTTGGTGTGGATTTTTACTTTACCGTTCACTTTCCACTGGGCGTGCTCCGCGTTATCCGAGGTGCCACTGGGAACGTGGATTTCAAAATCATCGAATTCGTAATTGATCTCTGCGTTGCGGCCAGTCAGTTTGTCGTACAATCCGATGGCCAGGTCTGGCCAGTTCTTGGTTTCTGTGCTCATTGTTGTAAATTTTCAGAATTATTTGAATGTTCTGATTTTACAACGAGGCTAGTGCTTAGGTGTTCAAGGTTGACGTCAAAAAGCCGGATTTAGGACGGATTGATGGTTCAAGGTTCACGGTTCACGGTTCACGGTTCACGGTCCAAGGTTCACGGTCTGTAATCTAAAGTGAGGTTGGGCACAAACAATTTCTTAAAGAGAGGATACCTAAGGCCCAACCTCACGGTACGGGGTAGTTGGTATAGTGTAAAGAGATTTAAGCAAGTCCTACTACCTAATACACTCTACCAAATACAACGGGAGGTGGTTGCAATCCGTTCCTGATCAATTGATTAGGCCCCAGCCTCACGTTAATCTAGGTTATTTGAAAATATGCGCTTGTCTTTTGCCGAAAGGCACAGGCATAAATCAAAGTTACTTAGGTTACAGAGTACTGGCTGCTTATTGAAAGTCAGATTGCAGAACTCAGTGATCTCGCAAGCAATACGGCCCCAACCACACCTTAGTTTAGGTATTGGCTAATTCCCATTCTTGATTATCACTACCGCACGCGCTTCCTCCTGCCCGTGTCGCAACCTCAGAAAAACCAGGCCTTCGGCTTTTGGCGAAAGCCATACCTGATCCAAACCGGCATTGATCGAGGTTTGAGCGACTATTTGCCCGGTCGGCAGATAGGCTATGACCTGTACCGGGCCCTGCCAGTGGTCAGGCGTGCGGACCCAAAGAGCTCCGCCGGAGGAGGGGTTAGGGTATACGGTAGCCGGCAAGATCCGGATGTCCCGGGTGCTGGTCGAAGGGTCTTCGGGAGGATCCTGGTTGATGAAAATGCGCAGCAGAGAGGCTCCTCCGGTTGGGTTGATGAAGCTGCCGCCGAGGATCATGGTGGAATCATTCTCCAGTACGATATCGCCGGTATACGAGGCAAAATCCGTATTAAATGCCTTGCTGAGGATACCGAAGCGGTCCATCTGCAAATAGAGCGCATTCGGCTCTCCCGGACGGTTACCCAGCAAAAAGCTGTCGCGGCCCTGGGGGATCAAGGATCGGGGCCAGGAGGCCGGAGGGCTGTCCGGGTTATCCGGGATCCAGTCGAAGGTGCGATCAATACGGCCATCCGGGAATAAACGGAACAGGGAGGAATGTGACCCCAGGCCAAACAGCCGGCCCGTCACTACCAGTTTAGTGCTCAGTAATTCGAATACTTCGTATACCTCACTGTCGGAGTCTACCTCCGGCAAGAAGCTGGAATCGATGGTGCCATTCGGCAAAATGCGGATGACCGACTGAGCGGCACCGCCTCCGATACGGATGCGCTCCCCACCGATGAGTAACCGGCCATTATCGTAGACAAAAACATCATTCACTTCGTTGGCCGACACTCGTTCCGAAAAGGAGGTATCCAGTTCGCCGGTGTAGCTGAAGCGTGCAATTCGACTATAGCGGTCGCCCTTGAGCGTAAAGGAATACGTACCGTATCCGATGATGGATGAATCCCTGGTAGTGGCGACCACCCCACGGACGTCGCCCAGGGTTACGGAATCTACGCCGGGAGCGAAGGTAGTATCCGGCGTACCATTCGGCAACAACCGAAGGATGGGGAAGTAAGGATCCTGGTTGAGGCGCCGGCCATCGGTGGCTACGAGAATGTGTCCGTCTTCTTCGAGAAACAGATCATTGACGGGGTGTTCACGGGGAACTACGTTGCGGGCAAATGCCGGATCCAGGGTGCCGTCCGGCATTATCATGGCCAGGTGTATGGCTTCTTTTTGATTTACTTGCGTAAAAAGCCCGCCGATCAGCACGCGGTTATCGGGGAGCATGCGCACTTCCCGCACCACTCCCGAGCGTTGCAGGCGGGTGAAAAAGGTAAGATCGGGTTGACCGCCGGGATCAATGCGCATAATTGATTCAAAGGGGAAACCCTTGTAGAAGCTAAATCGGCCGGCGGCGATAAGGGAACCATCGGGTCGTGGTAGCAGGTGAAACACAAATTCATCCGCCGCCGGCCCCGGGGCAAAGGGCACCAATTGATTATTCTGGATGCGAAAGGCGTCGGGTTGCCCGTCCAGCACCGTGGCAACCAATGGCGTCCCGTCGGGAAGCAAGGCCAAGTCCTGGGGGTTGGGAATAGACCAACGGTCTTCAATGGTTCCCTGAGTATTAACCCGAACCAATTGCGGGTCGAATTGCCAGGTGAAGGAGGCAAACCACAGTCCGTCGGTACCATCGAGCATAATATCCTGAATGGTGGTCATGAAGTCCCCATTCTCGAAAATGGTGTTGAGGGTAAAAGAAGAATCAATAGTTGCGTCCGGATTAAAGCGGTGCAAAATAGCATCAAAGCCACGGTTGCCGCTGGCGTAAAAACCACTGCCGTCGGGCAGGGCCTTGATCTGGTAAATATCCGTTATGTCCCGGCTGTCGACGGGCTCCAACTGAACCATCTGCCGGAGGCTGCCATCGGGGGCGAGTACCGCCAGTCCACTTCCCCGGACGCCGGCGTGTTCGGAGAAAAGACCTCCGACCAGGATGTTCTGCCCGTTTAATTGTTCGACCTGCTGGACCCGGTCGTTGAAGAGTAGCGGGCTAAAGGTGGGGTCAATTGCTCCGTCCGGTAACAGCCGGAGTACCACGCCCCGTTCGTCTTCTTCCTCCGTTTCCGGTAAAAAGCCACCTAATAGGATCTTGCCGTCCTGTTGCAGGGAAATGGTCGTCACAATGGTATCCTGGAACGAAGCAGCAAAGCTGGTAACGCGGGTACCATCCGGATTTAAGCGGACGATGCGGTCACACCGGGTCCCGTTGACAAATTGAAAATTGCCCGTTACGAGGATAGTACCATCGTCATCGGCAACGAGACCGGAAACAGTAGCGGGCGTAGTGATTAGTGGATTGAATGTGGAATCCAGGACCTGACCTATTGTACAATGCGCTGAAAGCAATATGACAAATAGGGCCAGGGATGTACGTGTAGTGAAAAGGGAGGTCATCAGTTTTTGGAATTATGGTCAAAAGCGCGGAATCAACCTAAAGATACTCCGTATCCTGCTAAATTGGAACCCTTTATGCCCAAATTGATGACGTCTGCTAATTGTTAGATAAAACTTGTCGGGTATTAACAAGTCCGTAAAGAAGGTTTGACGACCATTTGTCGTGTTTAGAATTTATTTTTCCACATCATACTTTCCACTGGCTTATCGGTCCGCTGGTTGTATTTCGCGTCTTTTTTCTTATTGTAATACCGTTCTATATCCCCGTGAACCTGAAAGTAGATCAATTGGCCAATGGGCATGCCGGCGTAGACGCGGACGGGGTGGGTACAGGATATCTCGAGGGTCCAGGTATTACAGAAACCCACGTCGCCTTTGCCGGCCGTGGCGTGGATGTCGATGCCCAACCGGCCCACACTGGATTTACCCTCCAGAAAGGGTACTGCATGGTGGCTTTCGGTATATTCTTCGGTTACCCCGAGATAGAGGGTGTTGGGGTGCAAAACAAAACCCGATTCGGGAATTTCCAGGTATTCGATGGGGTTATGGCGACGAGCATCCAGAATGTGATCTTTATAAATGGCCAGCGTTTTTCCCAGGTGGACATCATAGGAATTGGTGCCGAGGCGATCCCGGTCGAAGGGTTCAATTACAATATCGCCGGTTTCGATCGCCTCAAGGATCATAGTATCACTCAGTATCATATCCTGCTGATTTAAGGGCCTAAAAGTAGGGAAAAAAATGGGTTGCTAACCTAATCTTGACCCGGAGAGTAACCTTTTCCAAAAAGCGTGGTATCCAGAAGAAAATGTTGCGTCGAGCTACCCTACTTGTTTGGGTCTTACCTGCCCTGTTTACTGGTTGTGAATCCACCTCATTACCCCTTCTGAAAAACCATGTCGGGACCCATTTTTCTTCAGATGCTGTGGATGAACGCTTAGCGACCTGGTCCGATTCACTTGACCTTCCGGGCTTATCCTTTGCCTATCTGCAGGATGGACGTATTGTGTACCATTACCTATCGGGAGTGATGGAATCGGGAAAAGAAGATCCGGTGACCAGACAAACGATTTTCGAAGCAGCTTCTCTGTCCAAACCCGTTTTTGCCTATTGGGTCTTACAAATGGCAGAACGGGGGATGCTGGACCTGGACCGGCCATTACACTATTACCTGCCCGATGCAGAGATGGAACGGGAACCCCGTTACCGGGAGGTGACGGCCCGTATGGTCCTCAGTCATACCACCGGCTTCCCCAACTGGCGTTGGTTTGATCCGCTCCCGGCCGAAGAGCCGGTCCAGCGCGGGCAATTCTTTATGATCGACACCCCCGGTGTTTTCAATTATTCCGGTGAAGGATACCAGTATCTGGCCAGGGTTGTAGCCCACAACCGGTTTTTGAATATGAATGAATTAGGGGAGCAGTTCCGGAAAGAGGTTGCCGGCCCGCTCGGTATGGACCATGCTTATTTTGTGTGGGACGAAACCATTTACGGGAATAAGGCCAGCGGTCATATGAATGGAAAACCCGCCGGCGACGTATGGCCGGTAGCATTTCCATACGCCCGGTCTACGGTATTTGGCGCAGCGGGTAGCTTGCATACCGAAGCCCTGGGTTATGCTCATTTTTTGAAGGCAATACTCGGGAAAAAGGGATTAAACGGTACATCCTATGACATGCTCACCAAACAGCAGGTCGAATTGCCGGAGGATCATCGTTTTCGGGAAGATGGTTACGCAGGATGGTCGCTGGGATTCGGCATCCAGGTTCACCAGGGTGATACGCTACTGGTGCACGGAGGTAATAACGGCGAATTCCAGGCCGGTATGACCTTGTCAATCAAGGATCAGTCAGGCTTTGTGTTTTTTACCAACTGTGATCGGGGCGAGGAGTTACATTCCTTGTTGGAAGCATGGTATTTGGGGACCTTTTAGATATCTTTCGGGAAACTGGATTAGCTATGAAAAAATTAACGCTTTCCCTGGGAGCGCTCGGTCTCTCCCTTTTCCTCTATGCCCAACAACCATCGCCCGCTAAGCAGGCGGTGATCAACTCCATTGAAGAACAACAGTCAAGCCTGATTCAGATGAGTGATGACATCTGGGCGCTGGCCGAGGTTGCCCTGATCGAAACGGAGTCCTCGAAAATATTGGCCGATTATGCCCGCGAGCACGGCATGACGGTCGAAACCGGGGTAGCCGGCATGCCCACTGCCTTTACGGCTACCTACGGCTCCGGAAAGCCGGTTATCGGTATTTTGGGAGAGTTTGATGCCTTACCCGGGCTTTCGCAAAAAACTACCCCCGATAAACAGCCGCTGGAGGAAGGTGCCGCCGGCCACGGCTGCGGGCATAATATGTTCGGTCCCGGCAGTCTGGGAGCAGCGGTAGCTATCAAAGAGCTCATCGAGGACGGCACCCTGAAGGGAACGGTTCGCTTCTACGGTACGCCCGCCGAAGAAAAATATTTCGGTAAGCTGTATTTCGCCCGTGCGGGATTATTTGATGATCTGGATGTATGCCTCGACTGGCATCCAAGTGCGGAGACAAAAGCGGAGGTACAAAGTTCCAAAGCCCTGGTCGATTATATTGTTGAATTCAGGGGGCAGGCGGCCCACGCATCGCTCGATCCATGGAACGGGCGATCGGCACTGGACGGCCTGGAGTTTTTTACGACCGGACTCAATTATCTGCGGGAGCACGTCCGGCCGCAGGTTCGGATACACTACCAGATCATGCACGGCGGGGATGTGGTGAATGTGGTTCCCGATTACGCCAAGATATGGACGCGTGTTCGCGACTCTAAAACGGAAACCATGCTGGAAGTTTATGAACGCACTAAAGAGATAGCAAAGGGAGCGGCCCTGATGGCCAATGTAGACTACGATATAACGCTGGTATCCGGGTTGCACGAAGTGATCGTAAACCGCACCGGGGGCATGGCTTTGCACAAAAACCTGGAGATGCTGGGTCCTGTATCCTATACCGATGAGGAATTGACTTTTGCCTACGGCATACAGGATGCAACCGGTACTCCGCGCAAAGGCATCGATGGAACACTGCAGCCATTGGAGGAAACACTGGAGCATCCGATGGGGGCATCCTCCGACGTGGGGGATGTTAGCTGGCTGGTGCCCGAGATCCGCCTGGGAGTCACAACCGCTCCGGTGGGTACTCCCTGGCATTCCTGGGCTGTAGTGGCCTGCGGCGGCATGTCAATTGGTCATAAGGGACTGGTACACGCTGCGAAAGCCCTGGCGATGACGATGGTCGATCTGTACAGCGATCCGCAACTCGTGCGGGATATCCGAAGCGAATTTGAGCAACGGATGGAGGGTAAGACCTACGAAGCCATTTTGCCGGAAGGCCCGCCTCCTGTTCCCGCAAATGAATAGAAGCCATCCCAGGAATATTTTTGAGATGGCTTTTGGGGAAAGTAAATTGTTTAGCCGGTATTATTAAGCAGTGTGGCTGGATCCCTAACTTTTTGGCCTGAACCGTTTTCTGCTTTATGTGTGCCATTCTCTGCTATGAACTACCGCTTTCTCGGAAAGTTGTCGTGTTTTTCCGTGCATTTCGTGTATTTTTACCCTAAATTGAAAACACCTTGTTGGGAAGAAAGTAACCCAATTCCACCGTTTTCGTATTGTATCGGTAAACGTTCTATTTAAATAAACATACGCATGGGAAACAAGATTTTATTCGTGGACGACGCGCACACATTCCGGCGCTTCGTCAAAATGTATTTATCCAAACGGCACCAGGTGGTGACCGCAGAAAATGGAGAAGAAGCACTTGAGTTATTGCAAAACGGCTACTATCCGGATGTGATCGTCAGTGACCTGATGATGCCGGGGCTCGACGGGCAGATGCTGGTGGAGCGAATTAAAGCCAACGACAAATGGCAGCACATTCCGGTTATTATTCTGTCCGGTAACGACAAAAGCACTGAACGGGTAAAGCTTATGAAAAGCGGAGCCGTTGACTATATGGTCAAACCTTTCAATCCGGCCGAGTTAGAAATTCGTATCGATAACCTGCTGCAAGCCAATCGATACACAGCCTGAAAACACATACCTGATCTTTCCCCCCATTCGTTTTTCCCAGCGTTCTCACCACTAGCGTTCCTGCCACAATAGATTGAAACTATCTTGTTCAGCCCGAATGTTGGTTACGCCTGATCGTAGCCCTGATACGCCTATACTATGAGAAAAATATCGACGCAGGCTAAAGTGGCCTCCTTGCAGCGATCCATTCAAGATCGTGATCATGTAAAGCCGTTCAAATTGCCGCTTTGGAAACGATCTTTTGATATTCTTTTTGCCGGCCTGGCACTTTTATGCCTGTCGCCCCTGTTCCTGATAATCACTCTTCTGATCAGACTGGAATCCAAGGGGCCCATATTTTATGCCGCCAAACGCGTGGGTATGAATTACCAGGTTTTTGATTTCTATAAGTTCCGATCGATGTATGTCGGTGCGGATAAAATGGTCGATAAACTGCAAAAAGAGAATCAGTACTTCAAGGATGCAAAAGGGCAAACACATCAGGAAGGTTTGCCAATGGACGATCAGGAGCCCTTCCTGATCGGGGAGGAAGGGCCCATCACCGAATCTTCTTACCTGCAGGAAAAGCGTAAGAAGCAGGAAGCATCCTTTTTTAAGATGAGCAACGACCCGCGAATAACCAAGGTGGGGCAGTTCATTCGCAATACCAGCATCGACGAGTTACCTCAGCTTTTTAACATCCTGAAGGGAGACATGTCGATCGTTGGTAATCGCCCCTTGCCCATGTACGAAGCCGAAGCCCTGACGACCGACCGGTGGGCCGAGCGGTTCATGGGGCCGGCGGGACTGACCGGCCTGTGGCAGGTCGAGAAAAGGGCTCAGTCAACCGAAATGTCACCCGAAGAGCGGAAGCAACTCGATATCGAGTATGCACGCAACTTCAATCTATGGATGGATATAAAGATCATCCTGCGTACGGTCCCGGCACTGCTGCAAAAAGAAAATGTATAGCCAGGCACCGGACCATTGAAAAAGATAATCCCATGAAAAAAGTAATAATCAGTGTTGTTATGCTCCTGGTATGGGGTACGACACAGGCACAATTCGGTCCCGTACCAGCGGGGGCGGTTGCCGAAGAGCAAACACCAGGAACGCCCATCGAAGAAGAGGATGACCTGGAGTTGCCACCTCTGAGAGCTGTCATTGATTCGGCTCTGAAATATTCCCCCTTACTACAAACGAAAGTGCGCGATCTGGCGATCCTGGATCAGGAGTCGGCCGTAGATCGTCGAAAGTGGATGGACTATTTATACGTTGAAGGCGCCGCAAACTACGGTGTCTTCAACCAATTTTTTCGCACTCAGGTACAAGACGAAGGAGAGTCGCCTATCGGCACACTCAACCAATCGGCTCAGGGGCAATACTATGCCGGTGTCTCGGTAAAAATGCCTCTTTCCACCTTCTTGAATCGCTCTAATCAGAGTAATATCCGACGGCTGGAACGGGAACAGATCCAGTGGGAACAGGAGGAAATCCGTCGGTCGATCCGCCAGACCATCATTGAGGAGTATTACATCCTGCGCTTTATGCACGAAAGCCTGAGTACCTTCCTGGAGACTTACGAGACGCTAAATCTCAGTTACGTTAAAGCCCAGAAGGACATTGAGAATGGCCGGATGAAACTGGATGAGTTCGGAAGGATAGCAGCTGCTCTGGGCAAAGCCAAAAATGAATACATAAAAGCTAAAAACGACTATTACGCCCAGTTTGAACTACTGGAATTATTTGCCGGCGTACCCCTTCGATAATTTTCACTTATAAGGATCGGTTCGCTTTTCCCGTAAGGGAATTCAAATCGATCCGCAAAATGTGGCGGCAGTGAACATATTCTACTTCATACGAGTCCTCATGCGCAACCTTGCCCTGATCTGCGTAGTACCGCTGATCCTGGGAGGGTTGATGTATGTACTTACTGCCGACCAGAAAGGGACCTACAGTTCGAGCACCACCATATTTACGGCCATTACCTCTAATGTGTCTATCGAGAATATTGACGGTGGCCGGGTCGATTATTTCGCAGCCGTCAATGCGTACAACAACCTGATGAACGTCATCCGCTCCAAAAGCGTGATGGAGGAAGTCAGTTTGCGGCTGTTCGCCCGGCACCTGATGTGCAAGGCACCCGAATTTCAGGTAATCAATAAAGAATCCTTCCGTAAACTGCAGGAAATTGTACCGGAAGAAGTGAAAGCCCTGGTCGTTTATGGTAATGAACAACGGACCTACCAGAACCTGAAAAACTACATGCAGGCCGATAAGGATAATTTTGTCTACGGCCTCTTCCACCTCAACCATCCTCATTATAGCCAGAAAGCCCTCAATAATATCAAGGTGATCAGGCTGGGAGACAGCGATATTATTCAGCTCTCCTACGAGTCGGATGATGCTGGTGTTTGCTATCAGACCCTGAAAATCCTGTCCGACGTCTTCATCCGTGTAAATGGCTCTATGAAACGGAACCAGACCGATGTTGCGGTGGAGTACTTCGAACAACAGCTGGAAAAAGCTGCCGAAGATCTACGAACCGAGGAAGACCGGTTGTTGCGGTTCAATACCAACAATGAGATTATTAATTACTACGAGCAGACCAAGCACATCTCTTCCCAACAGGAAAAAATCGAAGTCAAGTTGCAGGATGTCCTGATGGAATACAACGCAGCCAAGGCGGTACTGCAGACACTGGAAGAGGAGACTAAGAACCGTTTCGATATCAATTTGCGGAATCAGGCCGTACTATCCCTGCGCGAGGAACTCATTAATGTGAACGAAAAGATTGCCGCTCTCGAATTGGAGGAAGGTGATAACCTCGACCAACGGGAAACCCTGGTGGCCCGGCGCATCATGCTGGAGCAAAAACTGGAAGAACGCATTGATTCACTGTACGTGTACGAGCGCAACAGTGAGGGAATTGAGATCGAAAAGTTGCTCGACGACTGGCTGAAAACGGTGATCGAGTTCGAGAGTGCCGGTGCCCGCCTGCGGGCTATGGAGGAAAAGCAGCGCGATTTCATGAAGGAATACCGCCGTTTCGCCCCCCTGGGTGCCACCCTAAAGCGCATTGAACGCAAGATCGCGGTCAACGAAGAAGCTTACCTGGAGATCCTCCACCACCTGGGGCTGGCACGCCTGAAGCAGCAGAATGTCGATATGATGGCAAATATGAAGGTTCTCGACCCTCCTCAACTACCGATCGAACCCAGTCCGACCAAGCGAAAAATACTGATCGTGGTGATCGCCGTCTTTGGTGGGATCTTTACGGCCCTGGCCATTTTTGTGTTGGAGTTGCTGGACCGGCGCATTAAGAATACGACCAAGCTCGATCAACTGACCAAGCTCGAAGCGGCGGCCGTTTTTGCCCGCGAGCGGGCGACTAATAAATACGATTTTGATAAGCTACGGTACCGTTCCTCCCGCTACATGGTGGATAACGTCACCGGTGCTTTGCCTCCCTATCAGCACTTCCGGCCGGGCATTGTGTTATTGCTCAGCCACTGGGATGACGAAGGCAAGAGTTATGTCCGTCGTCAGATCATGGAGCAGCTTTCGGAAGACGGGCACTTCTGTTACAGCCTGGTATACAAGCTGGAGGATGTTGCCGACGAAGGGTTTCCTTACCTGATCCTTAATCCCCGAACGCTCAACGAATGTCAGAGCTACGAGGAGTATTTGCGGGTGAACCACCCCGCCGTCTACGAAAAAGGAGGTTATGCATTGGTCGAAATACCCTCCGTATCGGATGGCATCACCAATACGGCTTTGCTTCAGAGTGCTGATCTGGTGTACCTGGTCGTGGATGCGACCCGTACCTGGAATCAAGCGGATAAGACTTATTTGAATAAACTCAATCAGGTTGTTGATAAAAATTTGCATCCGGTGCTCAATAAGGCGCACCCGGATAATATGGAAGATTTCATCGGGGAGATCCCCAAAAGACGGAACGGTATTGTCCGCTTTGTTAAGCATCGCATGCTAAAACGCTACGTCTGATGCAACGATTCGTAGATTTATGGCAGAAATTGCGCCGGTCGGATAACTTCTATTCCCTGGCCGGTAACCTGGTGTATGCGGGCTTCAGCATGCTCACCTTCCTGCTGATGGTGCGGCTGCTCGATAAGGAACTCTACGGGCGATGGGTGATCTACGTGACGGCGACGGCCCTGTTGGATATGCTCCGGCTGGGACTGACCGGTACGGCTGCCATCCGCATGATCTCCACCAACGAGGGGCTGGAAAGAAATCGCAGCATTGCGGCCTCCTATCATTTGAGTGTGCTTACCACGACGGGGCTTTCGGTTCTTTTCCTGCCCATATATTTTCTGTTGGGTCCGGAATGGCAGGCTAGTTACTACGGGCCGGTATTGCTCTTTTATCCACTGCTGGCCTTTGCGAATCTGCCCTTCCATCAGGCAACCATGATCTGCCAGGGCGCCATCAATTTTCAACGTCTCTTCGTACTGCGGGGTCTGAATGGCTTTCTGATCTTCCTGGGTATTTCCGGCTACATTTTGGTCGTGCCCGAACCTTCCCTTATTCATATCATCGGGATCCACGCGGGTATGAATGCCCTTTCCAGTTTATTGGCTTTCGCCAAAAAATGGGACGGACACCTTGTCTGGCGCCATTGGGATGCCGGAGTCTTGCGTAAGATATTGCAGTTCGGCTGGTATTCAACGGCGAGTTACGTGGGCAGCAATTTGCTGCGCAGTTCGGATACCGTTATCATGAGTTTGTCGGCCGCCATGGGCGCACGGGCCATTGCGATCTACGCCATCCCGCTGAAGCTGGTGGAACTGATCGAGATCCCTTTGCGCAGCTTTACAGCAACGGCTTTCCCGAAGTTATCCAGAGCTTTCCAGGAAAGTAGAGAGTCCTTCAACCGCATGTTAAGCGAGCAACTCGTTGGTACTGCGGTGCTGCTGGTTCCTATTTTGATCGTTTTGCTACTGTTTGCCGACCCGCTCCTCACCCTGATCGGTGGGGCGGAGTACGCTGATTCCCGGGATTTGCAGCGGACCCTGGTCTATATTATCACGGTCTACATCCTGTTATTGCCCTTTGACCGCTATTCGGGGGTTGCTTTGTTTGCCCTCGACAAACCACAGCTCAACTTCTGGAAGATCTGGCTGATGCTGGGCGCCAACATAGCCCTGGATTGCGTAGCGGTATTTGTCTTTGCTTCTCTGCCAATGGTGGCCTGGGCCACCATCCTGTTTACCGGCCTCGGAATTCTGGTCGGCTGGTGGTACATTTTTCGCGAAACGGCCTTTCCTCCCGGCTTACTGTGGGAATCGGCGACTACCATGTCCCAACAGTTTAAATTGCTGGTGCAGCGTAAGACCGCTCCCCGAGGGTAAAAAATCGGGAAGTTGGGCGCAGACTATTTCGTAAAGTGACCATTTTCAACGCCCAACCTAACGGTACCACTTAAATGGTATCGGGAATATGGATTTAAGCAATTCCTGCTACCCTATGCCAAATACAACGTAAGGTTTTAGCCTTCAGGAATTTGCCGAATTGCCAGGCCCCGGCCTTACGTTAAAAAAAGGTTCGGAATTGCATCGATTACCGCGCAATCATCGTAAGCTATTGAAGAGGTCAACCAGCTTGACCGGAATATTAAATGTATGCAGCGCCCCCTCGAAAATACATGGAGCCTGGTCCTGAAAGGGCTATTCATCGGTCTGTTGTTTCTCGCAATGGGTGGGGCGATCCTATTCTTTGCCGGAGCTGATCTGGCGGGAGGTATACCTCTGTTGTTATTGCCTTTTGTGGCCATCTTTCTGAGCGTGGTATTCATGCGGCCACTCATCGGGGTGGCAGCTTTATTTTACGCTAATTATTTTGCTCTCGGATTGGCACGCTACGTTCCGGGGCCCCTGGGGTTGTCGGTCGACGGCCTGTTGGTCCTTACCTGGTTGAGTGTATTTTTTTCGCAGTTCAATCAAAAGGTAGAATGGAAACGGGCGTTGAAGCCCATGACCTATTTGGCGGCTATCTGGTTTGCCTATTCCTTATTCCAGTTGGTTAACCCGGAAGCAGTCAGTCGGATCGCCTGGTTTTATGCCATGCGGGGAGTGTCTTTGTACATGTTCCTGACGATTCCGCTGGTGTATATTCTCCTTCCGGAAAAGAAGTTTCTGGACCGCCTGCTCAAATTATGGGCCTACTTCACGGTATTGGGTGTCATTAAAGGCATACAGCAAAAGTTTATTGGTGTGGATCCCTGGGAAGACTACTGGCTGGATACGATCGGCGGAAAAACCCACCGCTTACCCGGCGGGCTGCGGATTTTCTCCTTCTTCTCGGATTCGGCAACTTTTGGCGGAAGCATGGGTTTTTCGGGGGTCGTTTTTGCCATTCTGGGGCTCCATACGCCCAAATTTAAGGACAAGGTTTTTTACCTGGCGGTTTCCGGGCTGGCTATGTTCGGTCTTTTGATCTCCGGCACCCGGGGTGCCATGGCGGTACCTGCTGCCGGATTTGCCCTGTACGCCATATTTACGAAGCGACCGGCAATCATTGCCGCTGTTTACGGCGGTATGATCTCTGTGTACGGATTTCTGAGATGGACCAATATTGGTAGTAGTGTGTACGAGCTGCGGCGCATCCGATCGGCCCTCGATCCGAATAATCCCTCCCTGCTGGTGCGTAAGGAGAATCAGCGGCTACTGTCGGGGTACCTGTCAAGCCGGCCCTTCGGTGGCGGAATTGGCTCGGCGGGAAACTGGGGACTCCGGTTTTCACCCGGCACCTTCCTGGCCGAGACACCCACCGACAGCCACTACGTACAGATCTGGGCCGAACAGGGGATCATCGGCCTGTACCTTCATTTATTCACGCTGTTCTTTTTTATCCTGAGCAGTGCCTATATTATTCTTTTCCGTCTGAAATCTTTTGAATTCGTGGGGCTGGGAGCAGCTATGACCTGCGGGGTATTTGGCTTGATGGGGGCCTCCTACGGCAGCGGGGCCCTGCAGCAAATGCCGAACGGCATTATTGTGTACGCGTTCATGGCTTACATGTGGTTTCTGCCAAAATGGGAACGCGAAGGGATTGAAAAAGGCTTGGTTAAGGTCCCCGTCAAATAACGGGGACGATGCCATAAAATGGACGGCAGTAATGGTCCACGACCAACCACACCTTAGAACTTAGTGGTGCCGGTAACTGCCTGCCAGCCAATTCTGACCATGGAGGAAAAGGCATCCATAAACTCCCTGGGTTTTGATTGTTCCGGGAAAAAACGCCTGATCATGGTCTCGTCCCAGGGGCCGGTGAAATACTTCCGGTATTCCGGGTTGTCGGGGTTGACCTCAAATTCGATCCGGCCTTCCCAGGCGTAGCGCGTAGTCCAGATGTTGGGACGGGTGTCGCGCAGGATTTTATAGCCCATAGAGGTGCGTTGTAAATAGGTGAGGAACAGCAACCCAAAGTCGAACTGACTATCAAACCAGTTGGCAGCCTTGTCCATGATAATTAATTTACCATCAATGGGCAGAATGAGCCAGCGGTGCGATTCTTTCGGAAAAAGGTATTCTCCGACCACCGACGGTGTTTCCAGGTACCCGCGTTTTGCGACCCGCGATTGCTCGTTGAGGAAGGCCGCCGGATCGTCGACGTGTTCCAGCACCTGGTTGCAAATAACGTAATCAAATTCATTGTCTGAAAAAGGCATATCCGCCCCGTCGGCCTGAATGAACTCCTGGTTCTTCAGGACCTTGATGTCGGTTTTGCGGTGGTAGTTGGAATCAATGAATTTATCGACGATGACCTGGGCCTTCGGATGCGGATGGTGGCCACTGCCCACTTCCAGAACGCGATCGGTACGTTTGATGGGTAGTTTGTACCGGTGCGGAGGTGTTTGTACTTGCATAGTTCAAGGGTTATCAAAAGGGCAGAGGGGGGTACGGAAATCTTGCCCGTATTCAAATAGTTATTGAATCATTTAATGGACTATTACGTACAAACCTTTATTCCGTTGCTTTAATTTAGCAGAAACAGCACTAACCAATTGGCCTCGCGGCCACTCCCGTCCCGGTACCCGTACGAACCCTCCTCGTACACAAATACCAAGTGCTATGACCACGGATCCTCTGGTCTCCATTATCACCATCAACTACCGTCAGGCGGCGGTGACCAATGCGCTGCTGGCCTCGCTCCGGAAGGTGTGCGGTCAGGCCTTTGAGGTGCTGATCGTGGATAATGCATCGGGGGAGGATGATATTGCCCGGCTGGATCTGAGCGACGACTACGTGCGTCTGCTGCGCAGTGACCGCAACCTCGGTTTTGCCGGGGGTAATAACCTGGGCATAGCGGAAGCAAAAGGCGATTTTATTTTGCTGTTGAATAATGATACGGAGGTGGCCCCGGATTTTCTTACCCATATGGTCGCCACCTTTTCCATGTATCCTAAGGTAGGGGCCGTCAGCCCCAAAATCCGTTTTTTCGATCATCCCGACACTATACAATACGCTGGATTTACAGCCATGAACCCCTTCACGCTGCGCATGCAGGCCGTCGGGCACAAAGAGGTGGATAGCGGACAGTACGATCTGCCCCGCTATACACCCTTTGCCCACGGTTGTGCGATGATGGTGCCGCGGGCCGTCATTGAGGAGGTGGGTAACATGCCCGAATCGTATTTCCTCTATTACGAAGAGCACGACTGGAGTACCCAGATCCGGCGGGCCGGTTATCAGATCTACTACCAACCCAACAGCCTGGTCTTGCATAAAGAATCCATGTCGGTACAAAAAAACAGCCCGCTAAAAACGTACTACCTCAACCGAAACCGCATCCTGTATATGCGCCGGAACAGTAAGGGGCTGAACCGGTGGCTGGCAAGTCTATACATGGTCTTTGTCAGTATTCCGAAGCATCTGATTCAGTTTCTGCTGGCTAAAGATGCCAACCACTGGAAAGCCTACCGCGACGCCCTGAAATGGCATATTTCTCCAAAAATGAATGACCCATGGACACCCTGATTACCCTCATTCGCTGGCCGGAATACCTGGTGCTCGCTTATTTGGGAGGGTCAGCTCTGTATTTCCTGATCTTTGCCATCGCATCACACCTGTACCGGGAACGCACCCGCGGACAGCGTTTGCGTCCTTCCCGGGTTGCCATACTACTGCCTTCTTACCAGGAGGACGCCGTGATACTGGAAACGGCCCGGGCGGCGGGCGAACACATCAGCGCCCACCACGAAGTGGAAACCCTGGTGCTGGCGGATTCTCTGCAACCAGCAACGGTTGCCCAACTGAAAACGGGCCCGGCACGGGTCCTGGAAGTCTCCTTCGAGAATAGCACCAAAGCCAAAAGCATCAGGAAAGGTCTGGAGGTGGTCGACCCGGGTGTCGATTACATCCTGGTACTCGATGCCGATAATGTGATGGCCCCGGGTTGTGTTGATGCCCTGGTCGAGCAATTGCAAAGTGGCTTCCGGGTCGTGCAGGGGCAACGCACCGCTAAAAATGACAATACGGATTTCGCCGTGTTGGACGGACTCAGCGAGGCGACCAACAACGCTATTTTCCGCACCGGCCACCGGGTGCTGGGGCTCTCGGCAGCCCTGATCGGTTCGGGCTTTGCCTGCGAAGCTCCACTATTTCGCGAACTGATGGACCGGGCCGAGGCGGTAGGCGGCTTCGATAAAGAACTCGAGCTTTTCCTGCTGGAACAGGGCATCACTATTGGCTACGCACGTAAAGCGGTCATCCTGGACGAAAAGATCCAAAAAGCCGATGCGTTCGTGAACCAGCGCCGGCGTTGGTTATCGGCGCAATTCATTTATTTCGGCCGCAACATCGGACGCGGCTTGCGGCTCTTACTGACGCGCGGCCGGATCGACTATTTCGATAAGCTGATACAATTTATTCTGCCGCCGCGTATCCTGACCCTGGGGGCTACCGGCCTGATGGCCGTAGTGTACCTGTTGCTGAGTATCTGGTGGCCCTTTGGTCTCGTGGCGTTGTGGTGGACCGGTGCCTTTTTGGCGACAGCCATAGCTATTGCCATTAGCCTGCCCGCCCGAACGTACAGCCTTAAAACATTAAAAAGCCTGGCCCAACTACCCCTCGGATTTTGGCTTACGCTAAAAGCCCTGTTCAAATTGAAGGGGGCCAATAAAAAATTCATACACACGGAGCATGGTATCGATGAACACTCGTAACCGGATCGACCTGCGCACTGCTGACGTAGTCATAACCGGCCTGCAATCCTGGGATATACCCATTGGAAGCAATTGTAAGAATATTGCCCGCGAACTGGCAAGGGATCGGCGCGTACTGTACGTTAATCCACCGCTCGACCGGTTGGGATACTGGCGTGGCAAAGAACCCGAAACCATAGCCCGTTTTCGCGAACGATGGAAAAAGGGCAATGATAATCCCATTGAAGTGGAAGAAAACCTCTGGGTGTATTACCCACACTTTGTGGCCGATCCGGTCGCCCGCGTGCCGGTAAACGGACTATTCAACTGGTTGAACGGACGCAATAACCGGCGTTTGGCGAGAGGCATACAGGCAGCCATGAAGACCCTCGGGTTTGGTCCTTTTTGGCATTTCTGCGATAGTGATATGTTCCGGTCCTTCCATTTGAAGGAACTCCTGAACCCCATGCATTACACCTACTACACGCGAGATAATCTCGTTGCAGTCGACTATTGGCAGATGCAGGGGACCAGGATCGAACCCCTCCATATGGCCAAGGCCGATACCGTTGCTGCCAACAGCCTGTATCTGGCCCAGCTTGCCGGGCGCTTCAATCCACACAGCTACTTTGTGGGGCAGGGGTGTGACCTGACCGCTTTCAAGCCGGAAACGGCGGGCCCCGTTCCCGCCGACATTGCTGCCATTGCCGGCCCCATTATCGGTTACATCGGCTCGCTAAAGGCCCTGCGTCTCGACCTGAAAATTCTGGAACACATTGCGCGTGAACGACGCGATTGGCAATTAGTGTTGGTGGGGCCGGAAGACGACGCCTTTCGTGCCAGCCCGCTGCACGAGATGCCCAACGTCCACTTCCTGGGCCGTAAAGACGAATCCGAACTGGCCAGTTACCTGCAGACCTTCGATGTGGCCATCAACCCCCAGCGGATCAACGAAATAACACGCGGTAATTACCCGCGCAAGATCGATGAATACCTGGCCATGGGGCGTGCTACCGTAGCTACCCGAACCGAAGCAATGACCTATTTTGAAGAACACGTTTCGCTGGCCGAAGGCCCCGGGGAGTGGGTACAGGCCATCGAATCCGAGCTGGCCACCGATGGACCCACCCTGCAACAAGAACGCCGGGCATTTGCCGCTGAGCACACCTGGGCCAATAATGTAGAGGAACTCTTTAGCAGCATGGAAAAAAGCCGGGACCTATGAGTCTGACCGAACGCATTAAATCGAATCCCCGGCTCAAAAAGCTGGCCCTCTGGCTGTTGATGCCCAAGAACCAGGCACGTCCTCGACGTTGGGTGCGCTGGTTCGTCAATCCCTTTGTGCACCAGATTCGCCGCGGTGGTCGCATCCGCCGCCGTACCCGAATGGATGTACTGCCGTTTAACCCCTTCGAACTTGGGGCGGCCAGTACGATCGAGGATTTTTGCACGGTCAATAACGGCGTAGGCGGCGTAAAAATCGGCGAACGTACCCGCATTGGGCTTGGCTCAACCCTTATCGGCCCGGTCACCATCGGGAACGATGTGCGCCTGGCCCAAAACGTAGTGATCAGTGCGTTGAATCACAACTACGAAGCTATCGACCGGCCCATATCGGATCAGGGCGTGTATACCCGTCCGGTCGAAGTACATGATGAAACCTGGATCGGAGCGAACGCGGTGATCCTTCCCGGCGTTACGATTGGGAAACATTGCGTCGTGGCGGCGGGTAGTGTGGTTACCAAATCGGTGCCCGACTACTGCGTAGTGGCCGGCAATCCGGCCCGACTGCTCAAGCAATACGATCCCGACACCAGGGCCTGGGAGCGCGTGGTGCGTACCCCCGCCTGACACAAAAACGATCATCGTACCATGAACATAGGCATTGAAGCACAGCGTATTTTCCGCACCCGCAAGCACGGCATGGATTTCGTGGCCCTGGAACTGATCCGCAACCTGCAGCGCATCGATCGGGACAATACCTACCACATTTTTGTGAACGAAGGGCCCGATCGCTGCCTGGAAGAAAGCGAGAACCTGACCATCCACACCTTTGAGGGAAGTTATCCGGTCTGGGAGCAAATAAAACTGCCCAAGCTGGTACGCCAACTCAACCTGGATCTGCTGCATTGCACCTCCAACACCGCTCCGGTCTTTTGTCCGGTACCCCTGGCGGTGACCATTCACGATATTATTTACCTGGAGAATAATCCGCTTTTCGCAAAAGGCTATACCCCGTACCAGCGATTCGGTAATATGTACCGCCGCTGGGTGGTGCGTCAGTTGCTGCGCAGGGCCGATGCTATCTATACGGTGTCACACTTTGAGCGGGAGCGTTTTGAATTTCACCTTAAGCTGCCTCCCGGCCGGGTAGAAGTAGTGTACAATGGAGTGGGCGAGCACTTTCGGCCGATAAACGATCAATCGTACCTGGCGGAGATGCGGACCAAATATCACTTGCCGGATCGATTTGCCCTCTTTCTGGGGAATACCGATCCCAAGAAGAATACACCCAATACGGTAGTGGCTTTCGCCAAATACTGCCAGAAGTTTGGTCGCACCCACAAACTGGTGGTCGGCGACCTGGAACCGGCGTTGATCAAAAGCTACCTCGATCAGGCCGGACTGGGCGAATTCATGGACCAGATCCACGTGACCGGCTACATCGACAACCGGGAAATGCCGGCCCTGATCAACCTGGCGGATGTGTTCCTGTACCCGAGTAAGCGGGAGAGTTTCGGCATTCCCATCCTGGAAGGTATGGCCTGCGGCACGCCCGTTATCACCAGTAATGTGGCCTCCATGCCCGAGGTGGCCGGTGATGCGGCCTGCCTGGTCGATCCCCTGCAACCCGATTCCATTGCGGAGGTGTTGGGCGTACTGCTCAACGATACCGGGATGCAGGAAAAACTGCGAATTGACGGGCTGGAACGAGCCAAAGCCTTTAGCTGGGAGCAAACGGCCCGCGCGTCCCTGGCGAGTTATCGCCGTCTCTTAGGTAAACCCGAAAAACAAACCGCATGACCATCGTATTCTGGACGGCCCTCGGATTGGTAGTGTATACGTACGTTGGCTACGGTATCGTACTCTATTTGCTGGTACGGGCCAAGCGCCTGATCAAAGGCCGCCCCGAACCCGCCAGCGGCACCTACGAACCGGAGGTTACCCTCCTGGTCGCCGCCTATAACGAAAAAGACTATGCCGCCCGCAAGGTGGAGAACACCCGCCAGCTGGATTACCCGGCCGAGAAACTGAAGCAGGTGTGGATCACCGATGGTTCCGACGACGGTACGCCCGACCTGTTGCGGCAATACGAGGATGTAACCGTATTGCACCAGGATGCCCGCAACGGCAAGATCGCCGCCATGAACCGCGGCATGCAACTGGTGGATACGCCCATCGTCGTATTTTCCGATGCGAACACCCTGCTGGGTAAGGAGTCGATCCGTCGCATCGTGAATCTCTTCGAGCGGCCCACCACGGGCTGCGTGTCGGGTGAGAAACGCATCCGTACCGGCGAGGCGGAAGCGGCCGCCGGTGCCGGCGAAGGCCTATACTGGCGCTACGAATCCACCCTTAAAAAATGGGATGCGGAACTCTACTCCGTGGTGGGCGCCGCCGGTGAGCTGTTCGCCGTACGTACCGAGCTCTACCAGCACGTGGAACCCGATACCCTGCTCGACGATTTTATCGTGAGCCTGCGCATCGCCAAACGCGGTTACACCATTCAGTACGATCCCGAAGCCTACGCCATTGAAACGGCCTCGGCCAACGTACAGGAGGAGCTCAAACGCAAGATCCGCATCGCTGCCGGCGGCATCCAGTCGATCGTCCGCCTGGCACCTTTACTGAACATCTTCCAATATGGTATACTGAGCTTCCAGTACATTAGCCACCGCGTCCTGCGCTGGACGTTGGCGCCCCTGACCCTACCCGTCATTTTCATCAGTAATGCCCTGCTGTGGAACCAGGGCCTGATCTACCAGTTCCTCTTCCTGGGGCAGGTGGCCTTCTACGCAGCAGCCCTCCTCGGCTGGTACCTGGAGCACCGCAGGATCAAGCTCAAATTGCTCTTTGTGCCCTACTACTTTTTCATTATGAACTACGCCGTGTATCGCGGCTTCGGCCGGTATCTGGCCCGCAAGCAGGATGTGCGCTGGGAGCGCGCCAGGCGGGGGGATGCTGTCGCGGGACTGGAGGGGAAGTAGGGACTTTAGGGAACGTA
>CAYFGK010000024.1:0-1529 GCA_964342305.1 uncultured Saprospiraceae bacterium | reverse complement strand
ACCTCAAACCTGACCAGTCACTTGCGTTTCCGATAAAACTTCACATCCAGGCTTCCCAGTACCATGGGCCACAGTTCTTCGTAGGGGATAAGCTCGATGTCGGGGCCCTGGGGTGCTTCGGAGAGCGGCATAGACCGGAGTTGTTCGAGGTAGGGGGCGGCGTGCCGTTCCACGGCTTTGCGGTGAAAGCCGTGGATGGGGATTTGCAGGAGCATCTTGATGAAGCAGTTGCTGCGGAAGGTATCGTCGCGGCGCAGGTAGCGGGTGCAGTACTTTTCGATGGCTTCGATGCGATCGATGGCTTCCTGGTATTGGTGCCGGCTGATGGTAAACAAGACCTGGAGTACCAGGATGGGGATATTCATGCCTCGTTTATCGCGGGAAAAGATAGGTACTTCGTTGAGGAATTTACCCAATCGGAATCGCTTAGGGCGCTTCCTTGTTTCGGGTAATTGGATACGACCGATGTATTGCAGGTAGGAGAGGTACCCTTGGATGATGGTCCACGTTTCGCGGGATACCCGGTCCAGTTTTTTATAGTTCTTTTGCTGAATAACCTGTTGGTGAATCTGGTAGGCGGCGCTGTACTCACAGCTATGGAAGGCCAGCATCAGGCTAAGCTCTCGATTTTTAAACCAGTTATACGATCCGGGAAGTTCGTAGGTCAGGCTCTCCTCAGCGGCATGGCGGCCCGCTTCGAATTGGCGCAGTTTGGTGTGGCAAAGAAGTTTTTGGTACAGGAAGCTGGAAATCGCCTGCTTGGCAGCAAACCCTTTTTCGCGGAGGTGAGCAATAGCTTCATCGCATATTTGAATTGACGTTTCGTAGTCGTGGCGGCTCATGTAGGCGATGAGCCGGATAAAGTTGGCATAGCGGTGCAGGCGATAGGCGGAGTATTTGGATAAGGCAGGTCGTAATTCTTCAAAACAAGCTAAAGCCTGATCACTCAATTCGGGTTTGCTGGCACGACTCGACGAGAAATGGATCATCAAGTGGGTATAATGTCCTTCGGCCAGGCTTTCCCATTCAAATAATTCGCGATAATAGGAAAAGGACTCATCGTATTCATTGAATTTTCGTGGATCAGCGCCACGAGTGGCGTAGTACATCCTCAGGGAACGACTGGTGTTCAGGGCTAATTCCGTGAATTCGTACCGGACAGCCCGGATGAATACCCGACGGGTCAGATCGATCGCAGCGGGGGTAGCGCCACGGGTGAAAAGGATCTTAGCTGCCGCCCACTCCTTCCAGCAATGCATGTAGGCGCCTTCGAGGTGGCCGTATTTAGCTCCCGCCGAATCAACCAAAAACAAGGTATTGATCAGTCGGTCTTTGAGTTCCTTTTTTAGGTTCTTGAAAGTCGAATCCGTATCCGAATCGAAGCCCAGATCGAAGGCCACTTGTTCGGGGTTGATATCCATGGATTCGTGGTAAAGGCGTTGGTACAATTCCCCCAGTTTGCCGGAAGATTGAAGGGCCCGGTGGTGGAATATTTCCAGGTTTTTGATCTTGTTGCGCCGGAGTTGGTT
>CAYFGK010000023.1:0-60955 GCA_964342305.1 uncultured Saprospiraceae bacterium | reverse complement strand
CAAGAGAAAATCACACTTGTAACGTATCATTAACAAGGCAGTTCAGGTGTGTAAAAAACAAAAGCCATTCCGGATAGGTTCCGGAATGGCTTTTTAGCAGGAATAGGTACCGCAGCTTATTTAGCAGCCAGGTAACGCTTATTTACTTCTTCCCAGTTGATCACATTCATGAAAGCCTGGATGTAATCGGGGCGGCGATTCTGGTAGTTCAGGTAATACGCGTGCTCCCATACATCCAGTCCGAGGATAGGTGTACCTTTTTCATCGGCCACATCCATTAGTGGGTTATCCTGGTTCGGAGTGCTGGTAACAAAGAGTTTTCCGTTACCGTCGACACATAACCACGCCCAACCGGAACCGAAGCGGGTAGCCGCAGCATTGGCAAAGGCTTCCTGAAATTTGTCGATACCACCCAGGTCACTCTCAATTGCTTTGGCGACTTCCAGATTACCAGCGGGTTCAGCGGATCCATTCGGTGACATTACTTCCCAGAACAGGCGGTGGTTGTAAAAGCCGCCACCGTTATTGCGAACACCAGTACTGTGCTTAGAAACGTTCGCAAGAATATCTTCAATACTTTTATCCGCTAAATCAGTACCCTCGATCGCAGCATTAAGTTTACTGGTATATCCGGCGTGGTGCTTACCGTGGTGGATTTCCATAGTACGGGCATCAATGTGCGGCTCCAACGCATCATAAGCATAGGGTAGATCAGGCAGTGTAAAGGCCATAATGGTTTGATTTTTGGTTTTTATAAAAGTTTCGTTTTGGTTGAAATACCGATCCATCGGGTATTCTATCCTGAAAACGTACCCATTTCCAATTAGTTTATTAGCCTTCTTTAAAGTTGGTCAATCCTGCCACTGAGGCTGTAGAAAGCTCCGAAATGCCGTATCTTGCGAATCCAAACCAAACACACTAAACCGCGTCTATGAGTTACCGCAAGGAAAAAGACAGTATTGGTTGGGTCGATGTACCCGCCGACAAGTACTGGGCAGCACAAACCCAAAGGTCCAGTGAAAACTTTAAAATCGGGGGACAGCAGATGCCCGTAGAAGTGATCCGGGCTTTTGCTATCCTAAAGAAGGCCGCCGCCATCACCAACCGCGACGCCGGCGTTCTGGAAGCTGATAAAGCCGACCTGATCGCCCGCGTCTGTGACGAGATCCTCGACGGCCAATTAGACGACCAGTTCCCCCTGGTGGTCTGGCAAACAGGATCCGGCACCCAATCCAATATGAATGTCAATGAGGTGATCGCTAATCGCGGCCACGTCCTGCAGGGTGGTAAGCTGACCGACGAGCAAAAAGCACTGC
Organism: uncultured Saprospiraceae bacterium; assembly: GCA_964342305.1. Classification (GTDB taxonomy): domain Bacteria; phylum Bacteroidota; class Bacteroidia; order Chitinophagales; family Saprospiraceae; genus DT-110. The sequence continues at coordinate 59,639 of CAYFGK010000023.1, read as the reverse complement.
ATCCCAACGACGATGTCAATAAATCCCAGTCGTCTAACGATACCTTTCCCACGGCCATGCATATCGCCGCGTACAAGATACTGGTGGAAGCAACCATACCGGCCCTGGAATCCCTTAAGCAGGTGTTCCGGGAGAAATCGGATCAATTTATGGAGGTGGTCAAAATCGGACGCACCCACTTTATGGATGCTACTCCGGTAACGGTTGGCCAGGAGCTATCGGGTTATGTATCCCAACTGGACCACGGCATTCGGGCTATCCGCAACAGCCTGGCTCATTTGTCTGAACTCGCGCTGGGAGGTACCGCGGTGGGTACAGGTCTCAACACCCCACCCAATTACGATACCGAGGTAGCCAAAAATATTGCTGACCTCTCCGGCCATCCCTTCGTTACCGCTGAGAATAAATTCGAAGCGCTGGCCGCCCACGATGCAGTTGTCGAAGCACACGGTGCACTGAAAACAGTGGCCTGCTCTCTTATGAAGATCGGTAATGATATTCGCATGCTGGCATCGGGACCTCGCTCGGGAATCGGCGAATTATTAATTCCCGCCAACGAGCCCGGCTCCTCCATTATGCCCGGAAAAGTGAACCCCACTCAGGCCGAAGCGCTCACCATGGCGATGGCCCAGGTTGTCGGCAACGATGTAGCCATCAATGTCGGAGGCATGACCGGTCATTTTGAACTCAACGTGTTCAAACCGATGATGATCTACAACTTCCTCATGTCGGCAAGGCTGATCGCAGATTCTGTCAACAGTTTCAATGCCAACTGTATTCAGGGGCTGGATGTTAACCAGGCGCGAATCAATGAGCACCTCAATAATTCACTGATGCTCGTCACCGCCCTCAATACCAAGATCGGCTACGATAATGCAGCCAAGATCGCAAAAAAGGCCTACGCAGAAGATACCACCCTCAAAGAGGCCGCTATTGCTCTTGACCTGCTCACCGCCGAACAATTTGAGGAATGGGTACAACCCAAAGATATGGTTGGCCCACTGAAGAAGTAAAGAGAATGCGGGCCCTTCCCAGGGTCCTCCCCCGGGAGCTTTGGCTTTCGCCAAAAAAACAGGAGTTAACCGGGGAAACCGGTTAACTCCTCATTTTTTTTAAAGCCGATTCGAATATTTCGGATCGCAAGAAGTCCTATTCGTTCTCGTCTCTTTCTTCCCGGTCCTTATAGGAACTCAGGTTTTTATCATAGGCACTGCGGTAGTTATCGTCACCCTCGTCACGGCGGTCGCGCCGATCATCATTGGATGAGCGATTGCGGTCGTAGCTGCTGCGGTTATCGTCGTAGGAACTGCGACGGTCATCGTAGGATGAACGGTTGCGGTCGTAGCTGCTGCGGTTATCGTCGTAGGAACTGCGTCGGTCATCGTAGGATGAGCGATTGCGGTCGTAGCTGCTGCGGTTATTATCGTAGGAACTGCGACGGTCATCGTACCCTCCACCACGGCGATCATCGTAGCCGCCGCCTCCGCGACGGTCGTAACCACCGCCACCTCCGCGGCGATCATCGTAACCACCGCCGCCACCGCGACGATCGTAACCACCGCCACCTCCGCGGCGATCATCGTAACCACCGCCGCCGCCGCGACGATCGTAACCACCGCCACCTCCGCGGCGATCATCGTAGCCGCCGCCACCACCACGACGACGATCATAGCCTCCGCCGCCGCCACGGCGGTCATAACCACCGCCACTTCCGCGGCGCCCGCCGCCATATCCGCCGCCTCCGCGACGACCACCTCCGTAGCCTCCGCCACGTCGGCCTCCGCCACCGCCACCGCGGCGACCAGAGAATTGGGCCCGTTCACGCATACGCTCAGCACGCTGGCGTTCGCGCTCTTCCTCGGGAACACGGTCCCCTTTGCTGTTATAGTGCATATCGTAGCTGGAGCGGAAGGTAGAGCCCTTCTTGCGGTCGTCCGCTTCTTTTACGATAAGTGTCTGACCTTCAAAATCTGTTTCATTTAAGGCAGCGATCGCTGCTTTTGCTTCTTCTTCGTTAGGCATCTCTACGAAGCCAAATCCACGGGACTTTCCGGTAAAATGGTCGATGATAATACTAGCGGAGGAAACTTCTCCAAATTGTTCAAAGGCGGCTTGTAAACTGGGTTCTTGGGTACTAAAGTCTAATTTCCCTACAAAAATGTTCATTGTTAATGGATTGATTTTATGAATGCACAGCCGAATGTCTATGTATATTGTATTTCGGTACTTCGTTGCTTTTGACAGGTTTCAGGCTCGGGGTTTAAGGTTTCAGGTATAGCACTTGAGCTTATAAAAATAAGTTGCATTATCGATTATTTCAAATATGGGCCAAATACAATTAAAACAATCCTTCCTGCCGCCTTCCTAGCCCCTCAATTTCTATCCCGACAGCCATGAGAGTTTGTACTGCGATCCTCCTCCTTACCATCAGCCTGTTTGCATGCCAGCGGCAGCAGGAATCAAGGGTACTTTTATTGCCACAAGGCAGGCAGGTTGCGCTTCTCTACGGTATGAAGGCAGCCCAGGTTCTCCTGCACGATCCGCATTACCATTACTTCGAACGCGTATCACTGACCGACCTCGCTACTCAACTGAAACAGCCTGTCTCTGCATTTCGTTCCCGGGAAGATGCACTTGCTCAATATAAAGAGGCTCTGCAGGCAAATATTCGTCGCTTTACCAGTGAGGAAGCCGAATTACTGGAGGGCCTTTTACAGCAAGCTTGTCGGCTGATACACCACATCGATCCCGAAATCTTCCCGCGCAAACTTGCCATTATCAAGGTAAGTGGCCGCCTTATGGGACCAGAAGTTTTGTACACCCGGGGCCAGTCACTGGTCATTCCACAAAAGGTATTGAAAGACTACACGGATGAGGACCTTTTGTCCTACCTGGTCCGGGGTCTGTATTTCATCTATATCCGTGAACACCCACGACAACAATCTGAGCTCTACGCCCTGTTGCACTATAAGCCTCTCCCCCACCCACAAGATTCACTGGTCATCCCCGGGCCGGTTCGGGAAAGCATTAGCCTCAACCCCAATACGGGGCCACTAAATTATTTCCTGGAATTGGAGGGCGCAGCAGAGTCGCAGCGACTATACCCGCTTTCTTCGACCAACTTTCATCATTTTGTGATCGAGGATCCGGTTTATGCACAGCGCAGCTTTGTTGTGTACGCCTTAAATCCCGCCGAAAAGGGCCTCTGGTCTCTGGAAGCCGATGCCGACGGACACAGCACCCTGTCCTTTCGCGACCTCATCAACCAAATCCAGGAACGATTTCCCGCGCAACGCGTCAGCCTGGTTCACCCCGACCTGAGTCTGGCTGATCTATTCATCCGGATCGTTTTGGCTAAACCTGTACCCGAGGAATTGAGCCCTGATTACGTAGCTAATCTTACAGAGCTTCAGCACCAAATTCGCGCTATAATTTCCAGTGCTGAATCACCAAGCGATAAGGATCCATCATGATTAAGGGCAAGCATAAACGCCGTTGGAGGTTCGGGGCCGCCTCGTTATTACTGGTCTTTGGTGTTTGGTATTCATTCTTTGCGCTACCCCGCCCATTATTCGATCGCCCCTACAGTCCGGTACTGGAAGATGCCCGGGGCTCCTTGCTTTCGGCACGGGTTGCCGCGGATGGCCAGTGGCGCTTTCCCATAACTGATTCCCTATCGGAAAAGTACATCCAGGCAGTCACGACCTTCGAAGATAAACGTTTTTTTAGCCACCCGGGCTTTGATGGGCGCGCACTGGCTCGTGCCTTTCGGCAAAACCTGAAGGCTGGTACTATTGTGAGCGGTGGTAGTACCATAACCATGCAGATTGTCCGACTGGCCAGCGATGACCCTCCGCGGACCGTAAGGCAAAAAATGCGGGAAATCATCCTGGCTACCCGGCTGGAATGGTCCTATTCCAAACGGCGTTTGCTGGAGATGTACGCCAGTCATGCCCCTTTCGGTGGGAATGTGGTGGGTATTGATGCCGCCGCCTGGAGATATTTTGGGAAACCGGCAACCAGAATTTCCTGGGCCGAAGCCACCCTTCTGGCTGTACTGCCAAATAGCCCCTCTCTGCTCCACCTGGGGCAAGGGCGCGAAGACCTCCTGGCCAAACGGAATCGCCTATTAAACAGGCTTTATGAGCAGGGAGTTATCGATGCCCTCACCCTGGAAGCTTCACTTGCCGAACCCCTGCCCCCGGAACCGCGGGCCCTGCCCAATCAGGCTCCACACCTCATGGCGCGCCTGTCGCAAGATCAACCGAAAAACATGGGCCACCGAACCATCGTTTCCCTCGATCAGGACCTCCAACTTCGGGTATCGGCTACCCTCGATCGGCATTTCCGACGGTTAAAAACACAGGGTATCCACAACCTGGCGGCAATTGTCATCCACGTTCCTTCGGGCGAAGTAAAGGCCTACGTTGGCAATGTAATGACGGCGGGGGCCGAACACGGCCATATGGTCGATGTACTCCGTGCCCCCCGGAGTACCGGCAGTATTATGAAGCCCTTTTTGTTTGCCCACGCTCTGCAGGACGGCACCATACTATCGGAGAGTCTGCTCGCAGACCACCCCGTCAACTTCAACGGATACCGGCCGGAAAACTACGGCCTTACCTTCTCCGGAGCCGTTCCTGCCCGGAGAGCACTGAGCCGGTCCCTGAATATTCCCTTCATCCACCTCCTCAACCTATACGGGCAGGAACGCTTTCACCAACAATTGCGCGACCTGGGGCTAACCACCATCAGTCGTCCTCCCGAACACTATGGTTTATCCCTGATACTGGGAGGTGCCGAAGCACGGCTGGATGAGTTGACAGCTGCCTATGCCTGGATGGGGCGCACCCTCAATACCTACAACCAATCCAATGGCCAATATCTGCCGGAAACACCCGGCCAATGGTATAGCTTCGTTCCCGGCAAGAACGCAGGTCCACGGAACCCGTTGGCCACAGCGTTCGTTGATCAGCCGACCCAACTGCGGGCCGGTGCTATCTGGAAAACATTTGAGGCCATGCAGGAACTAGAGCGGCCGGCCTCCCGCGGTGAATGGGAGCAATTCCAATCGAGCCGTCAAATTGCCTGGAAAACGGGCACCAGTTTTGGATTCAGAGATGCCTGGGCAATTGGAGTCACCCCGGAATATGCAGTCGGAATCTGGGCCGGTAATGCCGACGGCGAAGGCCGGCCCGGCCTGATCGGTATCCACGCTGCGGGGCCGGTCCTGTTCGATGTTTTTGATCAACTGCCGGCTACGGGTTGGTGGAATGCTCCATTCGATGATCTGCAACAAATGAGGGTTTGCCGGCTGTCGGGCGAACTGGCAGGAACGCATTGCCCCACCGTTGAACAGTGGGAGGCCCGCAGTGCCCGTGGCGGCCACTCCTGTGCGTATCACCGCCTGCTTCACCTGGACCCTTCGGGCAGGTTTCAGGCCGATGCCTCCTGCTTTCCGGTTAATGCCCTCCAACACCAATCCTGGTTTATTCTGCCACCGCGAATGGCCCACTACTACCGGACCGGACATCCCGAATATCGCCCGGCGCCGCCAGTACATCCTGACTGTATTACCAACGGAGGCCCCAAGACGGACATGATGCAGCTCATCTACCCACAACAGGCACGCCGCATTCAGGTACCCCGTAATGCCGACGGCTCCCTCTCCCGGACGGTATTCGAGCTGGCCCATCAGCGCCCCGACACCAAGGTCTTCTGGCATATTGATGATCGATTCGTGGGGGTTACCGAGACTTTTCACGTCATGGAATTCGTACCGGAACCTGGACCACATACCCTGACACTTGTCGATGAGGCTGGGAACCGTCTCGAACAGCGTTTCGACATACTTGCGGGGCCCCAACAATAAATCAGGCACCTACACTCAAAGGGAATGGAATGCAGATGCCCGTGACATACTATGAGAAAACTACAGATTGGAATATAGCTTGTTTTGCAACCGCCACCCACCATGAATGAGTATTCGGTGGTTGGGTGGTGGATAAGTTGGCCGGATGCCTTTTTTTACGGGATGGAGCAGCCAGGAAAAATAAAAAACTGCACCTCATTAGGGATCGGGGTGCAGTTGGAAACAAACATACTATGAGAAAACTGTTCGCAAGCTACTATCAATTCGCAGCAATAAGAAACCAGGGCGGTCCTTCTTTTTAAATGGTATGTAAATCACAGGGAATGGTGTAGTTACCCACTAAATGGGTGATTGCAGGAGCGTCACCGCATGTGGATATCCACGATCGGGATCTTGATTTCCACCCGGGTTCCGCTTGGCTGGCCATCATCATCCTTCATGTCGATGGTACGGACGAAGACCTTATTGGCATCGGCATTGTGCAAAATGCGCAGCCGATCTTCGGTAATTTTTGTGCCGCGGGATTTGTGATTTTGGTATTGCTCATCCTGCATTTGGTTATCGCGGGCCTTTTTGCGGCCGATCCCGTTATCTTCGACGATGCAGAGGATGGATTTATCGTCGTTCATGGAAAAGATGAGCTGAATCATACCATTTTTCCGGGTCCGCAAACCGTGTTCAATGGCATTTTCCACGTAGGGCTGAACGATCATGGTGGGTACCCCCAGAATGTCCTCTTCAATATCTTCGTCTACCTGAATACGGTAACGCAACTGGTCTTCGAAGCGCAACTTTTCGTTGATATAGAGGTAATCACGCAAAAATTCGATTTCCTTTTCGAGCGAGATAAATTCCAGGTCGCTGTATTCTAAAGACTGACGCATCAGCTTGGCGAACTTTGCCAGGTATTTGGCGGCGTGATTGCCTTTATTACTGGTGATGTAGTTCTGGATCGAATTCAATGCATTGTACAAAAAGTGGGGATTCATTTGTGCCCTCAAGGCCTTAAGCTGAAGCTTGGTCGCTTGCAAGCGCAGCAATTCGGCCTCCTGGCGTTTTTTCTCGGCATCGTATTTAACCTCCAGTTCCATCTGTCGGCGATCATTTACCTGACGCACATACAGATCGCTGTACTTGCTGTGCAGGGCCTGAAAATGGTAGGCATCTTCCCACTCTTGGTGGTTGGCGTAAAAGGTGGCAATATTCTCGGAAGTGGCCGACGCTAATTTGAGGTCTTCCAGTTCTTCGGCAATATTCAGAGCCATGTGAAAATGCTCAATGGCCGGCTTGTACTGACCCATACCATCGTAGGATTGGGCACGCCAGGAAGCAATATGCCCCAGATTGTCCAGTTCCCCATTACCGAAATCCTGGTAAAGGCCTTCGGCTTTTTCGAGGAGTTCCAGTGCTTCTTCGAAGTTTTCCTTCTGCAGGGCACAGTATCCCAGGTTGGCGTAGGCACTGGCGTGGCTGATGGGGTTGATGTCGTCGGGGTTCTGAACGGCTTTCAGGAAAAACCGCTCTGCATTTTCCAGGTCGGAAGCAGCCAGATAGGCGTTCCCCAGGTTAAGGTAATTCCACGAGAGGCGTGAGCGCATATTCATGGATTCCGACATTTCGACCACTTTTCGGTACGACTGAATGCTGCGTTCGTAGTTATCGTTGTGCACGTAAATGGTGCCCAATCCGCTGTGTATGAGCCCCAGGAAGTACATGTCTTTAGGACTCAGTGGTCCTTTGAGGCTGCTGAGTTGTTTATCTGCTTCCAGTAGATCTTCGATTGCTTTACTGAAATCGGAAAGCATCAGGTTGAGGAAACCATAGCGGGCTATCAGGCGGGCCTGCAGGGAGGGGTGTGGAAAACGCTTGAGGATAAGCTCGGCCTTTTCGAGAATTTGCCGGGCGTAATCGTTTTCATCGTTATTCATGCAAGTCCCGGCGTAATCGATCAGTACTTCCGCTTGCTGGAAAACGGTTCCGCTGGTTTCTGCCACCTGCATGGCCTCGGAAAAATAGTGGGCGGAGCCTTCGAAATCATATCGCATATTTGCTACCAGGGCCCGGTACTGATGGTAACGGAGCTGAAAATCCATTTGAGAATGGCCCAGTTCCGCATTTTTCAGCAGGTCGTATAATTCCTCGAGCAGGCGCTCGGCCCGCTTGATATCCGTAAAAACGTAGTAACCAAGGAGTTGATCGATGATCTCCATGCGCTGGCTGGCCGCTTTATGTTGTTGGAGTTGGAACTCCAGCGGTTCGATCTGTTCCAGCAAGGGCAGGGAATTTGTCATATATGATAAATATAAATGATTAAGGGGCCACCGCTAGTGCAGTGACCCCTTAATATATATATTTTTCAATAAATCTTATTGTGGAATGATTCGTCCGCAGCCGTTATTCCAATTACGGCCCTTCTTACCACCCTGGATCTTTTTCAAATCCTTTTTAGGTAAGGTGTTGAGATCTTTTTTCAAATCTTCCAGCGTCTTTTTTTTCTTTCCCATAATGTAAACGGTTTTTAAGACTCTATGGGATAATAGTTGCCCGATAAAGCCTAAAAATCTAACAAAAATCTGAGTTCTCCAACTATGGCGACCATAAAAAAGTCGCCAAACATGCATCGTACCAACCATTTTCAACTATCCATCAGGTAATGAATGCATTACGCATTACATTTACCAATGGTCCCTAAATGGTTAAAAATGGTCCATTCCACGTAGCAAACGGTAATCGCTTGCCGATACAGTAGTAGTAAAAGAACGCAGGAAGGGATGCGGTTCGTGTGTGACACTAACGGACGGGGCCCTGGTGTAGACGTCGTATCTGCTCCATGAAAGCCGGGCGCCTTCTGCGCGATACTTCAATTTGCAATTCGTCGTCCATGATCACATAGCCGCCTTCGCCTTTTACGAATTTGCGCATGTAATTAAGGTTAATAACGTGTCGTTTGTGAACCCTGTAGAAGTTGAAGGGAGCTAGAAGCTCTTCGTAAGATTTGATTGTTTTGGAGGCAGTGATACGCTCGCCACTGTCCAGGTAGATGTGGGTGTAGTTATCTTCTGCTTCAAATCTAACAATATCTCGGATATTTACAAAATATATACCATCAATTGCTGAAATGCTCATCTTCGTGAACGCATTCGGGTTGTTGTAGTGATTACTGAAAATCTCCAACCGCTTGTCGATCTCATCCCTTTTTCGCAACCGTATACGATTCACGGCATCGCGCAGTGCATCCGGGTCAATGGGTTTAAGGATATACCCAATAGAGCTGTATTCGCACGCTTTGATCGCGTATTCCTCGTAAGCAGTTACAAAGATCACTTCAAAGTCGATAGGACGAATTTGGTTCAGCAGCTTAAACACTAACCCGTCGGGCAGGCTTATGTCGAGAAAAGCAACGTCCGGTTCCGTATCGGGACTCGAGAACATGGTCACGCCTTCCGAAACACTGGAGGCCTCACCTACCACCTCAACGTCTCCCTGTTGTGATAATAAATTCTTGAGGTTGTTCAGTCCATTAACCTCGTCTTCAACTATGACCGCTTTTATAACAGAATCTCCACTTTTTGACATAAGCTCTTTTCGTTAATTGGGATGAATATTAAAGGTACAAACTTCCCGTAAAAAACACGTTTAAATACTTTTCATCTTTCTATATATGTTCCGTTGCCCCTCCAAAACGGCCTGTGTTTTTTTGGCGAAAGCCAAATCAAACCCATTTTGATTATATTCCTCATTTGAACCACACAACTAAGGAGACACCAAAAATAGTGCCAAAATCAGCTAGATGGGGGACCAACCGATAAAGCGTAATAAGGTAAAAGAACGAATCCACGAGATCATTTTTGAGGCCGATACCTTCGAGGGTAAAGCCTTCGATGTCATCCTGCTCATCAGTATTCTGGCCAGCGTGGTCATCGTTATGCTGGAAAGCATCCAGGAGTACGGGGCCTTGTACAGCCGGTTTTTCCAGATCAGTGAATGGACCTTCACCATCCTCTTTACCATCGAGTACATCCTGCGCTTATACAGCGTATACCGCCCCCGAAAATATGCTTTCAGTTTTTATGGTGTCATTGACCTGCTCGCCATTTTGCCTACCTATCTCAGCCTGTTTCTGGTCGGATCGCACTACCTGCTGGTCATCCGGGGGCTGCGCCTATTGAGGGTATTCCGGATTTTCAAACTGGGACATTTCATGCAGGAAGGTGACATCATCATGCGGGCCATGCTGGCCAGCCGCGCAAAGATCACTGTTTTCCTGACTTTTGTTATCCTGATGGTTACGATTGTGGGATCAGTTATGTATCTGATCGAAGGCGACCAAAATGCGAGCTTCTCGAGTATACCCCGGTCAATATACTGGGCAGTAGTTACCCTGACCACTGTCGGCTACGGTGACATTACGCCCGTAACCAACCTTGGCCAGTTCCTTTCGGCCGTAGTAATGATCCTGGGTTATGCGGTCATTGCGGTACCCACCGGCATCGTTTCTGCCGAAATGATCTCCGAAACCCGAAAAAATCAAGTCAGTAATCAAGCTTGCCGATATTGCGGACGGGAAGGACACGCCGTGGATGCAGTGCACTGCAAGTACTGTGGTGAACCGCTGGAGGAATAGTGAATGGGGGAATGGGAGAGTTGGAGAAAGGGTTTCTTTTTTGCTTTAAATGACTCTTTTTGCGGAGATCGGAGATCAGAGGTCGGAAATCGGAAGTCAGAAATCGGAAGTCAGAAATCGGAAGTCAGAGGTCAGAGGTCAGAAATCTGAAAAACACTGCGAATCTTCGCCCGTACGGGCTGCGCTCACCGCGTGAAAAAGGCAAATTTAGACTTTAGACAAAAGATTAAAGACTGGAGACTGCCTACTGAGAACTGCCAAATACGGACTTCCCAATATAGGCCGACGAACCACAGGAAAGATGGGAGGGTTACTGACTTTACTCCCACCGCTGAAGCGGATGGGCTTAAACTGCCTACTGACTCTGAAATCGAAAGTCTCCCCTTCCCCAAGTCTCCCATTCCCCCTATCCCCAAGTCTCCTTATCCCCCATTCCCCACTCAGGCTCCCGGCACCCGGGAAGTGGCGAAGAGCCGTTTTATGCTGTACTTTCCGGCACCATTCACGTAGATCATCATCAGGCCACCGATAATCGCAATATTTTTCATAAAAGATATGGAGGCCTCGCGGAATTCGAGACCACTTTGCCGCCAAAAGGCTTCCACGATTAGGGTTACGGGCACCCAGTACAGCAGCAACAGGGTCGCACCAAATTTGGACCGGTAACCGAACAGGATGAGGGTAGCCCCCAGTATCAGCGTACCGATAGCCACCGATAGTAACAGGTCCTGCCGCCAGTTGATCCCGTATTCGGTCATCGTTTCTTTGGTCAGTTCGAAGTACCGGATCGAATCATAGGCTTCAAAAAAGAAAATGACCGACAGTAATGCACGTCCAAGTAAATCAAAGATCGCCTTCATAAATGGTATCAGGAATGTACGGATTCAGCTCCGTGGGTTGTCAGAAATTGGGCCACTGCACGAGCAACGTTTTGCCCGTCCATGGCTGCCGAGATGATGCCTCCCGCATATCCGGCTCCTTCTCCGGCGGGAAATAGTCCCGTAATATCGGGATGCTGGTAAGTCTCCCGGTCGCGCGGTATACGGATGGGTGATGAGGTTCTCGATTCGGTACCTACGACCACTGCGTCGTTGGTATAATACCCTTTCATCTTCTTTCCGAAGTCGAGGATTCCCTGCCGTAATCTATGGTATATGCCTTTCGGCAAAAGAGTATGCAAGGGAGCGGGTATCAGGCCCGGAATGTAGGAAGAATCCGGTAAATCAGCGGATTCCCTGCCCGTAACAAAGTCGATCAATCGCTGGGCCGGTGCCCGCTGGGTTCCATCGCTGTACGCAAACATGGCCCGCTCCACCTCCTCCTGTAAGGCAATGCCCGCAAAGATGCCGTGGCCGGCATAGGGCTGCAGATCCTCGAGTTCCACCGCTACTACTGTCCCCGAATTGGCAAAAGCAGAATCACGCCTCGACATAGACATACCGTTCACCACAATTTCGCCGGGAGCGGTGGAGGCCGGGACGATCAGTCCTCCCGGACACATACAGAAGGAAAAGACCCCCCGCTCCTTAACCTGGGTCACCAGCTTGTAGCTCGCGGCCGGCAAGGATTCCTCCCGGGGTGATTGATTGTACTGAATCTGATCAATAAGTTCCTGCGGATGTTCGATCCGCACACCCAGTGCGAAGGGTTTGGCTTCCATCTTTACCCCCTGTCGATCGAGCATTCGGTACACATCGCGAGCCGAATGACCGGTGGCCAGGATCAGTGCCCTGACGGGGATTTGACGGCCATCAGCCATTTGTATCCGCGAAATACACCCCTCTTCAATGATCAGATCGGTGATGTGGGCATCGAAGTGCACCTCACCTCCGAAGCGCTCGATGGTTTCGCGAATCGCCGTGACGATCTTGGGTAGTTTATTCGATCCGATATGGGGATGGGCATCTACTAAAATATCGGGTGGTGCACCGTGTTCTACCAACAGGCGCATTGCTTTTTCGATGGTACCCCGTTTGTGGGACCGGGTGTACAATTTTCCATCGCTGTACGTGCCGGCTCCTCCTTCCCCAAAACAGTAGTTGGAGTGTGGGTTCACGGTACCTTCCTGCTGAATGGCCCGCAAATCGCGGCGGCGGCTTCGCACGTCTTTCCCACGGTCGTACACAATGGGACGAAAACCACGTTCGATGCATTCGAGTGCGGCAAAGTATCCCGTAGGACCAGCCCCTACGATTGCCACATCGGGGGCATCAGCCACTGATTGGAAAGTGCCCAGCAGGGGAGCGGGAAGTTGGTGGGTCTCCCCCTCCGTATAAACGGCCAGGCGCATGCGCACCACTGGTTTACGGCCGCGGGCGTCAATGGATCGGCGTAAAATATGCCAATCACTGATATCTGCGGTAGCGAGTTGCAATCGGTCGCTCACTCGTTGCCGGATCAACCCCTCGGAATCAACCTCATTCGGACGTACTTGTATGTCAACCTCCTGCCTCATGTCATTCGTGAATTACTGACCCTCACCTTCCGGTGTTTCCGCTTTCTCTTTGCGTCGCCAGACACCCTCGGAAACGGCCTCAAATGTATCGGGTAAGAACAGTCGTACATCGACCAATTCCGTGATAACGCCTTTATCTGTTTTAATTTCCGGGCGTTCCATCATCAGGGATTGCACCCGTAGGCTATCACCGGCGACCTGACTCACAATATCATATCGTTGACTTTCCATAAAATGTTTGAGCAAGCCTTCCGAACCATTATATAAGCTGATCCGGACCTCGCTCATTACCACATTTCCCGGCCAGGTCTGTACCGCAAAGGGACCATTGATCGACAATTCGATCAGGGAAACGGTATCGGGCATGGAATAGGTTTGATGGATCGTCTTTTGTAGTTGGCCACTCGCCCGGAGGGCAAACAGTGAACACAGTGAAAGCATTAGTACTCGTAGCATATAAAGGGCGTTTCTATACCTCTAAAACGAGTAATTGAATTAAACGGTTGTATGCGTTGCTTGTCGTAAAGCGACCAAAGTGCGCAATAGTGGTTCTAATTTATCCAGAGGGAGCATATTAGCCCCATCGGATTTTGCGGAAGCGGGATCAGGGTGTGTCTCAATAAACAGCCCATCGGCGCCTACCGCAATGCCCGCACGGGCAATGGTGCTTATCAGAGCGGGCCGGCCACCGGTAACGCCGGCCGATTGGTTGGGTTGTTGCAGGGAGTGGGTGCAATCAAGTACCACCGGGCAATCAAAAGATTGCATCACCGGAATGCCCCGAAAATCCACTACCAGGTCCTGGTAGCCAAAGGTTGTACCGCGCTCGGTCAGCCATACGTGCTCATTTCCGCTTTCCCGCACTTTGGTTACGGCGTACTTCATCGATTCAGCACTCATGAACTGCCCTTTCTTCACATTAACGACTTTACCCGTTTCGGCGGCAGCCACCAGCAAACTCGTTTGCCGGCATAAAAAAGCGGGAATCTGCAGGGCATCCACGTACTCAGCAGCCATGGCCGCTTCCGGATCGGAGTGAATATCCGTAGTTACGGGCAGATCGAAGGTCTCCCCCACTTTGCGCAAAATGCGCAGGGCTTTTTCGTCGCCGATACCGGAAAAAGAATCCAGCCGTGATCGGTTGGCCTTGCGGTACGATCCTTTAAAAATGTAGGGAATGCCCAGATCCGCACAGATAGTGCGTACACGCTCGGCAATGCGGAGAGCCATTTCCTCGCCTTCGATGGCACAGGGTCCGGCGATCAGGAAAAAAGAGTCGGAATTAGCCGGCTTTATTCGCGGCAGGTAGGAAAGATCCATAATTATTCAAACAGCTTCTGAAAAATGATGTACATCAAAGGCCAAAGGTGGGGCTATTTTTCGGTACCTGCAAGGCTAACCCCATACGGGTAACTCCTTATCGGTGCGGAAGCCGTACTGATCCAAAAAAGATGCTTGTCCAACTATTATTACCCTTTATTTGTCTGTTTATGGAAGCGCCCAAATGATTCACCTATGATGCGATTGATCGTATTTATTGTCTTGTTTCTTGCCATTGACTTTTACGCTTTTCAAGCGGTCCGGTTAGCCCTGCAGAGTAGCAATCAGGGACTGCGCACCGGGTTGTACATTCTGTTTTGGAGCATTCCGGTCATCAGTATCGGCTATACTATTCTGGTCACTACCGGGGTCACCGGGCATTGGCCAAAATCAATCAACACCTACCTGACAGCATTCATCTTCATTGCTTACGTTTCAAAGTTTCTTATGCTTCCCTTCCTTCTGATCGATGATCTCTGGCGCGGAGCCCGTTATCTGGTGCAACGCAACGGGGATGCCGGCGATGTTGATGCCAGTCGTTCGCGTTTCCTTACAAATTTCGGATTGATCCTTGGCAGCCTGCCTTTTATTTCCCTGACCTATGGGATGATCCGCAATCCGTATCGCTACAAGGTGTTTCGTAAGCATGTATCCATTCCCAATTTACCCGAATCACTCGAGGGCCTGCGTATCGTTCAAATTTCCGATATCCATTCGGGCAGCTTCACCTTTAAGGAGCCTGTCAAAGAGGCTATCGACCTCATCAATAAAGAAGAAGCCGATCTGGTTTTCTTCACGGGAGACATGGTTAACGACCAGGCCGTGGAAATGCAACCCTACGTCGACCTGTTCGCGCAAATCCGGGCGAAGCAGGGAGTGTATTCTGTACTGGGTAATCACGACTACGGCGATTACCACGAATGGCCCAGTAAAGAAGCCAAGCAAGCTAATTTTCAGGCGCTGGTCCGTACCCATGCTGACCTGGGCTGGGATTTACTGCGTAACGAACACCGGCGCATCGATATCAACGGGACCGAGCTTTCCATCATCGGAGTGGAAAATTACTCCGCTCTCGACCGTTTTCCCAAGCACGGGGATCTGGCGAAAGCTTACGCCGGATGCGAAGACTGTGCAGTGAAGATCCTCCTTTCCCACGACCCGTCGCACTGGGACTACGAAGTCCGACCTGATTTCCCCGATATTGACCTCACCCTGAGCGGACATACCCATGGCATGCAGTTTGGCGTGGAGATCCCCGGATTTATCAAGTGGAGCCCCATTAAATTCATGTATAAGCAATGGGCGGGACTTTACCAACGCGACCAACAATATCTGTACGTAAACCGGGGACTTGGCTTTTTAGGATACCCGGGAAGAGTGGGTATTTTACCCGAAATCACCAGTTTGGAATTACGTAAAGCCTGATGGGACGTACGATTACACAACGCGACTATGCCGCTTCTGAAGTGCTATGGAGTCCCAGCACGAAGTACTGCGGAGCAAAACCACTTTGTGTTGTCGGTATTATTCCATTCACAATCTACTTCTGTAGAAGGAAGGTTAGGACTGAGAAGCTGTTTGAACCTTGAGCCCTAATGCAACTTACAATGGTCCTGCAAACAGTATCCCTTTTCAGGTAAGGAAGAGTCCCTCGGGACTTTTAACATCTGTATTCCGGCATTTTCTGCACTTTAATTGTATTTTTGTGTGTTAATGAACATGTTACCGGAGCAATGCCCCGTTGCCCGGATACGTAATTCGAAATTGATAGTCCCAAAAACTACCGCTATGACCTTAAGTAATGCGGATCTACTTCTGTTGTGCATTCTCATCATCGGCACCTGGCTCCTCAACAAAGATTATATTCGTGAAGAATGGCTGTCCTCCAAGGACACAAAAAAAGGTTACCCGCCCGGTCAGACGGATAACCAATCTTCTTAACCAATCTTACATGTACAGTCGGGTACATACTTGTATGAAAAGGTTGGGCAAAGCCCATACCCTTTCGGAAGCGGCATAAAACCGGTTTACTTAGGTGTAACTACCGCATTGATTACGTGAACCACACCATTTGATCCTTCCAGATCAACTGCGGTTACTTGTGCTTCATTGCCGTTTTCATCCTTCAGGTATACATTACCGTCTTTGGTGTAGGCCGTAAGTTCTCCTCCCTGTACGGTTTTCACCGTGGCCATACCATTGCCAGCCTTGATCGCTTTTGTCACAGCTGCAGCATCCAGTTTACCCGGTACCACGTGATAAGTCAGTATAGCTGTTAGTTTCTCCTTATTCTCGGGCTTCAGCAGAGCCGGAACGGTACCCTCGGGCAGTGCCTCAAAGGCAGCGTTCGTAGGTGCAAATACGGTAAATGGCCCGTCACTTTTCAGGGTACTGACCAGGTCGGCGGCTTTTACGGCTGCTACCAGGGTGGTGTGGGCTTCGGAGCTAATGGCAATATCGACTACATCGGGTTGATTGTCCCAGTTGTCCTGGGCGATCATCAGTGCGGGTACAGTGAGCAACAGGCTCATTGTCAGAGTGATTCCTTTTAGCAGTTTCATGGTTTTGTTGTTTGGTTTATTAAAAAATCACCATACCTACGAGTCGTTTGCCGGTCTGGATCACGCCCTTTCCATTTTTTTCTAAAAAAACCACGAGAATGATATTTACCTGATTTTCAGTCAGTAGCTAAGAGCGATTTAACCCAACAAAACCGAAAAAAGCGGTAAACCTTTCTGGTATCCGCTTGTTTGGACACTGAATTCTAATAATGCTTATGCACCCGCAGGCAACCTTCAGCGACGGGAAATCCACCAATTTCCTTTCCCCGGTCGCCTCGCATCAGAACCATCATGAAAGCTTCTCACGAGGATTTGGGCCGGTTAATTCAGACCCAACAGAAACAGGCAATTGAGCAATTATATGATCAGTATGCCGATGTTCTGTACGGTATTACCGTCAAAATTGTGCGGTCAGAAGAACTCGCCCAGGATGTCCTGCAGGAAGCTTTCGTGAAAATCTGGAAGAATGGTGCCAGCTATGATCCGTCGAAAGGGACGGTTTTTACCTGGGCACTCAATATCACCCGGAATCTGGCGATCGATAAAACCCGGTCCGCTGCATTCCGGCGTCGATCACAATTCGACGATGTGGATATTACTTTTAACAAACAATGTTTCAGTACGGAAACGAATACGGACACTATGGGACTAAGGCATCAGGTTGACTCTCTGGACCCCAAATACCAAGAGGTTATAGATCTGGTGTATTTACGGGGTTATACGCAGGCCGAAGTTCAGGATCTGCTCGGAATACCCCTGGGTACCGTAAAATCCCGTATTCGAATCGGATTACGCGAATTGCGCAAGGTTTTCCTGGCACACCGCGTACCCATCATCTGGGCTATTAGCCAATGGATAACCCTGCTGAACTAATCCCATATTATTAACTGCACGGAATCGTGATGAATAAAGATCAGTTTCTCGCCTCTGGACTACTTGAACAATACGCACTGGGCATTACCTCCGAAGAGGAAAGCGCACTAGTGGAACGATACCTGAATACCTTTCCCGAAGTCCGGGCCGAATATACCTCCATGCGCAAAGCGCTGGACCAATACGCCAAGCAATATGCCATTCAACCGCCCCGGACCCTGCGCAACCGGGTGATGGATGCCGTTAATCAACAGGATTACAGATCCAGGGACAATAACGAACCGGTCCCCGGAAGTGGTAGCGGACGACTCAGCCAGGCTGGCTGGTCACGCTACCTGGTTTACGCAGCCATTGTATTGATGGGAGTGGGGCTGTTCTTTCTCGACCGGAAAGCCGACGGTCTGCAACAGGAGTTAAGCAACCAAACCGTATTATTGGATGCATGCCAGGAAGAAAAAGAAAGCCTGGAATCCACCAATACCATGTTTGCCTTCCTGAAACACGGCGAGACCCAGCAGATCACGATCGAGGGTACGCCACTCTCTCCCGATATGCGCCTGATCGCCTACTGGAACGGAACGGCCTCAAAAGCCTACCTCAATCCCGTAAATCTTCCCGCCCCTCCCGAAGGTAAACAATACCAGATTTGGGCCGATGTCGATGGTAAAATGATCAGCGTGGGATTACTTAACCGCGACCTGCCCCGCGATCAGCTCGCTACGATCTCATTCATTGAAGAGGCCGAAAGCCTGAATCTCACCCTCGAACCCGAAGGGGGCAGTGACGAACCCACCGTTTCCCTGTTGATGGCGAACGGAATTATTTAGGCATCCTGGGAAAAACACTAGTTTTTTTGATAAAAGGCTTGGTTTTTGTCTAAAATTTTGCATTTTAGTGGTGCGCGAGCATTGATTGCCCGCGATTCCTTACCCACTAGCAGTTTCCATGAACTGCCCCAACGAACACCACAACCTGTATTTTTCCCATGAGCATTGATAATGCACGAACGCAATACCTACGTTCGGCACATTTTTTAACCATAAAATGCCTTATCATGCTCGTTGTTTACATTGCCCTTGCTGCGTTTGTTATTGGTGGTGCTGTTATCACCCTTAGTGATTCGTACGCCGAAAGTCCGGGTAGTCGCTATTATTAGGTTTAGCGATGCTCCTTGTTCTATCCCATCATTACAACATATCTCCCCAAATTTGATTGTCATATCGCTGCGCTGGTTGCTTCAGGCACCGCATAGCCCGTGTCAGGCCATCCATGGTCATTGGGAACATGCGCTGACTAGTCAATGCCCGAATAGATGCAGTGGTTTCGTAGTAGTCCCACTCGTATTCGGGGTTTGGGTTAATCCATATCGTATTCGGAAAGTGACTGAGTAACCGTTTTAACCAGGTTACTCCCGTCTCATCATTGTAGTGTTCAACACTGCCCCCACGGTAGTGTAACTCGTAGGGTGACATGGCCGCATCTCCCACCAGTATCAGCTTGTATTCGGATGAATAGGTCCGGAGTAATTCCAGGGTAGGGATACGCTCCCGAAACCGTCGCTTATTGTCGGACCAAACCGAATCGTATACGCAATTATGGAAATAATAAAACTCCAGATGCTTGAATTCCCAGCGTGCCGCGGAAAACAGTTGTTCACACAGTGCGATGTGGTCATCCATTGATCCGCCTACGTCCATCAGCATCAGTACTTTGACCTTGTTCTTGCGCGTAGGCCGGAGAGCAATGTCGAGCATTCCCGCATTGTCGGATGTCTTGCGAATGGTGCCGTCCAGATCCAACTCGGTGGGCACTCCATCGCGAGTGAGGATGCGTAATCGCTTGAAGATCAGTTTCAGGTTGCGGGTGTTCAATTCGACCCCATCATCGAGATTTCGAAAATCGCGACGTTGCCAAACCTTAACCGCCCGTCGGTGACGACTCTCCCCCCCGGCTCTGAACCCCTCCGGGTTATAGCCACCATGGCCAAAGGGAGAAGTACCTCCCGTACCGATCCATTTATTACCGCCTTGGTGGGCCTCACCCTGTTCGTCGAGTAGTTCCTGAAAACGTTCCATCAGGGCATCCAGACCTCCCATCCGTTCAATGGCCTCTTTTTCTTCCTCTGACCATTCCCGATCAATGAGTTGCTGTAACCAGTCGCCGGGAATTTCTGACGACAAAAAGGCATCGCTCAGTTCAGCGACGCCACCCATGTAGGCTTCGAAAAGCAGGTCGTACCGATCCAGCTGCTCCTCCCGCTTGACGAAAACGGATTTGGAAAAGGCATAAAAGTCATCAAGACTGCGCACCAGTCCCTGCTGTAAACCATCCAGCAGAGACAAGTACTCGTGCAGGCTTACCGCAAAACCATTTTGCCGTAAGGCATAAAAGAAAGGAAGGAACATACCGAAAGCGTTTGCGGTGTTCTCAAATCATGCGGACCGGGTAGAGGAGGCTAGTCCAGCTTCAGCACGTCCAGGAAGGCCTTTTGGGGTACCTCCACGCTACCGATCTGGCGCATTCGTTTCTTACCCTTTTTCTGCTTTTCGAGCAGTTTCCGCTTACGCGAAATATCACCACCGTAACACTTGGCAGTAACGTCTTTACGGAGGGCAGAGATAGTCTCCCGGGCAATAACTTTAGCTCCGATAGCCGCCTGAATGGCGATCATGAACTGCTGGCGGGGCAGCAATTCCTTTAATCGCTTACAGATCTTTCGGCCAAAGGCCTCCGCCTTATCACGGTGTACCAGGGCCGACAGGGCATCGACATTTTCGCCGTTGAGCTTAATATCCAGCTTCACCAGATCTGATTGCCGGTAATCCAGTGGTTGATAGTCAAAGGAGGCGTAGCCACGGGAAATGGACTTGAGGCGATCGTAAAAATCGAAGACGATCTCGGCCAGCGGTAACTCAAAACTCAACTCGACCCGGGTTTCGGTCATGTAAGTCTGACGCGTAAGCACCCCCCGTTTTTCCATACACAGGGTCATGATCGCACCGATGAACTCCGGTTTGGTGATAATCTGCGCACTGATAAAAGGCTCTTCCACGTAGTCGAGATTCCCGACATCGGGAAGGTCAGACGGAGTGCGTACGTCCATAAATTCCCCCTTGGTGGTATAGGCTTTGTAGGATACGTTGGGTACCGTGGTGATCACGTCCATTTCGTATTCACGTGACAAGCGCTCCTGGACGATCTCCAGGTGAAGCATTCCCAGGAATCCGCAACGGAAACCAAAGCCCAGTGCAACGGAGGTCTCCGGCTCGAAGACCAGGGATGCATCATTGAGCTGGAGTTTCTCCAGGCTATCGCGCAGATCCTCGTAGTCGTCGTTATCGATGGGGAAGATCCCGGCAAAGACCATCGGCTTGACCTCTTCAAACCCTTTGATGGGGTCTTTACAAGGCTTTTCGTGGTGGGTGAGCGTATCGCCTACCTTTACTTCTTTGGATTCCTTCACACCGGTAATAATGTAGCCAACATTACCCGTGGAGAGCTCTTTGCGAGGCTCCTGATTCATTCTTAGCACGCCGATCTCGTCGGCCGTGTATTCATTCTCCGTATGGAAAAAACGCACCTTATCGCCTTTTCGCAGGGAACCGTTCATGATGCGGAAGTAGGCGACTACACCCCGGAATGGGTTGAAAACGGAGTCGAAGATAAGTGCCTGTAAGGGAGCCTTAGGATCGCCTTCGGGGGCAGGTATACGATTGACGATCGCTTCGAGGATGTTCTCTACCCCCAGACCGGTCTTCCCGCTGGCAAGCACGATCTCGTCCTTTTCACAACCGATCAGGTCAATGATCTCATCCGACACTTCGTCGATCATGGCGGATTCCATATCGACCTTGTTCAATACGGGAATAATCTCCAGATCGTGTTCGATAGCCAGGTATAAATTGGAAATGGTCTGGGCCTGAATACCCTGGGAGGCATCAACCAATAGCAAAGCCCCTTCGCAGGCGGCAATTGACCGGGAGACTTCATAGCTGAAGTCCACGTGGCCAGGGGTATCGATAAGGTTGAGGGTATAGGTCTCACCATCCTTGTGATCATACACCAATTGAATGGCGTGGCTTTTTATCGTAATTCCACGTTCTCGCTCCAGGTCCATATTGTCCAGTGCCTGGTCCTTCATGTCGCGCTCATCAATGGTTTTGGTGTACTCCAGGAGCCTGTCCGATAAAGTACTTTTACCATGGTCAATATGCGCGATCACACAAAAATTCCGAATGTTCTTCATGGGGTCAAATATACATGAATTTTATGGCTACCTCTGTCAAAAACAAAGCACAGGCTTAAAAGATCATCTGCGCATTGTAATCTTTAGGAGCGTGTCGGGGGTTAGTTTTTAATGACGAAAATGTCCAGAATTTTGTTCTCACTAAGCCATCTTTGAGCTTCGTACCGGGGCTACGGGGGTAAAAAAGGCTGCAGTGAGTGCCGGTCCCGCTTCAACGGGAGTCAAATAATGGGCATTTGCAATCCAAAGGACAAGTCCCAGACATGTTCTATACAGCAGAAATCCAGGGAATCGGCTGGATTATTGAATGACTGTATTTTGTTCCAATACTTCCACCATACCGGTCTGGCCATCCATCCTGATGAAGTCGCCTGTTTTCAAAGAAATCCGCTCCGGAATCTGGGTAATGGCCGGTATGCCCGCTTCTCGTAACATGATACTGGCGTGGGATAATAGTCCCCCAACGTAGGCCAACACGCCATCGACCTGATCAAAGTATGGCACCCACCCCGGATCCAGTGCATCGGCTACCAGTATGACCGAATTTGCGGCAGGAGGCTGCAGATTGGCGACATCAGCCCGGTGAACACGCCAGACGGTACCCTCTATCCGACCGGGATATATCCCGATGCCCCCTTTTTGCCGATTATTCCGGGCCGACCACTCGGGTAATACAAGTCGTCGCCCCCTGCCGTTGGCCAGAAAAGTATTGAGATCCCAACCCGACACGGGTTCGCGTGTCTTTACCAGATTTTGCAAGTCCCCGGGGGATAAGTCACCTGACAAGAACGCTCGTAACTCAACGGGGCGGAGATCAGCAAAGGTGATCCCGGCAGGTAGGACCGCCTGAGTTTGCTGCGTAATCTCCTTACGCATTTCCCAAAAAAAGTACATACAAACGTGGCGCAACCATTCCCGGGTGTGGACCAACTGATTGACCGGATGCAGCAGCCACTGCATCATGCGGTGGTTTTCTCTCTCCGAGGTGGCGGACGGCTTAGTTGCAGCATGTCCTCCGGTCAGAGCTTCCCAGTCCTGCTCACTCAGTTCGCAGAACCGTGGTTTCCCGATATCCGATTCGTAAAATCCCCGGTGACCGAACCGGTGTAAGAATGATTCCTTGTCGAGCCTTCCGGTACGTAATTGCTGAAAAGCCCGGAGGTAGTCGGTGCTGCGACTTTTTTGGTGGCTATTTACTGTATGCCTGGAGAGTAGCCCAAGCTTATCAAGCAACTGCACCGGCCCCGACATGGCGGCAGTTAGTTGCTGCATCTGCTCCACCAGATCAACGTAGAGTTGCGAAAAATCGGCTATCCAGTGTTCAGCAGCCACTGCCGGATCTTCCTGCCACCACTCCCGTCGTTCTTCCCGCCGCCAGTGTAACCACCCTCGCTTTCGCAAAACCCAATCGCGAACCCGCCTACGCACCCCAAAAGGTTGACGGGCCAGCCGCCAGAATACCCCGATCTTACCGGGCAGTTTCCAGGGTCGGATACCCACCCGATATACATCGTGAGCCCCGACCGATCGACTGACCAATGAGGTGGGTAAACCCCAGGCGACCATGGTATCCAATAAGGCCGACAGATTGATCCATGGCATACCGGCTGCCTCTTTGATAAAAGACCGGTCGGGCAAGGTGGAATCGATCGACTGGTAATAGCCATAGAGTTCTGGCCCCGCCTGGCGGATGATCCCGGTCATGAAGGGTGAAACATCCGGCGGCAGGATCTCCCGGTGGTTTGCTGCCGTCAGGACTTCTTCGGCTTCCCAATGGGTGGTAACCGGACGTGCCTGTAATATATATACCTTCCCTTTTGTGATCGCAAATTCGATATCCAATCCTATTTCTTCCGAAAATAGCTCGAACAACCGACTGGTCAGGACGGAAAGACTGATAAAGGCTCTTTGCCAGGCTGATTCTGCTCCGGGTGCACCCTGCCAAAACCTCCAGATCCTGCTCATCCGGTGATCGAGGCGTCCAAAGCGGGGCAATAAAAAGGCGTTGGGGGTGCGTTTACCCGAAACCAAGGCCTCCCCCTGCCCCCTCGCCCACTCCACTTTCCATACAGCATTGCGAAACGCAAACAGAACTCCGCTAACCTCCGGATCGATCATTTCCTGGAGAATTACCTGACTCCCGGCGGGGTCGGGATAAGCGTTGAATACCTCATCTATCGCCGTCGCCAAACCCTCGACCGAAACATACAATTCGGTACGGTATTGGCCGGCCTGGGAACTGGTTGCGGTATCCTCATCGGAATAGGTCGACCGGACCGCCAACGGAAAGGACAGGCCGTGCGTGTCAGCAGCTCGTTCATTCTGCCAGGTTTCCCAGGTGAGTGCTTTAAAGGCAGGTGTCGGTAGCCCGGCAGCTTTGATCCGTTGTAATTGTTCCAGTTTACCCATCAGGAAAGAGCAGGTGATCTAAGGTTTGTAATCAGGTCATTTACCTTTCGGTAAAAGTCGACCGGTGCATCGAGCATCGGAAAGTGGTCCCATCCTGACACTATATCGAATTGACTTTCCGGAAAATCCCGTTGCCAGTACGCAAGGTATTTGGAAGCAACGACTCGTTCGCGGTCCCCCCAGAGATAATAAAAATTGCCGGTCCCGACTTTTTGTTGCACCTTTCTATACCAATCGCCATCGATCAGGTCAAAAAACACCGGAAAGGCTGCACACCGGGCATAATCTGCAAAAAACTGTTTCCTGAGTTCAAGGGGAATACTCTGTGGCTCCTGGAATAGTTTTCGCTCCCACAAGGACCGCAGAATGGGCGTGGATACCAGTGTTTGTATAAGACGCCTGACAAATAGGGGCTGCATGAGCTTAGGAAACCAACGCTCTTTCAGAGAAGCCCCGATACAGCCGTGCAAAAGGACGCCCTTCGGTTCCCAGTCCCGACGATCGGAAAGACTCCAGCCACGAGATGCCCATTCCAGGAGCAGCGATCCTCCGATACCATGCCCGTACAGGATCCATTCAACGGCCGGATCACTGTTACCGATGAGTTCCTGCAGTGGATCTAAAAAGATTTGCCAGGGATCAGGGGGCATGACTCCCAGAGGGCGCCCTTCGAATCCAGGTAATGCGGGGAATACCACCTCGTAATCGGGATGGTTCCGCTCGAGTTCCTCCCTGAATAAACGGAACCGGGCCGACGCCCCGCCATTCCCGTGTAGCATAAGAACCTTGGTAGTCATATTACCATAACTACCGGCGAGCAATTGAGTTTAGGAACCGGGAGCGAAAACGCAAATCGCACGCCTGCGATAAGATCCGGCAGCCGGAAAAAGGGGATTTGGGGATTTGGGGATTTGGAGATTTGGGGATTTGGAGATTTGGGGATTTGGAGATTTGGGGATTTGGGGATTTGGGGATTTGGGGATTTGGGGATTTGGGGATTTGGGAGTTTAGGAGTTTAGGAGTTTTACATAAATTACTAAAAATCAATACTTTAATTAAAAACTAAACACTATAAATTAAAAAATCCGTGGACCGTGGACCGTAGACCTTGAACCGTAGACCTTGAACCGTGGACCATACCTCCTCCCTACTTCCCCCCGGCTTGCTGATGTACCACTTCCCGCAGGTGCTTGATCCGGGCTTCCGCATCGGTCATATAGGTTGAATCTCCGGAAGCTACGTATTCCCGGTAGAGCCGCAGGGCAATACTTTTATCCCGGTAGTAGATATCACTTTGGTTGGCCAGTAAATACAGCGTTTCCGGGTCGTTCTTAAACTCCAGCGCCTTCTTGTAGAGTGCAATGGCTTGTGGGCGGTTACGAGTTTTGAGCTTTACCTGGGCCAGATCTTCGTAGTAATCGCCCATTTTTGGGGAAACCCCTAATTCAATGGCCAGACTTAAATGCTCATCGGCTTTATCGTATTCATTTTTATAAAAATAGGCCAGGCCCAGATAGTGATGAGTCTTATCGGTGGCTTCGTCCCGATCCACGATTTTCTCCAGGTGCCAGATCCCCTGATCCAGGCTGTCGATCTTCAGGTAAGCTACTCCCAACATCATCTGGTAGTAATCGTTGGTATCGCCCAGGGCCATGGTTTTCTCGATGGACTCCACGATTCCTTCGTGTTCATTGCGCTTTTGGTGAAGGCGTGCCTGATTCTGCAGCAGTGCAATATTATTAGGAGCCCGCGAAAGCCCTTTGTGCAAAAGTTGTTCGGCGAATTCCAATTGATCCAGGGATAGATAAATGGAGGTAAGTTGATCCAACACCTCCATGTCGGCCGGATTCAGGTCGTGAGCCCGCAGAAACAGGCCAATACCCTTAAGGGTTTTATTGACCCTGAGCGCCGTAAAGGCGCCTTGTTTATAGTAATAAGCATTGGTAGTATCCAGCTTCAGAAGTTGATCGTAATAGGTCTCTGCTTGCTGGTAATTGCGGACTCGTGTAGCAATGGAGGCCAGACTGTTAATGGCATTAATATTGATGCTGTCCCGTTTGAGTACTTCTCCGTAATACATGCGGGCATCCTGGTACCGTCCCATCTGCTGGTGACAATAAGCGATCTTGGCCAGGTAATCAATGCGGTCGTAATCCATACTGTAGCATTTGATCAGCCAGGACAAGGCTTCATCAAACCGGTACTGCTCGATCTGTCGCTGAGCCTGCTGGTACCAGTCATTGACTCGGGACTGATAAGTACTGTCGGTGATCTGGCCGGTCAAAGAAATAATAGATGTGCCAATCAGGGCCACGATAATGGTTAGCTTTCGAAGGATCATAGTACCAAGTTGTTGATCTGGTTGGTGTGCATGATGCAGTCGAGAACCATTTTGGTGTACGTCGCCTCCGAATAGGCCGACAACTCCAGCATTTTTGGAAACCGATATCTATCTCCTATCCCCCGGATTGTACCCGTACCCGGTGGGTAGTATCGATCCCCTCTACCACCTCGACGTATATCCCGTCGGATAGTCCCAGCTCCACCGGCTGTTTTTTAAAGGTCCGATCGCCCGATTCCACCTCCACGAACGTTCCCGAATCTTCGTATAGCACATCCCGCTCGTTGATGGAGACGACCTGGTCCCGCCGTTCGAGAATAATGTCGGCATTGGCACTGTAACCAGCCCGCAGAAATATATCATCGGTGGGAGTTACTGCGGCGCGGACTTCGAAAGTAACGGTCCCGGCATCATCGACGCCCTTGGGAGAAATATATTCCAGGCGGGCGTCGAAGGTTACCTGATCGATCGCCCCGACGGTCAGCACCAGGGGCATACCCTCCTTCAGTTTGCCCACATCACTTTCGTCGACGGTACCTTCAAATATCAGGTTATCCATATCGGCGACGATGGCAATACTGGTACCTTCATTAAAGTTGTTGCGTTCAATCACCGAGGTACCTTCTTCCACGGGTACATCGAGCACCATGCCGTCGACAGTGGACACTACTACGTTGGCCACCTGTCGGGAGTTCCGGGAAGCGCCCTCCCGTAACAGCTGAAGGTTGTTGATAGCTGCCGTAAGTTCTTGTTCCTGAATATCGAGGGCCGTCTCAAATCGCTTCAGTTCATTTTCGGCTACTACTTCGGCATTATCCAGGGCTGCTTTGGCCAATTCGTAGTCGCGTTTTATTTGCTGGTAATCCTGTTGCGACATTACTCCTTCTTCGTACAGTTGTCGTGCCCGTTCCTCTTCCTGCCGGGCGTTGGTAAAGCGTACGCGGGTATCCTCCACATCCAGCTGTTGCGCCCGCAGATTGCGTTGCCGCTCCAATTCCCGCTCGGCTTCCACAACGCGCAGCCGGGCCAGTTCTACGCTGGATTGGGCGCTGTTGATGTTCACTTCGCTCGGGATGAGCTTGATCCGGGCGAGGCGCTGCCCCTTAGTTACGATCTCTCCCGGTTCCACGAAGAGTTCTTCGACGACCCCCGAAACCTGTGGTTTGATCATGACTTCGTGGCGCGGCCGGATGGACCCCGTGGCTACTGTCTTGCGGATTAAATCCCGCAGTGCCGGTTCTTCAATGGTCAGGTTTTCTGTTTCCCGGTCGCGTTGCTGTACAAAATAGTACACTAATCCCGCCGTAGCAATGACCAAAAATCCAATCAGTGGTATTAAACATCCCTTTTTCATGTGGTGATAAGCTTATTGCCTTAATTATTCATCTTTAAGTGCCTGCACCGGATTCACCCGGGCGGCTTGCAGAGCAGGGATCAACCCCGCAACTGTACCCGCCATGACTAATAAAACCACGGCTCCTACCCCCACCTCCAGGTCAACTTCGGGGTGGTGGAAATTTTCAAATTCCGCTCCCTGACTGATCAGCAGCGCATCAATGCCACCGATGATCAGAGTGGATAGCAGCAATCCCAGGTATCCGGAAATACTGGTAATAAAAATCGATTCGGTCAGGATCATAGATATGATAGACTGAGGAGTGGCTCCCATGGCTTTGCGCAATCCAATCTCCCGGGTGCGCTCCTTTACCACGATCAGCATGATGTTGCTCACCCCGACAATTCCGGCCAGTAAAGTCCCGATACCCACGAACCAAAGGAAGGCCGTAATGCCTCCGAACAGGTTCTGGATACTCTGAAACTCCTCTTCCAGATTATTGCTGCCGATACCACGCGGATCCCCGGGAGCAATATGATGGCGCTCCTTAAGGAGTCTGATAACCTTATTTTCCACTTCACTAACCCGCACCCGGGGGGCTGCAGAACACACGAAGTATTCCACCCGTTCACCGGTACCAAAAGCGCGATACATAGTCGTGAGCGGAATGACGATGGCTTCCAGGTCACTTTCTGTCCAGGATTCTATTTGCTCGGGGCCAAAAACGCCTACTACCCGGAAGGCCATCCCATCGAGCATAACATACTCTCCTATCCCCGACTCATCCCCGAATAAAAGCTCACGGGTCCGGTCACCAATCACGGCCACCTTCCGGCTCTGCTCACGGTCGGCCCGGTTAATATAACGGCCGTCGTACACCCGCAGGGCTTCCAGTCGGATCATATCCTCGTATTCCCCGCGGATCTCCACCTCTTCGGTTTTATCGTTTACCCGTGCAATGCGATTATTCAGCGAAAGGCGGGGAGCGATGCCATCGATATCGTCAATATTATTTTTCAGGATGTCAATATCGTCCCGCGTCAGGCGGGGAACCCGCCCCGACCGGAATCCTTCGTAAGGCAGGGTAGTACGGCTGGGCCAGACATACAGCACATTTTTGGCCCGGTCACCGAATTGCCGGTAAACACCATTCTTCAGTCCGGCGCCCATGCCCAGCACGAAAATAAGCATAAAGATTCCCCAGAATACCCCCAATGCCGTCAGCCCCGTCCGTAATTTATGCTTACGGATGGTCCCGAAGATTTCCTGCCAGGTATCGCGATCAAAAAGTGCTAGTCGGCCCATATTCTTACGTTAATCGGCTTTCATGGCTTCTACCGGATGAATGCGGGCGGCTTGTCGTGCCGGTAGCCACCCGGCCAGTGCTCCCGCCAGGATCAGCACGGCCGTTGCTGCTAACCCCACCCATATATTGATCTGGGGATGCCGGAAGAATTGTACTTCCATTTGCCCAAGCACGGCCAACACCCCAACTCCGGCTGCCAGGCCGGCGTAACCCGCCAGACTGGTAATAAAGATGGCCTCCTGCAGTATCATCCGCACAATAGAAGTAGGGGTGGCTCCCAGAGCCTTGCGGACACCTATCTCCCGGGTACGGTCTTTCACCACAATCAACATGATGTTACTCACCCCGATCACCCCGGCAATAATGGATCCCAGGCCCACGAACCACACGAAAAGGTTGATAGCCAGGAATAGTCCCTGAAACTCTTGGTATTCTTCGGCAAGGTTCGAGATCCAGACCGCGCGGCGGTCCTCGAGCGCAAACTGGTGGCGGCCCGCCAGCATCCGGCGGATATCGCGTTCCAATCGCTGCATATCGGGCAACGACATATCGCCCGTGGTGACCATTAGCTGGTGTACCGTTTCCGTACCCGCATACACCTTCTGCACGGTAGTGATGGGCAAATAAACCACCCGCATCTCGTCGGGATTGCCATTGTCAAAATACTCCCCAACCACCGTATACACAGTACCGCCGATCTCAACCTCCTTCCCAATGGGGTTTTCCGTACCAAAAATGGATTCACGGGCTACCTTGCCCAAAACAACCACCTTGCGGAAGTCGTCCAGATCGCGTTGGTTAATGTAGCGCCCCCGGATCATGATGGTGTTTTCCACGAACTGGTGCCCCGGATGTACACCCCGGGTCGGGAAAGACAGTTCTTTGTCCCCATACACCAGAATCTGATCGCCCGACAGGTAAAAACGTCCGGTAAGGTGCTCGATCCCCGGGTCCGCCCCGGCCAGCAGATCATAATCCTCATTGGTGAATTCAATGCGGCGCCCTTCCGGCAGTCCTTTGTAATCCAGGGAAGTAACACCGCGACGTATCCACAAACTGTTGACGGCATCATCCTGAAATTCGTATTCCACCCCATTTTCAAGACCTTTTCCCGCACCTAACAGGATCACTAACATGAATATGCCCCAAAAAACCCCCAGGGCAGTAAGTATGGTACGCACCTTATGACGCATGATGGAGGTAAAAATCTCCTGCCACTTATCGTAATCAATCATGGGCTTCGGGTTTAGAGGCAGGAGAAGAAGCCGTTTCGTCGATCAGGCCGTCTCGTAGCCGAATGGTGCGTTGGGTACGGGCAGCGATGTCGTGCTCGTGGGTTACCAGAACGATGGTCATCCCTTCCTGGTGTACTTCATCAAACAAAGCCATTACGTCACGGGAGGTCTTTGAATCGAGAGCTCCGGTGGGTTCATCGGCCAAAATGACCTTCGGCTGGGTGATGAGCGAACGGGCGATAGCCACCCGCTGCTGCTGCCCGCCTGACAGCTGAGTCGGCAGGTGATCAGCCCATTCCAGCAGGCCAACCCGTTCCAGATATTCCAGTGCCTTTAAGTGGCGTACTTTTAGGTCAACTTTTTGGTAGTACAGAGGCAGGGCCACATTCTCGGCAGCCGTTTTAAACGAGAGCAGGTTGAAAGATTGAAATACGAATCCGATGAGCCGATTTCGGTAATGCGCTGCCTGCCGTGCCGACAGGTTTTCCATCGCCTGGTCAGCGAGCCAGTACTTACCGGTATCGTGCTCGTCGAGTAATCCCAATACATTGAGGAGTGTTGATTTTCCCGATCCACTGGACCCCATAATTGATACGAATTCACCTTGCTCTACCATCATATTGATGCCTTTGAGCACTTGTAATTCCGAGAAGCCGGTAGAGTAGGTTTTTTTTATTCCTTCCAGTCGGATCATCAGGTCCTTTTTGTGTTCATACGATCGAAAGATGCAATAAATTGGAAAATACCCCTATGTTTCAAAAATACTGTGTCGGCAAGGCAGCAATTTAACAAACGGATCGTTCTACTTCTAGGTCGATAACCCCCTATTTGATTCCATATGACCAATACGAATACCAAAAACTATTTTTCCCATCTCCGGTCCCTGCTGATCGCAGGTCTTTTGTCGTGCCTGTGTACGGCCTGCGACTTCCAATCCTTAAAAGATCCGATCATCCTCACCGATGTGGAGGATGAGTTTTTGCTGGATATGTGGGAAGAGATCACCCCACAGGGACGTTATTTTTCCTTCCTGATAGAAACCATTGAAGACCAACCCTGCAGCAACAGCACTATCGAATACGAAGTGGCCGAAAGTGGTATCAATCTCGATATTTCCCTGAAAAAAATTACCCAACCCGCTGATTGTGTCGAAGGTATTGCCCCGGCACTTGCGAGGGTCAATCTGGGCACCCTGCCCCCCCAATACTTTTCGGTGAAAATTGACCTGCGTGATGCCGTGGTCAACCGGGCCCATTTTACCGTAAGCGAAGATGCCTACCTGATCGATATGGTAACGGAATACGGTATCAAACCACTGCGTTCGGAATTGCTGCGCATCGAACCCCGGCAATGCTGGGGATACATCAGCTTTCCCGACGAATTAAGGGAGATTGCCCGCGAGTTGGATGAAAAAATCCGAAATACCGGTGATTATCGCCTGCCCACCGATGGGTACTATGGGTATTTTACCATCGCCAATGGAACCCTCGCTCTGAAAGGACAACCCGAAAATCAAGGGTTGAAGACCATGGTTCTGGACGTGAATGAAGAGCAATCCACTCAGCTCAGGGAGTTGATCAATGAGTACCGAACCCGTTTCGCTGACCAGGGATTACTCCTTTCCTTCCGCGACGGCATGGGGCGGACCTACTAAGGCATTCCAGAAAGCCACCGCAAGAATATCCTTTCACCAGCAGCAGATACAGACACATCGGGCAAAGCCATCTTTACGTCATCAAAAAACATTTTTTAGATGACATTAAGTGTTAGCTAAAAGTCAGGCTTTTATGAGGCTAAAAATTCTTAAAGCAGCACCATCTAGGTCTGATTGGAATCAATGCGGTTTTTCACCTCCTTTTTACGGCTTTCTTTCAACTCAAAGGAGAATCCCTCCTTCAACAATTCATGGTACCGCTTCTGGTCGAATTTATAGAGCTTGGCCGGACGGTGGGCAACCCCCTCCTGGGTTTCGTTCAGATCGATGAGCAAATCCATGGAAAGGATTTTCTTCCGGAAATTCCGCTTGTCCAACTCCGTCTCCAGGATGGCCTCGTACAAATGTTGTAACTCGGTAAGCGTAAACTTGGGCGGGAGTAATTCGAAGCCAACGGGCCGGGAACGTACCAACCACTTGAGTCGCATAAAACAAGCTCGCAGAATTTCGTCGTGATCAAAGGCCAGTGGCGCCACATCGGCCACCGAATGCCATTGGGCCTGGAGGGCAATCGATGCCGGCTGGATCGTATAATTACTGATTTTAATCAGGCTAAAATAAGCGACGGTAATTACCCGGCCAAAGGCATGGCGATTCACCGCCCCGAAAGTCTGAACCTGCTCCAGATACACATTATTAATTCCGGTCAGCTCCTCCAATACTCGGATGGCCGCATCGTCGAGATCTTCATTCGGATACACAAAATACCCGGGTAAAGCCCACTTCCCGTGGTAGGGTTCCTCACCCCGACGAATCAATAACACTTTTAAGTCACCTTCATCGAAACCAAATATTACATTATCAACAGTGAAGGCTGATTTAAAAAAATTGTCAAAATGACCCATCGGTTACTCTATATTTTGTTTATAGCGGCAGCAAAATATTCAATTATTGCTTTTTATCCAATCAACAACCTGGCTTTGTGTAAATTTTACACTAGCTCCCGAAAAGGTCATACTAAATTGGCTTTCAAATTGTTACACCCTTAAACAAAAAAATCAAGCCGATCTTCAGATAACTTTAAAATCCATCCAGGCCAAAATCAGCTCTCAGCGTAGTATCAGAAGCCGAATTTTGCTCCCAGTAGGGCATCCATTTCGTTTCTTTTCGTTGGGCAACCGTACGACGAACCTGATCGTCGAAAACCGAGGGGTAAGCATCGGTCCAACCCTCGATCCGGTGAGGCGCTTGTCGTTCAAAAACAACCATTAACTCCCGCTTCGTATCGGTAAAGGCCAGGGTATAGGCCATCAGGTCCGACCCTGTGAATTCATCTCCGCTATAGGGTTCCAGGGATGCGGTGGCCATCCGTACACTAAAGGGTTCGTGCTTCAGCCGTGCGTGAGCAGTTCCCGGCAATACCTCAATACGCCCGGTTGGCAAGGCCTCGGGATTCATTCGGATTCGGTTAAAAAGCTCATCTTCCAGCAAAGCCACCGGAACACGGTCATTTTCATCCCCCTCCTGTTCGAAATAGGATCTTAACTGAGTTTTGTAGCGATTACCATCCAGATTGAGTTGCATAAACACCTGACCACACCAATCCTGAACACTGGTGGTTACCTTCATCGTATGTGGATACTCCCCGGTTTCTACGGGTGTGAACACGGAGGACATAATGGAGTAGTCGTAAAACCCGGTAGTAAACCGGCGCAGATAATTGGTTTTCAGTACACCGGTACTATTGGGATTTTGGTACCGGTCGTTCTTGACTTGCTTATCGGTCAGAAAATCCTCCGTTACGAAAATGAGAATTGCCTTTCCGGGATGCTGGTCCTGGTAGCGATTTTGAACTAGGTCGTAGGTATTCACCTCGGCCTTGCCCTGGTACCAGACATCCGACAATCCGTTTTCCGAACTCATCATGGAAACTGTTTTTGCACGTGCGGATTCAGTGCCCGGCTGTTCCTCACAGCTAAAAAGCACAAAGCAGGCCAGGCATAAAATAAGGTAGTGACGCATCATCTCTTTTTTTGTGTAAACAAGGCTTTCGCCAAAAATGATCGCATCACTGAACGGTAGCCGGTGATCCTGACCTATCGGATCCTTTCCCGGGCCGAGTGGTAAAATCCAGGTAGGGTTCCAGCCGCCGGTGTTCCTCTCTGGTGAAAATGTGCAACACCTGAAAATCGGCCAACGACGCGAAAGGGCCGTGATTGGTCCGGAAGCTGGTAATTGCCCGGGCCTGTTTCCAGGAAATATAGGGATGTCCGGCTAATTGCTCTGCCGGGAATTGATTGACCAGCAGCCTGGCCGGCAGTTGCTCAAGGCGCAAA
This sequence comes from uncultured Saprospiraceae bacterium, assembly GCA_964342305.1. Classification (GTDB taxonomy): domain Bacteria; phylum Bacteroidota; class Bacteroidia; order Chitinophagales; family Saprospiraceae; genus DT-110. The sequence goes on along the minus strand of CAYFGK010000023.1, from coordinate 25,071 downwards.
TGCTCCCTGATTTGCCGAAAGGTACTATCCGGTAATCCGTACGTTTCGGAGACTTGGTCGGTAGCTGAGAATCCACCCAGTTTATCCCGAAAAGCAACAATACGACTGGAAAGAACCGGCCCGATCCCGCGTAGTTCCGCCCATTCTGCGGGAGTAGCCCGGTTGATGAACACCGTAACTGACCGCTTTTCGTAATTCCGTTGGTAGGTTTGGGAGGGAGGATTCTCCGCCACAGCCGGGCGACCAGGCAAATCGATAAAGGACTCCATACGTGCAAATAACACGGAATCCATTTGGTAGAGTTTCAGCAGATCTTCGCGGTACCGGAAATGTGCTCCCGCTCCCCGGTAATTCACCAGCCCCTTAGCCAACCCGGTGGGCAACCCCATTTCTGTCAGCGCTTCGTAGGTAACAGTATTAGGATCAAACCTCCGTAATTGAACAGATCCCTTCTGACGTGAGGGAATGGGGCTTTTCCTTTTGACCGGTACCGGCGGCTTGGCAGGTATTTCTTCCCAGGTCACCTTTTCCGGGTAGTTGCCGGAAGACGACCAATACCGCGGCAACCAGGTTAGTAACACGAGGCAAACCAAAAGCGTGCCGATGCCTCTTCGCTCAAAAAGGGAAAAATGGAAAAATTCATTCATGGTCTCTCGTTTTGGTGAGGCGCAGCCCTCCTTTTTCCGAAAGTGGCCAGATAATACCGGAAGGACCGGGGGCCGGCCACTCTTCCTGACCTTTCGAATCAGGCCCCAGTACAATCGTTTTTCCTTGTATCTCCTTGGTATTCAACCATTCCGGCAACGAATTATTTGTTTGAATGAGCCAGGCTGAACAGGATTGCCAAACCTCCTGTTCCGGATACATTCCCCCAACCACCCCAAGGCAGTACTCTTTTCCCCGAATCACAAACGTACTTGCCCGCGGCCAGGGTCGCTCCCGGATCCTGCGAATTCCGAATTGTTGGTGTATTCCACGGTCGGCGTAGTGGATCGCCAGGGAATCGACCGGTCCGGCCCGAAACCGCAGGGCCTCATCCCCCCGTACGATCTCGAAAACGGGAGCATCACCTGCAATCAATACATACCATGCCCGTTGGTGATCCCGGAGGTATTGGTCATTGATGACCAGAACACACGCCAGCAACAGGGGCCACCCCGACCACCTTCGCCAGTGTGGTTGCCAGCGGTAGGCAGCCATAATCACGAACAGGGCTGCATACAGAATCCATGCAGCCAGGGGAGAGAGAACCAAACCATCCAGGGTGGCGAACGACCAGGATGATAACCGGATCATGCTTTCGTTAAGCAGGGTGGTCAGCCATTGCAGTAGGGTTGCCAGCACCTTATCCGCCAGAGGAATCGAGGCCAATACTATCTTCAATAGTCCGCTGCCCAGGAGGAGGGTGGCCAGCGGAATAGCAACCCAACCGGATAACCAAAACAGTAGCGGAAACTGCCCGAAATAGAAGACCGTCAGGGGCATGGTAGTTAATTGTGCTCCGCATCCCACGCAAAATAAACTCCAGACATAGTTGAGTAACGGGTGACCGGGGTACCAGCATTTTTCCAATAGCGGATGGAAAAACACGATTCCGGCAACTGCCAAAAAGGATAACTGAAATCCCAGTTGAAAGAGTAGCAGCGGTTGCCACCAGAGCAATAAAAAAGCCGCCACGGCCAGGCTGTTCCATATCCGGGACCGCCCGCCGGATAATTGCCCGAGCAATACCACGGTGAACATCATCGCCGAGCGCTGCACGGATGCTCCTGCCCCGGTGAGAATAGTGAATAACCAAATGCACAGCAGGCTGGCCAGGGTTCTGACCATTTTGCGATATCGGCCGATCGGCAACCAACCGAAGATCATCCCGGCAAATAAACCTACGATCCCTACGTGCAAGCCCGAAACAGCAAGGACATGCATGGCTCCGGCCGAAGCAAATGCTGAGCGCAGATCTCCGTCCAGGTCAGATTTATCCCCGAGGATCAATGCCAGCAAAACGGAGCGGTTGGTGTGCTCCGGTATTCCGCCTAGTAACCGCTCGCGGCATCCCCTACGGAGTATGTGGATACGCTGTAATGTCCGGGAACGCAGGGACTGACGGGGCAAAACCCGAATGTCCCGGGCAAAATGGCGAAGCTGGACCCCCTGGTATCGCATATACCGGCCATAATTAAAGGCGGAAGGATTGTCGGGGGGTGGAAGGTAGGTAAAGCACCCGCTAAAAAGAATATAGTCTCCGGGAAGCACACTACTGGTATCGGCAGCATACACCAACACTTTTTGCCGAAAGGCAGAGAGCTGCGAGGTATCCAGTCCAACAGCAGCAACGTCGACCATTAAACGTGGCCCCTTCCCCTGACGCTCATCCCGCCCGGTAACCAGCCCGAAGCCGACGGTATAGCCGGAGTTGCATATCGCACCGGTATCCGCGGGCAAACGCACGGCCTGCTGGTACTGAAAGCCCCCCATCAGGCAGAGCCACACCATTAACACCGGACCATAGAACCGCTGGTAAAATCGGTGTCCCCGGAGCCAACTTAAAGCCAACAGGCAGAACGATAAAACGAAGAGGCACGGCCAGGCGAATGGAGCGGGAATCCATACACCTGCATCCGTCAGGAGCAAACCGATCAGGTAGGGAATCAACAAGCGGGCCATGGGGTGCTTCCGCCACATAGTAATTAAATTACTGCTAGGGTGTTGATCCGATAGGTATGTTATGCAAAAAGCCGGTCGGGGGCAAGGCCCATTTTGTCAGGTAAATGCAAACGGGTCCGTTTCCGGTCGCGGAAGGATGGAGTACTCGAAGGTAAAGAGCTCAACCTTCTCCTTTTTGCCCTTTAGTTCGATCACTCCAACGCGCTTGAGTGGATATAAGTCGGAGGGCAGCCGCATTTGATCCAACAGGTGCTTCGACATCAGGATATTTACGCGAAATTTATTACAGACTGCCTGGATACGACTGGTCGTATTCATTACATCGCCGCTATAGACAATATCTTTCTTGATCACACCAATCTCCCCGGTGGTGACCATTCCGGCGTGGAGTCCTACCTTAAACTCCGGTACTAAACCGTAGCGATCGCGGTAGCGGTGGGCCGCCTTCTGAATGGCTTCCTGAATCAGGAAAAAGCACCGGATGGCATTGTGGTGCATAGTACCCTTGTGCATATTCCAGGAAATAACCACCTCATCGCCAACATACTGGTATATTTCTCCCCGGGTGCGGATGACCGGCTCCGTTATATCGGCAAAGAAATCATTGAGCAGACGGAAAAAGTGCACGTGGCCCAGTTTTTCCGCAATACCGGTCGACGATTTGATGTCGACGAACATAAAAATGCGCTCTTCCTCCCTGGGTTTATGGTAATGGCCGGTGAGCAACTTTAAAAGCACCCCGTGTCCGTATTTTTCGTTGACATTCAGGGCAATAATCGTGAGTAATACGACAATCACCCACAAAACGACACCTTTCAGGAAATACGGACTCCCCAGTAAAGCCAGGGATTGGAGCAGGCTCACATTTCCCAACACGGGTTCTTCCCCCCAAACGCCGGTAAGTATCTGGTAGGTGACTACCGTCAGGGAAATATTGAGCAGGGTAATAACCGTGGTATTGACGGCAATGGACAAGCCGAAGGGGCGCTGGCGGGACCAACGCCGCAGGTAAAAGACCAGCACCGACCCGGAAATACCCCCGGAAAGGATAGCGGAAATGGTACCGGACCAGAACAATTGCCCAAAATGGTAGTCTTCGGTACGTTGCAACAAAAGTCCGTTACTGATCACGTGGGTATGAACAGCATCTACCATACCGATAATGGTCCAGCAAATGGCAATGGCCACCACTTGCTGTCGATAAATGCTGCGGCTTTCGGGTTGAGCGGATACCATAAAAGTTGCTTACTAGGGGGTGCAGGTGAACGAACCGTTTTCTAACCTCCAGGCGTTGGCAAAACTACAGGTTTTTTATCCGCCTTCCGGCAAAAAAAACAGGCTTTCAAAATTTCTGGTCGCCCGGTACCAAAACTTTCCAGAGAAACGAGCATTTTACGATCGGCCCTGGTTGTTTTATTACGAAATACACAATTGAATGGATTCATCCGTACTTACCGAACAACGCCTTAATGCCGATACCGCTTTACTCACTGACCGAACCGTCGTAAGGCGATTCCGTGAACACGATGGTGATGCCTTTCACCAATTGGTACAGGCAAACCACAGTCGACTGGCCGATCATTTCCCGGCGCTGCACGACGCTATTCACTCTACCCTGCAAGCTGAATGGTACGTTCGTAAATTATTGGCCGAGTGGCTGGAACTCCGGGGTTTTCATTTTGCCATCTGGGAGAAGGAGCAGGCTAATATCATCGGCTTTATCCAGCTCACCGACATCGATTGGCGCATTCCCAAAGGAGAAGTCCGCTTTTTTATCGACCGGGATTATGAAAACCAGGGCCTCATGACCGAAGCCCTCCAGAAAATGGTACTCTTCGCATTCAACCAGTTGGGACTGGAGAAAATAACGGCACGTCCCGCTATGGATAATTACGCCAGTCAACGCCTGGTGCGGAAGGTGGGATTTCAGCGGGAGGGCGACCTGCGAGCTGACCACCGTCGTCCAGCGGGAGACCTCGTCGATGTCATGCTCTTTGGCCTGGCCCGCAGCACCTTCGAAAAGGTATAGGGAAGCACCACACCAGTCCGTTGGTATGCTTAGCCCGGAAGCAGTTGGGCGATATCCGCCGTCTTTGCGATATTGGGAATGAAATGACTTCCGGTACAACCACAAATAACACCGGTCAAACGAAAGCGTTATGCCAATACCAGCGACAGCTGAAACCATCCTCCGGGCTATCCAAACGGCCCGCCGCTTAACCCCGGGATTGCAACGGGCTTACGTGCACAGCCTACGGGAACGAAAGATCTTATTACCGCTTCCTACCTTTGATCACTCCCCTACCCTGTTGTCGGCCGACCGTTTTTTCTCAGCCAGTGGCAGGGAATACCTGGACGCCCTTCCCTACCTGGCCTTTTTGCACCAGAAGCAACAACGTATTCAGCTTACACCGGTGGAACGCAGTGAGTACCTCGATATGTACGTCAACTGTTTTTCGCTGCAGCGGTACGGTGAAAATACCGGCAACCTGCTGGAGACCTCAATCAACCCACAGGAAGTGATCAATCTGTTGCGGATCCGGCACTGGGAAATGGGAAAAGCCGCCCAACCCACCGCCCTGCAGGTGGCCGCCGGCACCCTGGTGGAAGCGGGAATCGACTTCCTGATGGGGCATCCCGGGCTGGCAACTCCGCAAACATCCGAAGGAAGAGCCCTGGGAGCGCTCCTCGCAGGACTCGAACGGGTGTTAATTTCCCAGCATCCTCTGCAACCGACCGTTGCCCGCCAACTTGTCCCGACACTATTTACCAGCGCCGCCGAAGCACTCATTGACCTGGGGCCGGCCCTGACCGATGATCCCGCCCTGCAGGCTTTCATTCAGGAAACCGGGAAACGGATCACCGAGGACCTGCTGCATCATTCTGAACTAAAAAACAGGCCGTCGGAAGAGGCACTGCATTGGGGCCCAATCCTGTTGCGAAGCCTCATCCGGCAAGTGGCAGTGACGGGATTACCTCAGAGCAGTGTCCTCTTCAGCACCGCCGAGGAGGAAACCGTATTACTACAGGAAACGAGCAGTCTGGTATTGTCCATTCTACTGCAATCGGAAGACGATATCGACTTTTCCAGTTTGTTTACCGTACCCGCAGTGGATCGACTAATCAGCACTATCTTCTCCGTCCTGGCCCGCTACCCGAAACTACTCAGCGATAAAGAGACTGTGCAGGGGTTGGCACGGGAGGTATATAGTGCCCTGGAGCAAAGCGGAATCCAACGCCCCGGATTCCTGCCTTTTATCCTCACTGACGTACTGCGGGCAACATCCGGGAACCTTCCGGCTTTCTGGGAGGATGCCCACCGGGATCGCCAACAATTGCTGGTTCAGTCGATCCGGGAGACCTTGCAGGCAATCGCCCGGAACGCACCCGAGGGACACTGGACTTTTCGCTGGACCGATGAGGACCTCCTCACCCTGATCAACCACTGGGTCACTGCGGTAATCGCCAAACCCGAATTATTAGAGGTGCGGATTGGGGACCGTCTTCTTTGGGGCACCTTGGTACAAACGATCCTCGACCATGTGCAATCGACACCCCGCGCCGGAGACTGGCAGGGCAAAGAATTAGTGCTCTTATTTCAAGAACTGACCCAGGCCCTATTGACGGTCCCCTCCCTGTTCCAAAAACCGGAAGCCTGGATTCGCAACTTCCTGACCTTCCTGATTGACCGCCTTATTGGTGACCACTATCTGCCGCAGGAGCGGCTGGAATCGTTGCTGGGGTTCCTTTTTAAGGACCTGGCAGCACGTTACCCCGACCAACAACTGCTGTTGTTCGTTCACGTTTTGCTTTCCGATTTTTTTCCTATGCGAAGCCGGGGTCAACTCGTCGAGCTGTCCGATATCCTGGAATGGATCGAACGCCTGGTCAGGGCCTTTCCCGCCGCTGACAGGACCGACCATCCACTCCGCCAATTGATTGATACACTCGAGGGTAGCCTGGCCCCACTCCTGAACAGCCGTCCCGAAAGCGGACCGAATCTGTTGGGAATCTATCTCGATATCATCCTGGACAACCGGGAACAATTAAGCCCCGATCCTGCGGAAGAGATCTTTACTTCGCTCGATCGAACCACCCGCCAGATCATGAACGCCTGGCAAGACGATAAGCCCAACCAGTGGATACAGCGTCTGGAACCCATGGAATTGGAGGATTTGTTTGCGATCATCCTGGACCGCACCCTGGCTGACCAGGAATTACTGCGCGCGGATCGAATTACGAGCATGTTGCAAACGCTGACTACGGCAATCGATGATCCGGACACAAGCCGGCACCTGCCCTTCCAGCTGATGGAAGACTTGCTGGATCTGCTCTTTGAATTGATGCTGGCTGGCAATGGATGGACCAGGAACATCCGGGTGCGGAACCAGGAGGAGGTGTGGGCGCTCCACTATGCGCTGGAATGGCTAATGGCTATCTTCTTCCGGCAGGAACGGACTGTCAGGGGCTTTTTATCACGACCCGATGTTTTTCACCAGACGATCCATGCCTACGCCCGCCGGTGTGAAATGGAGAATCTTACCGAAAAAGGTATTGACCGGGCTGCCTTACACCTGAACGAGTTGCTCCTGGGGGTAAGTGAACAAGCACTGACGGAAGCCGATTATACGGATGCCATCTGGGCTGCGGATGATTTACCCAATAGCTGATTAACCGCATCAGAACAGGCCCGGGAAGAAAGCATCCTGCAAGTGCCGGATATCGTGGGTGCCATCCGGACGAATGACGACACTCAGAATATCGAAGCGTACTTCTCCGCCGTGATTGATCTGGTCCATATAGGCCGTTGCAGCATCGTACAGCAATTGTTGTTTGCGATGGTCTACGTCGTCTTCGGGGTAACCGTGCCGATAGGTGGCCCTGGTCTTCACTTCCACAATAATCAGCTGCTCTTCGTGGCGGGCGACAATGTCGATCTCTGCGCGGCTGTACCGCCAATTGGTATCGAGAATTTCGTAGCTTTTTTCTTTGAGGAAAGCCTGAGCGAGGTCCTCGCCCCGCTGCCCCAGATCTAAGTGCTTCGCCATTATTATTTTTTTTGCGTAAGCCCTGATCTGCAAAAAGGGATAAAAAAGGCGCTACCTTTTTTGGTAAGGTAGCGCCTTTTTAAGCAAGTGACAAGGTCATTATTGTCGGACAAGTTGCCCACTCAGCAAATGATGACTGGTTTGGATCTGGTAGTAATAAGATCCGGTTTGATCCAGGTCAGCCCGGCTGATGAGCCATTGGTGATTACCGGCTTCGAGGGTTGCCCGCCGCTCGTATACCAGCTGCCCGCTCAAGTTCCATACGCGCAGGACGATGGGTTCCCGGCGGTGAAGTTGAAAATCCAGCATCGTATGATCCCGGAACGGGTTAGGGACCACCTGGACCGTCGGGAGGTCGGCGGGAGTATCCACGCCAACCTGTAAGGCAAGGGGGTGTGAATTTCCGTTGCCGTCAACGGTCATGGCCGGAATTCGCTGTTCGTACAGGGTCATCCATGCCCGGTCGCCCGGCACCGGGCTATTGGCGGGCAATTCCAGGTAAAAGAGCGCTTCACCGGCCGGGATGCGTCGACTTTTGGCGGAAGCCCAAACCAGGTTCAGTATATCATCATCCTGGAAACTCCGAACCTGGTCGAGAAGACCATCCGCGACGGTAACCTCAGCGAGGTTGGGCAGGATCAGGCGTGTACTCCACTGCAGGCCCGACAAGTCCAGATCTTCACCGGCCAGTACGGGCACGCGCTGCACCTGGCCAGCCTTGCCGTTAACCGTAATGGGGGCGCCTATCTGCAGTTGGTGACTGGTCAGCAAAGAGCGCGGACTGGCTGATTGGGTGGCAAAAACAGCGTCGAAAGTGACGTCACCCGTTTTCACTGCTACAAAATCTGCATCGAACATATCGTGGTCCAGTCCGGGAAGGTCCAGTCGTTCCGGCACAAAGGGTACCTGGTTACCCGTTACCTCCGGCATATGGTGGTACATGGGCACAAAGCGCCAGGAATCCACTGACCGGAAGTCGGTATCAATACCCAGGATCAGGCGCTGAATGGCTATCAGATCGACGGTCGACAATTCGCCCGAACCATCAGTATCGGCAGCGATACGCTGGTAAGGGGATTCCAGCTCGGCAATTCCCAACACGTGTTTCTGAATGGCGATCAGGTCGCGGGTATTGACGCCGTTGAGCGGGTCGCCCTTACCTCCCAGGCGAAGTGCATAGGTCTGATCGGGAGGCACATTGGAAAACTTGAACTCACCTTTTTCCCTGGTGCGCTGGGCTGGGTAGTTACTGTTTTCCAGGCTTACCTGTATATCGTCGACCATGTCGCCGGTAGGGCTGTTAACCTGTCCGGCCACCGTAAAGCCATTACCGGCACCATCGCAGAAATTGTCTTCATCGATAATCTCGAGCAGGGTAAGGCAATAGTCCCAGTTGCCATCACCATCACCGACCCACATGGCAATCACATGAATTCCCGTGTCCGCACAACTGTAGAATAACTCCTCATCCTCGGGCGGACTGAGCGGACCGTTGCCCGGCTCGGGGCCCATGCGGAACAGCAGATCTTCGGAAGGCGTGGTATCATCCTTGCTGCCGTCGTCAAAGTCATTGGCCCAGATTTCGGCCAGGCCATCACTCTGTATCGAAATGGTAAGTCCGGCAATGCAATTGGCCATGGGTGAATCGCCGGTATTTCCGCCGGTCGTAGGTTCCTCAACCCTTACCTGGAAGGTGCAATTCCGGGTATTTCCGCAAATATCGATCATAGTATAATTGACGGTGTACACACCCACTTCGACGTTGGGATGTACAAGACCCGGGCCGAGATCGCCGGATACAATAAACTGGGTCTCCTCTTTCAGGCATTCGTCAAAAGTTGGTTCGGGAAGAACGAGGGTATCGGCACCTTCATCACTCAACTCAAAGACAATATTATCGGGACAAACGAACTCTGGCGGTGTAATATCTTCGATCTTAATCAGTTGAGTGCCTTCGTAGTAGCCGACACTATCCGGGTCATTCGGGTTGAACTGGCACCAGTCGATGATGGTCCAGGTACGCAGAATTTTGGCACAAACCTCGTCGTTCACACTGAGCACGCGATCGAAATGACCGACGGCCAGCATTTTACAGCCATCACCTTCGATCTGGGGACGACCAAAGGGTTCCGGCAAATTATCGGGATGCAGATCACCCGGATTCATACACTGATCAGTGGTAAACTCGGGCGGATAGGTAATTTGCAGGGCGACGGTATCGATCAACTCGATTCGTTGTGTGCAGGTCACGGGGTCGGCAGCACTGCCGGCTACCGACCAGGTACGAAGGACCACCCCCTGACCACAGTCATCAATTTGCACCAGATCTTCGAAGGTCACGTTGTATTCGTCACAAATACCATCGATTACCGGCTGACCGGTCACTTCGAGATCAGTATAATCACTTTCACACTGCAATGCGATATCGGGCGGGCAAATAACCGTGGGCGGTAATTTATAGATCACCTCTACGGGTACCATGCTGAAATTGGAGTTCCCGAAGCAATCCGTTCCCCGGACCACAACCATGATCTCCTGGCCCACATCCGTACATTCTACCTGTAGCACCGACCGGAAGTCATCGTCGGTTTCGTCCATGCGACGCATTTCCAGGTCGACCGGGCAGCAGTTATCGTAGGCATCGATCACGAGTGCATCGGGTCGTATAATACCGACCCCATCGTCGTTAATGGCCACGGTGACCCGGTCGTCCCCCACGATGGTAGGTGCCGTACGGTCTTCGATGACCAGGATGAAGCTACAGGAACCTACGTTGCCACATTCATCTTCGGCTTCGTAGGTGATCTCGTGGGTACCGATGGGCACATCCGTAAGGATACCACCGTTGCCGTTGAAATCACCAACCGGAGACAGAATGCGGATATTGCCGGCCTCGGAACAATCATCGGTAACGACGACCGCCGGAATCAATACATCAGCTGTACAATCGGTTTGTGAGTTGGTAGAAACGCGAATGGTATCCGTCGGGCAGGTCAGTACCGGCGCTATGGTATCCTTTACTAAAATGATTTGGTCGAAACGAGCCACACTTCCCGAACAGGGGTCGACCACCGTCCAGGTACGGACGATCGTATAGGTACCACCGCAATTAGGGACAATTTCATCCCGGTAGGTCGTAGTGACCCCAAAGAGGCCGTTACCGGGGGAAATCGGGGTACCGTTTACATTCGGATACCCGGTTGCGTCGGGGTCGGTATCGACGTCCTGGCATTCCAAAAAAGCACCATCCACTCCGTTGAGGTTGGGCGGGAAGGTCACATTTTCCACGTCGGGACGCAGGATCTCAATGATCTGCTCGCATTCCAGGGAGGAGCCTCTCGGATTAGAAAGTGTCCAGGTACGTGTCAGCGTGGCTGCTGCCTCGTTACACATCATGGACATATCCTCGAAGGTATCTTCGTAAGTTATTTCCAGGTCGGAACAATCCGTTTCGGTGGGAAAACCGGTTACCAGCGGATCGGTGGAAATGCCTACTTCCACTTGGCGATCGGGCGGGCAACTCACCTCTGACGGCAATAACTGATTGATCACCAAAACGGAACCAACGCAAAAATTCCCCGTTGGCAGGTGGGTGATCTTGACGTAGAGGGTTTCCCCTACGTAGTTTTCGTTCACGATCGGACTCTCGGGAATATTGGGACCGTCGGGTGTATACATGACTTCCACCTGGAAATCAGAGGGAGCGTTCGGCGAACAAATGGATGGATTCTCCTCCCCCTCCAGAATGATGTCATAGGTAATCTCGGTCTCACAAGCAGCCCCAATGGATACGTTCACCTGGTTGTTACAGGCCAGGGTACAGTTTTGGGCGAAAGCCCTTTGCTGTACACAGAGCATCAGGCCCCCTAACAACAGGAGTGAGCCCGAGCGTTTGATCATGGAAAAGTAACAGCGTAGACTCTGCAACATGTCTTGTCATTTTCAATTATGTAATACCGGGATACATTTTATTCATCGGCAATTACACCGGGTACACTACGCATGATGTCGCATCACGCGTACAGTTAAGACGCTGCTGAATTACTGGTTGTAGTGTTCCACAATGACAATAAAAGAGTCCAACCGACAGAATATGCCTAGCAGACAGAGGTCGGGGGTACTGGCTATGGGTAGATTAACGGTAGGATACAGCTAAGGACAGCTGTTTCATTTTGAAGGAATACACAGCAGAAAACCGCATCCTATCCGATACTATATTTCCTGCTCACGAATATGCGGGTACAAGATATGAAATCCTGCGGTGAATTTTACGATGCTGACAAAAAATACTGGCAGTCAGGTAACCTCTCCGCTTTATGTACTGGCTCGTGAATTGTGTTGTGAGAGAAGGTTCTTCCGCTTCAAACGATTTTTTGGCCCGGAGGTTTCAGCTTTCGCAAAAAAAAGCAGGGTGCTTCTGCACCCTGCCGTAGTAGTAACCCAAGAAAAGATGTTGATCGTAAGAGCAAATTATTTTGTAGATGAAAGCATCATCTTATTCGTCGCGGTAAATTCATCGGCCTGGACCACGTAATAGTAGAGACCATTTCCATTGAGGTCCCTCCGGCTCAGGCTAAATTCGCTATAGCCTTGCGCGAAGTATTTACGGTCGCGGTGTACCAGCCGGCCGGCCGCATCAAATACTTTCAGATTCACCTCTCCCGCCCTGGGCAGGCTAATTCCGATCATGGTGGTATGATCGAAGGGATTCGGGTGGTTCTGGAACAATTGATACGCTCCTGCAAGACGCGGCTGGCCTTCTTCATTTTCCATCTGTAGTTGTACGTTGTACAGTGCACCACCGTAGACGTAGGCTTCGGCCGGTGTTGGTGCCGTGTGCAAACGCAGCGCCGTAAACAAGTCGGAAGAGCGGATGGCGCGGAAGGTCAGGGTAAACAGGCGTCCTTCCTCCAGAGTCAGTACATCATTTAATTCGTTCCAGCTGGTCGTGATCAAGCCTTTTTGTACATCAACCACACCAAAGTTCTCATCGCTCATTCGTGGAAGATCACCCGGGGTAATATCCACCAATTCCAGGAGTCGAGAATCGTAACCCAGGGTAAACTGATACCCCGTCAGGTTGAAGAGGTCGCGGGAACTCAGGTCGACCGTAAAGGTTTCCCCCGATTCGAACGACCGGTCCTTAATACGTACGATCATATCGCCGTCGGTGGTCCGTGCCTCTCCTTCCAGAATACTGTTGGGGCGTACCGAACCGTTGACATCCCCCACTTTGATTCCAATGAAATCGGCGCTTTCACGGGTCGTCGAGAAATTACTGATGCTACGCTGTTCAGGGAAGTCGGCATCCAGAGGATTTACGCCGTCCGGGAACGTGTAATTCGCATCCACAAATCGCCAGGAATCATTTCCGTTGGGAAACTCCGTATCCTTGTTCAGGATCAGCTTACGCAGTCGAATCAGGTCCAGTGTTGAAATATTTCCAGACCGGTCGACGTCCGCAGCAATGTACTGATAGGGTGTTTCGAACTGCTGTACCCCAAGGATATGCTTGGAGATCAGGATCATATCATAGGTAGAAACCCCATTGAGGATCCCATCGTCCTTCACCGGTTTGATGGTGTAATCCGTACCGAGGGGTACTCCGGTGAGTTCGAAGAATCCATCCGATCCGGTAATGGTGGCAAAAGGGTTGTCACTCTCCACTTCCACCATTACATCCTCCACGCGTTTCCCTTCTTTCGTGGCGATCCCACCGGCGATGTTTCCAACTGCCGGTTCGCCTTCACCCGCCGGGCAAAGCTCATTATTATCCTGTACCGATACGTAGGTCAGGCAGTAGTCGCTGTTCCCGGCTTCATCAGTTGCCCACATTTCGATGAGCTGGTTACCCAGGTCGGCACAGGTAAAAGCAATATTAGTTGCCTCCGGCGGTGAGGTCGGGTTCTCAATGGCCCGGCGGATAGTGATTGCGAGATTATCTTCGTCGGTACAGTTATCCCGGGAACTTCCGTTAAAAATATCAGCATCTAACATGGCCATTAGCTCTCCACTATCCATTACAGCCAGGTTGACCGAGACCCCCACAATACAGATCGGGGACGGCGCTTTGTTATCGGTTACCGTCACGGTCATCTTTGTTTCACTGGTATTCCCGCAGCGATCCCGGGCCGTAAAGGTGATCACGGTTTCGCCCAGAGGATAGTCGCCACTGGCATCCGCACCATTGGAGCGGGCGTATGGTGAATCATTCGTAATTATTATGTTGGGGCTACAGTCTTCCGCAACGACCGGAGGAATGGTGATGGAAGCAGTCTGGCAGGCCGTAGCCACACCGACCGCTACATCCTCGGGCGTACTGAGGGCCGGAGCTTCGTTATCGGTCACCTTGATCACCTGAGTGTACGAGAATCGACCAAAGGTGGAGGACTCGTCGGGATTGTACAGGCACCAATCGATGATGGTCCAACGCCGCAAGATCTTGTAGCAAGAGGGGTAAGACACATCGAAGCGCGTGTCCTCAAAGCTCAGAGCTACCATAGAGCATGATTCGTACTCCACCAATGGTTTATCAAAGCCTTCCGGCAAATCCTCGGGCTCGGTGGAAGCACCACAAATCTCTATTTCCACATCTTCGGGCCAGGTAATCATTTCTTCCGTCAGTGGGTTTTGGTTCTCGACCACAATCCGCTGGGTACAACTACCAGTATTTCCAAACACGTCGGTAGCTATAAAAGTACGGATCAGTTCGCCGGTACCACAGTTATCGAGGTTGATATTTTCCGTGCTACTGATCTCAAAGCTACAGTTATCAAACACCTGGGGATCGCCAAAACGGGACAGGTCGGTAAAGTCCTCTGAACAGTCGACGGTCTGATCCAGCGGACAAACCACCGTGGGTGATAATTTATCTTCCACCCGTACTAAGAGCATACACTCATTGTAGTGACCGAACAAGTCTCCTCCCTGTGCTTCCCGGCTCGGATCTACCGGCCCGGGTCCCGGATCCACTTCGTACACCCGCAGAATAACGCGGGTAGGCTCGGATCCTATATCTTCACAACAGAAGAATACGTGATCGTCGAAGTATTCCTGCGTACCGGGAATATTGATATTATCATCGCCATTCAGTTCGTTACAGCCTCCGACATCCATACGGCGGGTCTTGAAGTAGAGGGTATCTTTTACGTTATCGCTACTTCCGTTATCAAAGGCGCGGGCAGCAACGATAGCCACACCGCCATCGGGTAACGAGACGGTTGTCTGATCATCGCATACAACGGTAGGGGCTTCGGAGTCTTCCACCAATAAGCGCACCGTACACGACGTGGTATTTCCGCAGGCATCAATAGCCGTATACTGTACGAAATGCTCTCCGGCGGGTACAAAGTAATGCGGTCCCATGCCAATACCGCCGTAGGAGGTGCTGACGATGAAGGTCGGATCACTATCGCAATTATCGCGAATCTCCGGATAAGGCAGGTTAACCGTGCCGTAGCTTTCGCCGGAAACAGTGTTGACGGAAATATCACCGGGGCAGGTAATAACAGGTGGCGTACCATCTTTGATCTGGATGACCTGTTCATCCTGACGGATATCGCCACTGCAGTTCTCAATAACCCGCCAGGTACGAACGATGGTCAGCCCGTTACCATTGCAGGTGCGGGTGGTATCATCCCATACGGCCAGGGTCAGATCACAGTAGGCATTATTATCGATCGGCAAATCATCCACCAGCGGGAAACCAGCTATTTCCGGCGATGCGTCGGTCTGATCACACGACAGCACCATATCCGCCGGGAACACAATGTTGTTCAGGTTGGGGCGGCGCAGTACGATGGATTGTGTACAGAAGGAGGTGTTCCCGCTCGCATCCCTGGCAGTCCAGCGACGCGTGATAACCAAGGATCCGGTAGAGTTACAATCGGCCTGATCAATCTGATCGGTATAGGTCAAATTCACTTCGCCCGTACAGTTATCACTGACATCGGGAATACCCAATACATTGACACTGGTATCAGCCGTGCAACTGATCACAATATCTTCCTGCACGCAATCGAATTGCGGCGGCAGGTTATCCACGATCTCCGCATAGCTGGTACAAAAGGTACCGGTAGCATCATCGATGACGGTAATGCTCACGATCTGGTCGATGTAGTTGGAAAAATCGTACGTCAACTCATTGGAACCCTGAACGATCAGGCTTCCGCTTCGCGTACGTACGACAATCTGTTTGTCGCCCGGACAACCTTCCGGGGCTTCTAAAATAACGTCTGGCACAATGGTGGCCGAACAGTTTTGATCCAACGCGATCTGGAGGGGATGATCGGGATCGGGATCATTGCAAGCCAGGGCACACTGTGCTGCCAGCTGACTGTAGGTGCTTCCCAGCATCCACAAAGCCGCCAGCAGGAGCAATCGCCTGGTTAAAGGCTTGACACCCGCCATGGGTGCGTAGAATCGCATTTGGCGACTCCGGTTCTGTGTTTTCTCAATGTTTGTATACATTTTCTCGGGTTTTTGAAAATGGTTAAATGCCCATTCGTCACCTCCTGGCATGGATTGACTATCTCCCTGACGGTGCTCTTTTCCGCGGGACCAGGGCATCCGGTTGGATGCCGTAATTGCCGATCGTGTGACGTTTGGTTTTTGCGAAAGCAAGAAATCGATGAACGAAGCTTGCTTTGCGGCTCGGTAATTAGATTACCTTTGCCATTTTCTTAATATGTAGAAAAAACCGTGCCAAAATGTTCCAGCGCTGATGTAGCGTTCATTTTTAACAGGATTACCACGAGGAGAAGAGAAAAAACCGTGCCAAAAAGAGGAGAAACCCGAACGAAAAAAGCCCCCCTCTGAACTTGCAGAGAGAGGCCATCCCAAAAACCGATTTTAGTACAGATCTTATTGTTTATGCTTTCGCAAAAACAGAAACAATAAGGCTTGGAATCGGTCATGCATATTCCAGGACTACCTGGAATTGTAGACAACTATTGTTCGAAATATGTGAGGGGAGACATCGAGGATTGCAGCTATCATATACTGACGATACAAATATACTTTTTTACACTGCATTTTTTATACCCTGTACCGGGTATTTACGGGTGCAGATCTTTCCAAACAACCTGCACCCGTATTGTACGGTAATTATCGCCTTTGGTTTCTTCGATTGAAGCCAAAAGCTAAAGTTATTTCGTGAGAACCACTGGTGAACTGTTGAAACTCCTGAGTGGACAGATCGAACGTATAGAATAAATTTACGGCGGATCGGTCATCTACGGGTCCGCTTTGGTTACCAAAGCGCAGTTCACCGCCCAAAAGGACACCGATCACACCCAGTGTCCGGTAGGATAATCCGGCGACCACACGGTCTTCCAGAAAACCAGCCTTAACGTTGAAATCAGCCTGAAATGGAGCATCCAGCACCTGCCGGAACATAACGGAGGGTTCCAGGCTAAAGCCGGCGTCATCGAATTTAAAGTTGTGGCCGGCCAGAAAAACGTAGTGGCTGAAAATGGTATTTCCACTCTGCTCAGAGACTACGATATCATCGAGTCGCGAGCGAACCATATTGATAAAAGTGAATCCCGCAAAGGTATTTTGTTCCTGACCAAAACGGCCAAAAACACCCAGTGAAGCATCGAATTCGTTACGGCCGTCGACGGCGGCTTCGACAATGTCGTCGCCAATCTCATAGAGATCCTGCCCGAAGATGTTATTACCAATACTCATCTGGTGAAATTCAAACGAAAAGCCGGCGGCCAGTTTGGCATTATCTCCTACACTGAACCGGAACCCCGAGTTCATGCGGGCGCGGAATCGCGTCATGCGGGCGGCACTCTCGGTGACCACCCCGATACCAAATCCAAAGACATTTCCGATGGGACCGTTGTACTGAACGCCTACCGTTTTAGGGGCATCCGGAAAACTGGTCCACTGTGCACGGGCATTAAAAAGAATCTGGTGAACATCATCGAAGCCGGCAGCGGCCGGGTTGATGAGAACAGGATTTAGATTGTAGTGGGAAAAGACGGCTTCGTCCTGCGCCTGAAGCGATCCCAGGCAACACAGGAGTGTAATGGGCAGGAATTGTAGTATATATCTTTTCATAATTTAAAATCGGTTAAGGGTTCATGGAATTAATCTGGAGTTGAGCGGGCCCGTCGGACGGACCCGCTCTGCACATTTATTCTTCGCGTAACAGGGTGATGGAACCTTTTATTTGCTGGGTGTTTCCATCAAAATCAGTGTATTCCAGGATGTAGTAGTAGGGGCCATCCGGCAGCGTCTCGCCATCGTTGGTAGTCCCGTTCCAGGTGTTATCGTAGTTATCTGTTTCAAAGACCATCTGACCATAGCGGTTAAAGATCCGCAGGTTGTTTTGGTCGAATTCTTCGATACAATTGATCAGGAAGCGCTCGTTCAGGCCATCTCCGTCGGGCGTCATGATATCGCGAGCTTCCATACAGGGGAATCGCCGATCCTGTACCGTCGCACGGATGACCTCCTGTTCGGCGGTACATCCACGGGAATCGGTAACCCGCACTACGTAATCACCGGGGCAAAGGTTCCGCAGGATGGAGTCTTGTTCCGAGGCATTGGCATTCCACTCGTAGAAGTAAGGAGCCTGACCACCGGAAACGATCGCGGTAGCGGAGCCATTACACCCGTCATCAGCCGGATCAGTCTCCACGACTACCTGAATCGGCGCGGGTTGTTCGATAGAGAAGGTGGCGGTACTCGTACAATTATTACCATCCGTTACCGAAACAGTATACGAATTAGGACGCAGGAAGCGAATTCGCGAACCACTTTGTCCGTTGCTCCAGTTGTACTGGAAGTTCTGTCCGGTACCTCCGTCTACCGAAACGGTTATTTCTCCGTCATTTTCGCCGGGACAGGACACATCGGTCACCAGGCCATCAATACCCAATGCCATTGGTGCATTTAGGGTAAACGATTCGGTGGTAGAGCATCCCGCCTCGTCAATCACCGTAATGGTATATTCACCGGCTTGAGCATTTTCCAGTACCGCTTCGGTACCGACCATTTCGTCGCCGCGGATCCATTCGTAGATGTAGGTTTCCCCACTGCCGTTTTCGGCATCGACCCGAACCCGGCCATCAGCTCCTCCCGGGCAGCTAACATCAAAGCCATTATAATTGGAAAGAACGGTAATGTCGGCCGACAACATGGAGGAGGTTCCGATGGTAAAGGTTTTTTCCACCGTATTTCCGGTAGCTTCTCCGACAGTGACGGTATAATCACCCGCCGGGAAGTTGATCAGATCCTGTTCGGTGGATACAATATCGTCGTTTTCGTTACGCCACTCGTAGGTGAAGGGTTCACTACCTCCGCCCACCGTCAGGTTAAGCCCGCCATCCTGTGCATCCGGACAGCTGGTATTTAACACATTTGCCGAAAGGCCAAAAGAAGTGACGACGATGGGATCAAGAGTTACCTGACAGTTATTATCATCAATGATGGTGGGTACATATGATCCGGCACAAAGCCCGATGATCTCCGGTCCTGTATTCGGACTATTCCAGCGAACCTGGTAACCGGGCGTACCACCCGTCAATGTCAGTTCAATGCTTCCCGTACAACCAGCTTCTTCCGTATCGTGAACAATAGTAATTGATGATGCCTGAATACTGTCGGGCTGGTTGATAGTGATCATACCCTGTTGGGTGGCGTTGGTAGCATCCGTAACCACGAAACTCAGGGTGCCGGCTGGTAATCCCGTACGGGTAACCAGACCATTCGAGGCATTCACGTCAACGTCGTCCGAAAAGCTGACAACGTAGGGACTGGCACCTCCACTGATCATGATCCGGATCTCTCCGGTGGATTGCCCCGGACAGATAATATCCGTTGCCTCCGCCTCGAAGCTGAGTAACTCCTCGGTAAAATTCACATTGAAACACTGTTCCGTTGAACAGGAGTTTTGGTCAGTGACGGTTACACAATACTGCCCCGTGGCGAGGTTGGTCAGGTCCTCGGAGCTGGCTCCCGTGCTCCAGCGTATCGTATACCCGGGAGAGCCACCTGATATGGACAGGTCGATACTACCGTTGGTATTATTCTCATCTCCCGTTACCGGAATTACATTAGGACTCAGTGAAATCGGATCCAGGCTGGTAACTTCGAAGGTACCACTCAGACTATTGCCGATGGCATCCTCCACCGTGACGGTATAGTCGCCCGCGGCCAGATCAGAAATGGATGCCTGAGATTCCCCATTACTCCATTCGAATGAGTAGGGGGCCATACCACCGGTAATATTCACCGTGATGGCACCATTAGACTCGCCGGAGCAAGTTTGAGTAATATCCGTGCTTTCAATACGCAGACGCTCGGTCAGAATGATACAGGCCGTAGCAGAACAGGCATTCCCATCGGTTACCGTTACGCAGTACTCTCCAATCAATCCGAGGTCATTCAGAGATGCGTCAGAACTGGTAAATCCACCGGGGCCGGTCCAACTGTAGTTATATGATCCCGTTCCGCCACTGATGGCCAGGTCGATGGAGCCTCCAGCGCCATTGGTGATTGGTGTCGTATTAATGTTGTCGATATTGATACCGTCCGTTTGTCCCACCGAAAAAGTTGTATCGAGTTGGCATCCATTATTATCCACTACCGTTAGGTCATAGTCGCCGGGGTTAAGTCCGGTCTGATCGGGAGTGCCATCAGGCAAGCTTCCTTCCCAAACCAGATTCAACGGTGTTGCCCCTCCGGTGATCGTCACCGAAATGGCACCATCATTTGTACCAAAGCAGGTGGCATCGGTGATGTTGGCAGTAAGCTCAAGTCCGGTTGCCGGTTGATTGACGGTAAATGACTCCATGAGCACCTCGTTGGTCTCATCATCAGAAACCGTTACCGAATACGTTCCGGCGGGAATATTCATCAGGTCTTGGGAAGTAGCTCCCTGATAACTCCACTGATACGAATAGTTACCAGAGCCTCCGGTTACGCTGATGTCGATTGCTCCCGAAGCTTCCCCGCGGCAATCGATGTCGGTGATTTGCGCCGGCCCGTCAAAGGCAAGTGGCTGAATATCGCGAACGGTAACCGAACCGGGACGCAGGGAGTATTCAATGACCTCCTCATTAGAATCGATAAACTCGATCGGCTGCGTCATATCAAGGGTTACTTCCGCAACGCCATCATTGATCAGTGGCGTAAACCGAACGGTAAAGACGGTTGTCCCATCGGGGATGGTAACCCCGGTGGCGGCCAGATCAAGCCACGATATCTTGAGTTTACCAACGGGATTTGTTCCTTCACCCGGTCGGCCAAAGGAGCTTTCCGAAAGATCTTTCAGGTTAAGATTACCTACACTTTCAAACTGTAGTTCGTTAGGGTCATAGGTAATGACATACTCCATTCCCAACACACCGTCGAATTTATAGAAAGTGACCGGAACGTCTACCGGTGTGGAAGGCTGAGTCATAACCCGGCCAATGTCAATGGTAAAGCTGGTAGGAACAACATCCCCGGTAATATCGATCGTTCCGGGATCCAATTCGTAATCAATCACCGTTTCGCTGGCATCCGTAATTTCCAGCGTAACTGTTTCATCGAAGCCAATGGTGGTCGTACCTGACCCGATCGCCCGGAAACATACTTCAAAAATGACTGTTTCGTCGGGCAGGGTTACCCCGGCAGCAGACAGGTCGATCCAGGAAAGCTTCAAATCTCCGACCTGGTTTGCTCCCATTCCCGGGAAGCCAAAAGCACTTTCAGTCAGATCCTTAAGGTTGAAATTCTGGACGTCGACAAATTCGAGCATAGCGGGATCGTAGTCCAGAGTCCATTCCATTCCCACGATATCGTTAAAATTAGCGACAGAAATGGGCAGACAAACGGTATCTCCCGCCATCGCGGAGAGGTCATCTACAATCAAAGCGAAATCTTGGTAGGTGGTCATACCATCATCCTCAACGGTGATGGTTCCGGGATTCGTCTGGAGAGGAACGACGTTGTCATCCGTATCATAGGCCTCAGCCCCGGTTTGGAAGGAGACCGTCGTAGTCCCGCTGCTAATGAGCGGTTCGAAGCAAATCTC
This sequence comes from uncultured Saprospiraceae bacterium, assembly GCA_964342305.1. Lineage (GTDB taxonomy): Bacteria > Bacteroidota > Bacteroidia > Chitinophagales > Saprospiraceae > DT-110. Next base: position 3,327 of record CAYFGK010000023.1, on the reverse strand, counting down.
AAAAATTACGGTCCCGTCGGGTAAAGTAACCCCGGCCGCAGACAGATCCAGCCAGGAAAGCTTCAGAGAACCGGGCTGGTTGGTACCTTCACCCGGACGACCAAAAGATGCGCCGGACAGGTCCTGCAGGTTAAAGTTTTGAACATCGACAAACTCCAATTCGGAGGGGTCATAATTGATGATTAACTCCATGCCCACAATGTCATCGAAGTTATCCACCTCAAAGTCAATACATACCTCCTGCCCCTCATCGGTAGTACCATTTCCGATAGTCAGGGTCAGATCATCGGTATTACCCGTTCCTCCTCCGAAAGAGACGGTACCAGGATTAATAACTGGGGTTATAATATTCTCGTCTACATCGTACGCTTCCGGACCGGGGCCTACCGTGACTATAGTCGAACCGGTGTTTCGCAATGCTTCAAAGCACATCTCAAAGATGACTGTACCATCGGATTGTGTTACTCCGGTGGCAGCGAAATCAAGCCACGATAATTTAAGTGTTCCGAGGGGATTAGAGCCTGTGCCAGGTACACCAAAGGAACTTTCCGACAGGTCTTTCAGGTTGAAAGAACCAACCGAAACGAATTCCAGTGCGCTGGGATCATAGGTGATATTGATCTCGGTACCGACCAGGTCTTCAAAGTTAGCAACACTAAACTCCAGGCAGGTTTGGTCTCCCTGACCAACCGAAGCACTGGAGATATTGTACGTCAGATCACCAGTATTCCCGGTACCTCCGCCGGAAACAGTAACAGTCCCGGGGTTGATTGAGGGGGCAATAATGTTATCATCAGGGTCGTAGGCCTCCGGATTCGGGCCAAGGGTCACCAGGGAAGATCCACTGCTTGCAATCGCTTCAAAACACAATTCAAAAATGACCGTGCCGTCAGGGAGGGAAACGCCCGTAGCTGCAAAGTCGAGCCACGACAATTTAACCACCCCTTCAGGGTTTGCACCAACACCGGGTAACCCAAAGGAGCTTACTGATAAATCTTTCAGATTCAGAGCCTGGACATCGACAAACTCCAGCACATTGGGATCGAAAGTAATATTGATCTCCGTACCAATGATGTCGTCAAAATTATCGACGCTGAATTCCAGGCAGGTTTGCTGGCCCTGTTGAATCGTCGCACTGGTAATGGAGTAGGTCAGGTCGTTGCTACCGCTACCGCCGTTATTGGAACCATCACCAACGGTAACCGTTCCCGGATTAATGGCGGGTACGATAATGTTATCATCAGGATCGTAGGCCTCGGGATTCGGGCCAAGGGTGATTATGGAGGTTCCATTTTCAACGATCGCTTCGAAACAAACTTCAAAGATGACAGTTCCGTCAGGAAGGGTTACCCCCACTGCCGAGAAGTCCAGCCAGGACAATTTCAGGACGCCAACCGGATTAGAGCCGGTGCCGGGTTCTCCGAAGGAACTTGCCGATAAGTCTTTCAGGTTCAGGCCGCCGACCGAAACGAATTCAAGTACGGAAGGATCGTAGGTGATGTTAACTTCCGTACCGATGATATTCTCGAAGTTATCGACGCTGAATTCCAGGCAGGTTTGCTGACCGTTTATGATATTCGCACTGGTAATGGAATAGGTCAGGTCGGTAGAACCACTTCCTGAGTTTCCTCCATCGCTTACTCCTGTTCCAACGGTAATTGTGTTACTGTTTAGCAGAGGAAGGATAATAGAGTCATCCGGTTTATAGGCTTCTGCTCCGGTAGCCAGCGTAATGTTATCGGTTCCGTCGTCCACTCCTCGGATACAAATTTCAAAGATGGCGGTTCCATCAGAAATTGTAACACCGGCAGCGGAGAAGTCTAACCAGGATAACTTGAGTTGTCCTTCCGGGTTGGTTCCCTCCCCCGGACGCCCGAAGGAGCTTCCGCTGAGGTCTTTCAGGTCGAAATTCTGGACGTCGACAAATTCTACAACGCCGGGGTCGAATTGGAAAATGACTTCCAGACCTACGATTTCGTCAAAATTGGTTACGGTAACGGGCAGGCAAATATCTTCGCCGGGATCGATACTCACACTGGAAATATCCAGGGTAAGATCCATCATCTGATCGTCATCGGCATCAAAGACAGCCTTTTCAGTGAGGTTGGACTTCGCGTTTGTAAAGGGCGCTGACCACGAATTATTCAGGGGGTTGGATGCGGTCAACGATTGGATAAGTGTCATGGGAAGTACAACCAGCCCAAGAATGAGTTGTGTACACGTTCTAATCATTTTGAATCGGAATTTGGGATGGTTTCTAGTAATAACAGGTGTTTATTTCGCCAGCAGCACTTTTTGGGTGGCCACATAAGCTTTACCCTGAATCCTGATAATATAGGTTCCGGGGTCAGCTAATAGCGTTTTGGATATGATATATTGACTGGTTCCGGCCGGGTAAAAAGCCTCTTCCTGGAAAACTTGCTGCCCGGCAGTATTAAATATTTGTAACAGGTAGTTACCCGCTTCGCGGGTAGAGAAGGTCAATTGCGTCTGTTCGCGAAAGGGATTAGGACTGCAGCGCTCAATCCGCAATTGATCGGGTTGGTTGGTAAACGTAGTATTCGTTGTACCCTCAACCATCAGAAACCCATCCCGGTACTCCGCATCGACTGGCTCGGAAGTAGAGATGGATGAGGTATCGGTGACCTCTCGTTCGGTAGGTGAATTGGCGAATGCCAGGCTGGTCTTGTCGCCCGGGTTACCAATGACGTCAAAGTTGGCTCGAAACAGAACCCCACCATCTTCCAGATCAACACCCGACAAACCCAGGTCCAGGTACAGGAAATTAACCCATCCGCTATCAACCTGCAGGTTGAAGTGGTTTTCGAGAGAAAGGTCATCAAAACCAAGCTGATCAATACTGGTTATCTGCAAGACCTTTTTGTCCCACCGCAGGGTAAACTGAGCCCCAACAATTTTTTTGAAGTTATTAACCGTTATCGGAACGGAGTAAGAAGTCTGACTGGAAGGAATCGTATCGGATGGCATAGAGAATACCACCTGCGCAGAAAGGCAAGTTGATTGTAGTGTCAGAATAGGGATAAGGAAGAGGCAGAGCAAGACTGTCTTTCTCATCGGCATGGGATTATGGGATACGTCAGTATAAAAAAAAAGCTAACCTGTTCTCAAGGTAAGCAAAAATGTCAAAATAAGAACCATGTAAACATCATAAAAAATGGGAGTGGCCCCGTATGGAACCACTCCCAGCTTTATGAAATGATTATTCTACAACAATCATCTTCTTAGTAGCAGTGTACTCACCGGCTTCCAGTGTGTAGTAGAACACACCAGTTGATGGCAAGTCAGAAGCTGTCAGGCGTACTTGGT